>JBMZBJ010000021.1:0-502 GCA_049612225.1 Porticoccaceae bacterium | reverse complement strand
TCGAAATTTGTAAAAATAATGATATACAAAACGTTAAGACTGACGACTTGGCCAATATACTTTTTTTAGATGATAATTCTAAATATAATACTAAAAACTTAAATTAAAATATTTTCATATTTGTCTAAACAGTAAATATAGTATATAATAAAAATGAGTATGCCCGAATAGCTCAGTTGGTAGAGCAGTGGACTGAAGATCCTCGTGTCACCAGTTCAAATCTGGTTTTGGGCAAATCTCTATATTATTATTATTAGGCGGTATGGCCAAGTGGTAAGGCAGTGGATTGCAAATCCTCGATCCCCAGTTCAAATCTGGGTGCCGCCTAATAAACTTTGGGGGCGTGGTGAAATGGTAGACACAACGGACTTAAAATCCGTTGACTATTGCGGTCGTGGGGGTTCAAGTCCCCCCGCCCCCAAGATTTTAATAAAATAAACTATAATATAATTAAAAATATAGTTTTATGTGTATTTGTATTAATTGTTTTTTTTATTCAGAT
>JBMZBJ010000020.1:0-504 GCA_049612225.1 Porticoccaceae bacterium | reverse complement strand
GCCGTCTGACCATCCAGCTGCATCATGCGGCACTCGTAGGCCACAATTTGCACCGCCATGGCCAGATTCAGGCTCGGATACCCTTCATGGGTCGGGATGTGGCAGTGCAGGTTGCAACGCTGCAACTCTTCATTCAACAGCCCGCGATCTTCGCGGCCGAAGAGAATCGCCACCCGCTCAGCGTCGGCGTGCTGAGCAATCCGCTCTGCGCAACGGCGAGCGTCTTGCACCGGCCAGGGAATGCGGCGCTCCCGCGCACTGGTACCGACCACAAACTGGCAGTCGGCAATCGCCTCATCGAGGGTGTCTACCACGCGGGCGTTCTCCATCACATCCACCGCAGACGCAGCCCGCCAGGTCGCCTCAGGCGCGGGGTATTCCAGCGGCGCCACCAGCGTCAGCCGGGTCAGACCCATGTTTTTCATGGCCCGCGCCACACCCCCGATGTTGCCACTATGCGTGGTGTGGACCAGGACAATGTCGATGTTGTCAGGATTCATGAAG
>JBMZBJ010000019.1:0-504 GCA_049612225.1 Porticoccaceae bacterium | reverse complement strand
GTTCATGGGCTTGACCGCAAACTGACGTTCCTCGGCCTCGAGCGTAAACATGCCCTCAGCGAACTTGTCGGCGTGACCCGAGCGCTGCCACAAACCAATATCGACGACCTGCGGGGTTTTGATTTCCTGATAGCCAAAGGCCAGCTGCTTCTCGCGCATGTAGCGCTCGATGGTCTGGTAAATGCTCCAGCCCGCGGGGTGCCAAAACACCATGCCCGGTGCTTCTTCCTGGGTATGAAAAAGGTCGAGCTTTTTAGCGATCTTGCGATGGTCGCGCTTCTCGGCCTCGGCAATGCGATTCAGGTACGCCTTGAGCTGCTTTTTGTTGGCCCAGGCGGTGCCATAAATCCGCTGCAGCTGCTGGTTGTTGGCATCGCCGCGCCAGTAGGCACCGGCCACCTTGGTCAGCTTGAAGGCCTGCAGCTTGCCGGTGCTGGGCACATGCGGCCCACGGCAGAGATCCATCCACTCGCCCTGCTTGTAGATCGTGATCTCTTCATCGCC
>JBMZBJ010000018.1:0-523 GCA_049612225.1 Porticoccaceae bacterium | reverse complement strand
CAACCCAGATAAGTGTCTGTGCTAATTGGGTTAAGGTGTGACTGGTATGAGAATTGGGGGGGTATGAAAGCAACTTAAAATCCCCCGACCGTTGAGGTCGTGCCGGTTCAAGTCCGGCCCCGGGCACCACACAAAAACACACTGGAAAAAATTGAAACTGTTTATGTTGCAAGAGCCGTTATCCTGAGCGCTCATCTACTCACGTTCTAGTGACAAATAAGTGACGAACAGATAGCCGGAAATTGCTCTTTAGTAAGGGGGTAAGGCACCTACTATTAGCCTATCAGCCCGCCAACCGTCTGACACCGAATAGCCCCAGCAGCCCACTGAAGATGAACAGAGCCAGCATGGGCAGAGCTGGGATGGCTTCTGCATCCCCTGCCTTTTGGGTACCTCGCTCGGCAGCAGTACCGACTGCAGCAGGGTCAGTTGCGCCCGCTGTCTTGGAAGCATTGATACCGTATGACGCAGCCAGTGCCGCAAACTCCGCAGAACCAATAAACCCGTTCAGCACATACTCGCG
>JBMZBJ010000017.1:303-541 GCA_049612225.1 Porticoccaceae bacterium | reverse complement strand
GCTAGTAAGCTGACGAGACACTTCAGCGCTCATGTCTTGCTCACCCGAGACACGGGTTACGATAATGGCTGTCGCGGTAGACAAAAGCATCGAAGGTATTTGCGCTACCAGGCCATCACCAATAGTCAGGAGCACATAATTTTCTGCCGCCTGACTAGCGTCAAGGCCATGCTGCAGAGTACCAATTGCAAACCCTCCAATGATGTTAATAAACAAAATCAGAATGCCCGCAACTGCG
>JBMZBJ010000017.1:0-293 GCA_049612225.1 Porticoccaceae bacterium | reverse complement strand
CTTAGATGCACCATCCATAGCGCCATAAAAATCAGACTCGCGTGTGACTCGCTCTCGACGCTCTAATGCCTCGTCCTGAGTAATCAGCCCGGCATTCAAGTCGGCATCAATGGCCATCTGTTTGCCTGGCATAGCGTCCAAAGTAAACCGAGCGGTCACCTCGGAAACGCGCGTGGCTCCCTTAGTCACAACGACAAAATTAATGACTACCAAAATAGTGAAAAGAACCAGACCGACAGCATAGCTGCCACCCACTACAAACTCACCAAATGCCTCAATAACTCGTCCCGCTG
>JBMZBJ010000016.1:0-588 GCA_049612225.1 Porticoccaceae bacterium | reverse complement strand
TAACTGCTCCTTACAAAGCATAATTTCATAGACATTGTTGTATAATTCTGTTATATTAAAAGTATGAACACACTTTGGGTAGAAAAACATCGTCCTAACACACTGCAAGGCTATGTGTTTAGAGATGAAGCACAAAAGAAACAGGTTGAGCAATGGGTCAAATCAAAATCAATTCCACATCTATTGTTTTCAGGTGCTCCAGGTGTTGGCAAAACCACACTGGCAAAAATACTGTTGAACTTGTTGGAAGTGACAGGCACAGACATACTTGAGATAAACGCATCAAGAGAAAACTCCGTAGACGTGATCCGTGACAAAATTACAAACTTTGTGCAAACCATGCCATTTGGCGAATTCAAAGTTGTGTTGCTGGATGAGGCGGACTACATATCGCCCAATGGACAAGCGGCGCTGAGAGGTGTGATGGAGATGTATCATCAGTCAGCAAGATTCATACTCACTTGTAACTATCCCAACAGAGTGATTCCGGCACTGCATTCAAGATGCCAAGGCTTTCACATTGAAAAGATAGACAAGACAGAATTCACTGCTCGTGCGGCAGAGATACTGGTAGGTGAAGGCATTGAG
>JBMZBJ010000015.1:0-638 GCA_049612225.1 Porticoccaceae bacterium | reverse complement strand
ATCGTAGAGAAAAGCCTGCTTAGGGCGTTTGAAAAGATTGGTAGCAATGGTAAGCCTTTTGCCGTCTTTTAAGACTAAATCGGCTCGGTATGCCCCTGCGGCAACTAATAATCTGTTGCCATTTTTAAACACCATTTCAAGCCGAAAGTCGAATTCCTGATAGACGGCTTCAATGCATTCAATGTGATTTTTTAACTGATATGCGTTCATTTTGGATTTCCTTATTGATTAACATAAAGTAAAATCCATTGCCGCATTTGAGGTAAGTACTAAGGCGCAGTAGCAAAGTGGTAATGCAGTGGACTGCAACTCCGCGTTACAGTCTTTTGGTTACGCACCGGAACCTTCCAAAAGTGGCAATGGACTATTTTCCCCAACCTTCGTAACCTTCCTGGTTTAGGGCCGTTTCCTTGGTCTATCCACGGTTTAGTGGGCCAAGAGGCTTTTTGTCTGATTACCTTTTGGGAGCCACCCCAGTAGTCAATGGACTACATATCCGACTGTAAGGCAGTCTAATGACGGCTGTCAAGCGTTTCTGTAAGGGTAGACACAACCCCCACATTAGAAAAACAAAAAAAACACCGATCGGCAACCTAAGGAATGGGAAGGCTACCGACCGGTAGTTAGCCTAAAGAAAG
>JBMZBJ010000014.1:0-698 GCA_049612225.1 Porticoccaceae bacterium | reverse complement strand
GAAGGATCCTTTATAACCAGCGTACAGGCAGGAATAAAAAATTGAGTGCTGGAACAAAACAAGATGCGTCCAGAATGGAAGTTATCGAGTGCCGATTATGATTACAGCAAAATCGACAATACTGCATGCCTTCAGTCAAGCGTGAATGGAAATACCTCACCAGGTGGGGGCTATTTCATGGGAGCATTGGACGGTCAAGTAGACAACTGGTACTTCCCCGATCCTGACTGTTTCCAAGCCACACTCCTTGATGGTAATCCTGTGACAGGCGACACATTTGGCGGCCTTCCCGCTTATGAAGGTGAGTCCTTAACCAGGCGTTACAGTGATTCAGAGCGCGATATTTTCGCAACCTATTTGATGGCCCGATTTGATGGCAGCACCTTAGCATCAGGGCTACCAATAAGAGGAAATATTGGTGTCCGCTTTGAAGATACCAGCCGCACGGTTGGCGCGTACAGGAAGGGCCTTGGTGCTCCAATTTATTATACCGCCGAACACGACTTCAATCATGTTCTACCCTCATTGAACCTTGTGTGGGATATCAGAGAAGATCTGTTGCTGCGTGTTTCGTATGCAGAAACCATCGCACGTCCTCACCAAGGTAATGATAGTTATCAGGTCGGGCAAGCTATTGATATTGACGGCGACGCCGTTTCTATATCTCTGGGTAATCCAGAACTCGAGCCCTTTAAAGG
>JBMZBJ010000013.1:0-849 GCA_049612225.1 Porticoccaceae bacterium | reverse complement strand
TTTGGGAGGCGACCGCCCCAGTCAAACTACCCACCATACAGGGTCCCGGACCAGGCTTCACTGGCCGCGGTTAGACAACAGAATGCAGAAGGGTGGTATCTCAAGGACGCCTCCACGACAACTGGCGCTATCGCTTCAAAGGCTCCCACCTATCCTGCACATCTCCACTCTGATGCCACTGTAAAGTTGTAGTAAAGGTGCACGGGGTCTTTCCGTCTAACCGCGGGAACCCCGCATCTTCACGGGGAATTCAATTTCGCTGAGTCGATGTTGGAGACAGCGGGGAAGTCGTTACGCCATTCGTGCAGGTCGGAACTTACCCGACAAGGAATTTCGCTACCTTAGGACCGTTATAGTTACGGCCGCCGTTTACCTGGGCTTCGATCAAGAGCTTCGCCGAAGCTAACCCCATCAATTAACCTTCCGGCACCGGGCAGGCGTCACACCCTATACTTCCTCTTACGAGTTTGCAGAGTGCTATGTTTTTAGTAAACAGTCGCAGCCACCTGGTATCTTCGACCACGTTCAGCTTAGAGAGCAAGTCTCATCACTAACCGCGGCGCACCTTCTCCCGAAGTTACGGTGCTATTTTGCCTAGTTCCTTCACCATAGTTCTCTCAAACACCTTGGTCTACTCGACCTAACCACCTGTGTCGGTTTAGGGTACGGTTTCTTACAACCTGAAGCTTAGAGGTTTTTCCTGGAAGCATGGTATCGACTACTTCCCACTCATAGAGTGGTCGTCATCAGTTCTCAGCCTTAGTGTTCCGGATTTACCTAAAACACCAGCCTACAACCTTAAACACGGACAACCGTCGCCGTGCTAGCCTAACCTTCTCCGTCACCCCA
>JBMZBJ010000012.1:0-885 GCA_049612225.1 Porticoccaceae bacterium | reverse complement strand
TAGTTTAAATATTATCAGGTGGAGCATAGGTTTCAGCAAGAGGTTTATAACTTGCAGGATATTTAGACAATGTCAGTTGTTCACCATCCCAAATACACCAAATTGAAGGACGCACACCTACTTTAAATTCATGTGCTTCGTAATCTCCTAAGAGAGACTCGGGAAGTATATTACCTTTCTTGTCTCGCATTGGCCCTGTTCCACTAATGTATGTAACCTGGGCACTACCCCATCTGTTCCATGCTTCGTCAACTAAATCAAAGCAGTCTGACATGTGTTCCATGCTGTTTCCTTATTTGGTGGAGCCGACAGGGGTCGAACCTGCGACCTTCTGGATGCAAACCAGACGCTCTCCCAACTGAGCTACGGCCCCAAAGGGTGGTGCCGGATGCAAGAGTCGAACTCGCGACCTTCTCATTACAAGTGAGCTGCTCTACCAACTGAGCTAATCCGGCGTCTTTTACTTATCTCTTTGTTTTGGCGGAGAGTGAGGGATTCGAACCCTCGATACGCTTTCACGTATGCACCCTTAGCAGGGGTGTGCTTTCGACCACTCAGCCAACTCTCCGAAAAACATATCCCCAGTTTATCAGTCTGTTGCATCAGCTATACTGTATGCAGGATATGTTTTAACTTGGCTCCGCAACCTGGGCTCGAACCAGGGACCTACGGTTTAACAGACCGTCGCTACTACCAACTGAGCTATTGCGGAATACTCTTTACTTACCTACTTGTTTAATTTTTATCAAACAAATCGGCTGTAGTCATTAGAGGTTGTTCTTCCTCTCTCGGTTCATCGTCATCATATTTTTTATTCATAATATCACTGGCCATAATTTTTACATCTTTACCAGCAAGACGATATTCCATTTCTTTACGAAGTAC
>JBMZBJ010000011.1:0-9428 GCA_049612225.1 Porticoccaceae bacterium | reverse complement strand
ACAAGACCGATGGCGAAGTTCACCGCGTCACAGTGAGACCACGAAATGACTAAGATTGTAACGCTTACAAAGAAGCCTGCGGTCTGGGAAGAAGTCAGCGATATGCTGGAAGGATTTGTCGCCGCTATCACTGACGAGTCAACAGGACTAGCAGAGGAGCTGTCGTCCGTAGTTCTTATGTACAGAACGAAAGATGGTGACGTGACATTTGAGTGCACCACCAACGCCACCGCCGAGAGTGTCGGCATGATGGCGGCGGCAGTTCACATGGCATGCTTATACGAAATGGCGCCCTACGAGGACGGAGACGAGACTGTCCACTAGTCCAGTTTATCGGCTAGCTCAAACAGTATAGCTGTCAGGGTGATTGCAGTAATCACCGAAAGCGCGAGCCAGTGCTCGCCAAGATTCCTAATCTTTCTTCTCATGTGTCGCCCCCGCCGCCAGTATTCCACTGGCACCTACCTTCTTCATAATCAACGAAACATCAGCCTGTTGCTCAAGCATCATCCTTTGGATATCAGCCACCGTGGCCTCAATGTCCTCCAGCCTTACTGCCATTTCGTCGATAAACCCATCAACCGACACCACCAGATCACGGTAGGCATCCCCCTCCAATACAACCTTTATGCTACTCACGGCGCCCTTCCTCTGCGGGTGGAACGTAGAAACCAACCTCGGCGGCTATGCGGCACAACGTCTCAATAAGTTCAGAGTAGTCAGTCTTGCTAGCCTCTGAGCTTCGCTTTGCTGGACGCCTGCGCAGACCAAACTTAGTAGCGTGCTCTGTAGATCCATAGCACTGGCACAGCATTTCCTCGTGCATCTCATCTGGCGTCATGCCGCAGAAGCGGGCAAACTCGGCACACCATTTGCGGTAGTAGTTCTCCTGCGGTCTGGTGCGAGCCGCCTTCATGGGCTTGATCTCAATGACCACACCCTCAGCGGATATCTTGTTTACGTCAACTAGCTCTTTCAGCTTGTCTGGAAAAGCAGACGACAAATACTGAAACGTGTTGAGTAGCTGAATTGATTTAGTGCGTGGTATCGGTATCAGCATCACTGCTCTCCTTGTCCTGATATGGTCGGTAGAAATGAAGCGGGCAATTCACTGAAGTGCAGTTGCGCACGCATTCGCGAAACCCCGGTTCTATATGATCTTTGGTACAGCCCATGCAGTGAGCGCACATTGCCTTGATGGCTCTCTGCCGTGTTCGTTTCTGCTCCAGTTGGAGTAGTGGATTGTAGGTGCTCATGGTTCATATCCCTTAACGGTAATGATGCCTTGGTCTACACGGCGCAGTAGCGTTCGCGCAACCAAGTATAAAAACTGCTCGCTGAGGTCTATCTTTTTCTCAAAACTCGACCCGTCATAGCCCACGTCGAATGCGTGGTGGCATTTAAAACACAGGTCAGCCACCATCAGGTCGTGGGCCTTGATGCCTTTACCTTTCCCAAGCAAGTGACCACGCAGGCCGGTGTAGTGGGCCGCGACCACGGTGCCATCAGCGGCGCCGCAGTTCACACAACCTTGACCCTTTGCGCCGGCCAGCATGGGCTTGCTTCTAATCATCAGAACGGCCAGTCATCTTCTTGCTGGGGGATAGGCTCCGGCGCACTCACTACTTCTGAGTAGTCAGGCTGAGGGGGCGCAGAAACCTTGGACTCATCAAACTTGGCCTCGGCTGAGATATAAAAATACGCCTTGCCATCCTCCTTGCTTTTGCGGTTCCAAGCCGCCAGCTTGAGCTTGGGTTCCTCGCCAGCCTTCCCCATCGCAATGATGTTTTTGATCTGGTCTGACGATATGCTCACATTGCCAGTCCAGTCAGGGTGGTTGTTGGCCTTTTTGTATTGGTTGGCATACAGGCCACCCTCAGTCTTGGGGTACTTATCATTACTCATGCCGCTTCCTCCTGTAGTTTGGCTTTGAGTGCACTAAGGTGATCTTTCAACTTAGCGTATTGCTCAGGGAATTGAGTATCCAACAGGTCTATCAGCGCCTTGTTGGTGTTGTAGAAGTCTCGCAGTTGCGCCAGAGACTCCGAGGCAAAGTTATCCACCGTGTCTATCAGGAAGGTGACAGCGTTCGCGGCTTCCTCGGCATCGGCAATGGTGTTGGGTGCCGTTTCTGATTTTGTCTCTGACTTGTTTTTAGCAGGCGGCGGCGTCTTCTTCTCCGCCTTCTTCTTGGGTGCCGGCTTGGGTGGCTCTGGCTCTGTGGGCTCATCATTATCAGGCCCGTCAGGCAGGTCCTCGCCTGCATAGATGTAGTGGCCCAGCCCAAACATGCCAATGCACTTAGTTAGACAGCGCATGCGGGTGTCTGATATTTTGCGCAGGTCAGGGTTTTTGATGGCGTTGTTTTTGTAGTCCATCACGGGCAACCACATGATGCGCTCAAGCTCCCCGATTCGGATGCGGCACCACACCTCGACGTGCCCAAACTCATCACGGCACTCATTGAAAAACTCATAGGTCGCTTCTGGATAGTGCTCCATCAGCTTGCCCCATGCCCATGCCCAAGACAGATAGCTCAATCCATTCTTGGTTTTCTTTTTGTCGTTACAGTCGATCTTCTGTAGCTTCTCCCATACCGACTGATATGTGTGTTTAGCGCTCATGCCTCACCCCGCGCTGTGTGCGTGATTAGCTTGAGGGCTGGAGGGGTTGGCTCTGGCTGGTTGCCATACTTGTTGTCATGGACAACCTTCATGGAAACGCTCAACCCTTCGACGGTGCGAATATCATCTACGTTCACGACGGTTAGCGTGAACCACCGCGTGTTGGGGTCGAGATCCTTCTCCCTCTGAACCTGCCCTGCGTCGGGCGTTAGTTGATAGCAGAGACGATTGCATTTTTCTCTCGCCTCTTCGATATCGGATGCCGCCATAGACACCACCCGTACAGGCCCATTGTGCACCTGCTTGATGACGCCAATGTAAAACTCATCAGATGAGCCAGTTTTTCTTTTGTTCATTGCTTACTCCTAGTTGTTTCCAAACTTCGTTGGCTGTCATTTTGTAGAAGTCAGCGCCATTCATATCTCCAATGTGCTTACCGCTTAACCAAAACGACAGTGTGTTTCCGTTGATGTTAATTCTTAGATTGTTTTTAGATTGTTGCATCATGCCTACCACCTTGCGGTAGAAGTCAGGGTCTGTTGTAAGTGGGTTCACTCGCCCTCCTGATATTGATCGCAAAACTGGGCAACCTTGCAGTAGTTGTCCACGCACCGAGTGCACTTGCCAGCACGGAACTCGATGTGGAACTTTGGGTCTGACTTGTTGTCAATAAACTCCTGCGCCGCCTCCTCTGAGTCAAAGACCCGAGTGGCGCGTTTGTTTGTGCCAGACATCACTGCGTATGAGTCGTGCTTCTTCCACCGCTCTTCATCGCTACACAGGGGCAGTGCGCCACCAGTGAGCCGATCAAACTCGGCGTTTTGATGAAGCTGGACACGCCCGCGCACATAGGCATCACGCTCGTCTTGACTCCACAGCGGCACGTCCACAACAACGATAGGCGCCTCTGGATAGTTGGATTCGAGCGTTGCCTTGGTGCGTTGCCAATCACGCAACACCGCCACGATTTGCAGAGACTTGACCTCAACCTCTTTGCAATACTCAACAAGCCATGCGTAGAAGTTAAGTTGTTTCTCCCACTCTGGCTTGCCATGAATCACAGACCAGACCGACGTGCATTTGTAATCCAGCACCGTCACGGTGCCATCATCCTCGGAGCGCTGAATGTCGATGGCGCCACTGATTACCCAGTTGTCCACCTCTGCATACAGCCTCTCTTCTGATATGTGCCCGTCTGCATCGTGTTGCTCAAACATCTTGTGCACTGCGGTGCCCAGCACAGACCAAACCATATCTGCGGCATCCTCGACGATCTGACTCTCGTGCTCCTTGCGCAGTATGCGCACACGCGGGGAGTCAATCAGTTGAGTCACAGACCGATTGCTATCGCCCTTGGTGTAATCGCTGTGCGTGAGCGACAGGAAAACAGGTTCGGGCAAGTCGGTTTGGTTAGTGATAATCATGCGATGCGGAACACCCTCATGCCGCCCTCAGACTTAACAGTGCTGAATTTCTTGGGATCATTCGCTCTCTGGTACCTCGACACCCTCTGTCGTAGTGAAGCTACGCTTTGGGAATCTTGCATTTGAAGGGGCACGAGGAACGAGTCTCCTACCTCCATGTCGCCAAAGGGTAACTCTGGCAAGCGGGTGCGTTGGGGTATCGGCACATTCTTCTCTATCGTGATTGTCATAAAGCTCACGTTCCTCTTGTTCCTGTATTCGGTAAACATAGCGTCCCATCTTGCTCATGGATTTTCTCCGGTTGATAATGGTGCGCCGCATTTCTACCCATCGGGGCGGCGCTAACCGACTCCACAGGCGTGAAACCTAGCCTTGGGTGTAGATAAGTTAATAATGGTAGAGGGGCAATGTCAAACGATATATTGAACATAACGATACACGGTGAGCCTTGCAGTAAAGCCAATAGCCGTAGGCTGGTTAAGAGCAAGACAGGGCGCCCACTATTCATAAAATCCCAGAAAGCGCTTGACTATGTGAAGTCCTTTGAGCGCCAGTGTCGAAAAGTTGACCCGCTTTTTGAAAAAGATGTGGCGGTAAAAATCACGATATATTATGCTAGTCGGCGGCCTGATCTCGACGAGTCATTGATATTAGATTGTATGCAAGGACTAGTGTACAAGAATGATAGACAGGTCAAAGAAAAACACATAATCTGGGGCGGGGTCGACAAAGAGGACCCGAGGGCAGTGATAAGTGTCTGGAATTTACAAGACCGTTTATGCCAAGGTGATTAGTCAGGCCATCAAGGATCTGATAAGCGATCAGTCACAGATCAAGGCTGACGCGATTAAATACCTACAATCCCCCGCTTTTCTCAAACACTGCAACATCGCCGGCTACCCGTTCGGGCTACAGGATGCGCTCGACGAAATGCTATTGCTCAGCAAAACCGAGCAACGTGTTGTGGTGAGAATGTTGGTGGAAGAGCTTGCAGATTGTGCGTAAAAAAACCCCGTTTGTGGACGGGGTTAGGGAGGAAACATTAGGAGTCGTACCCTCTAGGACTGTCCTAAGCTGGTATATATCTAAGTATTTAAACTTAGAAAGTATCTAAGCTAGGACTGTCCTAGTACCTAGTATATTACTAGATGTTTCCATAATTATCACGAAAATGACCAAAAGGCAAACGCTTTATGCAGGCCATAGATGACTACATCTTGGGCTTTGGGGAAAGCGTCAGGGCCAAATGCCCTGAGTGCGGCGACCAGAGGAAGAAAAAACACGAGAAAACACTATCAGTAACCGTCCACCACGATCACTCAGTCTACATGTGCCACCACTGTGGGCTGTCGGGGGCGGTAAAAAGAAAAAAATTCTGGGAGGAATACGAAGTGAAACAAACGAACAAGGTCGTAAAGATACCAACGCAACTTAATTACAATGTCGATTTAATCAAACAATTTTTTCACGGTCGTGGCGTTGAGCTGGATAATCTTGACGAGTTACCAGCAATGACAACCGGCACACGCTGGCTCGACGGTGAACAGAAAGAAGCGGTCGGGTTTATCTACGGTAGCCGCGAGAATCCATCAGCAATCAAGTGGCGCTCTGTCGACGGGAAGGCATTTTCCTGCGAAGGGGCGCCTCGTAGCTTCTACGGTATCGAAAACGTAGGGCCAGAGGATGAAGAATTAACGATAGTCGAGGGGGAGTGTGATGTCATAGCTCTCGCTAGCGTCGGAATTAAGGCCGTTAGTTGCCCCAACGGGGCACCTGCGAAGGTCAGCCAAAACAGGGTCAGCCCAGAAGAGGACAACAAGTTCGCCTATATCTGGGAAGAGCGGGAGCGGATTGAACGGTGCAAGCGAATAGTTCTGGCCACCGACAACGATCAGCAGGGCGAGGCACTCGCAGAAGAAATAGCCCGCAGGGTCGGCCGAGCCAAGTGCTGGCGGGTCAAGTTTCCCGAAGATATCAAGGATGGGAACGATGCGGTCAGGGAGCTGGGCGTTGATGAGACTCACAGCTTGTTTGAGAACCCAGAGCCGGTGCCATTGTCAGGCGTGTACGGGGCATCTGAATACCTCGACAGCATCAAGGAAATCTACGCGAATGGTCATGGACGAGGGGCGTCGACTGGGTTCCCTGCTATTGACGAGTTATTTACAGTGGCGGAGGGTCAACTGTCCATCGTCACAGGCATGCCATCATCAGGCAAGTCTGAGTTTATTGACCAGATTATGGTCAACCTCGCCCAGAATGAATCATGGAAGTTTGCGGTGTGTTCGTTTGAGAACCCACCCCACATGCACATAGCCAAGCTGGCAGAGAAGATTACCGGCAAGCCGTTCTACGACGGGCTCAACCAGCGCATGTCCGTGGAAGAGCTGGAAGAGGCCATAGAGTTCATTAACGAACACTTTGTGTTCCTTGAATCCAAAGACGGTGGCATGAGCACTATCGACAGTGTGATCGACAGAACCAAGCAAGCTGTCATGCGTCTGGGTGTGCGTGGGCTGGTCATAGATCCGTACAACTACATTGAGCAAAGCGGACAGGAAGAGCATTCCGGTATCTCGCACATGCTCAGTAAGATCACCTCGTTCGCCAAGGCACACGGCATCCACGTCTGGTTTGTGGCGCACCCACAGAAGATGTACCCCCGAGAGGATGGCACCTACTCTGTGCCCAAGGGGATGAATATCTCTGGCTCTGCGGCGTGGTTTGCCAAGGCTGACCTCGGTATCACAGTGCACAGGACAGATGAGTGCGTGGAGATCCATTGCTGGAAATCCAGATTCAAGTGGGTTGGACAGCAGGGTGTGGCCGCACTTGATTACAACTTGTCCACAGGAAGGTATGAGCAGTTCGTCCCCCGCGTTGAGCTGAGTTCCGCTATCAAGGGTAATGCCAGAGATTGGGGTGACTTTGATGACTTGTGATAACTTGTCAAGACGAGACAAGTTACCCGGTACCAATCCCTACGTTGCCATTGCTGTCAATAAAACGACAGCGTTCAGGAAGTTTTCTTATGTCTGACAAGTCACACACAGACCTCGGCACCAAAGAAATCTACAAACGCCACAGCGTAATGGTCGAGGGCGGCAAGCTACCTCGTGCCAAAGTTATGGATCAGGTGGTGGTGGACAGGATGTTGATGGATGGACTGCTCACGCTCCAGCAACATCAAGCCGCAGAGTATTTGATGAGCCAAGCGGCAAAGGCCGGCATATTCGCAAAGCCTTTGAATTACGAGCCTAAGTCGTCTGGGGGATCATCCCAGAATGGTCTAGAGAGCGACCAGTTGATGCGGTACAGCAGGACGATTGGGTTGGTGAAAAAACGGTTTGGCCATTACGCCAGTTATTTAGTTGAGGAAGTGGTGCTCCACGGCTGGGACATATCAGGTAGCCCAGAGAAGCTGAAGGTGTTGAAGGAAGGTTTAGATTGGATTGCCGACCGTAGGATGGCCGGCGGCAGGAATCCGGTGCGACATCTGCGCCGTAGTGAGTAAGGTGCGGTGGATGGTCAAGTCAAGATCCAATGTATCGGCCCCCCTTGAAATGACCTAACGATGCCACCGCTCACCGTAGGGAGTGTGGGGGCTGTCAGTCCTCGCTCGGACGATCAGTCCAGAACGAATATCCGTATAGCTCTGCGCCTCTAACGTAGCGCATCAGGGTGGACTGCGCCACCCCTAGCATCACTGCGATTTGCCACCAATAATGGCCCTCGTCCGACAGTTCCATTGCACGGGCCACCTGCTCCTTGCTTAGAGCAAACTTCTTACCAGCAAGACGCGCTCCGGTCATAACTTCTGGATAAATCCAATGCCGAGCAGGATCAGGATGAGCCAGATCCCTGCGGCACCAGCCGCGCTGAGCATGATTAGCTCGCCAGTGTGCTTGTCAAACACGCTGTTCGGTGGAGTAGAGGGTGGCTGTTCCGGTTTCGGTGCCTCCTTCTCTGGGGCGGGTGCCTTCTTGGGTGACGCCTTCTTGGCGGTGGCCTTGCGTTTGGCCGGCCTGTTCTTGCTCATCACCTTGGATTGACCCTGCATGCCTGCATTGCGCATCTTCTTTCTCAAAGAAAACGCCCGCATCTCCACTGACTTCTGGGTACGCCCCATGATCTTCCCGATCTCGGCGTAGCTCTTGTTCTTTGCCATCAGTTCATACAGCAGTACATCCTCGTCCGCTGACCATCGCGCTCTCACTGGCACCTCCTTTTTCTTTGCGGAAATATAGTAACCCCGAAAGCTGGGGTAGTTTTCAGATGCCTGTAGCACCTTTTTGTCGGTATCATTCATAACTGTTTTCCTCTTCGCAGTTTATTGTTGAGTCGTAGTCAGGCCAGATATTGCTCCTGACCATCTCACAGTAACCATCGATCCGGTTTACCTCGTCCTCAAAGCTCATCGTTCCGCTAATCACAAACATCAAAGCCAGAGCCACGAGCAGTACCGCGTCAGACATTTCAATCCTCACAGGACACCTCCTGTTCGATGAGTATTTCGATGTAATGAATCGCCTTGCGGAGATCAGAGACGCCATTCTTTTCGCGCCACCGAGACAGATACTTGATTGCACCATGCTCGCAAATCCCAAGGTTGTTTTTGAGACAATACTCAAGCGGCTGAATGGCCAGCTTTTTGTAGTGATCTCCGTCGATCTGCCTATCAAGTGCGCTCATGTCAGTGCCTCGCCTGTCCGATAAAGTCCATCACTACCTTGAGTGACAGCTCTTGAAGCATGTCGCCAGCCTCATTTACTGTCAGCTCAAAGTCCTCGTCTGATCGCTTGGCGATCTTCTTCCTCACAACAAGTCTGCGAACAAACTTCTCGGTGTCATCGGCATTCATATACTTGACCACCACGTCCAGCGTGGCGATGGGTAGGAATCGTTCGTCCACCTCAAACACGTCAGTCATCGTCGATCTCCTTTGCATACCTTGCTTCAATCTCAAGGGCGCGGAGTTCGTCTCTGGCGGCAGGGTAAGATGTCACCTCTTCTTCAGCCTCACGCAGAGCACTCTCAGAATCAGCCGCATCAACTTCGACCCGATATTCGATGGTCTCTGTGACCCATACCTCAAACCTTTTCATCGGCTTCTCTCCTTGACGGTGATTCCCAAGCCTCCACGCTTGGTTCTGTTCCGCTCTGCTGATCGGTTGTTGAAAGGCCCGCCCACCATGCTGGTTGCGCTGAGCCCTCGCTCAATTTTTTGAATCTTGCCGCCCCGTTTCTCAAAGTCGGCGATCTGCTTTTCTATCTGCTCACTTGTCATTGGTATCTCCCATAGACCACTCCGCTACGCTGACCTTGTGACCATAGCGATTGCGGACTGTGACCATATTCGTTTTGATGTTGTGGCCCTCTG
>JBMZBJ010000010.1:0-14679 GCA_049612225.1 Porticoccaceae bacterium | reverse complement strand
CCTATAGGCTTTATTTAACCCGTACAACTGCGAAATATTTATGTCAAATCCCAATAATCATCAATCAAGCCAAACAATTTCGGCTCCGCTATCCGCTTGCGTGGCAGCAGTTTGCGTCGCTGTTGGCGACACTGTTGATGCTGGACAGTGCCTAGTGGTTCTGGAGTCGATGAAAATGCAGACCGCGGTCAATGCTGAGTGTAGTGGGGTAGTGGCAAGCCTGGAGGTAGCTGAAAACCAGACTGTGCAAAAAGGCACAGCCTTGGTGACATTGACTGTTACAGATGCGGGTAATACAACTCAGAAAAGCACCACTGCAGAGCTAACAGCCGAGCTGACATCTACCAGCAATTTGGCTACACCAGCCCAATCCCTAGAGGACTTCTATTATCGTGTTGCCCAAACCGGCGATCAAGCTAGACAGGCTGCCCGCGACAAGCGCCATAAAAAGGGATTTCGCACTGCCAGAGAAAACCTCGAAGATCTCTGTGATACCGGTAGTTTTCAAGAGTACGGCCAGTTTGCAGTGGCCGCCCAGCGCAATCGCAGGGACTATGAAACCCTTAAATCTGAAACTGCTGGTGATGGCATTATCACCGGAGTGGGCACTGTCAACAGCGACTTGATGCAGGACGGCAATTGTAGAACCGCTATAGTGATCAATGATTACGCAGTGTTGGCTGGTACCCAGGGGTTCTATCATCACCAAAAGCTCGATCGGCTGCTGGAGATCGCCGAGCGCCAGCAGCTGCCGGTTGTGATGTACGCCGAGGGTGGCGGCGGGCGTCCGGGAGATACTGATATCACCAATGTAAACTCCGGACTCAACTGCCAGTCCTTTGCCAGTTGGGCGCGCTTGCAGGGCCTTGTGCCGCGAATCTCAGTGGTCAATGGCTACTGTTTTGCCGGCAATGCCGCGCTGTTTGGTGCCGCCGATATCACTATTGCCGCCCAGTCGTCCTATATTGGTATGGCTGGACCGGCGATGATTGAGGGCGGCGGGCTGGGCAGCTTTAAACCCACCGAAATCGGGCCGATTGAGGTGCAGTCGAAAAACGGCGTGGTGGATATTGTGGCTGAGGATGAGGCTCAGGCAACCGCCATAGCCAAACAGTGTCTAGCCTATTTTCAGGGTTCCACTGAGCACTGGCAGGTTGCTGATCAGGCGGCCATCAGGCAGATTTTGCCCGACGACCGCCGCTATAGCTACGATGTGCGCCAGTTGATTACTACCCTGGTGGATCAGGACTCAATGCAGGAGCTAAAACCCAAGTTTGGCGGGGCGCTGATCACCGCACTGGTTCGCATCGAGGGTCGGCCCTTGGGAGTTATCGCCAGCGACTGCAGGGTCAATGGCGGTGCAATTGATGTCGATGCCGCGGACAAAGCGGCGGCATTCCAGCAACTGTGCAATCAGTTTGATCTGCCCATACTGTGTCTCTGTGACACCCCAGGCTTTATGGTGGGCCCGGCCCATGAGCAACTGGGTGCGGTCAGACGACTGTCATCCCTGTTTGTCTCCGGTGCTCAACTGAGGGTGCCGTTAATAGCGGTAGTACTGCGAAAATGCTACGGCTTGGGCGCTCAGGCGCTGCTGGGTGGCAGCACCTCCAGCCCGCTTTACACCCTGTCTTGGCCAACCGGCGAATTTGGACCCATGGGGCCAGAGGGGGCGGTGAAGCTAGGGTTTAAAAAGGAGCTTGAGGCAGAAAAAAATCCCGAAAAACGCCAGGCGCTATTCCAGCAATTGCTGGCTGAGCAGTTTGATCGCGGCCAAGCCACGGAAGTGGCCACTACCCTAGAGATTGATGCAGTGATAGACCCTGTGGAAACTCGCCAGATGATAGCCCAGGCGCTTCTCGATCATTCTAGATCCTAGAAACCTTGGGCTAATAGCCTGCTGCTAACTCAGTCTATAGGCAAAAAGCTTCCCCTCACTGGGTTTACAGTCGAGATAATATGTCATATATTATGCCATAATATTGATGGGTGGATTTTTCTGTATTGCGCCCAAACAATTGTAAACGCCTCTGATCAACTGAGCCTGGGCATATTTAAAATCAGGCTGTGCAAAATTACTTACAGCCTTAAGGTGAACTACTATGAAAACAAGAATTACCGAATTATTCGGCATCGAGCATCCGATTGTCTGTGGTGGCATGATGCGCGTGGGTACGGCCGAACTGGCAGCTGCAGCATCCAACGCTGGAGCGCTGGGAATTATGACTGCACTGACACAGCCCACCCCTGAGCTGTTAGCCAAAGAGATTGAGAAATGCCAGTCACTGACGGATAAGCCCTTTGCCGTCAATCTAACTGTCGGCGTGGTTGCCACACAAATTAACTATGACGATTATGTGGAAGTTATCTGCAAAAGCGGTGTCAAAATCGTAGAGACCGCTGGTCGCAGTCCCGAGCCGTTTATGGAGCGCTTTAACGCCCACGGCATTAAGGTGATTCACAAGGCCGTGGCAGTGCGCCACGC
This sequence comes from Porticoccaceae bacterium, assembly GCA_049612225.1. GTDB lineage: Bacteria > Pseudomonadota > Gammaproteobacteria > Pseudomonadales > Porticoccaceae > HTCC2207. Next base: position 12,194 of record JBMZBJ010000010.1, on the reverse strand, counting down.
TTTAAAAGCCGAAAAATTAGGTGTTGCCGCGGTCAGTATTGATGGCTTTGAATGCGCCGGTCACCCGGGTGAAGATGATATTGGCGGCCTGGTGCTAATCCCCGCTGCGGCAGCTAAACTCAGTATTCCTATTATCGCCTCCGGTGGTATTGCCGATGGGCGCGGTCTGGCTGCCGCCCTGGCGCTTGGCGCTGATGGTGTCAATATGGGTACGCGCTTTGTAGCTACTGAAGAGGCACCAGTCCATCAGGGAATCAAAGACGCCATTGTCGATATGAAGGAAACTGACACCGCGCTGATTTTCCGCTCCTACGGCAATACAGCTCGGGTTTACAAAAATGCCGTGGCAGCTGAGGTGCTAAAAGTTGAGCAGGCGGGTGGAGACTTCGGTGAGATACATCACTTGGTCAGCGGCAAACAGCAAGAAGTTGCCTGGAGCTCTGGTGACAAAGACGCGGGCATGATCACCTTTGGTATGGCGGGTGGGTTGATCAATGATGTACCCAGCTGTCAGCAGATGGTAGCCAATATTATGGCCGATGCTGAAGCCGTGGTTAAAGAGCGATTGAGCGCTATGCTCTAGGGCTCTGGGCCACCGAATAACGACTGCCTAGCGCGCGTCATGCTCTGGGTAGTCGTGCTCTACAGTATCTCTCCATTATTTATCCTATATCTCTCCAATATCCCTCTAATAGCCATCCAAAAATCGCTGTACCCGCGCCTATAAACACCTAGCTGGATGTTGATTAACCTGAGGAATAAACCTCTCCACAATGGGCAAATCAATAGACATCTTGGTCTATTGAATAGCTTACTATTGGACAATCTCCAGATTCAACGCCTCGCTGGCATCGCCAATGCCGCCAACATTCACCACATCGGAATAGCCGAGATCGAGCATAATCTTTGCCGCTTGCCCAGAGCGGTTGCCACTGCGGCAGTAGAGCAAAATCCGCTGACGCTTATCTGGCGCCAGAGTTTCAATGTCTCGCGGCAAACTGTCTAAGGGCAGATGAACGGCTGACTGCAAGTGGCCGCTATCCCACTCGCCCTGGGTTCTGACATCAATAATCATTGGGTTAGCTCCATAGCTAAGTAAAGAATAAGCGCTCAGTAATAGACCCACAATTACCGCTGGTGCTTTCATAAGCTCAAGCCTCTGAAGTATAAATTAGATCAATCGACAACCCGTTGAGCCGGCGGAGCAAACTCATCAGGGTGCGCTTACCAAGGCGCTCTCACCAAGGTGCTCTTACCAAGGTGCTCTCACCAAGGGGCATTGCCTATCGGATCTTTCAATAGTCGCCGGGCAACCGTCATGCGGTGAACCTCATCGGGGCCGTCGTAGATGCGTGCATAGCGCGCTTCACGATACATCATTTCCAATGGCGTATCCTCAGTAACCCCCAGCGCCCCGTGAACCTGAATGGCGCGATCGATCACATTGTGTAACATCCGCGCGCCCCAGAACTTGATCAGCGAGATCTGTATTCGCGCCTCGTCGCCACTGTCCATCATACGCGCCGCGTCGATAGTCATCAGTCGAGCAGCTTGGATTTCCGCGGCAGATTCGGCGATATAGGCGCGTATTTCGCCTTTTTCCGCCAGCAGGGAGCCGTGGGCATAGCGTTGATTGGCATGCTGGCACATTAACTCAAAGGCCCGCTGTGCCTGACCTAGCCAGCGCATACAGTGGAATATCCGCCCGGGGCCAAGACGCTTTTGGGCGATTAAGAACCCCTTGCCGCGCTCCCCCAGCAGGTTGCTGGCGGGAACACGCACATTGTTCAATTCGATCTCACAGTGGCCGCCCAAAGTATCGCCCATAGTGCGCAGCACCCGTTTAATTTTGTATCCCGGCGCGTCGGTGGGGACGATAATTGCAGAAAACTTACTGTGTTTTTGCTGGTCCGGTTCGGTCTCGCAGAAAATGGTGGTAAATGCCGCCACATTGGCACCACTGGTAAACCATTTATGGGCGTTGATAACCCATTCATCGCCATCCAGAACAGCGGTTGACTGCATTAGGGTTGGATCAGAGCCGGCGACCTCGGGCTCGGTCAGGCCAACCGACGGATAGATATCGCCGGCCACTAGCGGATCCAGCCACTGTTCCCTCTGCGCCTGACTGCCATAGCGGTGCAACATAATAGAGTCTTGCATCGACACAGAACCAACCGCAAGCTGTCCGAAATAGGAGCGACCTATAACCTCATTGAGAAAGGCAAAATCCATCAGCGGCATACCGCCACCACCAATTTCCTTGGGATGCCCCAATGCCCAGAGTCCGAGTTCGCGGGCTCTCTGCTTGAGAGCTGCCATAACCTGAGCCGCTTGCTCGTCCTCTTTGAGTAATATTGTTTCCTGAGGAATTACCTCATCGTCAATAAAGGCGCGCATCCGGCTCTTCAGCGCTGCCAGTTGGTCACTCATTTGATGATTTATTGATGCGGGTTGCTCTGTGTTGCTATCTTTCATGGTGAGTTATTATCCAGTTATATTATGTTTTGGCAGATCAAAACTGTGCCTCAGTGATAATTGCAACAGCCATAATGAGATTGCTGTTCTGGGTATGACGAGATGCTTTGATCCAAAAGTGTGCTTGTTTGGGTCGCATCGGATCGACATAGGCATCCCATCAATCAGTGTGGCTCTAAATGGCAAGCCAATAGTCGTATCCGTCATATCACCTATAATACATTCGGCACAATATATGTCAAAATATCTATTTACAAAGTCAAAATAAACGATTTCTCGATACTAATGCGCCTTGTTGACTTTGTCAGCTAGGTAATAGTGCCAGAGGGTGAGGCAAGGGTTTGCGAAGCATAGCTTCGCCCGCAGCAGAACGCCGCCGATCTATGATCGGTGGCCGGCAGTCCCGACTGTTTGGGCAATAAAAAAGCCGAGCAATGCTCGGCCTCTTAAATATGGTGCCCAGGAGAGGACTTGAACCTCCACGCCCTTGCGAGCACTAGCACCTGAAGCTAGCGTGTCTACCAATTTCACCACCTGGGCAGTAGTTTGAAGTTGACCCCCATCTCGGAGGGATGGGCACTATAGTTATCGCCTTTAATTTTGTCAATTAACGCAGCCCAAAGTTAACTGTTATCCACTGTATTTCACCAAACAGCCAGTTTTCTGCCACAATAAAGTCGTCGTACAAGGATGTGCTTCCGATAAAGTTAGTTTGCCGATTTTCAGTTGGTGCTGGCACAAGCGTGGTTGGAGTGGGGTAGTAACACCTGAGCTGCGACAAAACTTTAAATAATCTGTTAAGGAGAACAGACATGCCAAACCTTTTAAATCAGCGGGTAGTCACAACCGCTTTTATTCTAGCTTTTATTGCAGCAGTTTACCTCGGTGTCAGCTTTTCGAAAGATAAGTCACGGCAGCCAGACGAGGGAGTCACTCAATCAACGCCTATACCAGATCCTGTGCCCCAGGTAAAAATTGACTTGGTGCCAAAACCGCAGGTGTCAGAAAAACCTGAAACGGCAACTTATGATGTGGTCGAGGTGCAGGTTAGCACCAAACTGCCTATCAACAGCGCGACAGCCACAGAAATGGCCAGCCGACTCAAGGGTATAGGTATCAAAACCGCACAGTTAATCGTCGATCACCGCGAACAGTACGGGCCATTTAAAAGTTTTGATGATCTGGCAGCTGTCAAAGGCATAGGGCCCGCAAAGATTAGGGATAACCGCCAGGAAATTACCTTTGAAAGCATAGATTGATTGCTAACCATTGCTAGTGGCTGTGGCTGGATCTATCTAGATTCAGCCTAGCCAAACCGATTGCACGAGACGCACCATGTATCGAGCTGCAATAACAGGATTAAACAGTGACAAGTTGTCGATCAGCAAACGTTGTGTTTAGTCCCTGTTCGTTATTTTAACGGCACAGGGCGCTGTATCTCCCTTATTATATTGTTTCAACCCTGTTTTCTGATCTAGAATGCTGTCTAGCACCACAGCATGCCCAAAGTCCTTGCAAAATTTCGGAGTAAATCGATCCATGACCCAGCTAAGTTGTTTCAAAGCCTATGATATTCGCGGCCAACTAGGCACCGAGCTCAATGAGGAGATTGCCTACCGGATCGGCCGCGCCTACGGTGAGTTTCTCAAGCCAAAAAATGTGGTGCTGGGGGGTGATGTGCGGCTTACCAGTGAAGCACTAAAGGGTGCTTTGGCGGAGGGTATACGCGACTCAGGTTCGGATGTGATCGATATAGGCATGGTCGGCACCGAAGAAGTGTACTTCGCCACTTCGCATCTTCAGGCCGATGGCGGTATCGAAGTGACCGCCAGCCACAACCCTATCGACTTTAATGGTATGAAACCGATCCGAGAGAACTCCAAGCCCATCAGTTCCGATACCGGCTTGTTGGCTATCAAGGCATTGGCTGAGCAGAATAATTTTCCGCCTGTAGAGCATGGTACGCGGGGTGATTACCAACAGCTGTCAATCCTGGAGCCCTATATTGACCACCTGATGGGCTACATAGACAGCGACAATATTCGCCCAATGAAATTGGTGATGAACGCTGGCAATGGTGCGGCCGGCCATGTGGTCGATGCCATTGAAGCGCGTTTTAACAGCCTGGGAGTGCCTGTAGAGATCGTAAAGATCAACAATCAGCCCGATGGCAACTTCCCCAATGGCATTCCCAATCCCATACTGCATGAAAACCGCGCGCCAACCATTGAGGCCGTTCTAGAGCACGGCGCTAATATGGGTATTGCCTGGGACGGCGACTTTGACCGCTGTTTCCTAGTAGACGAAAAAGGCAATTTTATTGAGGGCTACTATATTGTCGGTCTGCTGGCTGAGGCGTTTCTGCGCAAGAACCCGGGTGCCAAAGTGGTCCACGATCCCAGATTAACGTGGAATACCCTTGATGTGGTCAAGCGCGGCGGTGGCGAAGCCATTCAATCCAAGACCGGTCACGCGTTTATCAAGGAACTAATGCGCGCCGAGGATGCGGTCTACGGCGGTGAAATGAGCGCTCACCACTACTTTAGAGATTTCTTTTACTGCGATAGCGGCATGATCCCCTGGCTGCTGGTGATGGAGCTAATCTGCACTAGCGGTAAACCGCTCTCGGCGTTGGTTAGCGCCATGGTGGCCGCTTACCCCTCGCCGGGAGAGATCAACCTAAAAATTGCCGATCCGGCTGCGGCCATAGCGGCAGTGCGACAGCACTATCAGGATTTAGCGCTGGCGGTAGATACCACCGACGGAATTTCCATGGAGTTTACAGATTGGCGCTTTAATCTGCGAATGAGCAACACCGAACCGGTGGTCAGGCTAAACCTTGAGACTCGCGGCGATAAACAATTGTTAGAAAAAACTCAACAGGTTATCCTAGACCTGCTAAGATAAACGTCAAGTAAGTCAAATTTGAATTGAGGACCATAGCTATGGATAGTTGGTTTTTAGTGCAAACAAAGCCAAAACAGGAAATTAGGGCCCTGAAAAACCTCCAACTGCAGGGACTGGGGGCTTTCTGTCCCCTGGTGCAGGTGGAGAAGCTGTATGCCGGTAGGCGCAGAGTCAGTCAGGAGGTACTGTTTCCCAATTACCTGTTTGTCCAATTTGACCAGACCCTATTTCCCGCTATGGCGATCAATCACACCAGAGGAGTGAACAGTCTGGTCTCCTTCGGCGAGCTTCCCACGCAGGTGCCCGATCAGCTTATCCAGCAATTGCAACAGCGCTTTGAGGTCAATCGGCCTGAGCTTATCTCCAACTTGCCCAAAAAAGGCGATAGCTTGCAGATACTGGATGGCCCCTTTCGCGGCCTCAATGCGGTGTTCTCGCAGATTGATGGCGATTCTCGAGCGGTGGTACTGCTGACTATTCTCAAACAAAAAGTCAGAGCGGTGCTGCCATTTTCCAGTCTGTCACCAGTTGCCAAATCATCCCAGTGCAAGCTGTAAGATCATCACACCTATAATCATGGCTTAAAAAGTGGTGCCGAGAGAGGTTAATCAGTTGGTGTCAAAGCCCTTAAAAGGAATTAAATAGTGCGTAAGCTCGCAGTCTCAGTTGTTGTAACCGCTATCATCATGATACCCCTAAAGTTATCAGCAGAACCCTGGGTAGATACCCGTGATCCCTGGTTGCGCATGGATATTGAAACGCTCTCTGAAGCTGGGCTTATCCAGGTTCCGGTCAACACCTGGCCGCTGATGTGGTCGGGCATTCTCTATGATTTGCAGCGTGCCGATCTGCAGGGTCATTCCCAGCGCACTATAGACAGCCATGCAAGGCTAATGGCTGCTGGGAGCAGCGCTTCCAAAATAAATCGCCCGCAAGAGAGCCTTCAGCTAGCCGCTGCCAATGACTCGCAAACTTTTCGCCATTTTGGCGAAAGTGTCAGAGATAAGGGGCAACTCAGACTGCGCCGTCATGGTTTGACCCAACACTTCGCCTACAATATCGAAGTCAGCGAAGTGCACAACCCCTGGGATAAGGAGAGATCGCATTTTGACAATAGCTATCTAGCTGCGGTGTGGGGCAACTGGATTCTAGCTGTAGGTAATATACAGCGCTGGTGGGGTCCTAACTGGACCAGTAGCCTAATACTCTCCAACAATGCGCGCCCCACTGCCAGCTTGATGTTGCAGAGAAACTATTCCGAAGCCTCAGAGCTTACAGTACTACAATACTTGGGCCCCTGGACATTCAGTGCCTTTGCCTCGGAGTTGGATGATCAGCGTCATATCAGTGGCGCCAAACTGCTGGGGATGAGTCTCGGGTTTAAACCCAGATCAGATCTGGAGATCAATTTACGGCGCACCGCCCAGTGGGGGGGAGAGGGCAGGCCCGAAAGTTTTGATAACCTAGTTAAATTGCTTATTGGTGGTGCGGATAACTGTGATACCGCCGAATGCAGGGTCGATGAACCCGGCAATCAACTGGCAGCCATAGATCTTAGCTGGCAGATGCCGATACTCGACGCTACCCTATATGGGCAACATTTGGGGGAAGATGAAGCGGGCTATATGCCGTCGAGAAGTTCCCAGCAGTGGGGGCTTAAAAGACCGATTGCCGGGCTGGGTATCAGCGGTATTCTATTTTTAGAATTTGATAATACCACCACGGTTACCTACGAGCAGCGCTACAACATTCTCTATAATCATAGCATCTATCAGACCGGTTACCGCTACCGCGGCAGGGCTCTGGGTGCCACCTGGGATAACGACTCCAAGGTAACCACTGTGGGCTTTGTCGGTCAATTGGATAATGGCGACCAGCTGGATATTCGCTATAGCCGCGGCGAGATCAATATAGATAGCCTCAGTGGTGTACCCACGAGGCACAGCATTACTAAAGCCGGCGCAGAGTTTAGCCGCCTCTCGGCAAACTGGCGGCGCTCCTTTGGATGGGGGCAGGCACAACTGGAGGTTGGCCACACAAACTCACTGCTGGACGAGTATGGGCGCCAGTCGGAAAAGCTCAGTTTTAGTGCCTCACTGCGCTATGAGTTGTTCTAATACAAAGCTAGGGAAAGCTTGTGATCTTTACCTTAAGTTTTGATGCATTCGACCGATACTCTTTTATGAAAGATAACGGGAAGCTTTAGCAAGTCGGCTTATCTCATTTTTTTGTACAGGGGTAGATTAGATCAGTAACCCAACTGCTAGGGTTACTGAGATTAGTTGGTAAATGGAAAATAGGATTAAAGGACTGTCTATGCACTCAATGCAATCGTTAAACCAAAAAACACTGGTAATAGTTGGCACCTTGGTCGCAGGGTTGCTGTTTTCTGCAATGTCTTTAGCTGAGGGATTGGAAACGTCCCTGAGCGAGGCCAAGGCCATGTGTGGCAGTATCAGCGATAGCAACCGCGCTATGGCTAAAGCGGCGGGATATGATATTGATAAACTCTGTGGTCGCTTGGAGGATATGGATGTCAAGGATGAAATGCAGCGTCTAGAGGCGCCGGAGATGACTCCCAGAAATACCCTGTCTTCACTGCTGAGAGGGCGTGATAAATCATCAAAAACAGATTCGGAAAGATTAAAGGCCAATAGGGAGTATCCGGGTAGATCTGAATCTGAATTGCAGTTTGAATACGATTATGACCCCGATTTTGAATACGATGATGAGCGGCAATCAGAGGAGTTAAAACCCTTTGGCTATGACCTGTTCGCCAATATACCCCAAAGCTTTGTCGCCTCGCCCAATATCCCAGTCTCTCTGGATTATATTTTGGGGCCGGGTGACGAGTTGGACATTCTCTTTTATGGCAAGTTAAATAAGTCCTTTAATCTAGAAATTAATCGCGACGGAGCCGTGGATTTGCCAGAGCTGGGACCGCTGGTATTAGCCGGTCTCAGCTTCGGTGAAGCCAAGGAGATGCTGCGCTCCAGGGTGGCGGCGCAGGTGATAGGGACCCAAGTGAGCATCAGTATGGGTGCCCTGCGCACGATGCAGGTTTTTGTGCTGGGAGAAGCTTACAGACCAGGCCCCTACACAGTCTCATCCCTTGCAACTATCAGCCATGGCCTGATCAGTGCCGGCGGGGTGAGTGATATAGCTTCACTGCGAAATATACAGCTTAAACGAGCAGGCGAAACCATTGCCACGCTGGATCTCTATCAACTGTTGCTGTCAGGCGATATGAGCGATGATCTGCGTCTGCAATCTGGGGACGTAATCTTTATACCCACGCTCGAAAATATAGTCTCTGTTGATGGTCAGGTGCTCAGGCCGGCCATATACGAGTTAAAGGGTGATACAGCGGTTGCAGACCTGGTTAAACTGGCGGGTGGTGCGGGCCCCAGAGCCTTTAGTCAGAGTGCTAGAATAGAGCGTATCAATGGGGATGGCTTTGTTAGGGTTATAGACTTGGATCTTACAAATCCGACAGACCAACAGTATAAAATTGTCAGTGGTGACCACCTGACAATTGATGAAGTTACCGATATTAAGAAGGACATAGTAACCCTTGAAGGACATGTCAATTATCCGGGAGATTTTGCCTGGCGCTCTGGGATGCGACTCTCCGATATAGTAACCAGTATTGACCAGTTTCCTGCTGATGTGGATCTAAATTACGCCCTAGTGGTTCGCGAGTTGGCAGAAAGTTCCGATATTCAAGTGTTGCCTCTGGACCTAAAAGCGGTGCTCGAAGGTGGTAAAACTGATGCCAACTTCAGTTTGCAGTCCAGGGATAAGTTGCTATTTTTCGCCGCTTACGAAGATCAATACTCGGCTCAGGATCAAGATTGGTATCTGGATCGGGATCGGGATCGGGATCGGGATCGGGATCGGTATCTGGATCGAGATCGGGATCGGGATCGGGATCGGGATCGGGATATAAATCTAGATTGGAGTCGGGATCGGGATCAGAACCGCGACTGGGATCAGGATCGGAGTGGAGGCCAGGCCCAAAGCCGCAAAACGATTCTGGCACCTATTCTCAAGCAGTTAGCTCAGCAGGCCGAGCTTGGTTCCTCGGCGCGAGTGGTCTCGGTCAGCGGACAGGTGAGATTCCCCGGCCAGTATCCTCTAGTTGCCAGTATGTCATTGGCCGATCTTATAACAGCCGCTGGCGGACTCAGCGAGGGCGCCTACCGCACTGCAACTGAAGTGACCCGCACCGATTTGGCGGACCCCGAAACGGCGACCTTCCTGACAATCCCGGTCAATTTATCTGCCGAAAGTGCCGCGAGTTTTCAATTAGAGCCTCTGGATAACATACTATTTAAAACCACCCCTGAGTATCGAGATAGGGAGACGATTAAACTGACCGGAGAAGTGGTGTTCCCGGGAGAGTACACCTTTGTGCGAGGTGAAACACTGAGTTCAGTGATAGCCAGAGCGGGTGGGTTTTCAGAGATTGCCCATGTGGAGGCAGCTGCATTTACTCGGGAGAGCCTTAAATCAAGGGAGGAGAAGGAGCTCGCTCGACTGACGGAACTGCTAGAACAGCAGGCCGCTACCGATCAGTTACGGGAAGCCAATGCTAAAGATAAGCTAAGCTCAGAACAGAAAAAAATGCTGGATCAGGCTATCGCTGATCTGGATGCCGCCGAGGCAGTTGGCCGCCTAGTGATCCCGCTACAGCAGATTATCAGTGGCACAGAACAGGATATAGTGCTTGAGGATGGCGACGCCCTGTATGTGCCAAAGACCCGCCAAGAGGTCACTGTAATTGGCGAGGTTCAGCAGCCTACCTCCTATTTCTACGACAGTAAACTCAATTTGCAAGGCTATATAGACCGCAGTGGCGGCGTGCTTAAAAGTGCTGACCGCAGCAGAGTTTATATAGTGAAAGCCAGTGGTGAGGTGGTAGTGCCCAAGAGGAAGATGTCAGCTTTTTTCCGCAAGAGACTGCTAGTACAGCCCGGAGATACCATTGTAGTGCCACTGGATACAGATGCGGATAGGCTAAGAGGTGTGGAACTGTTGACCGAAGTGACGGAGATAATTTATCAGCTGTCTCTGGGTGCGACTGCGATTAAAGCCCTGCAATAAGCTTCCCAAAAGCTAAAAAATTGAAAAAGGATAGACCCTGGTGCAAAAGGACCGATTAATGAATGAAAAGTTTCCAGTTCAATACGACGATGAAATAGACCTGCGTGAACTGTTTTTAGTGCTGTGGGCAGGGAAAAAATTAATTCTGGGGATTACCGCGCTATTTGCCGCAGTGTCGGTTATCTACGCTCTGATACTGCCCAATCAATATCAGGCCAGTGTGCTGTTGGCACCGGCACAGCAGGAAGCCGGTGGTCTCTCTGCCTCTTTGGGACAGTTAGGCGGGCTGGCCTCACTGGCGGGTATTAGTCTTGGTGGAGGGGATGGCAGTGAACCCCAGATGGCCCAAGAAATTATCCGCTCGCGCAGTTTTATTGAAGCATTTATCGCTGAAAATAATTTGGCGGTGGAGGTATTTGCCGTCGATGGCTGGGATGCGCAAACCAATCAGCTGTCGATTGACGCCGATCTTTACGATACGGATTCAGGTCAATGGGTTCGAGAGCCACCCTCGGGGAAATTGCCAGAGCCCTCGGGCTGGGAGCTCTACGAGGAATTCTTAGACCGCTTTTCAGTTTCCCAAGATAAAAAGACCGGGATGATTACCCTCGCGGTGGAATACTATTCGCCAACAGTGGCCAAACAATGGGCAGATAAATTGGTTGCGGCAATCAATGCCCATATGCAGGCCCGCAAGCTGCAGCAGGTGAACCGCAATATTAAATATCTAGAGGCGCAGGTTGAAAAGACCGCTATCGCCGAAATGCGCGAGGTGTTCTACACCATTATCGAGGAGCAAATAAAGAGCAAAATGCTCGCCGAAGCCAGCCCAGAATATGTCTTTGAAACCGTCAGCCCAGTCATGGTTCCAGAGGAAAAGTCCCAGCCCAAACGCCCGTTGATCTGTATTCTTGGTACGCTACTGGGTATTATGCTGTCAGTAATGTGGGTGCTGATTCAACACTATGCTCGATCGGAAAAATCCTAAGAGTACCGATCTACAAACCAGTCGCTATAATTAAATTCACACTACGATGATTAAATAGATTGTAATTGTCTATAAAAGGGTCAGATAAGTTTAGTACAATGCGTTGGTGTATCGCAAAAAAATACGCTGAGGGATTTAATGACCAAACTGGTTTTATCAGAAAAAGAGCTGGCCAAACTGTTTGGTATGTTGATGCTGTCAGCGATTTTTTTTGGGGTATCGGGGCTGATTGGTATGTTGGTGATGCAATGGGTTACCCGCCAGCGCTATGCCCAAGATAATGTAGATAAGCACGGTATCTCGGAAATTCCCGCATCCAGATTGGGGGGTGTGGTGGTTATCTGTCTCAGTCTATCCCTATTTCTGATGCACTACATCCAAGGTTATAACTTCTCCCCAGTGGGCCCCCTGGGCGTCCACAACTGGGGCTGGGCAGCCTTTGGTCTGTGCGCCGCTCTGGGGCTTATTGAGGATCTCAAAAACGATATGCTTTCACCCCAGTGGCGCCTGACGCTGCTGGCAATCATATTTGGCGCGGTATTTTTGATGTGGCCCAGTGCCATCCCCAGAGAGATTGGATACCAACCCCTAGATCACATTATGGCTCAGCCTATTTTGGGTTGGTTGTTATCGGTGATATTTTGCATAGGCTTTATCAATGCCATCAATATGGCTGATGGAGCCAATGGCCTGGTGCCGGGTATTATCTTTCTAT
>JBMZBJ010000009.1:0-43666 GCA_049612225.1 Porticoccaceae bacterium | reverse complement strand
GAAGCACCGTTGGCCAGCTCTTCGCGAATACGCGAGAAGATCAACACATTGGCATCCACCGCCATACCCACGGTTAACACAATACCGGCAATTCCCGGCAGCGTTAGGGTAGCACCCAGCAATGACATAAAGGCCACCAACAGTACCAGATTCATACCCAGGGCAATATTGGCAAAAACCCCAAAACCTTTGTAGATAACCAACATAAACAGCAACACCAGCACCATACCCAAGGTTACCGACTGCACACCCAGCCTGATGTTATCGGCTCCCAATGAGGGGCCAATAGTGCGCTCTTCAACTATATACATAGGTGCCGCCAGTGCACCGGCACGCAGCAACAGAGCCAACTCCGAGGATTCGCGCTGACTGTCGAGACCGGTGATACGAAATGCTTTACCCAGTTGTGCCTGAACAGTGGCCAAACTAATAATACTCTTCTCGACAAAGGGTACTGGGGTTATAACTAACTCGCCCTGCTCGTCAATGGACTTCTCTAATTTGGTTTTATATTCAATAAACAGCACACCCAATCGACGGCCTATATTATCTCGGGTGGCATGACCCATCTGCCATCCGCCTTTTGAATCCAGTGTTATATTGACCTGAGGGCGCCCATTCTCATCAAAGCTAGCCCGGGCATCGGTAACATTTTCACCAGTGATCACCGGCTTGTTTTCCAACCGTGCATCCGGCTCATAACTGGCGGCGTTGCGGAAGGCAAAAACTTCACCCAGCCTGCCCTCGGACTCCAGGCGAAATTCCAAGTTGGCTGTTTTACCAATAATGCGCTTGGCCTCGGCGGTATCCTGAACTCCAGGCAGTTCAACCACGATGCGGTTCTTGCCCTGTCGCGACACCAGCGGCTCCGATACCCCCAACTCATTCACTCGATTTCTCAGGGATGTCAGATTCTGCTTAATGGCATTGTTTTCAATATCACTGGTAACAATATCACTGAGGTTGAGCACTAGGGACAGAGGATTTTGACCCTGCCCAAACTGGGGCTGTAGATCGCGGAAATTATTGCGGATCAATGTTCTGGCCTGTTCAACCTGCTGTTCATCACGAAACTGACCGATTAGCTGCTGACCTTTTATCTGAAAGTTTCTATATCTAATCCGCTCCTCTCTAAGAGCCGCTTTGACATCCTGTAAATCACTTTCAAGGCGTGTCGCCAGTGCACTGTCGAGATCCACCTCGAGCAGAAAGTGGACGCCACCGCTGAGATCCAAGCCTAATTTCATCGGCACACCCCCCAGCCCTTTCAACCATTCTGGGGTGGTGGGCGCCAGATTTAAGGCGACAATATAATCACCCCCCAGCTCGGCCTGCACCACCTCCTTGGCACGCAACTGCATAGCAACATCGCGCAGTCGAATCAGGGCATTTTCGCCATTGGCCTCGGAGGCAAAGTGCTCAATTGCGGCTTCGTCCAACGCTTTCTCAGCCACCGCTAGGACGGCTTCATCAATCTCCATAGCGCCACTTTGACCGGAGATCTGCACTGCCGGATCCGGGGGATAGAGGTTAGGTGCCGCATAGATAAATGCCAATGCAACTACCAGGACAATTAAACTGTTTTTCCACAGGGGAAACTTATTGGGCATGTTCGGAATAATCCTTCTGATCCACCTGCCAACCACAGGCCGTGAGTAAATGTTTAATTATAGCTTTAATAAAACGTAGATTGGGGCATATTTACCATTTTAAACCGCAGGTCATCGCGGCGGCGGCGAAAGCTGCTGCTTAACATAAAATTCTTCAGTGTATTCATCCAGACGATGCTGTTCTATCGCGGTCCTCAAGTCCTGCATCAGACGCTGGTAGTAACGCAAATTGTGAATGGTGTTTAGTTGGGCACCGAGCATTTCGCCGCATTTTTCCAAGTGGTGTAAATAGCCGCGGCTAAAGTTTTGGCAGGTATAGCAATCGCATTCGCTGTCGAGCGGGGAGGTATCATTGCGATATTTGGCATTGCGAATTTTTACCACCCCATGGCTCGTAAACAGATGGCCATTGCGCGCATTGCGCGTCGGCATCACACAGTCAAACATATCCACACCGCGGCGCACTGCCTCCACCAAGTCAGCGGGCTTGCCCACACCCATTAGGTAGCGCGGTCTGTCGGCGGGCATAGTATCTGCCAGATGTTCGAGAATGCGGATCATATCCTCTTTGGGTTCTCCCACTGAGAGACCGCCGATGGCGTAGCCATCAAAACCTATATCCACCAGAGCGGCGAGAGATTCATCCCGCAACTGTTCATACATCCCGCCCTGGACAATGCCAAACAGCGCCGCGGGATTGTCGCCGTGAGCCTGCTTGCTGCGCGCGGCCCAGCGCAACGACAGCTGCATACTCTCTCGGGCCTGTTTTTCACTGGCTGGATAGGGCGTACACTCGTCAAAAATCATCACCACATCGCTGCCCAAGTCGCGCTGTACCTGCATGGATTTTTCCGGATCAATAAAAACTGGGCTGCCATCAATAGGGGATTTAAAGTTAACCCCCTGCTCGCTAATTTTGCGCATATCGCCGAGACTAAATACCTGAAAGCCACCGGAATCGGTAAGAATCGGACCCTGCCAGTGGATAAAATCGTGGAGATCGCCATGCTGCTTGATTACCTCAGTGCCGGGGCGCAACATCAGATGAAAGGTATTGCCGAGAATTATCTCAGCACCGATCTGCTGAATATCGCGGGGCAGCATGCCCTTGACAGTGCCGTAGGTTCCCACCGGCATAAATGCCGGCGTCTGCACCGCACCGCGGGGAAAATTGAGTTCGCCACGGCGGGCCCTGCCATCGGTAGTGGCGACTTCAAACTGCATAAAACAGGTTCTCTCAGCCATCTTTAGGCGTATCCTCCGGGGCATTGGGGTTGTGGATTAACAACATCGCGTCACCATAGCTAAAGAAGCGATAACCCTGGCTGACCGCCTCGCGATAGGCGCGCATTATAGAGCTATAGCCAGAAAAAGCGCAGACCAACATCAACAGGGTCGACTCGGGTAGATGGAAATTTGTCACCAGCCCATCCACTACTTTAAATTGATAGCCCGGGTAGATAAAGATATCGGTCTCCCCCTGATAGGGCGCGATTTCACCACCACTGGCTGCAGTTTCCAGCGAGCGCACACTGGTAGTGCCCACTGCAATCACGCGACCACCGCGCGCTTTAGTCTGTTTAATTTGCCGACAGACGCTCTCGCTGACCTCAAGCCACTCCGAGTGCATTTGATGTTCGGTAATATTATCTACCCGCACCGGCTGAAAAGTGCCCGCCCCCACATGCAAGGTGACGAAGGCCAACTCAGCACCCACAGCCTTAATTTTTTCCAACAGAGGGTCATCAAAATGAAGACCGGCAGTGGGAGCTGCCACCGCACCGGGCCGCTGTGCGTAGACTGTCTGATAGCGATCCCTGTCCTCAGGGTTATCTGATCGTTCTATATAGGGAGGCAGTGGCATATGCCCAATTTGATCCAGTAGTGGCAAAATCGGCGCATTAAATTTGATCTCAAAAAGGTTTTTGTCCCGACCACACATCTGCGCTGAAAAACCCTGCTCAAAATTCAGCTGAGCGCCGATTTTAGGCGACTTACTAGCGCGTATATGGGCCAGTGCACTGTCTGTGGCGGTTATTCGTTCTATCAATACCTCGATCTTGCCACCAGTGTGCTTTTCGCCGAACAGGCGCGCGGGAATCACCCGCGTATTGTTAAAAACCAGCAGGTCGCCGGACTGCACATGATCCACAAGATCAGTGAACTGTTGATGCGCAATACCCCCCTGTGCATCCACAGACAACAGACGGCTGCCACTGCGATCTGCCGTAGGATGATGGGCAATCAAATTCTCAGGTAATTGAAAACTAAAATCTTGTAGACGCATACTGTTTATGGACTGACTGATGAAGCGTTGAGGTTATCGCCGCAAAAATTTAAAGGCATTATTTCACAGCGCGGTTTCCAGACGCTATTTATACGCGCTAAGGGTATAGAAAATAATTGCAAACGCCAATCAATTTAACATAGGGCGCAAGTACCATAAAAGCCGTTAAACTGGATTTGACCCTAGAGGGATCACTGCTATAATCGCCCGCCTGTGAAAAACTACGCCAGAGTGGTGAAATTGGTAGACACAGGGGATTCAAAATCCCCCGCCCTTAAAAGCGTGCCGGTTCGAGTCCGGCCTCTGGTACCAAATATAAACGGCTCCAACTGGAGTCGTTTTTTTTGGTAGGGAGGTCGGCGAGAAACGGCATTCCGGTTCGACAAATTGAGACAGCAATTTGGGCGCCGGAGCAGCGCCTTATACGCACTCTTTAGCTCAATTTGTTTGAGCGGAAAAGCCTTAGAAAGATCCTTATACTTGATTCAAGAAGGCACAAAAAAAGCGCACCTCAATTGAGGTTTGCTCTATGACTGCCTAATGTGGAACAGTAGTGATTATCAACGCGCCTTTACCCAGTTTTCAACGCGCAGACCGTCGACACGTTTGAACTCTCGTAAATTGTTCGTCACGAGTATCAATCCTTCGCTGCGAGCATGTCCTGCAATCATCTGGTCATAAGGGCCAATAGGTTTTCCTCGTCCAGCCAATTCAGCTCTTATCTGGCCAGTATGTGCTGCTGCGGTATCTCCATAGGACAGAACTTCCATCCTCGCAGCCAATCCTTCAATATCTGATAAATTCTGTTCGGGTTTCGCTGACCTTTCCGCCCCATAAATTAGCTCCATGAGCGTTACACTCGAAATGCAGATTTGACCATAGTGCTTTTTAAACGCTTCTCTTACTTCATTAGGTCGGTTTTTGATCGTGTAGATAACGGTATTGGTATCCAACATATATTTGAGCATACTACAGAGATTCCCGTTCCTGATCTTCAGGCTGATCCCGGTCATTCATAAAATCGTCAGACACTTCCGAACCATCGAACCAGGTGTCCCACAGATCCCCGGCGGGAACAATTAATCTTGCGCGACCCAGCGGAACGATTTCGACCTGCTTTACAGAATCTGGAAATGCCACCGGCTTTGGCAATCTAACCGCTTGGCTTTTGTTACTTTTGAATATTTTAGCTTGTTCCATTTCCACCTCAACAGCACGTA
Organism: Porticoccaceae bacterium; assembly: GCA_049612225.1. Taxonomy (GTDB): domain Bacteria; phylum Pseudomonadota; class Gammaproteobacteria; order Pseudomonadales; family Porticoccaceae; genus HTCC2207. The sequence goes on along the minus strand of JBMZBJ010000009.1, from coordinate 38,549 downwards.
TATACCTATGGTACATCCTACAAATCCGCACTGAGATATGTCAACCCTATATTCCTGAGCATTAGCCGAATTTTTACGTCGAGAATCTAGCGGCTTTCGCCAGAACCACTTGATGTTGCACAACCGATAGCGGTATCCGTATTGATTTGCGTTTGAATTTGACCGAGCTCTAAAAATTTTACGCGCTCACTACGCACACTTCAGTGAATATCCAGAATCCATGGGAATATTCAAATCCGACCCGGCACCCAATATAAACGGCTCCAACTGGCGTCGTTTTTTTGGTATAGAGGTTGGCGAGAAACGGCATTCTGGTTCGACAAATTGAGACAGCAATTTGGGCGCCTGAGCAGCGCGAATGGGTATAACCTTGTCTCACCGAAAATAACAATCATCAAGCTTGGCTATTTAGTCGCAAAAACTTCAGAGCTTATCGCTAATGACTAGCCCTTGTGGTAGGGTCAAATCAGAATCGCCCATTCTACTAATAACAAAATTTTTTATAACTTTAGGTATACTCAGAGTTCTGCATGCGCCCAATTCTAGTTTTAAGCGTTTTAAGTATTTTGCTGTCTTCATGCGGTGGTGGCGGCGGAAGTAGTCCAAATCCTGCACCGCCATCTCCCGGCCCTGTTGCAGACAATACGCCTCCAGTAATTCAACTTGAGGGCGCTAATCCCATAACCATCCAAGTTGGTGATCAATATGTTGAACCGGGTTTTTCAGCAAACGACAATGTGGATGGCACTGTCGCGGTCATTGCCGTGGGCCCAGATGATTACTCCGTGGAAGGCACTTATACCATCACTTATACAGCCAAAGATAGTTCAAACAATGAGATCTCGGTTAACAGGACGTTAATAGTTATGGCTCCAACCAACAGCATTGAACCTATCGACAGCAGCAAATGGCATCATCAGACCCTTCTACCCAATGGTCCAAATTGGTTTAATGGTGAGCAACAACATTATACGAATCGCACTGACAATTCCTATGTTAGTGATGGCACTCTCAAGATTGTCGCCAAAAAGGAGGCATTTACCGATCAGGGTCAAACCAAGCAATACACCTCAGCGCGGCTCAACTCTAAATTTGCCTTTAAGTATGGGCGAGTGGAAGTGCGGGCAAAAATGCCTACCGGTTTCGGCACCTGGCCAGCGATCTGGATGCTGGGCAAAAATATCAATGAGCGGGGCGCCTACTTTCAGACCTTGGGTTTAGGCACTACCCCATGGCCACAGTGTGGCGAGGTAGATATTATGGAGCACTGGGGTAGAGACCAAAACTATGTACAGAGTGCAATCCATTCTCCATCCAGCCACGGTGCTACTGAAAATAAAGGCGGTCGGTATATTAGCACTACATCCACCCAATTCCACACCTATACACTGGATTGGAATGCTCAGAATATGGTGTTTAGAGTCGATGGGTTTATGCATTATATCTATAGCCCCGCGGTTAAAAATGCAGATACTTGGCCATTTAATTCAGAGATGTTTCTACTGCTCAATGTGGCTGTGGAGGGTAACGCCAATTTTGTTGAGAGCGCAATGGAAGTCGACTATGTACGCGTTTACAACAGTAACAATCAACTTATCTGGTCGGACGAATTTAACTAAATTCAGAGTATGCGTATCGGGGTGGCACTAAGCACGCCCCAGAGATCGGTTAATACTGTTAAGCACCGCACCGGGGTCCGCCGCCTGAGTGATGGGTCGACCGATCACCAGATAGTCACTGCCCAGTTTAACTGCTTGTTCTGGGGTAACGATTCTTCGCTGATCATCGGCAGCACTGTCAGCTGGTCGGATACCCGGGGTTACCAATCTAAATTCAGCGCCCAGACTTTGCCGCAATAACTGGGCTTCCTGAGCCGAACAGACCACGCCATCCAAGCCGCAGGAGTGGGTTAATTTGGCCAGCCCCAACACCTGATCCTGAGGTTCCAGAGGCACGCCAACCTGATGTAGATCCGAGCCTTGCATGCTGGTGAGCACAGTCACTGCAGTCAATAGCATGTCACTGCCCTGTTGCACCAATGCCTGTTTAGCGGCGGTCATCATCCGACTGCCACCACAGGCGTGAACATTGGTCATCCACACGCCGAGATCGGCGGCTGCGCAAACTGCCTTGGCTACAGTGTTTGGAATATCGTGAAATTTAAGATCGAGAAACACCTCAAAGTTGCGATCAACTAGGGCTTTAACCCATTGCGGGCCCGCTGAGGTGAACAGTTCCTTGCCTACCTTGAGCCGACACTGCCCGGGGTACAGTTGTTCAACTAGCGCCAGAGCCTCCTCCGCACCGCTGTAGTCTAGGGCAACAATCACCCGGGGATCTTTAGTGCTCATGATTTGTCCTCTGCTTTTTCAAGGCGGGCCAGTCGACGGCGATAACCAGCGATCATCAAGCTACTGGTGAGCAGACCCAGCAGCGCTCCCAGGGCCAAAAACAGTATCAGCCAAAGCCCCAGACTCAACTCCGGACTGTGAGCCAAAATAAAGTCGACGCTCAGCGGTTGACTGTTGCGCAGGGCAAATAGCGCACCACCCAGTGCGATAGCAAAAATAACTAGATATTTGAAAAATGACCAGATAGCGCCCACTGGCAACTCCGAGTTAACAGGTAGCAGAGTGGCATTGTAACTGCTGGAGAGAAGTGCGACAAAAGATCTTTAGACTAAGCTTTTGAGCGCACAAAAAAAGGTACCCAGAATTCTCGAGATACCTTTTAACAGCGTCGACGGCTGGCGCTAAATTACTTCTTGGCGCCAAACCGTTTGTTGAAGCGATCGATACGACCACCGGTATCGACAATTTTTTGCTTGCCGGTATAAAAGGGATGGCAGGCAGAACAGACATCAATGTGCAAGCTTTCGGGGCGCGTTGAACCCACCTTGATCACATTGCCACAGCTACAGGTAGCTGTCATTTCGCCGTAGGCTGGGTGAATCTCGTTTTTCATCGGTTACTCCAATCTGCAAACCGCCACTTCATCTTGCCAAAACTGTTATGCTATCAATTTGGGAGACCCTCTGGGTATCCGTAGTCCGTAGCAGCAGGTATCAGCCTGACAGGCAAAGCACGGAGAGCGCTTAAAAATGAGCGCGGATTCTAGCAGAAATTAGGTCCCTTTCAAAAGGAATTATTTAAATTTTATGCAACCCACACAGCCCCTGATCCTGCGCGTTGCAGTGCCGTCGCCCCTGCGGCGCACCTTTGACTATACAATGCCACAGCACTCTGCATCCAGTGGCGATAGCGCTGTGCCCATTGTAGGGTGCCGAGTGTCGGTCAGCTTCGGCCGTCGCAATCTGATTGGTCTCGTGGTTGAAACCGCCCACAGTAGCGACTTTCCCATCCAGCAATTGAAACCCATCAACCGTGTAATAGATTCAACACCACTGCTGCCCGAAACTTTATTTAACCTGTTTGCCTGGACAGCAAACTACTATCAATATCCCATTGGCGAGGCACTGTTCAGCGCACTGCCGGTATTGTTGCGCCGCGGCGAGAGCCCGCCAACCCAGCATATACCCGGCTGGCAATTAACCACTATGGGCCTCGGGTTGGGCCCGGATTCCCTGCGACGCGCACCCAAACAAAGTGCCTTGATCGAACATTTAAAACACAACCGCCAACCAGTTTCGGATGCCGATCTCAGGGAACAGTTCTCCCGCGACATTATTCGCCAGCTGCAAGGCAAATCACTGATTGAGCCGGTGGAGATTGATCCCTCACCCAGCCCCTCAGTGGACTCGGAAAAAATTCTCAGAACTGAGAGTCCAACTCTCAATGCACAGCAACAGATTGCTCTGGATACTATCGACCTTCATGGTTACCACTGCTACCTGCTGGATGGGGTAACTGGCAGTGGCAAGACTGAGGTCTATTTTCAATGCATAGAAAAAGCGCTGCGCTACGGGCGTCAGTCCCTTGTCCTAATTCCCGAGATCAGTCTGACACCCCAGACGCAGAAGCGCTTTCGCGATCGCTTTAACGTGCCCACAGTGATACTTCACTCGGCGCTCACCGATCGCCAGCGACTGAGTGCCTGGGAACAGGCGCGAACTGGGAGTGCAAAGATAATTCTCGGTACCAGATCGGCTATATTCACCCCGCTACTGAATCCCGGACTGATTGTGGTTGATGAGGAGCACGACCTGTCCTACAAACAGCAGGAGGGCTTTAGATATTCAGCCCGTGATCTGGCGGTGACTCGCGCTCAAAGGGAGGCTATTCCGGTTGTTCTCGGATCGGCCACACCCTCCCTGGAATCCCTCAACAACTGCGCCCAGAATCGCTATACCCATCTGCAGCTGGACAGTCGCGCCGGCCATGCCACGCCGCCGAACTGGCAGCTAGTAGATCTCAAGCAAGAGTCTATCGAAAGCGGTATTGCCGAATCTACTCTAGGGGCGATAAAAAAAACACTGGCAGCGCAGAAACAGGTACTGGTTTTTCTCAATCGCCGCGGCTATGCACCCGTACTAATGTGCCACAGTTGCGGATGGACCGCCGAGTGCAGTCACTGCGACGCCCGCCTGACGGTCCATCGCGCCCGAAACCGCCTGATCTGCCACCACTGCGATCATCAACAGCGGCAACCCAGTCACTGCCCCAACTGCCAGAGCCATCAACTTATTGCCACCGGCGAGGGTACCGAGCGCAGTTGGGAGTACCTGCAAAAATGTTTTCCTGAATATCCGGTGTTGCGAATTGACCGTGATAGCACCCGCAAAAAGGGCGCTATGCAGGGCTTTTTTGACGTTGCCGACAGCGGCCAGCCCTGCATTTTGATCGGCACCCAGATGCTCGCCAAGGGTCATCACTTTGATCAGGTGACCTTAGTTGTGGTTGTGGATGCCGACAGCGGCCTATTCAGTGCAGATTTCCGCAGTCACGAGCGTTTTGGGCAGCTGCTGACGCAGGTTGCCGGGCGCAGTGGCCGCGGCAAGACCCCCGGTCGGGTATTACTGCAAACCCACCAACCACAACACCCTATTCTGACCATGCTAATCTCGCAGGATTACCGGTATCTGGCGCAACAGCTACTAGCTCAACGCCATCAATGTCACCTGCCACCCTTTAAACCCATGGCGATACTGCGCGCTGAATCCAGTCACGCCGTGCAGGCTCAGGACTTCTTAGCGGCAGCGCGCAGCACCGGAGAAAATTTGACTGCGGAGGGCAGCGAGATAACTTTTTTAGGCCCATTGCCAGCATTAATGGAGCGTCGCAGTGGCCGCTATAGATATTATTTGCAGATAGAAGCCAACACCCGCGGCGATCTGCAGCGGTCTCTGAACGCGCTCATTGGGACTCTGGAAACCCAAAAGACCAATCATGCTGTGCGCTGGTCTGTGGATGTAGATCCTCAGGAACTCTAGGATCGGCGACCCCTCAAAGAGACTTTTTTCAAAGCTGACTAATTACTTTGCCAACAGCAGGGGTCTTCACCTACAATTTAGATTGCACAGACGCAGAAAACACCCTGAGATTTTGGGGTAATAAGGTAATCGGCTCCATGGCACAAAAGTACTCTAAGAAATCCTCTGCCCGCAGCGCTCAGCGAAAAAGTGTTGAGACCAAGTCTTCTGTACCCGCATTCTTAGCGGGATTGGTAGTCGGCATTCTCGGGACGCAATTTTTGCCGGTTCTGCTGGAAAAAAAAGCCGCAGCACCAAAAGATCATTCACAGCCGTCCAGCGCCGCCGAATCACCCGAGTTTCAATTTCCAGACATGCTTCGCGGCACTGAGATCAGGGTTCCAGAAAACTCCCCAGCGGACAGGTCGACCTCAAATTCCCTGTACCTGCTTCAGGTGGGTTCTTTTAAAAATCCCGACGATGCCGAAGCTCGCCAAGTGCAATTGATATTGCTAAATCTAAAGGCCAGCGTGGAGACCTTTGAGGCCGCTTCCGGTGATACTTGGTATAGAGTATTGATCGGCCCTTTCGAGAACAGCTCCGATACCATGGCGGCCCGGGCAAAACTCTCTCAGCATAAATTGGACTCGCTGCTATTGAAGCGCGAAATCCCCACTGAGTAGAACGCCAGCTTCACTCCACTGAAAAATATCTAAGCAATCTAATGATGCCCTTGCATAGTGTTATTTCCTTGATATTAGCTTGCCTGATCTCGGCCGGCCATACAGTAGCTAGTGAGGGGTTATTTAGTGGCAAAAAGTCACTGCAACACATTGTTAATCAGACCGACTTTGGACCGCGAAGCCCCGATAATCCTCAAGCCAAGCGCCAGACGCTCAGTTACATCCAGCAGACATTACATACCTATACCGACCAGATACAGGTGCAATCCTTTAGCAGTCGCGGTTTAGGCGGCAACAATCTGTGGGCGCGCATAAGTGGGCGGGGTGATGGTTATATAATGCTCGGTGCCCACTGGGATACCCGCCCACTGCATTCGTCAGACAGCAGTGCAGTCAATCTGGGTGCCAATGATGGTGCCTCTGGGGTCGCGGTGCTTTTGGAGCTGGCGCGAGTAGTTTCCCAATCTGCTCCGCCGGTGACTGTAGATTTAGTATTTTTTGATCTCGAAGATATGGGAAAGATCGATGGACTACCCTACGCAATGGGCTCCAAGGCATTTGTAAAGGCCAATCCCGACTACCGACCCAGCGCGGGCGTTATTGTCGATATGGTCTGTGATAAGTCCCTGTCAATCCCCAGAGAGCGCCACTCCCAAAAGCGCGCCAAGGCAGTGCTCGATCAATTGTGGGCTATTGCTGCATCCCAGGAAGCTACTGCCTTTAAAAACCGTCGCGGTACCTTTATTACTGATGACCATCTACCATTTCTAGATGCTGGTATACCGGTGGTGGATCTAATTCACTATCCGTTCCCCAAATACTGGCATACTTCCGAGGATACAATTGACAAATGTTCTGCAGAAAGTCTTGGACAAGTGGGTCGTGTTATAACAGAATTTATCTACTCCTATAAATAAAAAAATAGATACTCATGAATAGAAAAATAAGCAATCTACTGGCTTCAGTGCTGTTAATTGCAGTCACCCTAAGCAGTCACTCCATGGCTGATTCCCAATTTTCCAATTCCATCAGACAAGCTATTGAAAGCGACTACAGCAACAGATTAAAAGATTTATTTGAAGACTTTCACGCCAATCCAGAACTTAGCACAGTTGAATTTAAAACCGCAGAAAAACTCGCTTTGCAACTGCGACGTCATGGCTATGAAGTAACCTCTGGTGTTGGTGGAACCGGGGTTGTAGCAATACTCAGAAATGGCCCTGGACCTCTGGTGATGATGCGTGCAGATATGGATGGTCTACCTATCCAAGAGCGCACTGGACTGGCCTACGCTTCAACGGCAGAACAGGTGGATCCCTTCTCACAGAAGCTATCACCAGTGATGCATGCCTGTGGTCACGATGTCCACATTACCAGCCTTATCGGCACTGCCAAGCAAATGGCCGAGATGACCGATTATTGGTCTGGCACGCTGATGCTAATCGGCCAACCCGCCGAAGAGCGACTAATGGGTGCTCAGACGATGATGGACGACGACTTGTGGCAGCGCTTCGGCATACCAGACTATGCACTGGCATTTCATGTTGCCGCAGGTATGCCCGGGGGTACTGTCAATGTTCAGGAGGGCTCTCCTTTTGCCGGAGCGGACAGTGTGGATATTATTGTTCAGGGTGTTGGTGCCCACGGGGCATCACCCCACCTTGGCAAAGATCCCATAGTACTCGCAAGCCAGATCGTTCTGGCTCTGCAAACCCTTGTCTCTAGGGAGTTAGCGCCAAGAAAACCCGGGGTAATTACTGTGGGGGCTTTCAATGCCGGCAGCAAACACAATATCATTTCCGATCGCGCACACCTTAAAGTGACTGTCAGAAATACCAGTCTAGAGACACGTGATCTGCTATTGACTGGTATTAAACGAATTGTCGAAAATTTGGGAAGAGCGGCAGGCCTACCTGAAGATAAGTTACCCGAAGTTATCTATGGCAGGGAATCAACACCGCCCACCATCAACAACCAGCAGTTAGTGCAACGCCTGCGAGCAGTTTGGCAGGAAAAGCTAGGTGAAAAGCGTGTCACATCCTACAGCTCAGAGGGTATGGGCGCTGAGGATTTTCCCGCCTTTACCACTGACCCAGCAATACCCAGTGTTTATTTCGCTGTTGGTGGCACCAAGCTCGAGGATATTGTGGCAGCACAAAACGGTACTGGACCTGCTATACCCCCACACCACAGCGCGCTGTTCACGATAGAACCCGAGCCGGCCATCACCACAGGGGTATTTGCAACCGTTACAGCACTGCTAGATCTGCTGCGGTTAAAGACTGACGATTAGGTTACTCGAGAACTTCACTCAAGGCATTTAAGCAGAAATCAATGTTGTTCTGATTGCTGGCATGGCCCATTAAGCCAATGCGCCAGACCTTGCCCGCCAGAGCACCCAGACCAGCGCCAATCTCCAGATTAAATTCATTCAGCAGTCGGCCTCGCACCTCAGCATCGTTTACACCCGCGGGGATAGTGACTGCATTTAACTGAGGCAGGCGATCAGCTTCGTCGACCACAAAGTCAATACCCAACCCCTGCAGTCCCTCGCGCAGCAATAGGTGGTTGCGGTAGTGGCGGTCCCAGGCATTCTCAAGCCCCTCTTCTCTGACCACCAGCAGTGCCTCATGCAGACCATAGAGGCCATTGACCGGTGCGGTGTGATGATAGGCGCGTTTGCCATCGCCCCCCCAGTAGCCCATCACGAGATTGAGATCGAGGAACCAACTCTGCACGGGGGTCGTGCGTTTGCGTATTTTTTCAGCCGCACGATCATTAAAACTCACTGGCGATAGGCCCGGAGGTGCTGAAAGGCATTTCTGGGAGCCGGAATAGATGGCATCTATTCCCCATTCATCCACTTTCAAAGGCGAGCCGGCGAGGCTGGTCACCGCATCGACAATCGTCAGGCAATCATGTTGGTGAGCTAGCTCTACCAAGGTTTTGGCATCTGACTGGGCTCCGGTGGAAGTCTCGGCGTGGACAAAGGCCACCAGACAGGCGTCTGGATGTTCGGTCAGCGCGTCCTGCAACTTTTGTGCATCGACCGCTCTACCCCAATCATCCTCGACCATTACCGCCACGCCACCACAGCGCTGGACATTTTCCTTCATGCGCCCGCCAAACACACCGTTTTGGCAAATAATCACCTTGTCGCCCGGCTCCACCAGATTGGCGAAGCAGCACTCCATCCCAGCCGAACCCGGTGCCGATACTGCAAAGGTCAGGGCGTTCTGGGTTTGAAATGTATACTGCAACAGCACCTTGAGCTCATCCATCATCTGTATAAATTCCGGATCCAGGTGTCCCAAGGTGGGCCTACTCATAGCGCTCAAAACCCTTTCACTCACATCCGAGGGACCCGGTCCCATCAGAGTGCGTCGCGTGGGGTTGAAGGATGTAATTTCCATAGGGTGCTCTCTCAATAGTAAAGTCAGTAAAAATGTCAGCCGCTGTTCAGGGTCTAATCCGCATCAGCAACTACACCAGCGCTCTTTAACTCGGCGATGTGGTCTGCATCCAGCCCCAAACTAGCCAGTATTTCATCGGTGTGGGAACCCAGCTGCGGGCCCGGCCACTCAGTGCCACCGGGAGTACTCTCAAGTTTGGGTAATAGTGCAGGGATTTTGAGGGGTTCTCCGTTTATTTCAACCTGTTCGAATAATCCTCGGTATTTAAAATGTTTATCTTCCATCATATCCGCGGCACTGTAGACCGGCCCACAGGGCACACGGTTGGCCTCTAAGATCTGCATAGCCACCTCAAGACTCTGAGACTGACACCAATTGCACAGCACCGCATCGATTTCAGCCTCGCGCTCAACGCGATCCGCATTGTGGGCATAGAGGGGACTGTTTGCCATATCCTCGCGCCCAATAGCCTTCATTAATCGGCCAAAAATGGAGTCGCCGTTGCCACCGATCACCAGATATTTGCCATCCTGGCAACTGTAGGTGTTGGTCGGCACTATACCGGTGACCGTAGTGCCCGAAGGTTGGCGAATTTGACCCGCACCGTGGTATTCGGGAATCACCGCCTCCATCAGATTAAACATCGACTCGTAGAGGGCGACATCCACCACCTGACCCATCCCATTGCCGCCATCGCGATCGCGATCGCGCAACGCCATCAGGATACCGATCACTGCGTGCAGTCCCGATATGCTGTCGCCAATACTTAGGTTGGGGCGAACTGGGATCTCCCCGGGGTGGCCATTGACATAGCGGAACCCACTGATGGCCTCGCAGGCCGAGGCAAAACCCGGTTTACTGGCATAGGGGCCCGTCTGCCCATAGCCCGAGATACGGGCAACTACTAACCGCGGGTTTTGCTGGCGCAACTTGGCAGGGTCGAGATCCCAATCCTCAAGCACTCCGGGGCGGAAATTTTCAATCACAATATCGGCATCCAGTATCAGCTGTCTCACCAACTCGCGGCCCCGCGGAGTTTTGAGATCCAGTGAAATACATTTTTTGTTGCGCGCCAGACTTCGCCACCACAGCGAGGTGCCGTCTTTAACTTCGCGCCAATTGCGCATCGGATCACCACCCGGCGGCTCTACTTTAATCACCTCTGCCCCAAAATAACCCAACATAGAACCGGCAAAGGGCCCTGCCAGCAACTGACCTAATTCGATAACCCGAAGACCCTGAAGAGGCTTGTGCATTATTTGCTACCTGGCATGATGAACTGAACGGTTATTTTAGCATCTAAATCCCTACAACCGAGCGTAAGGATACGGATGAATATCTGGTTAAACCATTATAGTATGGGTGAAATACTGTGCTACCGTAGTCTAAGTGAGACCCTGAGAGTGATATCATAGAGCGGTCGCACTATAAAATAACCTTGAAAATAGGGAGGGATTTTGGTGATTCACAAGGCGCTGGTTGCAGGCACTGCCATCCTAATGGTTACCGCACTCAGTGTGAGCCTTGTCTCCGCCGATCCCATCTCTGAATCCCCAGTAGATCCAATTGCCAACTACAGGGAGGCGATCGATAGGGTTGAGGCTCAACAGAGCGCCTACGCCACTGAGTTAGCTGACCTCTATCTCAGCCTAGGCAGCGCCTATGTGGATCGGCAAGACTACCAAAAAGCCATCGGCGCGTTTACCAAAGGTCTGCAGATTGAGCGTATCAATCACGGCTTGCAAAGCCTATCCCAGCGGCCCTATCTGCTATCACTGGCAGAGACAGAGGGACTGAGGGGTGATTGGAAGCAGTCTCGCAGCGCCCTCAATAACCTCTATCAAATCAACCGACAAAACTACGACAGCCTCGACCCGAGGCTGCTGCCAGTGCTGGATGATATTCTGCACTGGCTGTTAAAGACTCACCGGCAGCAACCAGCTCGCACTGGTTATGTCAGCCTAATTACAGCTGAGCGCATCGGGCAAAATATTGATGCCATATTAACTAGCGATCTGGAAGCTGACCCCCAAACTGCATCCGAGCGATATAGACAACTGGCCTTCCTACACTACCGAATAGCCGAACATATCAGTCAATATGGGGATAGCAACAGTAGTGGTATTAGCGTCACAACTACAGCGAGCCTGAGTGACAACACCCAATCAACCAGCTCTCACTTGCATTATCAGCGCGGCAAGGCGGCCCTGGAAAAAGTGGTTGAATATAGAGTCAAGCAAGACCCAGACAATATCCTCCAGCAAGCGCTGGCAGTTGCCGAATTGGGCGACTGGTACCTGCTTTTTGATCGGCGTAAATCTGCCGAAAATGCCTACAGACTAGCCTCAAACACCCTGAAGTCTGGGAATCAAACACCAACTGAGGTGGCATTGTTTGATCAACCTACTATGATTGCTTTTAGCGCATCGCACAGCATCGCCAAAGACGGTGCGGATCATCCACAATTAGAGGTAACCATGACCATCTCCGCTGTGGGAAAAATTTCAGATATCGACGTTGTCAGTTCCGAGCCCATACTCAGCCAGCAACAGCTGAAGAACCTCAAACGAAATCTGCGCAGTACCAGATTTAGGCCCAAGCTGGCAGATGGAATACCGGTGGCATCCGCCCATCGAGCATTTTTTCCCCTGTCGCTTGTCGAGGGGTAAGCCGTGAGCTGGGCATTCACTCTAACGCAACTGAGACAGCTGTGGCTGGCCATGGCAACCCTGCTACTAGGTGTCTGTCCTGCAGTGGCAGCTATTAACAGCCCGTCATCGACAGATAATCATGGTGATCCCGAAATCGCTACTCAGTCCTCTGTGCAACAATTAGATCGGGCTCTGAATAAATCCCTAGAGGAATTTGATCAGAGCATGGCCAGAAGCGGCAGTAACAATCTAGATCAGAGCGCTCAGAGTTCAGGCTTTGAAACCGATATTCTAAGCCCCAGAGGAAATTCTGAAATTCAGCCCAGCGACCCCAGTGTCGATATGGAAATCCTCGTGGGTGGTGTCGATATACCAGTTTTTGGTGGCAGTGGAGAACCCGCACCGCCAACAGTTCCGCCATTAGACAGCGCCGACAACAAATCCTCTGGGGCTGAAAGTACCCAGTCGACCAGTGCCGAGGGCGCCAGCAGCGATTCGTCACAACAGGGTGAAGATTCGGGGTCTGCGCCCCTGCCCGACGACATAGGGGATGGTCAGGGGGATAATATAGTGGCGCGGCAAATTCGCGAAGCAGCCATCAACGAGAGCGACCCAGTGTTGCGCGAGCGGCTCTGGGAAGAATACCGCAAAGTCAAAAATCAGTGAGACAGGTACATTCAACATGGCACAACTGGAGCGAAACCCAGTGACTACAGTTCTATTCCCGAGGCGGCTACCTCTCAGGTCTTTATTGGTGCTCAGTTTGCTGTGGGCCGGGACACTGATAACTGACCACTCGGCGATAGCGGCGGTGGACAAAATCACCACTGCCACCCAGATCGCCCTGAGAACACCCTCCCGTCCACTGCCGGAGTCGACCCTTCTGGATATCGGCATAGCCAGATTACAGGATGGTCTAGAGCTGACCGATGAGGACGATGCAGTATTCCCAGAAATTCGCTTTGCCGAGGCGGTTTATTTCGCCAATCAGCTGGCCAAGGTCCTGGAAAAGAGCGGTGGCTGGGGCGCTGTGCGGGTGATCCCAAACAGCGACATTGTGGTCGACCTGTATGTGACCGGTACCATTTTACATTCCGATGGCGAGACACTGGCACTGCAAATGCAAGTATTGGATAGCAGTGGTCGGCAGTGGTTTGCCGAAGAATATCGACAGACGGTGGGCAAGTATGCCTATGATCAACGGCTGCGCTCCCTTGGCGACCCCTTCCAAAACCTCTTTGTCAGCATTGCCAATGCTATGCTCGACTACCGAGAAAAGCTCTCAGATCAACAGGCACAGCGTCTGCGCCAACTATCGGAACTGCGCTTTGCCAAGTTGTTCTCCCCCGAGGCCTTTAACAGCTATGTCAAGGAAAAAGCCAATGGCACCCTGACCCTTGAGCGGCTGCCGGCCACCGATGACAGTTTGCTGCAGCGAGTGGAAAAAATTCGTCAGCGGGATTACCTGTATATCGACAGTATGCAGGACTACTACGACGAATTTTCCCAGCGTATGCACTTCCCTTACCAGGATTTCCGGCGGTCCTCCTTTGATTCCGTAGTCAAGGCGAGACAGCTCAAAAAGCAGGGCAATCGCCAACTGATTGCCGGTGTTGGCGCGGTGTTGGCCGGCATCTATGGCCGCTCCCAGGCCGAGACCGCAGCAGTCAGTGACGCCAGTACCATCACCGCCATCTCCGGCGGGTATCTGGTTAAATCTGGACTGAATAAAAAACAACAGGCCGCCACCTACACCGAGGCAGTCGCGGAGATGGGCTCATCGCTAGAGGCAGAGATAGCACCGCGGGTGATCGCCCTTGAAGATCAGACTATTACCCTTAGCGGCTCCGTTCAGGCACAGTACCAACAGTGGCAACAGCTGCTACAACAAATTTTCCAACAAGAGCGTGGAGATTTGTAATTGGTGGGATTCTCCAGACAACTTAAATCACCAAAGCTGTGGATCGCTGTCCTATTACTGGCGGTGACCTTTGTGACTTTCGTATTGCCCGGTCTGGTCTCAGAGCCCTGGCTGACACCCGGCGATGCCAGTAATGCACAGAAACAGCCAACTGCCGCACAGACCGAACCGCTGGCACCCTCGGTAATTGCCGAGAAAACCCAGTACCGCCAAGATTCCCAAACCCTGCTGGCCTCGATTATTCAACTCAGAGATCAATTGACCGCCCAAGGCGTGGCGCGCTGGGCTCAGGTTGAGTTCCAAAACGCCCTAACCGCCGTGGACCAGGGTGATAACGCATACCGCCTTGGCGACTATCAGCAGTCACTCAACAGCTACCGCCAGGCCCTTGACCAATTGCAACAGCTGCAGCAACTGGCCCAGCAAACACTGCAACAGGCGCTAACAGATGGAGAGATGGCGATTCAGCGGGCCAACCCAGAGGATATACCCCTAGCCCAGGAGAACGCCGCCCTAGCCATGGCTATAGCCCCCGACAACAGCCGATCTGTAGCGCTCAATCGGCAGGCCAGCCAGTTTCCTGCTCTAGTGGATGCCCTATTCCAAGGCGATAGACAGTTTCAGCAACAGCAGTATCAGCAAGCCAAAGAAGCCTATCAAAGCGCCCTGGCAATTGACCCTAACCATCAGCGCGCACAGCAGGCCTTTGCAAATGCCGAGGCGGCCATCAACCGGCAGAACTTTCTCGCTCAGATGAGCGAGGGTTACAAAGCACTGCAAGCCGAGGACTTTGCTGCAGCCCTCAGCGCCTTTGCCAAAGCAAAAGCCCTTGATAACAGCGATCCCAGTGCGCAGAGTGCGCAACAGGCGATTGCCGAAACCCAGAGCCGGCAACAGCAAGCAGTGATCGATCGACAGATGGACAGCGCCGCTAAACTGGCACAGCAGGAACAGTGGCAACAGGCCCAACAGATCTATAGACAACTACTGGAAGATGACTCCTCTCTGGTGGACGCAAAAGCCAAATTGATACCTGTTGAAATTAGAGTGCAACTGGATCAGCAACTGGTCTCCCTGCTCGACGATCCCCTAGCCCTTGCCGACAAGGCCATTTATTCAAAGGCTACGGCTTGGCTAGCTGATGCCCGGGGCATTGCCAATCCCGGCCCCAGACTGCAGAACCAAATTCAGCAACTGGAAACTCTGATACAGCGGGCCACCCTACCAATCTCGGTGCCTCTGGTGTCCGACAATCAAACCGAGGTAACTATTTACAGAGTTGCCAAATTGGGAACCTTTGCGCACCAAACTGTGGCGTTGACACCTGGGCGATATACTATTGTTGGCTCCCGTCGGGGTTATCGAGATGTGCGAATTGAATTAACACTGCGGGGTGAGGAAATTGAAGAGCCCACAATTATTCGCTGTACCGAGAAAATTTAATACGGTTGGCGGCCTCAGATATGATATGCGTAAAATAGTTAAAATTCTGCCCAATGAGGAGATCCAATGCAGATAAGGCAATCAAAAGCTGCCCTATCGCTAACTGTGGTAATACTGGCCACGGTTGCCCTGCTGCTCTATCAATGGTCGGCGAGGGCAGTTATTTTTGATACTGAGCCGGCAGATGCCAACCTGAAAGTCAAAGGCCTGGCCTTTGGTATTGGCAAGAACTATCTGCTGCTGCCAGACAATTACCAGGTTGAGGTATCGGCCAAGGGCTATTATGCCTTGGAAGATAACATTACTGTCAGTGATCAGCCCAATCAGACCTTCGATTTTCAACTGCAGCCACTGCCGGGCAATCTGCGTATTAGCTCTGATTTAGATAACATCTCGGTGAGCATCGACAATCAACCTCGGGGCACCGCACCGGGTTTAATTGAAGGCCTGAGCCGCGGCCCTCACCTACTGACCCTGAGTAAATACCGCTACTTCCCAGAGCGTCAGCAGGTGGATATACGAGGGTTGGGGGAAACCCAGGAATTACAGGTCAGCCTGCGCCCCGCCTGGGGTCAGATGTCCTTTGACTCCCAACCCCAGCAGGCGAATTTCTATGTGGATGACCAGTGGGTGGGCACCACACCATTGACCACCGAGATACTGGAGACCGGCAGTGCTATCAGATTGGAGCTAGCCGGCTATCAGACTCACAGTGAAGTGGTCAAGACTGAGGCCGGCAGCAGTGCTCAGCATCCAACGATTGCACTGCAGGTCGCCAACGGAAAGTTGCTTGTGGACTCCACGCCCAGTGGCGCCAATCTGCTGATAGGCGGTGAGTTTGTCGGCCTGACTCCCCTGACCGTTGAACTGGCACCCTTTCAAATTCATCAGTTGGAACTGTTTAAACCCGGTTATATCAAGGCCAACCGCGAGGTGTCCGTGCAGCCGCAACAGCGCAGCGAGCTAGCGCTATCACTGGCACCCAATATTGGCACCATTGAACTGACTGTTTCGCCGCCGGATGCCGATGTGGCGGTGGACGGTAAACCCCGAGGACAGGGCAGCGGCAACTATGCTCTCAGCGCGGTTCCCCACCGCATCACCGTTAGCAAACCCGGCTATCAGTCCAAGTCCGTAGACCTCACTCCCAAGCCAAACCAAAAACAGGCGGTGTCCATCGCTCTATTGACCAACGAGGAGGCCTACTGGAAGACCAAGCCCAGCAGTGTTAAGACTGCGGTTGGCTCGACCCTAAAACTGTTCCGCCCGCAACAGACCTTTACCATGGGTGCACCGCGGCGCCAGCCGGGGCGCCGGGCCAATGAGGTGCAGCGGCAGGTGCGATTGGCGAGACCTTTCTACTTGGGTACTACCGAGGTCAGCAATGGCGAATTGCGCCGCTGGCAAGACCACAGTTCCTCCTCAATCAGAGGAAACAGTCTGAATATGGACTCACAGCCGGCGGTGAATATCAGCTGGCAGCAAGCCGCTTTGTACTGCAACTGGCTGAGCCAGCAACAGGGTCTGCCGCCTTTCTATCAGGTGGTTGATGATCGGGTGGTGGGCTTTAACTGGCAGTCCCACGGCTATCGGCTACCCACCGAGGCGGAGTGGGCCTGGGCGGCCAAAATTGCCCCCGGAGCAGGATCCACAGTGCCCGCGAATCAAAACAAATTATTCCCCTGGCAGTCCAATCTGTATCCCCCCAGTGAGGTGACCGATAACTATGGGGATCAGCGCGGCATGGGGATAGTATCCTTTACTATGAGTGGCTATGATGATGGCTACGGGGTGGCCGCACCCGTTGGCAGTTATCAACCCAATAGCAAAGGTCTCTACAATATGAGTGGCAATGTGTCTGAGTGGGTCAATGATTACTACGATCCCCACCCCAACTCAAACCAGATCCTCGAGGATCCCAGGGGACCCGAACAGGGCAATCGCCATGTGGCGCGCGGTGCCAGTTGGGCCAAGGGTTCGCGCAGTGAGCTGCGCCTCAGTTACCGCGATGCCGGCACTGAGGGCCGCTTGGATCTGGGCTTTCGGATCGCGCGTTATGTGGACAGTCCGGAGGCCCAGCTTTGACATCTGCCACAGCTGTAAAGCGCATACTCTCATTATTAGTTTTGCCGCTTGTGTTGGCACTGCTAGCTTTCACCCTATTTTTGCCATTGAAAGTGGTATTTGCTGATGAATCGACAACTGATCCAGCAACGCAACCAGAGGAAGTGACTCTGGTTAACTCAGGCACTGAAGAAGCAACGAAATCAACCGCCGCCGCCTCAGAGCAGGATTTTATCCCCGAACAGGAAATCTCTGAGGATTATCCCATTGCCCTACCCGCCGATATTTAAACCCCTAGAGGTGATCCATGACTGACCGTACTGCTAAACATGACCAACGCACGTCTAATGAGATGTTCTTTCAACTTATTGCCCTGCTGTTGGCATTTATTGTTGTGCACGCTGTGTTTGTCACCGTAGTTCGACCCAATGCTGAGACCACTTTGAAGCAACATGCCGAGATGGCGGCCGCCGGCGAGGATTATGTAGTGCCCAGATCGCTGTTTATCGTTATCAAAGATCTCGAACAGGAGGCCTGTTTTATTTTGATGATCTGGGCGCTGGCGATAATGGGCTACAAGAGCCGGTATATCAGCAGCGGGCGAGGGATGCTCAGTATGCCCCTGATCTCGGTAGGCGAGGGGTCCAGAGTGCTGCCAGAAGATAGTGCTGAACTGTCTCGATCACTACAGGCACTCTCCGAAGAACAGCGAAGCCAGTTGCTACCCAGAGCACTGGAGGCGGCCCTGAGTAGATTCCAAGTTACAGAGAGCGTGCAGTTCGCCGCTGAGGCAGTGGATTCAGTGTGTGTTACAGAAAATGATCGCCTGGATTCAGAGCTGTCCATGGTGCGCTATATTACCTGGGCAATTCCATCCATCGGCTTTATTGGCACGGTGCGCGGTATCGGAACCGCCCTCAGTCAGGCTCACGAGGCGATGCAGGGCGATATCGCTGGGGTCACCAGCAGTCTGGGCATCGCCTTTAATTCAACCTTTGTCGCGCTGCTGATCAGCATGGTGGTGATGTTTTTTATGCATCAGTTACAACTGGCTCAAGAGCGTGTGGTGCTTGACTCTCAAGCCTACTGCGAGAATAGGCTACTGCGTTTTCTCAAGACTCGGGACTAACTGAGAGCAAACCATGGCTAGGCGTCGCAATATAGCCTTGAGCTTATCCTTTTTGGATATTATGGCCTGTGGTTTTGGCGCGGTAACCCTGCTGTTTCTTATTCTGCGCCACAACAGTACTGAGATCCCGGTTGTCGACCCAAATCATGCCGCCGAAGTGGCATTGCTACAGCGAGATATCACTCAGGCACAGCAGCAAAAGACCCAGCTGCTCAACAGCCTAGAGGAACTGCAACTGCAACTGGTGGAGACTGAGGGTCAGGCAGAGACCGTGATCACCCAACTGCAGGAACAGGAGCGAAGTATCCAAGAGGATCCCCAGGAACTGGATAAACTGCGCCAGCAAGTGCAACAGCTGGAGCAACAGACCGCCCAGATGGAGGCGATTGAATTCGGTGATAAGGTGCGGGAGTTTCTAGGCGATGGCAACCGGCAGTATTTAACCGGCCTTAAACTGGGAGGAGAAAGGGTGCTAATTCTGGTGGATGGCTCGGCCAGTATGCTCGCCGATACCCTGATCAATGTGGTGCGCCGGCGCAATATGGAGGAGACGCAAAAAAAGCGCTCTGCCAAGTGGCTTTGGACTCTGCGCACCCTGGAGTGGCTATTGGCACAACTGCCTCCCAGCAGTCGCTTTCAGGTGTATCTATTTAATACCAGCAGCTGGGCGGCGGTGGAAGACTCTGAGGGCCAGTGGTTAGATGCGTCGGATTCACTGATTCTTGAACAGACCATGGAGGGCATCGCGCAATATATCCCGCAGTCGGGCACCAGTTTGGTCAATGCCTTTTCGGCTATAGGCAACTTTGACTCCCTGCCGGACAATATTTTTCTGCTCACCGACGGGTTGCCCACTCAGGGCAAGACCACACCGAAAAAATACCGAGTCAGCGGCGAGCAGCGACGCCAATATTTAACTGCCGCCATCGGCGAGCTGCCCAGTGGGATTCCAGTAAATACCATTTTATTCCCCATGGAGGGCGATCCAGAGGCGGCGGCGCTCTACTGGCAACTGGCACTGGACACCAGGGGAGCGTTTATAGCGCCGTCGAGGGACTGGCCATGAAAACCCAACGCAGACAGCGCAGAGCACTGCCGGAGGCCAGCCTATCATTCTTGGATGTGATCAGCTGCGGTTTTGGCGCCATTGTGCTGTTGCTGGTGATTGCCCGCACTGGAGACCCCAGGATACCCGAGGAGACTGAGAGCCAACTGCTGGACTCGGTAACTTCCCTGCAACAGCGCCTGTTCGAAATTCGCGGCGAGTCTGCCACTCTCGAGCAACAGCTCAAATCCCGCAAACAACAGCTCTCGGAACTCCAGGAGCGGGTCGCCCGCCTGCGAGAAAAACTGGCCTCAATCGATCGACAATCTCAGCAAGTCTCACTCTCTCAAGCGAGTGAAAAAGCGCAACTGCAGTTGGTTCTGCAGGTCTTGACCGAGGAGATGCGGCGGCTGGCACCATCATCGGCATTAAAAAATCAACTGATTGGCGGTATACCGGTCGACAGTGACTATATTATTTTTGTAATCGATAGCTCCGGCAGTATGCAGAGCGCTGCTTGGCGTAAGGTCAAACAGGAGATGCTGAATATCCTCGATATCTACCCCCAAGTGAAAGGTATACAGGTGTTCAACGATATGGGCACCTATATGTTTGCAAACTATCGCGGTCGCTGGATGGCCGACACCCCGGAAATGCGCGAGCAAATTATTCAACGCCTTAACAGTTGGGCGCCGTTTAGCAATTCCAGTCCAGTGGAAGGTATCAGTGCCGCTATTAAGACCTTTTACCGTCCAGACCGTAAAATTAGTCTGTACACGCTGGGCGATGATTTTCAGGGCAGTTCCATTCGCCGCGTAGTCAAGGCGGTGGATGCGCTAAACGGCGCCAATCGCGGCGAGCAATTAGTGCGCATCCACACCATTGGCTTTCCGGTTCACTTCCCTCCGGGTGGCACGCCCAGCAGTTCGGCGATAAGGTTTGCTGCACTGATGCGCGAATTAAGTTATAACAATGGTGGCACTTTTATCGGCTTAAATAGTCTGAGACCAGAGTAATGATGATTGACTATGCCCACAGATTGCTACATCCCCACGCCATGGCTGATGATCGGCCGCGACGTTCGCCAGTGGACACAAATTTTTCAACCCCTGGGGGTTGGCCATGGTAAAAAACATTCTGATTTCAATAAATTCACTACGCAAATTGGGTTCGTTGATAGCGCTGTTATCGGTTCTTGCCGGTTGCAGTGCCTCGACCTCAATTCAATTGGATACCAATTTTCCTCAGGTACTGGCACAGCCGCGGCCTATCAGTGCCGCCATTGTGTTCGAGGAGAGTTTCTCCAACTACAGTGCCGCACCCAATCAATACACTAGCATGGCGATTGGAAATGCGCAGGTAGAACTGTTTAAAAATGCCTTTACGGGTCTTTTTGATCCAGTGGAGTTCGTCAGCGCAGAGCAGGAAATTCAGGGACAACCTTCCCTGATCATTCGTCCAGAGGTGCGCGAGGTGCAGTTATCAACGCCCTCGGAAAACTATCTCAATGTGTTTGAAGTATGGGTCAAGTACAATCTTGAAATCAGAACGGCCGATGGTGAAGTTCTGACCACATGGTTTATGCCCACCTATGGCAAGACGCCTGAATCATCCATGGCATCAAAATCAGCTGCCATTGAGAAAGCCACTATTACCGCCATTCGCGACGCCGGGGCTAAGTTGCATCTCGACTTCTACCAGATTCCAGCGCTGAAAAATTGGCTTGCGCAACATCCCGAGCAGCATAAACAGGTAATGAATAAAACACCGGGGGGTGTCAATTGAAAATCGGTTCTCAGTTCGCCAATCCGTTGATTATGCCGCTTTGCTTGCTGGTGTTGCTAGCAGGCTGTGGGGCCACCACCACCATTGACCAGTACCGTCCCAGTGAACAACCCATGATTATTTCCGAGGGTGAGCGAATTGTACTATTGGGACGCCGCGATGCAGCCGACTATGAGACCGACTTGGCGTATATCGACTGTGTCAGCGACATAGTACAGGCTGCCGGGATCGATGTGTTGGATGAACAAATGTTTATCGATGCCATCTACCCCTGGTTTGAGCCGCGCACTGCGCCCAAGGGTCTTGTGCATCTCAGACAGCTTTTGCAACAGCCACAGATCAGGCAACAAATCGATCGCCAGGCACTGCGCTATCTGGTGTGGCTAGATGGCTCTACGCAGAGCCAGGATACCTCGGGCTCTATCAGCTGTGCGGTGGGACCCGGCGTGGGCGGCTGCTTTGGCTTTGCCAAATGGGACAAGTTGTCGACCTATGAAGCGGTTATCTGGGACCTGCATTCACTGCAGGAACAGGGCAGACTGCGGGTTGATTCGGAGGGCTCTTCCTACCTTATCGGTGCAGTGGCGCCGATTCCCCTGCTGACACCGGTCAAGAGCGACGCCTGTAATGGTATGGGCAATCAACTCAGCTCTTTTTTCTCAACACCATAGATACCCTTGGCTATGTACAAGACTTCACAGAGCAAAATGCGCAGACTATGCACCGCCACGGTCGCTCTGTGGCTATTGGGAATGGCGCAGCACAGCGCAGCTCTGAGTGGCGCTGATATCTACCGGGAGGTAACCAAAACCACGCCCATCTATCAGGATGAGAAACTCAGTGCCTATATCCGGCAGCTGGGCAATCAGGTTGTCGCCCAATCGGAGATGGCCGGAGAATCCTTTACCTTTACCCTGTTGGACTCCCCCGACCTCAATGCTTTTGCCACCCAGGATAACTATGTTTATATCAACCGCGGGCTACTCAACTATGTCAGCAATGAGGCGCAACTGGTCTCGGTACTGGCCCACGAAGTTGCTCATATAACCCGCAATCATATTGGCGAGCTCCGAACCTCAGCGGTGGGCACCCAGATATTGTCGACCATCGCCGCGGTGCTGTCTGGCAGTAACGAGGTCTATGAGGCCGGTATGGCCTATGGTGAATCATTGGTCAGAGGCCGCGGCCGAAACAACGAGCTAGAGGCGGATGAGGTGGGGGCCGAGTATATGGCGAAGCTGGGCTATGATCCCGACGAGATGCTGCAGATGTTATCCATTATGAAGGATCATGAATCACTGATGAAACAACGCGCTATATCTCGGGGTTCGGGCAAGCAGACCTACCACGGCATATTCTCCACGCATCCGCGCAATGACAGCCGCTTGCGCAGGGTGGTCACCAAGGCCAGAAAACTGCAATCTGAGGCTAGCAGAGACAATGGCGCGGCTACCTACAGGGCACAAACTGAAGGTTTGGTCTGGGGTGATAACTTTGCCGCCAAAACACCGCCACCTGAACGCTTTTTCAGTCGGCAGTTGCGGGTGCGGCTGGATTTTCCCAAAGACTGGCAAAAGACCGTCAGCGGCATCAACTATCTGGCCAAGGGACAGCCCGCGGATGAGAGCGCATCGCTGACGCTGCAATCCCAGTCGCGCACCCTACAAACGCCAGAGGAGTACCTCTACAACCAACTCAAACTACCTCAGCTACAGAATGGCACCGCCATCAGTCCCGCTGGTTTGCAAGGGTTTAGCGGCATACTTCCCGGCAGTGGGGAGAGCCCAGATCAGCGTATCGCCCTAATCTATTACAAAATGAATGCATACCTATTGACCGGCACAGTTGACAATCCGGCGGACTTTGCCGAAATGGATAAACTGTTTGTCAAATCCATCCAGACTTTCAGACCGATCTCCAACCGCGAGATCGCCGGGCAAAACCCCAAGCGCATACACTATATTCAAGCCAGTTCCACCACTACCTTTGCCGAGCTGGCAAAGACCCTCGGACTGTCCGCGGAGGATAGTGACAATCTGCGCCTCATCAATGGCTTCTACCCGATTGGTGAACCCCGAGCCGGACAGTGGATCAAGATCTTTAAATATTGAGTCGCCCATGAAATCCTCAATCGCAAAAATTTCGCTTTCTACAGCCTGCGCAGCACTACTTATGGCAGGGCTATACTGGTGGCTGAACGAGCCCCGGCAACAGGTAGTGAGAAATATAGAACAGGGTTATCTTCCCGATCGGGAGCAGTTACAGGCACTGGTCAATCAGCGTCTGGATCCTGCGCAACAGCAACTGGGTGCCAGCGACATGGATACTGAGGCTATTATCGATCAACAGGCAATGGCAGCCAAACTGGCGGGACTGACTAGAACTGTTACCCTGTCGAGAGCACCTACAGAGAGAGAACTGGAGGATTTCTTTGCCCGCCACCGCGAGGATTACCGCGAGGCATCAAGCTTCGGGTTTACGTTGATCTCCTTCCCCTTTGCCCAGTTTGGAGGTACAGCAGCGGACAGGGCGCGGCGCGCCATGGAAAATCTCAATACCCATAGCCACGGTGGCGCGACAGAATATACCCAGCAGCAGCTCTACTTGACTACTTTGGAACTGGACGAACGCTATGGTGCGGGCTTTGGAGACAAGCTGATTCAGCTAATTGCGGGTGATCCACTGACCAACCTGCCCTGCTGGAGTCAACCTGTCAGCTCAAAAATCGGTGCTCACCTGCTGTGCATTGAGCGGGCCACCCTAGGTGCCATCCCGCAACTGCAGGAAATCAGATCTCAGGTGATCAACGATTGGCGCTATTGGATTTCTGAGCAGCAGATCCCCTAGAGAGTCTGGGAAGCTAAAACAGGTGATTTGCTCTGGGAGCCAGCCCTCTCTAGCCCTCTAGGCCAATAGCTCGGCAAAGAATTGGCGCAGGCCATCGGCGCCGGACTGCTCCCAGGCTCTAAGAGCGGCGGTGCCAATAATCGCCATATCTGCATGGCCGCGCAGAAAGTCCATATCCGCCCTACAGCTAATGCCAAATCCAACTCCCACCGGCACCTGGGTGTGTTGACGACAGCGTTCGATCAGGGCAACCACATCATCACCCATATCGGTTTTAGAGCCGGTGACCCCTTTGCGTGCCACTGCGTACACCATACCGCGACTGGCCGCTCCAAGCTCGGCCAGACGCTCATCGCTACTAGTGGGCGTCATTAGAATAATCGGCTCCACGCCGGCCTGTTCAGACAGCTGGTGTAAGTTGGCGGACTCCTCAATCGGCAGATCGGGGAGAATATAGCCCACACCACCAGCCTCTTTCAGGCGGCGCACAAACACCTCCTCGCCCATCTTGAACACGGTATTGTAGTAACCCATCATTAACAGCTTAAAGGGAAAGCGTGCACTGGCCTCCGCCATTAACTCAAAGCACTGATCCACGCTGGTACCCGACTTCAGAGACTGTTCGTTAGCGCGCACAAACAGCGGGCCATCGGCGCTGGGCTCGGAGAAGGGAAACTGCAGCTCCACCAAATCTACACCCGCCTCGGCCATAATCTCCAGCGCCTTTAGGTTGTCGTCAAAGGAGGGGTAGCCACAGACCACATGGGCCATCACCAGTAAATCTTTCGATTGTTTGCGCTCGGCAATATAGGAAGCCAGACTCATCAGCTGTCCTCCCCGCGGTATTGATCCGCCTTGCCGCCAATAAAGGCTTTCCACTTGGCGTCGTCAAGGGCATCGGCAATGGTAAAGATATCCTTGTCGCCGCGACCGGACATATTGACCAGCACTATTTGATCCTTAGACATAGTTCGCGCTTCCTTAAGAGCCACCACAAATCCATGGGTGCTCTCCAGCGCCGGGATCAAACCCTCGGTGCGCATGGTCAGTTTTAATGTCTCTTTAACTTCCTCATCGGTGGCCGCTTCAAAGCGCACCTTGCCCTGATCGTGGAGGTGAGCAAAGATCGGATTAACCCCGATGTAATCAAGACCTGCAGCTACCGAGTGGGTCTCACTCATGTTGCCCTGTTCGTTCTGTAAGAAGTAGGTTTTGTAGCCCTGAGCCACGCCCACGCTGGCATCGTCATAGGCCAGCCGCGCCGAGTGCATATAGGACCCGACACCCTCACCGCCGGCCTCACAGCCGATCAGCTCAACATTGGGCTCATCGAAAAATCCCTGAAACAGGCCCATCGCATTGGAACCACCACCGACACAGGCGTAGACTCTATCGGGCAGGCGTCCGGTCTGGGCGATAATCTGCTCGCGGGCTTCGAGGCCGATAATTGACTGGAACCAACTGACCATCTCCGGGAATGGATGGGGGCCACAGGCAGTACCCAAGATATAGTGGGTGTCAGCCATATTGGTCACCCAATCGCGCATGCACTCATTGACCGCATCCTTGAGGGTTCTTTGGCCATCCTCAACCGCGATCACCTCGGCACCCAGATTTTCCATCCAAAACACATTGGGGCGCTGGCGAGCCACATCGACCGCTCCCATATAGATTCTGCATTGAAAACCGAATCTGGCCGCCATAGTGGCGGTGGCAAAACCGTGCTGACCAGCGCCGGTCTCGGCGATCACTCGAGTCTTGCCCAATCGCTGCGTAAGCAGCCCCTGCCCCATCACATTGTTAACCTTGTGTGAGCCGGTATGATTGAGATCATCCCGTTTAGCATAGATCTGGGCACCACCCAATTCGCGACTGAGGTTCTCTAGGTAAGTCACTGGTGTGGGTCGGCCGGAATAGTTTTGCAATAGCGCTACATAGTCCTGCCAAAACTTGGGATCTGCCTTGCACTCTCGGAAGCACTCGAGGAGCTCCTCAATTGTGGCGTGGAGAATTTCCGGCAGAAACACACCGCCATACTCTCCATAATAGCCCTCTCGACCAGCGGAGAAATCAAAAATGTCCATGAAAAACCTCAGTAGAGCGCGGTATAAAAGTCACAAACCGCTGTCTGCAGAATTATTGTCTATTAGCAAAAAACGAATCTAGGTAGAACCAATATTTTAGCCAAGTCATTGCGGTGACACAACCAAACTCACCCTCAACAATCATCGATAGCCTAGATGATTTCGAACCAACAATCCGTGTGACTATTTTATTCACAACGGTCAGAATTTATTTGTTTACGCAACAACCACGCACTTTAGCGCATTTATCCACATGTTTTTCAATAGCTTACTAAGGGAAGGGCTCACAGCTTTTCAAAAAAAACACAATATATAGTGGATTAGGGCTTGCAAGACACAAAATGTTGGATAAACTCTGTTCCCGTTACACCAAAAATAACCTATAAAAACTCCAGCACCAAACACCACTCAACGGTGAATTTGGCGAGCAGAAATGGTGTAAGCAACCCTACAAACAGGGTCTAAAGACAATTTTTTGAAGATAAAGGGTTAGTAATGAGCGCAACGAATTTAAAGACGGTCAAGTCAATCGAGAACTCTGGCGATATCGAAATGCAAGCAGCGTCCCTGGATATCTGGGATAAAAAATACCGCTTAAAGGACAAACAGGAAAATCCTGTGGATCAGGATATAGAGGCCACCTACCTCCGAGTTGCCACAGCACTGGCCGAGGTTGAGACCAAAAGCAAGCGCAAGCAGTGGCAAGAGAGATTTCTGTGGGCCCTGCAGCACGGTGCAATTCCCGCTGGTCGCATAATCTCCAACGCCGGCGCCCAGGCCTACAAACCTGCCACTTCCACCATCAACTGTACCGTTTCTGGGATTGTCCCCGACTCCATGGTGGGCATACTGGAGCGCAATCTCGAGGCCGGACTAACCCTTAAAGCGGGCTGTGGCATTGGCTATGAGTTTTCCACTCTGCGCCCCAAAGGCGCCTATGTATCCGGTGCCGGTGCCTACACCTCCGGTCCACTGTCGTTTATGGATATCTACGATAAGATGTGTTTTACCGTGTCCTCGGCCGGCGGCCGCCGCGGTGCCCAGATGGCGACCTTTGATGTCAGCCATCCCGATGTATTCGACTTTGTAAAAGCTAAGCGTGAAGATGGTCGCCTGCGTCAATTTAATCTATCGCTATTGATCACCGAAGAATTTATTCAAGCGGTGCGCGAGAATGGCGATTGGCAGCTAACCTTCCCGATCAGCGCCAAAGAAGTCGAGGGTGGCTTTGATCTCAACGGAGACGATGTGGTGTGGAAACCCTTCCCGACCACCGACAACTATGTCACCAATGACAATGGCCTAGTGGCCTGCCGCGTCTATGAAACCATTCGTGCCCAGAAGTTGTGGAATGCGATTATGTCTTCCACCTATGACTATGCAGAGCCTGGCTTTATTCTGATCGACCAGGTCAACAAGAGTAACAACAACTGGTTCTGTGAAGATATTCGCGCCACTAATCCCTGTGGTGAACAGCCCCTGCCCCCTTACGGCAGCTGCCTGTTGGGGTCGGTTAACCTGACGAAGTTTGTGCGCAACCCCTTCACCTCAGAAGCGCAATTCGACTGGGAACAATATCGCGAAGTGGTCAAAGTATTTACCCGTATGTTGGACAATGTAGTTGAAATCAACGGCCTGCCCCTCGAAGGCCAGCGCAATGAAATCCAATACAAGCGCCGTCACGGTATGGGCTTCCTCGGCCTCGGCTCGACTATCACTATGCTGTGCATGAAATACGGCGACCAGAACTCTGTTGAGTTCACCGAGCGCGTGGCCAAGGAGATGGCGGTATCGGGACTTGAGAGCGGTCTGGATTTGGCCCGCGAGAAAGGCCCGGCGCCAATTATGGACGATGAGTTTGAAGTCACCGCTGCCATGTTATTCAAACAACCTGATCTGGCCAAAGACGGTATTAAAGTTGGCGACAAGCTCAAGGGCAAAGTGCTGATGGCTAAATACAGTCGCTATATGCAGAACATTGCCGAGGTAGCACCGGAACTGGTTGATTCAATTGTCGAGGAGGGCTGCCGCTTTAGCCATCACAGCTCGATCGCGCCCACTGGGACAATCTCACTGTCGCTGGCCAACAATGTCAGCAATGGCATTGAGCCCAGCTTTGCCCACCACTACTCGCGCAATGTGATCCGCGAGGGCAAAAAATCCAAAGAGAAAGTAGATGTATTCTCCTACGAGTTACTGGCCTATCGCAGCATAATCAATCCTCAGGCCATGCCCTTCAGTGAAGCCGAGGGCGAGGCACTGCCGGATTACTTTGTCAGCTCCGAGACCATTGCTCCCAAGGCCCATGTGGATATTCAGGCAGCTGCCCAGAAATGGGTGGACTCGTCTATTTCAAAAACTATCAATGTGCCCACCGAGTGCGACTACGAAGATTTTAAGGATATCTATCTGTACGCCGCCGAGAAAGGACTCAAGGGCTGCACCACCTTCCGCTTCAATCCCGAGGCCTTCCAAGGAGTTCTGGTCAAGGAGAGCGACCTGGAGAATACCACCTACAGCTTTACCCTAGAGGATGGCTCAACCGTGGAATTTAAAGGCAACGAGGAAGTCGAATACGATGGCGAGGTGCATACAGCTGCCAATCTATTTGATGCCCTAAAAGAAGGTTACTACGGCAAATTCTAATCATCTCCCACAGATCCCTAGAGGTTGAGGAGAAAGTGGGAGAACGGATAACAGAACAAGTAAGAGGAACATAATGACTAACAAAATTAGCAAAAAAATAGTCGGCTACAAAGTGGCCTCAGAGGAAACCGCAGCAACAGAGGCGGCGGCGCCAACTGAGAGCAATATCATTCAGATGCATGAAAAGGTCTCGCGTCCCGAGGAACTGGCGGGCAGCACCTATAAGATCAAGACACCCCTGTCGGATCATGCCCTGTATCTGACGATCAACGATATTATCCTTAATCAGGGCACTGATCATGAGCTGCGCCGTCCGTTTGAAGTGTTTATCAATTCCAAGAATATGGATCACTTTCAGTGGATCGTCGCACTCACCCGCGTTATTTCCGCAGTGTTCCGCAAAGGCGGCGACTGCACCTTTTTGGTGGAGGAACTCAAGGCGGTGTTTGATCCGCAGGGTGGCTACTTTAAATCCGGCGGCAAGTTTATGCCTTCGCTGGTAGCGGAAATTGGTTGGGCTATCGAGGATCATCTACAGAAAATCGGTATGCTGCAAAAACCAGAGATCCCCGAGCACCAACAGCAAATACTCGATGAGAAGCGCGCTGAGTTTGAGGGCAAAACAGCTGACCCCGAGATCCCCAGCGAATTCCCCGCCAATGCCGAAGTATGCAAGAAGTGTAGCGTCAAGGCGGTTATTCTTATGGACGGCTGCATGACCTGCCTTAACTGCGGTGACTCCAAATGCGGTTGATCAGACAACCGCATAGCCAGCCATAACTGCAACAACTTAAGTCCAAGCCGATCTCCTAAGATCGGCTTCTTCAAGGTCTACAAATCTCGCAGATCTCTGGGTGTGACGGATGTAAGAACACTCTTTATAGAAAACCACCATCCGCTCTAATGACTGCGGCGAGCGCAGTACAAGCAGAATGCAAAGTAATTACTATTGAATAGCTAAAAACTTGTTCCCCATAGCAGAGTTGTCACTACCCATTATTGGATAAATACAATTACGCAGAAAAACACTCGATACTGCGAGCTCTATGCGCAGTGCTTGCAACCTCATTTTCTTTAATGTATCTTTGAATAGTTATTAATGTTAAGCGGCAGAAATTTTTGTCAGCGTTGACACCTAAGCACTTGCATATTTAAATTAACTTATGTAATTTTGCGCAAAGGATATTGCAAAAAAAGTTTTTTTATTTAGTTTTTCAAGGACGAAAAATGACTAAATTCTCAGAGCAGAATTTTTCTAAACTCAGATTTAATTCAACGGCATTTCAGTCATTGTGCCCAAGATTTTATGTTCTGCTTCCTCTGTTTCTCTGTCTTACCCTAACTTCTCTATCTCTCTCTGCACATTCCAGCAAGCAAGATTTTCAACCTATTGGCTTTGTATCATTCGATATTGGTGAATATCGATATGCAAAAGCCGGAGAAATAGAAAACCTACTCAGTCACCTGCAGCTACTGCCGGGCAATACCTCTATCATTCTGGAAGGCCACTCTCACTCAAGGGGCTCAAAAGCCAACCAACGACTGGCGTCAATCCGTGCCAAATCGGTAAAAGACAAGCTTATAGGCGCAGGTGTTAGGGCAGAGCTTATCAGCCTGCGTTTCGACGCGCGCAATTACATTTTACGAGGTGGGCTTATGCATGGTGTTAGCGTCTATATTTTGCCCGCGTCAGACAATCTTTTTTCCGATTCCATTGGCCAATCAAAAGAATCTCTGCAAAAGCCAGATGAAAACAGAATGAATAATCCTGTTATCAATACGCAATTATCTACAGTAAAAGCCCTTAGCACAGACAGCGTTAGTACAAACAGAACCGCTGATTGGCAAGCCAATAGCAATAACTGCACGACCGTTATTATTAAAACCGGAAGTCTCAGGAGTAATCTGGAACGAGAAATTGCTGAGTGTGGTTATGTGATGGGTCGCTGGAAATTTGGCTCCGAAGATGAACTCATTGATTGGGATGTACCTGTAGCCTACAGCACCACAGTGGATAACGGCATTATTGAGGTACTGCAATTAATAGAAAGAAATTATCAGATAAGGGCTCATATACATCAGTTAGATAAATCAATTGATTTCTTTCCAAGCATTTAAGAGCACGAGGTTGTAGTCCATGAAAACAGGTCAGATTTGCTCAATGGTGTTACCGCTTTTATTGTCTGTTTTACTTTTGTCATGCAGTGCTGCGCCAAAAAAAGGCTGGGACCAATCAAACCAACAAGTACCATTCGAAGAAGTCAAGGCAAAGGCCTCGAGGAGTGGCGTTGTTGTAACTCAAACCGCGCAGATGGCACGTGCCGTGCGCACATCCAAAACGTCACCCTGGCTCGATCAAAATATCGTTGCCAATTATCGTGGTTTAAACGCAAAAACCGCTATCAGGGCTATCCTTGATCAACGACCTGTTCGCTTCGAAATGGATGCCATTGGCCCCAAGGTGAACGCGTTGCCAGATGCAGCGACCTATCGCGAGCATCTAGATGCTATTGCAGTACAGGCCAACTGGTCTTACACCGTGAACAGGGGAGTAGTTGCTTTTAGTGACTGGCAAGTAGTCAATTATCCGGTTGATTTTATCTTTGGTAACAAACAGGCCAATCTCAGCATAGACGGAATAACCACAGACCAAGAGAACACCAACAGTCTAGATGTGGCCAACAACAACCTCGACGAACTAACCCAGATAATGGAGCGCGTCTTAGACAACACAGCGGCCCTGGATGACACGCAGAACAATAACATGCAAAGACAACCCGCCTTTTCGGTGATTAAATCAACCAACTCGGTTCTTGTCTCTGCACCTCCCAATATGCAAAAGCAGGTGCAAAATGCGTTGCGTGCAATTAATAGTATTGCTGGAAAAAATATCTATCTCGATTTTGACATTTACACTGTTGATCTCAAGGAACAGTATCAACGTGCCGTCGACTTTGAAGCGTTTCGGAAAGCGGGCATCAAGCTCACGTCAAGCATGACATCTGAATCAGATCTATCAACTGAACTACCATTTATACTGCAGTTAGACTTCTTAGAGGGCAATGCATTTGATAACAGCAAGTTACTGCTCAAGGCGCTGGCAACTCACGGTGAGGCAACCCTGTTTAATCAGGGAAGTCTATTACTTAAAAATAATCAGGTAGGCAATATTCAGACCTCTAGTTTAAACCGTTTTGTAGAGATCGCGGTCGATAACTATCAATCAAAAACCCCAGCCTACAAGGAGTCCGTACTGCAAGTATTGCCATCGATTGCGGGCAATGAGATCAACCTGCATTTAGCCCTATCCAATACCGATGTTGAACCCTATTTAAAATCGCTAACTCGCGAACCCATGATGCTGGCTGCCAGCGGCTCTAATATCCAGCAAACCAGAACCAATGTTGAAATTGAAAATATTCGACTGGGAGAGCAATTTATTATACCCACCCAAATAAAAGATGGTGAAACCCTTATGCTTGCCGGCCTGACCAATAAGGCCTACAACAATAAAAAGTCGCAGAACCAACTGATACCAACTGTTGGTGACGGTATTATCAGGCAGCAGGGGCGACGGGAAATTATTATCGTTATGACGGCTCATCTACTGGATTAAGGGCGATCAGTTATGAGCGATTCTCTATTTGCCAAAACCGCACCCAAGAAATTATTTGGCATGCCCGATGGTGGCGACCTAGGTAATATGGCCCTCGATGTCAGCATCAACGGCAGTCGCTTTACCCTAATCTATCGCGCTAGGGAAGACTCCTTTGATGGCTCCAATCAACAAGTAGCTCGTGGACTGATCAATTTTGCCCGCAAATACCACTGCAATTACGCCCTGCTCGTGGGCAAGAACTGTTGGATTGCGGATGCCAAAGGACTGTCCATTGCAGCCCAGTTTGAAGACGATAATCAACTCAAGCAGTACCACATGCTTGCAGTGCCACTGGATGAAGCGATTTATCTGGCCAAGGTGGAAGATGGGTTATTGAGTGAAGAAAAAGTCTACCCCGTCGACAGGGCATTAGAACACCTGACAGCAAGCCGTAGCGACAACAGGGACAGGGGTAAAATTGCTGTGCTCAAAGGTGGCCTAGCAGCAAAAGCCCTTCATCAAAATGGCTTTGAAGTCAATTTTCCATTCAATATTGTTATCGAGGGTAAAGTTGCACGGAATTATAGCTATCAGTCCCTCAATTCGCTGTTGCTCAGTCAACAACTCTATCACCATCGATTACTGATACCCGTTGGGGTTGTGTTAGCTGCCCTACTCAGCTTGGGCCTGTTGTTTTACTTTTATAGTCAAAAAGAACCTCAAGTGATTGTTGAGGACGAACAAACCCAACAGGTGGACATAGAGATAAAACCGGACTTGCTCAACAACCATGCAGCGCAAATGCTACGTCAAATACGCCCTTGGATTTTACCGCCCAAAATAGACTTTCTAAACACCTGCCGTCTCACTTCCATCAGCATAAAAGACACGCTTGTGACTTATTATGGGCAATGGATGGACAATTTCGCACTCAATAAAGAAGGCTGCGGCAATCAGCGTCTCAAACGAGTTATTGAAGATAATGCATCATTGGAGCTGTTCCAAACCCAGACCGGCTGGGGGATACGGGGTATGCAGATCTCTGTCGAAGTCGACGCCATACCACGGGTACCAACACAGCAAACCCTTCATCAACTAGAACTGCTCGCTGACTATATAAATTGGCAAATCAGCATCCAGTCCATTGATTCTGATGGAGAAAATCGCGATATCGAATTAATGTTTAGTGGCGATAAACTCGATGCACCTATTGTCGATACTTTGATCAGAAAATTGATAAGCCTGCCGGCTCACATGCAATATGGGCGCTTGCAATTCAATCCTGATAGCCTAAGTCTGACTGATGCGGAATTTTCTATCATCCTATATACATTTGGAGATAGAGGGCCATGAAAAATCCTCATCGGCTATCTTCTACCTATCGCCATCTAAAAAGCTATGTTTTGGGCATAGCTATACTATTTGTGGCCGTCAATCTTCAGGCTAACGAACTAGATGTGGTTTTGACCGATCAAGAGCAGCAAATGCTCCGCTTGGCAGAGCAAAAACGTCAGTTAAAAGTTTTAAATAGTTTATTACCAGCGCTACAAGAGCTCACCGCTTACTCGCAATCAGCGATTACACTACTAATCGATAACAATAAGCTGGGCCACCTATCCCGCAATGACAAACAACTGTTAAAAGAGGTAATTCAGGCGCTGCGTGAAGATCCCTCAGCGGTTGCAACCAGCAGCGCTTCAGAATCCACAAGTGAAGAGGCCTATCAAGCTGTACAGTCCAACTTTGGCATCACCACATTATTCGCCTTAGCTCCTGGCAACAACCGTTCCGGTCAGGTTGTTTTCCAGCTCGATAACAGCCAGCAACCAATAATTGTCAATATCGGCCAATCATTTAAGCACCTGAGCACTACCTACCGACTGCTGAACATTCAGGCGGTTAGCGACGGTTTTAACAAACAGTTCCAGATCAGCCTGCAAACCCCCCAGGGTGTCCGAAAATACCGTTGGCCGGAACTGCTGTGAGGAGCTAATGACATGAATTCACAGACAGTTATTACCGATGTCACTGAGCTAGCTTCCGTTATCTGCAGTAGCGAGATTCCCATTGTGCAATACTTGCAGGATAGACCCAGCCTGCACGCCATTGTCACCGAACAAGGTGGCATACTCTATGTCAATGACAACTTGCGAATGCTTAAACAGCTGTTGCGATTGGTGAGAGAGACCCTGAGCATAGAACCACCGATTCGCGAAATAACCGAGTCTGTTTATCAATCCTTTATCCAACACTATAAGCCCATTAACGCACAAGGCGAGCAAAAGCGCGAAGTCAAACGCAATAAAAAAGTCGAAGAACTGCTAGCCAACGCCATAGACAATGGTGTCTCGGATATCCACCTGCATGCCTGGCAGGATACCTTTATTGAAGGTGGCAGCACATCGGACAACAGCGGTCGCCATGCCACCTCCTCATGGATTCGCTTTCGCAAGCATCAAGCATTGGTATCGGCGGCCCGTATCAGCTATGAAGAGGCCTATGCACTGTACCGCGCTGTTTTTACCGGCGAGCCCTACGGCTGCGCTAATATTGATGACCGCCGCGGCAACGACGCCTCCTTCCAATACTCTTACCAAGGGCAGAGCTATCTAGTGCGGTTGGCCTCAGTGCCCGACGCTCGCGGCACCTCCATGACCTTTCGCATCCGCAATGCCAAAGACAGCGTTGCTCTTGAAGACTGTGGATATTCCGACAAACAGCTCGCAATTATCCAGCGCTTTGTCAAGAAAAATGGTGGGTTACTCGTGGTCGGTGGGCCCACCAATTCCGGCAAATCCACCACCCTGACTGCCTTCCTAGATGCCATGAGCAACAAAGCTATTCTCTCCTACGAAGATCCTGTGGAAGTGCTGCTACCCGAGGTATCCCATATTCAATTGCGTCGCGACGCAATTGATGCTGAGCAGACCATTCGCGATTTGATGTTGCAGACCATGCGCATGGATCCCGATGTAATCAATGTCGGCGAACTGCGCGATGAACTGATGGTGTCCTTTGCCAAAGAAAAAGCCACTGAAGGTAAACTCACCACCGGCACTACCCACTGCGGCAAAATTATTATGTGTTTTACTCGTCTGCTACAGCTGGGTATTAGTGTCGAAGAACTGGCGGCGCCCGATACCCTGATGGGTGTTATTTGTCAGAAGCTAGTGCCCGTCTCTTGCCCTCAGTGCGCCCTGTCATCACACCCAGACCCACGGCAACAGCAATACTACCAGACCCATCTGGGCGGCAATCTACGCTTTCGCAATCCAAAGGGTTGCGAGCGTTGTGACTACACCGGTATCAGTGGTCAGATGCTAGTTTCCGAAGTAGTAGAGCTAAATCGCGATATCCGCAACTTAATTAGCCAGCAAAACTGGGATGGCATTGTCGACTATTTCTGGGATCAACAGATTGATACCCTGCATGTGGATGCCGTAAAAAAAGTCCAACAAGGATTGCTCGACCCGCAAATCGTCGAACAGCGCATCGACAGCTTTGATAGCGACAATCTGCGTCATTACTGGCAGTCTCAATCTCTCACCCCTATCAGAGCAGAGAATCAAGAGGTGCAATTATGCTGATGAAATCCGTGAAACAGCTTGTCGAAAATATCTACAATAGTTTTTACGTGACTATTCTATTTGATGATGCTGACCGCCGCGAGTTTCTCGAAGTGTTGCATGCGCAACTGAGTGGCAATCTACCCCTCAGTCAAATCTTTCAAAACATCGCTCAAACAGGCACTACCCAGCAGATGAAAACCCTTGCTCAGGAGTCACTGCAGGACCTGACCCTGTACCACGACAGCACCCGCCGCTGGCGCCGTTACTTTCCCCTTAAAGACGCCATGCAACTGCACGCCGCCGCTCAACAGGACCAGTTAATACGCGGTATTGATATCGTGATAGCCGGCAAAGAAGAAGCGGTCTCCTTTTTTGACACTGTAATTAAAAGCAATGCCCAATATATGTTCTTTGTCGCTGGTTTTCTACTGATGATTATCTTGCTAGAAGGCCAGCGATCGATGCTGCAATCCTTTAATCAAGACATGTTGCTGATCAAATATATGGACGGCCTAGAGCGCTGGAACCGTGTTTTTTTGATCTTTAGCGCCACTTTAATTGCCGTTTACTACTTTCTGCGCAGTCGTCTAATTGGGTCAGCGCGCCAAGTGGCCTACAAGCTGGGTCTGTACTCAATCTACGACCGCCTGATTGCCTTCGAATTTTGCACTCTGGCCGCCGACAGTTTGCGCAATGGTTTGGATATGAGCTTAATTACCCGAATTGCCAGTGGCATCTATACCAGCAAGCATCAGGCCCATAACCTATTTCTAATTCGCCAGCACCTTACCGATGGTTTCCCAGTGGCACAGGCCCTGCGCAATACACTTCTGGAACCTCGGTTCAGTGATAGCTTGGCCTCTTTTGCCCCCAATGAGGGCATTGAACCACTGGCCTTTGCCTTTGATAAGGTAGCCAAAATGCTAAATATCAGTATTGCCCAGCAGCTGCGTCAGCGACGCTATTATCTGATGACTGCGCTGTTATTGCTGGGTTTTATACTGTTTTACCCCATTCTACAGTTGATGACCGGTGCTGCTATGCCCACATCTATGTAGTTTAACCCAAGTCTCAGGAGAGACGATTTAAATCAAAAGGAGAAGTAACGATGAAAACACAAGTGAATAAAATTAAGCGCAATCCAAAACAATTCGTGCACCGACGACAACGGGGAAATACCTTGGTACCGGTGGTAATTGGACTGGGTATTGCCGCTGTTGTTACAGTAGGGTTCTTAAATCAGGGCCAAGAATTGACATACAAGAGCAAGGTTGTGCTGGCATCCTCTGAAATTAGTAGTATTTTAACTGACTGGAATCTTGCAGAGGATGCAAATGGTACTAGTCGTGTAGCCACTGCAATCGCAGCTATGGGTGGCAATAATGTATATGGATCATCAATGACTTTTGGCGCGGCATCACCTGGAAATGCGAATAGCGCTACACTCCAGTACCCAACTGATAGCACCTATAGCTGTGATAGTCTGAGCTCGATATTCACTGGCACTGTCACAGGAGTTGAAAGTTCCTCATGTAATGGTGGTATTACCTTAACGCTAACTTTAACTGGAAGTGCAGGTGCTGCTACTCCACCAGTACCAACAACATAAGGAGAAAATTAATTGACCCTAGTCTAATTAAAGTGGTTTATGTAAGCCTCTGACTATTGTTAAAGACCATAGCATTACAGCAATCTCCGCAGTTAAAAATCAACTGTGTGAGATTGCTGCTCTATATGGTCGAATAGCCAATCACTTTGATTAATCACCACAAAAGCTTGCAGTAAGATCTGTCTCCATTGGCAGAAATTGGTAGATTATATATGGATAAAAAATGCCAAAAGGAACCGGCTGTGGCCAAGGGATACTTGTTTGCACCCTATAGGCAATTGCCAAATGGCCAACGGGGCATATCGTTGATACCGGTGATGGTCAGTATTGCTATCTTTACCGCCCTTGCTGTGCAGTACACCCTGCCCCAACAACAGCAGCGACAGAATCAAAAAGATCTAGATGCAGCGCAAATTGCAGCGGCACAACTATTACAGGCAGCCTTATCCTATCACGTGGATAATGGCGCTTGGCCACAAACTATCCCAGCAGATGTACAAGACTATTTCTCTGTCAATGTACCAACCACGAATTCCTGGGGCAACAGCTGGCAGTTTTTCAATCCGCCTGGCAATCAAGGGCTAATACTGACTACCCAAGCTGGGAGCAGCTGGTCTGCAAATGCCCTAGCCGCTAGATTTGGCGGTATTGCCCGAGTTTGTATGAATGCTGACAATCTCTGTGCTGTATCGCA
>JBMZBJ010000008.1:35183-84388 GCA_049612225.1 Porticoccaceae bacterium | reverse complement strand
CCAGCAGCATCATCTGCAGCGGAATTAATCCGCAGGCCGGTAGATAAGCGCTCCATGGATTGATTCAGGGCCCGTTCATTTTTAGACAATGCATTTGCGGCTAAAGTAGCAGCAAAATTTGTGTTAATAACAGCCATTGTGAATTTCCTCTAAAGTCAAAAGTTAATGTAAACGTTGCCAGAAAAATCCACCTGCTGGCACTTCCGTCCCCAAATATATCGACAGCAGAA
This sequence comes from Porticoccaceae bacterium, assembly GCA_049612225.1. Lineage (GTDB taxonomy): Bacteria > Pseudomonadota > Gammaproteobacteria > Pseudomonadales > Porticoccaceae > HTCC2207. The sequence continues at coordinate 84,158 of JBMZBJ010000008.1, read as the reverse complement.
AACCACACTTTAGTAAAAGTGGCAGCTTTTTGCCGAATAGAGGCAACATATTGCCGTTTATTTCTGCCGCTTTTGGTTGGATTGGCATTGCTGGGTTAACCCCTAGACAAGGCCATAAAAGTTGAACAAATGGGCATAAAAAAACTCGGCCGAAATGGCCGAGTTTTAGTCCTGCGAGATGCTGCAGTCAGTTTATTTAATCAGCGCTAACACCGACTGTTGTTGCTGATTGGCCTGAGCTAACATAGCGGTAGATGCCTCCTGGATAATCTGTGCTCGGGCCAGCTCGGTGGTTTCAACAGCATAGTCGGCATCCTGTATGCGACTGCGAGCCGCTTGGGTATTCGTTGAGATATTACCCAAATTATCTATCGTATGCTCAAGGCGATTGATCGCCGCACCATAAACGGCGCGCTGGTTACTTAGCGTGGCCAGATCAGCGTCGATCACCGCTAGGGCAGCGGATGCATTGACCGAGTTTTCAACATCATTGCTACCGATGGTCAGGTCTTGCCCAGTTTGCAGATTGCCGAAGTCCACGGTCATAGTCTGGCTGGCATTGGCGCCTACCTGAAATGTCACTACGCCCGATGATCCAACTGAGCCGTCAATCAGGTTGGCACCATTCCATTGAGTCTGGTCTGCAATCCGCTCGATTTGTGTCATAAGTGCTTGGAACTCCAAATTCAATGCACTGAGATTGGAGGCGGTTTGGGTTCCATTAATTGCTTGAACCGCCACTTCGCGCATGCGCTGGAGCATGTTGCCAATCTCTATGGAGGCACCATCTGCGGTTTGAACCATAGATATGGCATCATTGGCGTTTTTAACCGCCATATCCAGACCTTTGATTTGCGTGGTCATAGTGGATGAAATTGCCAGCCCAGCAGCATCATCTGCAGCGGAATTAATCCGCAGGCCGGTAGATAAGCGCTCCAAGGACTGATTGAGCGCGCGTTCGTTTTTCGATAATGCATAGGTCGTCAATGTAGCGGCGACATTAGTATTAATCGTAGCCATTGTAAAATCCTCACCTGTAAAATTTAATCATTGAACATAATGTTTTACTGACCAAACATTATGCTTACGCACAGTAATATCGACATAACCTGCAAATTCTTGAGAAACAAATAATTGCTGTTAATTGGAGTAATAGGGGTTCCAGGTCACAATAGGCACCAGGCACAGCAGTTCAGACCACCCATCTTCACAGCAGAGTTGCAGGTTTAAGTAGAGCGCCGATGGTTGGGCAAACCGACTAATATTTATCGTCGAACAAGATACCCTTCAGAGACTCTAGTTGTCTCGCCATCCGCAAAATGGCTTCACTGGGCACTCTTTGGATAACTTCACCCGTGGAGGACTCGGTTACCTCGACAACGTAGCGATCGGAAATATCATCTACCGAAAAATGCAAGTTGGTAGAGATATCCTGCATCGCGCTATTCAGAGCGGCTATGGCTTCGCGAATTTCTGTGACATTCTCGGTGATCTCTTTAAGAGACTGATCTTTTTTTATTTTGGTCAATCGCCCTATATCCTGAATGCTAACAGACTCCTTAGACTTGGCTTCCCCAGATGAAGTCTTGACCGGTGAATTAGCTACAGCTCTGGCCGGCTCGCTTAGTTTGAGCGATAACTGCGGGGTATTAATGTTTATTTCATTTGCCGGCATGATAATTTACCGAAAGCTACACACTCAGTGCTCCTCGTGGCGGTCTGATCCAGTTTAGATTATCGTCACCAACAAAAAAAACTTTAACCGGCAGGGCGATTAAAACCGACGTTCAGTTTTTAATCCTAGGTTATACTGAGCACTGCACTCAACTCGAAGCCTAACTCGATGACAATACACAAGCTGATATCAGCCATTAATAGATTCACTGAAGTCCTGGGGACGGCGCTTTCATGGATTTCCCTGTTGATGGTGCTATTGGTAGTCGTAGTGGTGGTATCCAGGCAACTGGGAGTGGGTTCAATTGCCCTTCAGGAGGCCATTACCTATCTTCACGCGTTGCTATTTATGCTTGGACTCGCCTTTGCCCTGAAGCGTCAGGCCCATGTTCGAGTTGATATCTTTTATCGCAACTATTCAGAACGGCGCAAAGCACTGGTGGATGTTATTGGTGGCGTCCTGTTGCTACTGCCTTTCTGCGGGCTGATCCTTGTCAGCAGCTGGGACTATGTTATGGCCAGTTGGACTATCCGTGAAAGCTCCTCGGAGACTGAGGGTATAGCCGCCGTATACCTGCTGAAAACCCTGATGCTTATTATGCCTGTGACCTTGGCCCTGCAGGGCATAGCAGAGATTCTCAGCGGTATATTGGTACTGAAAAATCCCTCTGGCACGCAGCAAAACCCCAACCCTACAGGCGCGGGGCTGCAATGACAGAACTGATCCCACTGCTGATGTTTTTAACGCTCTGTCTGGTGCTGATCGTCGGCTATCCCGTGGCTTTTTCCCTGGCCGGCACAGCCATTGTATTTGCCACGTTGGGCACCCTAACTGGCAGCTTCGATCCAGCTTTTCTGCAGGCATTGCCCAATCGGCTGTTTGGCATTATGGAAAACAGCACATTGATAGCAGTGCCACTGTTTGTATTTATGGGGATTATGCTCGAGAAGTCGCGGCTGGCCGAGGACCTGCTGGGTAGTATGGCCGACCTGTTGGGCAGATTTCGCAGCGGCTTGGGGATTTCTGTAGTCTTGGTGGGTGCGCTACTGGCGGCTAGCACAGGTATTGTAGGCGCCACAGTGGTCACCATGGGTTTGATGTCGTTGCCCACAATGCTCAAGCGTGGCTATTCGCCCTCCCAAGCCACCGGCATTATCTCCGCCACCGGCACCTTGGGACAGATTATCCCGCCATCCATTGCCCTAGTGCTGCTGGGGGATACCCTATCCAGTGCCTACCAGCAGGCACAGCTCAATATGGGAATCTTCAATCCTAAAACCGTATCCATCGGCGACCTGTTTGTCGGCGCCATTGTACCCGGGGTTATTTTAGTGATTCTCTACTGCGCCTATGTGATGTTGGTGGCGCGTCCGGCGGTAGTCAGTCAGCCCGCTGAGAGCGAGGGCCTGTCCCGACCGCAATGGCGCACTGCGCTGCGTGATCTGTTGCCGCCCATACTACTGATTGTGTTGGTGCTGGGCTCTATACTCCGGGGTGCCGCCACCCCCACTGAGGCAGCTGGCGTGGGTGCTCTCGGAGCGCTGCTATTGGCAGCTGCCAAGGGCCAGTTGAGCCTCGCGCGATTGCGCGAAGTTGTGCAGGGCACCACAGAAGTGACCGCAATGGTTTTTTTGATTTTGATAGGCGCCGCGGTGTTCTCCCTGGTATTTCGCGGGTTTGGCGGCGACGAAGTGGTCGAAGCGTTCTTCCTCAACCTGCCGGGCGGGGTTCTGACCGCCACGCTGCTAGTTATGGCCGTTATTTTTCTGCTGGGGTTTATTCTCGACTTTATCGAGATTACTTTTGTGGTGATTCCGATTGTTGGTCCGGTGCTATTGGCAATGGGAGTAGACCCGGTCTGGTTGGGGATCATGATCGCCCTAAACCTGCAGACTTCGTTTCTGACTCCGCCCTTCGGATTTGCCCTGTTTTATCTGCGCGGTGTAGCCCCAGATACGGTGGAAACCGCGGCCATGTACCGCGGTGTGGTGCCCTTTATACTGATACAGTTATCAGTGCTGGTTATGCTGTGGATATGGCCTCAATTGGCCACCTGGTTGCCCACGGTGATCTAGTGGTGTCTATTCCGCCTTGGCTGCATGCAGAGGTCTCCAGCTGTGACGGGAACGCTTGATTTAGCCCAACTCGACAGCGGCGAAAATTTCTCGGCGCAGCGATTCGATCTCATTGACCAGATGATGATTGGCAGTGTCGATCATCTGCACTTGCATCCCCGGCAACTTATCCCTGAACACGCCGAGGTTGTACTGCCAATCCAGAGTGCCATCGGCCGTGCCCTGAATAAGGTTAACTGGGAATTCACTGCCCTCAGAGCGCGGAAATTCTCGCGCCCACTTATCTGCAGCCATCAACCAGGGCAGGGGGATAGTGCGAGGCTGTAGCGGATCCTCAAAGCGCAGAAAATCCAAGAACGATCGATCGTAGGAACTGCGGCGGAACACCCGCTTAATAGACTTGCGAAAGGGTCTCAGCAGGGGGATAAGCCTGCGGCTGACTGGCCAACCTTTAGGATGTAGCAGGGGGGCAAACAGGTTTAAGCTGTCAAAGGGATAGTTGCCCCGCTTCTCGGTGTTGATCAAATGCTTGAGCAGGATAGCACCGCCCATACTCTGACCCAATCCATGGAGGGGCGCTGAAAAATTGGCTCTGCAGACTTCGATCACCGCGGCAAGCACCTCAGTGTATTCGGTGAAGTTCTCTATATGTGCCGGCTCTCCGTCGGACAGCCCATGTCCCGGCAAATCAAAACAAACTACGGCAATATTCTGATCCAGCAAGTACTGGATAAGATGACTGTAAAGGCCCAGATGATCCAAATAGCCGTGCACAACTATTGCTGTGCCCACTGGCGCCGGCGGTTTCCAGACGGCTGCAAATACTGAGGTCTGGTCGACAGCTAGAGTTCCAGCGGCAACAGTCAGCTGAGCATGAGGTTTGGGCAGGGAGTAAAAATCCAGATACGGCTGTAAGCTGTCAGCTGTATTGCCCCGAGCTAGAGCAGCATCCAAACTGCCTAGGGTCTCTCTCAAGGTGCTGAATGTCGATTGCTCCACGGCGATTTCCCTCCCGTCTAGTTACAGAGCCCGGACAGCGTGCACATATTGGCAGCTAGGCCCATCCACGACAGCCATATTCCCATACCACAGTGGTGCAGGACAAGTGGCCCTCAGCATCTGACGGCGGATGGCGGTACTGTGGCTAGATCGGATTATTCGTCTGTCGACAGGGAAATATCGTAGACCCCAGCCTCTCGGGCCTGATCAGAAATCAATACAAAGACTTCTGTTTTGGCCTTGGGGTGGGTGCTGATTACAACCTTGGCTTCGGGTTTTTCAGCGTGCAGACGCTCAACATTGGCGCGCACTGAGCGGATATCGATACGGCGGCCTTCAAAGGTAATTTCGTTGCTCTCCGAGACCCGGAAGACAATATTGGTATTTTCGGAATCTGGTGGTGGCTGATCTGAAGTTGGTGGGCGATTGACACCCAAGCCCACTTCGTTGACAAAAGACGCAGTAACGATAAAGAAGATCAACATGATGAACACCACATCCAGCATTGGCGTCATATCTATTTGGGATTCTTCTTCTTCTTTACGTCTTTTACCTAGCGCCATTTTCCTTTGAACCTTGTGATTTTCTTTATGACTGCTTTGCAGAGAGTGGCGATTCTACTGATATTTTAAAAAAATTCCAGTGATTACTTTAGGAATAGCATCGATTGTGACTGTGCTATGCTATTTCTCCACCAATTTTCAATTTCAACGCCACCATCTATGCCTGAACTGCCAGAAGTCGAAACCACGCTACGTGGAATAGAGCCGTTTGTCAGCGCTCAACAGATTACTCAGCTGAGGGTTAGACAGCCGGCCCTGCGCTGGCCGGTAACCGACAATATTGAAGCCCTAATGCAGGGGCAATATATCCGCTCTGTAACAAGGCGCGCAAAGTATCTGATATTCCACCTAGATCATGGATCTCTGCTCGTCCATCTGGGCATGAGTGGCAGTCTGCGAATCGTGAATAATGACCAGAGTTGGCGCAAACATGATCATATCCATATGCAGCTGAGTAATGACCGTGGGTTGCGCTACCATGATCCGCGGCGCTTTGGCTGCTGGCTGTGGACTGCAGATTATCACCCTCAACTCAAAGATCTGGGCCCAGAGCCGCTGTCAGCTCAGTTCAATGGCGATTGGCTCTATCAGCGTTCCCGGGGTCGAAAGTTGGCGGTTAAGCCTTTTATTATGACCAATTCGGTGGTGGTCGGTGTGGGTAATATCTATGCATCGGAGGCCCTATTTCGCAGTGGCATAAGGCCGGACCGAGCCGCCGCCAGAATTTCCAGCGCCAGATACCAACGGCTGGCGCAACATATCAAAGAAGTGCTGGCTGCAGCTATTGATCTGGGCGGCACAACGCTGCGCGACTTCGTCAACACCGAGGGTCAGCCCGGTTATTTTCAACAGACTTTGGATGTCTACGGCCGTGCAGGCCAGCACTGCAACGTCTGTCAGGGGGTGCTCAGGGAAATTCGGCTGGGTCAGCGCAGCTCAGTGTTCTGTCACAATTGCCAGCGCTAGCGGCATTTTCCGACACCAACCGCCGGTTGCAGATCAGGTGTTGAACTTCTGGCTGAGGGCCTCAGCGACATTAGTGGGTACGAACTTAGATACATCGCCATTAAGGGATGATATCTCGCGCACTAGGGAAGAGGAAATATAGGAAAATCGTTCCGCTGGAGTCAGGAAAAAACTCTCGATCTCTGGAGATAGCGCGCGGTTCATATTGGCAAGCTGAAATTCATACTCAAAATCCGAGACCGCTCGCAAACCGCGCATAACGGCATTGGCCTTGCAGTCTCTGACAAAATTGACCAACAGGTAGTCAAAGCCGTGAACTTCTACATTGGCAACATGCTTCAAGCTTTGCTCAGCCAGCTGTATGCGCTCGTCAATGTCAAACAGGGGATTTTTACGCTGACTGATGGCTATGCCGATAATAATCTTATCGAATAACTTGGCGGCTCGCTCCACCAAGTCAATATGTCCATTGGTAATTGGATCGAAAGTGCCGGGATAAACAACGGTTTTCATATGCACGCTCTCTGAGCCATCAGATGGGGGTGGCATATTAACTCAAGTTAGGCTGATATCTCAATCTGTGAGTACAGGCAATAGCGCACTGCGCCCGCAGTCTTCTGTTTGACGGATCGCCAGTATTGCCCGCTGAGGTCGGGCTCGGTAGCCGGCATTTCACAATAGATCAGAGCACTGTCCGCCAGCCAGCAGTTCTGTACCAGCAAAAGACTGATCTCAGCATGCAAATCCCGAGCGAAGGGCGGATCCATAAACACAATATCAAAGGGCGTATCGGGCTGCCTGTGGGTCAAGTAATCTCTGGCGTCACCCTGCACCAGCTGCAGATCCTCAGCGCCCAAATCTGACTGATTGGCACGCAGTTGTGCAATCACCGCTGGATTGTTATCTATGGCGGTACAACGGCAAGCTCCCCGCGATAGAGCCTCAAAACTCAATGCCCCAGAGCCGGCAAATAAATCTAGGCATCTAGCGCCTTGAATATCCGGTGCCAGCCAGTTGAAAAGGGTTTCGCGAATCCTATCACCAGTGGGCCTGAGACCCTCCGCAGTCTGGAAGTTGAGCCGTCGACTACGCCATTTGCCGCCGATAATACGGATACTAGATTGAGATTCTTGAGCTGTTTTTTTCCTCACCATTTCTCCTCAACTAATCCTTGCTCTGCTAATGTTTTTAGGCCACATTGTGCGATTTCAGTGGTAGGATACACCACAATGGAAAATCGAATCACAGGTAATCGGATTTTCTCCAGCAACCAACCCAAGGCAAGAATAGAAAGAATATTCTATGGAATCTAAATCTCCGGAGCCCAAGCGCCAATCTGAAAAGACCACTTTTTTAGACCGATTTAGACGCAAACCGGCTCACAGCGGTACAGACAAAGATCAAACCAACACCGCTGAAACAGCGCAGACAATAGCACCTGAAAGTCATCAAACCAGTTTTGTTCAGCGTATGCGCACCGCACTGGCGCGCACTGGCAATAGCCTGAGCAATGTCTTTCTCGGCGCCAAGGTTATCGATCAGCAACTGTTGGAAGAGTTGGAGACCAGTTTGTTGATGGCGGATGTGGGTATCGACACCACAGAGGCGATTATCAAGGATCTCACTGAGAGCCTAAAAAGAAATCAACTAAATGATAGCAGCGCCCTGCAAAGTCATGTAAAACAGTTGTTGTTAGCCAGATTGCAACCCTGCCAACAGCCCTTGAATACTGACGCACAGCAGCCCTTCGTGATTCTGGTTGTGGGAGTCAATGGGGTGGGCAAGACTACCACCATTGGCAAGATAGCCAATCTTCTAAAGCAGCAGGGCAAATCGGTGCTGTTGGCAGCTGGGGACACCTTTAGAGCGGCTGCAGTCGAGCAGTTGCAAGTCTGGGGAGAGCGCAACCAGATACCCGTGGTTGCCCAGCATACTGGCGCCGACAGTGCCTCGGTAATCTTCGATGCAGTGCAGGCAGCCAAAAACCGCAATATCGACGTGGTTATTGCCGACACTGCCGGGCGTCTACACAACAAAGACAACCTGATGGAAGAGCTTAAAAAGGTCGCCCGGGTTGCCGCCAAGCTCGACAACAGTGCTCCCCATGAAGTGTTATTAGTTCTGGATGCCGGCACTGGGCAGAACGCCATTGCCCAGATGGCTCAATTCGATAGTGCCGTGGGGGTCAGTGGTATGGTGCTGACCAAGCTCGATGGCACCGCCAAGGGCGGTATTATATTTGCCCTGGCAGAGAAGTTTGCCACACCGATTCGCTTTATCGGTGTGGGGGAGGGGCAGGCCGATCTACAACCATTTAACGCTGCCGAGTTTATAGACGCATTAATGGGCAGCGATCGCGGCGGGTGATCTATGATTTGTTTCGATAACCTCAGCAAGCGCTATCCCGGTGGGCTCGATGCCCTAAAAAACATCAATTTTAATCTAGAGGCCGGAGAGCTGGCGTTTTTAACTGGCCACTCGGGCGCTGGCAAGAGCACATTACTCAAATTGTTGATGTTGCTTGAGCGGCCGACCGCTGGCACGCTGCTGATCAACGGTAAAAATCTCAACCGCCTCTCCAACAGACAGATACCCAGCTACCGACGACAGCTGGGTATAGTATTTCAGAACCATCAGTTACTTATGGATCGCACTGTGTACGACAATGTGGCACTGCCGTTGCAAGTCTCCGGTCATCGAACCAAAGAGATCGGGCGCCGGGTTAGAGCCGCGCTAGATGCCGTCGGCCTACTGGGCAAAGAGCGCAATCGCCCGGAGACATTGTCCGGAGGTGAACAGCAGCGTGTGGGTATCGCCAGGGCCGTAGTGCACAAGCCGAGAATCCTGCTGGCAGATGAGCCGACAGGCAATCTAGACCCCGGATTATCCACCGAGATAATGGCGCTGTTTCAACGCTTTCAAGATGTGGGTGTAACCATACTGATAGCCACCCATGAGATTGAATTAGTGCGGCGCATGAACTGCAGAATTATTCATTTGCATCAGGGTGTAGTCGCTGAAGATGGACAGGGGGCCGGTGTTGCCAAATTCACAAGCTAAGAGGGCCGACAGCAGTGCGCGCGGCGCGGTAAGTGCCAAATCTGGTCTTCTCGATCGCTACCGGGCGTTCATCCGCCACCACCGATTGACCCTGCGTGACAGCCTGCATCGGGTGCTGCGAGAGCCATGGCAGACACTGATGACCAGCACCGTGATTGCCATCGCCCTGTCTCTGCCGGCCCTGCTTTACCTGATGGTGGATAACATCCGTCAGTTGGAGAGTAATTTTCAGTCTTTTGCCCAGATAACCGTCTATGTGGACAAGTCCGCCAACCGGAAGCAGCTCTCAAGGCTCGGCGATCGGTTAGCGGAAATGCCCGAGATAGCCGAAGTGACCTATATATCGCCACAACAGGCGCTTGAGGAATTCAAACAGGCCTCTGGCTTTGGTCAAGCCCTGCAGTATCTGGAGGAAAATCCACTGCCGCCAGTGTTTTTGGTGGAGCCGAAGCTCGTTCAGTCCAGCGCTGCTGATCAGACCTCCAAGCTGGTAGAGACGCTGCAGAAGTTGGCGTCAATTGAGGATGTACAGATCGATATGCTGTGGCTGCAGAGGTTGCGAACTCTGACAGATCTGGGGCAAAAAATTGCCCTGGCCCTGGCCGGCATCCTCGGCGTTGGGGTATTACTGATTATAGGTAACACCATCCGCCTAGCCATTCACAGCCGCCGTGATGAAATTGTGATTATCAAATTAGTCGGGGGCACAGATGCCTATGTGCGCAGACCATTTCTGTACGCTGGACTGTTGTTGGGTCTGTTTGGCGCGCTGATCTCTGCTCTGATACTGTCTGCGGGCACCCTATGGCTAGGCCAGTCCATCGACAGCCTCAGCCAGCTCTACAACAGCCAATACACATTGCGCGGACCTGGTCCTTCGGGATTAGTCGTCTTGATCGCCACTGGCGGATTTTTGGGTATCAGCGGTGCCTGGTTGGCGGTCGGAGGCCATCTCAAAGGGATTAAACCGAGATAGAGTAAATCCCGTAAATATCACTCCCTAGGCCTTGAATTACAGACGCTAGGCACTATTTATAAAATAATGCTATAATAGGCAGTCGTATCTTGGTAAGAACTCTATGAATAAATCACTACAGACCATGGATTGGATGACACCGGGCGCCAACCTGAATGCTTACATTCAGGGCACCGCTACTGTGCCGCTGTTAACGCTGGACGAAGAAAAAGCTCTGGGTGAGGCGCTTTACTACCAAGATGATCTGGACGCCGCACGGCGTCTGGTAATGTCCCACCTGCGCTTTGTGGTGCATATTGCACGCTCCTACAACGGTTATGGACTGCCCTTGGGTGACCTTATCCAAGAGGGCAATGTCGGACTGATGAAAGCAGTGCGGCGCTTTAACCCCGAGAAGGGCGTGCGCCTAGTATCCTTTGCTGTGCATTGGATTAAGGCTGAAATACATGAATTTATCCTGCGCAACTGGCGGATTGTCAAAATAGCCACTACCAAATCCCAGCGCAAACTGTTCTTCAACCTGCGCAGTGCCAAGAAACAGTTGCAGTGGCTGTCCGCCGATGAGGCCAAAGCGGTTGCTGAAGATCTGGGTGTGGATGTCAAAGATGTGATGGAAATGGAGATGCGTCTCTCCGCCCATGACACCGCCTTTGATGCCCCTGACGACGGCGATGATGACAAACCCGCCTATGCCCCAGCGCTGTATCTTGAAGACCGGAATTCAGATCCCGCTGAGCGCATTGAGACTGAAGATCTCGAAGTAGACAACAGCCAGCGACTGGGTCAGGCGCTTCGAACTCTGGACAAACGAAGCCAAGACATACTGCAGCGTCGCTGGCTCAATGACCAGAAAGCCACTCTCCATCAGTTGGCGGACGAGTACAGCGTCTCCGCTGAGCGCATCCGCCAGCTTGAAAAAAATGCCATGCAAAAAATTCGTACTGCAATGGAAGCCTAGACCAGCGAACCAACCCAGAGAACCGCACAATCAGCAGAGTGCGGTTTTTTTATGCCCATGAATAAACGCCTTTGGATAAAAATTGCCGCCCTCAGCAGCCTGATCTCTGTTGCACTGGGGGCCTTTGCCGCCCATGGTCTGGAGTCAGTTTTATCAGACCAGCGAATGGAAGTCTTTCAAACAGCAGTTAAATATCAGATGTTCCACAGTCTGGCACTGTTGGCAGTTATCAGTCTACAGGATGACCTGCTACAGCCGCGCTGGAAAATTATTTCACTGCGCGGTCTTTTATTGGGAATAGTGCTGTTCTGTGGCTCACTGTACCTGCTGGTGATGACCAATATTTCCGCTCTCGGCATGATCACGCCAATCGGTGGTACAGCCTTTATGATCGGATGGTTGTCTCTATGCTGGGCCGCCAGGAAACCGTAGTGTGGATATAAGACCAGAATATCGCAATAAACCAATACGCAGCTATGTGGTGCGCGCCGGGCGCATGACAGGGGCCCAGCGGCAGGCCTTTGACAGTGGCTGGGAGCGCTATGGACTGCAGTTGGCTGACGGCGAGATCGATTTGCCCCAAGTCTTCGGACGTTCAGCCACCAGTGTCCTAGAGATCGGATTTGGCATGGGGGATTCCCTGTTGCAAATGGCCATTGACCAGCCAAACACTGACTTTATCGGCATCGAAGTGCATCCTCCGGGCGTGGGCAGCTTGATCAATGCGGCCGGTGCCAGAGATCTCGACAACCTGCGCCTCTATTTGGCCGATGCCACCGATGTGCTCAGAGAGTGTATTCCCGATCAGAGTTTAGATCGACTGCAACTCTACTTTCCAGATCCCTGGCACAAAAAGAAACACAACAAACGGCGCATCGTACAGCCAGACTTCCTGCAATTGATCCGCCGCAAACTCAAAGTGGGAGGCCATCTGCATATGGCCACCGATTGGCAGCCCTACGCCGAACAGATGCTAGAACTGGTGGATATTGCTGAGGGTTTCAGCAACATAGCCGGCAGCGGCAACTATGCGCCCAGACCCGACTACCGCCCGCTGACCAAATTTGAAAAGCGCGGCGAGCGCCTGGGGCACGGTGTGTGGGACCTATTGGCAGCAAAAAAAAATTAGTCTGAGACCTTTGCACAAATGATCTTTTGCCTGGTCTGATCATAAAATCCCTATTCGTGCAATGGTCACAGTCCATCTTTTATTTGAAAGGAGATAATCGTGTCGAAAAAGCGCGTGGCAGTTATTCTATCCGGTTGCGGGGTTTATGACGGTGCCGAGATCTATGAGTCGGTTCTGACCCTACTGCGCCTAGATCAGCAGGGTGCGGAAGTCAGTTGCTTCGCTCCCAATATCCCCCAGATGCATGTGATTAATCACTTGACCGCCGATGAGTCAATTTCAGAGCCGCGAAATGTTTTGGTAGAGGCAGCGCGTATTGTCAGGGGAGAGATTGCCGATCTCGCGCTGGCCAACCACCAAGCGTTTGACGCGGTGATAGTGCCCGGTGGGTTTGGTGCCGCCAAAAATCTTAGCAATTTTGCCCTGGCGGGTTCGGGCATGATGGTCAATCCAACCTTCAAGCAGTTCATTCAGTCCATGCACAGTGCTGGCAAGCCGGTTGGACTGATCTGCATTGCCCCGGCAATGGCGGGGAAGCTATTTGCAGAGGGTGTGAAATGTACGGTCGGCAACGATCCACAGACGGCTACTGCAGTTGAACAGACCGGCGCTCGCCATGAAATTTGTGCTGTTGATGAGATATGTATAGATCCGGCAAACAAACTGGTGACAACGCCGGCCTATATGTTGGCTGAGAGTATTTCTCAGGCGGCGATCGGGATCAATAAATTAGTCGATACTGTACTGGAAATGGCCTAAACTAGGCTCGCCAAATTTAAATTCACAACACACTTTACAACACAGGGAAACAGTATGAAGCATATAAGCTTGATTTTAATCTCTCTTCTCATCCTAGGCTGTAATCAGGCCGAACTTCCGGCAGAGGAGGCAGTGAGTCTGGAGAGCCAAGACCAGCGAATAAGCTATCTTATGGGCATGGACAATGGCAAGAATATTCAGGTAACCGGCGTAAATATCGACAGGGCTGCCTACCTGCAGGGTATAGATGACGGCCTCTCCGGTGCCGAACTCCGGCTCAGCGAAGAGCAGGTCACCGAGGCAGTACAGACCTTTCAGACACAGATGATGGCCAAGCAGAAAGAGATGCAACAGGCAGAGCAGGAGGCTCTTGACCTGCAGGCTAAAGCCAACGCCGAAGAGGGCGCAACTTTCCTCAAGGCCAATGGTGAGAAAACGGGTGTGGTAACCACCGAATCCGGCCTTCAGTACAGGGTGATCACCGCTGGTGATGGGCCGTTGCCCACGGCAGACAGCACCGTCGAAGTCCACTACGCCGGCCGTCTTCTGGATGGCACTGAGTTTGACAGCTCGATAAAGCGCGGGGTACCCGTACAATTTGGTGTCACCCAAGTCATTCCCGGGTGGACCGAAGCCCTGCAGCTGATGCCTGAAGGTTCTAAATGGGAGCTCTATATTCCCGCCGACCTCGGTTATGGGATGGGGGGGCAGGGGCCAATTGGACCCAACGCAACGCTGATCTTTGAAGTAGAACTGCTCAAGGCAAATATCCAAGAGCAAGCTGAGGAGCAGGCCGAGGGATAACCACTCGCCAATCCAGCTAGCCGATTAAAAGCCCCGAAGACTCGGGGCTTTTTAATGCCTGCGTCGCTGGTCACCAGCGCATTGATCGGCAATTAACTGAGAAAAAAAGGTGCTATCAGCGGTAGAAAAAATGCCGTCCACAGGCCATTTAAACCCATGCCTAGAGTTGCAAAAGAGCCGCATAGTGGGCCCTTTTCAAAGGCCTTGGCAGTGCCAATAGCATGGCAGCAGATTCCCAGTATAAGGCCCTGCCAGCGCGCATCCACAACCCCAAATCGGGTGAAAATAAAATCCGCAAACAAGATGCCCACCAGTCCAGTGATCAGCACTGTGGGCACAATCACTGCGAGTAGGCCACCGAGTTGTTGGGTAATACCTATGGCAATAGGTGTAGTGACGGATTTAGCGGCAATTGAGGCAATCATCGAGTTGCTTATGCCCAGCCATGGGGCAGTGACAAGCGCTGCCAGTGTCGCTACAAAGCCGCCAAGTAAGACCAGCGAAAGCGTCGGGTAAATCACCGCGGAAAGCTGTCTGAGCTGAGTGGCAAGGGGCACAGCAAGTGCTACAGTTGCCGGTCCCACCAGCCACAACAAAATACCATTGCCAGAGAGGTAGACGGTGAAATCTATTTCCAGCAGGTAAATGACGGCAGTAACCAGAATTGTGCTCAACAGCAGAGGATGAAGTAAAGGATGACAATTAGTGCGCCGGTAGATCTTGAGTGAGACAGCAAAACACAGGATGGTGATTGCCACTGGCCAAGAGCTGCTGGCAATTTGCTGCCACTGATCGCTGAGTAAACTGGTCAAGGTTTCCTTGCCCTCTGTCCAACTTTGACAATCAGACTGACCACTCCAGTCAGCAGCAGCATAATCGACAGGGTGCTGACCAAAATCATCCCCAGAATGCCTGCAAGCTGAGAATGAATCTCTGCGCCAGCAAAAAATAAGCCGACAAAGGCCGGCACAAACAACAGGGTCAGATTGCGAATTCCCAGATCACAGAGTTGGTTCAGGCGCTGATAGGACCCCGGGTAGAGACTGAGGCAGACAAACAGTAAAAGCATACCGGTAACTGGCCCCGGAATATTGATCTCCAGAAACAGCGCCAGCCACTCTCCCAGCCAGGCAAAGCAGATCAGCAGGGCTAGACTTAAAGTGAGCGCTAAGCCTTTCGAAAGAATTGTACTGCTCCCACTAGGGCGTATCCGACAAAGGCCACCAGCACCCATGCCGGCATACTCAGCCCCAAAAATTGCCACTGTACCTCGGCACAGTTGCCGTCGCCGCGCACCAACATAGCGATAGCTTCCGACAGTGAGAAGCTCTCTAACAGATAGTCTACGGGTACGCCGCAGGCCGGTACCTGATCCTCGGGCAGGCTCTGCAACCACAGTTGCTTCGAGGAGAAATAGCCGCCTACCACAGCAGCGGCAATGGACAGTCCTGCATAGATGCGCTGCCCAGTAGCGGATGGATTGTGCACTGCCGCCAACAGGGCAATTACACCGATCGCCACAACAAATACCCGTTGCGTGATACACAGATAACAGGGCTCGAGACCCAGATGATTCTCAAAATAGAAAATCGCTAGGCCCATAAGCAACAGTGCCCCCAGGGACTGGAGTAGGTTGATCGCGCTGTAACTGGGTAACTGCATGGTGCTGGGTTCTCTCAATTTGGGCCAGTAGTTCTAGGTAGTTTAATTTAATTTGCCTCTGATTTCTCTAGTTGCCGAGGGGAAGCTCAAGATTGATTAGCGGCGTGAGGACTGCCAGTAGTCGGCCAAAAACTGGTCGAAAGTTTTGCTATCAGCGCCCTCTATAGCCAGTTGTTGTCTATGGGACGCTGCAGCCAACTCTCGATAGTGCGCTAGGCGTTGGTTGTCCAGTGGCCGCTGGACAAACAACTCCCGCTGCTGCTTCGCCATACCCATAGCGGTGGCATAGTAGGTTTCACGGTTAGTTTGCATTTGGGTTAATAGCCTTGCCGAGGGTGTGGACTGGGGATCGCGCAATCTTTCCCTCATGGTGTTTACCGCGTCTCGATGGTCAGTACAGTGCTCTCCCTGGGCGCTGTCCAGGGTTTTAGCCACAGGTTGCATCAGGTTGATTAGCTCCAATCCCCAGTCTCGTAATCCTCGTTCACCGCCGATGTCCATCAACTGAAGTTGGGGATCCCGCCCGCTGTAGACAGTTCGCATCAGATTATCCGGAATCTGCGCGCATTCCGAGTCGTCCATCTGTGGGCTGGGGCTGAGCAGACAAAACAGTAAAAACGCATCGAGAAAGTGCACTGTCTCTCTATCAATACCGCCGGGAACCAGAGGATTCACATCGAGACAGCGGACTTCAATATACTCAACGCCGCGACTGTTGAGGGCTTGCAGGGGAGTTTCGCCGGACTCCGCGGTGCGCTTGGGTCTTACCGTGCTGTAAAACTCGTTTTCAATTTGTAGCAAGTTGGTATTGAGCTGACGATAGTTACCCTGCTGATCCTTAAGTCCAATGCTGTCATAGGCGGCATAGGGCTGCTGCAGGGCGTCGCCCAGACTATCAATATACTGTTGCAAGCTGTTGTAGCAGATTGCCAGGGAACTCTGAGCGTCGCTCTGATAACCCAGATCCCCCATTCGCAGCGAGGTGGCGTAGGGCGTATGCAGGCTATGGGTATCTGAACCCATGGGAACAAGCCGATGAGCGCGGTTCTTGACGAAACTTTTGCAGACTGCAGGCGCGGCACCCAAAAGATAGATAAGCAACCAGGAGTAGCGCCGAAAATTGCGGATTAAGCCAAAATAACCCTCGGATTTAAATGCCTGTAATGACTGACTACTATCCTCGCTTGCCTGCAATAATCGCCATAGGTCATCGGGTACAGAAAAATTGTAATGGATGCCGGCAATGGTCTGCATAGCGCGACCGTATCGGTGGCCTAGGCCCACTCGATAGACCTTTTTCATGGTGCCAATATTGGAGTTTCCATACTCGGCAATGGGGATCTCACTATCCGCACCCAGTTGACAGGGCATACTGCTGACCCACAGTAACTCGTCATCCAACTGCTGGTAGGTAAAGCGGTGGATCTCATCCAGCTCATCCAGTAACTGCCCGACTGATGTCGACGGGGCAGTGATAAACTCCAGCAGTGCTTCGGAGAAATCGGTGGTGATGGACGGGTGGGCGAGGGCTGATCCCAGACCGCTGGGATGGTGGCTAGTGGCCAGATAGCCCTGCTGATTGACCCGCAGGCTCTCCTTTTCTATACCCCGCAAAATACCTCTCAGTAGCTTGCTATTTTCTGCTGAGTTGAGTTGATCGAGATGGTGAATTAGTGACATCGAGTAGCCGTTAGTTTGTTGCTGTTATTGTTAGGTATCCCTATATCTAGTATTCCCTCACCACGGTGGCCCAGTACCCGGCGGAGCCTAAAATCCTATGTATGGGTTGGTAGTTATTCTTCTGCGAAGTATCTGGCTATATACTGCCTCTGCGCCAGAGAGAATTTGTTTTTAATAGGTTCTACAGTGTAACCTATATTAGAGCGCAAATGGCTGATAAAAGAGGGGTTGCTATGACTAAAAGCGTGTTAGTCCCGATCGCCGACGGCACCGAAGAGCTGGAGGCAGTTACCATTATCGATGTGCTGCGCAGGGCTGGAGCTAAGGTGACGGTGGCCGTTGTAGAGTCCTGTGATCAGCTGCAGATCTGTGGATCTCGAGAGACTAAAATTGTTGCCGACTGTTCCCTGCAGGACTGCGCGCAGAACTCACCAGCTCAACCCTGGGACTTAATTGCTGTCCCTGGTGGGCTGCCCGGAGCCGAGCATCTGGCTGCCAGTGCAATACTGGATACACTGTTGCGCCAACAGATAGCAGAGGGCAGGCTCCTCGGGGCAATCTGCGCCGCACCCTGCCTAGTCTTAGGCGCCAAAGGGCTGTTGCGTAATAGCGCGGCCACCTGTCATCCGATGTATCATCAACAGCTTGAGGCTCGGGAGGTCGACACAGAGTCGCGGGTGGTGGTTGAGGGTAACTGCATTACCAGTCAGGGTCCGGGAACTGCCCTAGATTTTGCACTGGAACTGGTGGAGCAGCTATTTGGTGTGGTTAAGCGAGAAGAGGTGGCTGCGCCCATGGTAATGACTACCAGTGCCACCAGCTATTATTAAGGGCCGACCCTGTCCCGACCTGGATAAGGACTAAACCTGTAGTTAAGCTAATAACATTAACGGTTAAAGGGCGCTAGCAGCCAGTCTTTAAATCTGCTGAGAAACAGCGGTTGCAGGTAAAAAATTATCCCCATAAACAGCAGATTAAACCCGGCGATGGCGACAAAAAACTGCGGTATGGTCCAGCCCATCAGACTCAGAAACACTATACCCAACAGACTACCGATAACCATAAACAGGGCGTTCATAATGTTATTTACCGACAGTGCTCTGGCCCTGGTGCCGTCCTCTGTGCCCTGTTGGATCATGGTGTACAGCGGCACAATAAAAAAACCACCGGACATGCCGATCAACACCAGATCGACAAGAATTCTCAGCCCCTCGGTCAGCATTACAAAATCGGTCGGTCGAATCCCTGTGATCGCTGCGGCACTGGCGTTGTAGATAGCAGAGGAGAAATATAAGTCCACTGCAAACAGACTCAGTCCTAGCGTTCCAAGGGGAACCAGTGCGGGTTCCACGCTGCCCTTGGAAAGTCGATAACAGAGCAGCGAACCCAGCGCCACACCAATAATAAAAGCGGTCAGCAGAATCGACACCAGTGTCGGATGTCCATTTAAAACCGAGACCGCAAAATTCGGCACCTGAGTCAAAAAACTGCTGCCGTACAGCCAAAACCATGAGGCGGCAAAAATACACAGGATGACCTTGGGATTTTTGCTCGCCAGCCTGAAATTCTGTGCGGTCTCGCGCACAGGATGAAAAGAGACAGCCTCGTCCAGCTGAGGATTAGTGGCTGGCGCATCCGGGATCTGACAGCTGCTCAACCATCCCACAATAGCCATCAAAATAATCAGCGCGCCCAGTTGCAGTGGCCCCTCTGGGCCAGTTACTAGCCAGCCGCCTATCAGGGTGCCGAGCAGTATAGAGACAAAGGTTCCCATGCCAACTTGGGCATTGCCAGCCAGCAGCTCCGAGGGCTGCAAATGCTGGGGGATAATTGCGTACTTAATAGGCCCAAAAAAGGCCGATTGCACGCCGAGCAAAAATAGCACTCCGAGCATCAGCGGGATATCGCCAAGCCACAGCGCGTAGCAACCGGCCAGCATCAACAGGATCTCAGCAAATTTGATGCGCCGGATTAAAAATGCCTTGTCGTAGCGATCAGCTAAATGTCCCGCCAGGGTGGAGAATAAGAAAAATGGCAGTATAAATAAGCCAGCGGCGAGATTGGTGGTGAAGTTGGTGCTACTCTGAGCATTTACCGCTGCGCTGCTGACAACCATCACCAACAGTGCATTCTTAAATAGATTGTCATTGAACGCCCCGAGAAACTGGGTGACAAAAAAGGGTAGAAACCGCCGTTTGGTGAATAGGTAAAATTGACCTTGAGGGTTGCTCATCGCCGAGGTTCCAGATAATTTAGTTATAGTAATTCTGCTCCAGGCCACAATAACAGCGGCTCGACCACCTTAAGCTTTCCTGAATAACATTGCAAAACGGGCATTTGCCCACTGCGCAGTATCCCCCGCAGTCGTTTGCAGTCTGTGCAGGGTTGGTATCAGGAGATCTCACTTGAGATGCCCAGCTGATCCCAGAGATTGTCGATTCGCGCCTTGACATCGGCGTCCATCACAATCGGCTGACCCCACTCGCGATCAGTTTCGCCGGGCAACTTATTGGTCGCATCCAGGCCCATTTTAGAGCCTAGGCCGGAGACTGGCGAGGCGAAATCCAGATAATCGATCGGAGTATTTTCAATCATCACCGTGTCTCTAACCGGATCCATGCGAGTAGTGATCGCCCAGATCACATCTTCCCAGCTGCGGATATTGATGTCCTCGTCAGTGACAACCACAAATTTGGTATACATAAATTGGCGTAAAAACGACCACACACCCATCATCACCCGCTTGGCGTGCCCCGGATACTGTTTTTTGATACTGACTACCGCCATGCGATAGGAACAACCCTCCGCCGGCAGATAAAAGTCGACAATCTCGGGAAACTGTTTCTGCAGTATGGGAACAAACACCTCGTTGAGAGCAACCCCCAAAATGGCCGGTTCATCCGGCGGCCGTCCGGTGTAAGTGCTGTGATAGATCGGATCCTTGCGCTGCGTGATGCGCTCCACAGTAAACACCGGAAAGCGCTCCACCTCATTGTAATAACCGGTGTGATCGCCAAACGGGCCCTCATCGGCCTCCTCGCCGGGCTGCAGGTATCCCTCGAGCACAATCTCCGCCGTGGCCGGAACCTGCAGATCACTGCCCAGACACTTGACCACCTGAGTCTTTCCGCCCCGCAACAGACCGGCAAAGGCGTATTCCGACAGGGTGTCCGGCACTGGGGTCACTGCGCCCAGAGTGGTCGCTGGATCTGCCCCCAGAGCCACAGCAACCGGATAGGGTTTGCCGGGATATTTTTTCTGCCAGTCGCGATAATCCAAAGCGCCGCCGCGGTGAGCCAACCAGCGCATAATTAATTTATTCTTGGCAATTTTCTGCATCCGGTAGATGCCCAGATTCTGTCGGGTCTTGTCCGGACCTCTGGTGATGGCCAGTGCCCAGGTCACCAGTGGCGCCACATCCCCCGGCCAGCAAGTTTGAATCGGCAGCTGATCCAGATCCACCTGATCACCTTCCAGAACAACCTCCTGACAGGGCGCGCTGCGCACCTGACTGACCGGCATATTCAGTACCTGTTTAAAGTCGTGGCGCTTTTCCCAAAGATCCCGCAGACCCTTGGGGGGATCCGGCTCCTTGAGAAAGGCCAGCAGTTCCCCCACATCCCGCAGTGCATCCACCGAGTCCTGTCCCATGCCCATCGCCACCCGTTTGGGCGTGCCAAACAGATTGCAGAGTACCGGGGTTTGATAGCCTTTAGGGTTTTCAAACAGCAGTGCAGGACCCTGAGCGCGCAGGGTGCGATCACTGATTTCAGTCATCTCCAGATAGGGGTCGACAGACTGGGTAATGCGGATCAGTTCCCCCTGTTGCTCGAGGTAGCTGATAAATTGACGGAGGTCGGCATATTTCATCAATACTTACCTCTGAGAGTGTTCGTCGCCTATTGCGGTATAAAGTAGATACTCGGCACCGAGTCTACTTGCGCTTCATGGCACCGAAGAATTCGCTGTTATTTTTAAAGCCCTTGAGTTTTTCCACCATAAATTCAATAGCTGGAAGGTCTTCCATATCGTGCAGCAATTTGCGCAGAATCCAAACCCGCTGCAGCTCGGCCTCATCCATCAGCAGATCCTCGCGGCGGGTGCCTGAGCGACGGATATTAATAGCCGGATAGACGCGTTTTTCAGCGACTTTGCGATCCAGAATCAATTCCATATTGCCCGTGCCCTTAAATTCCTCGTAGATCACCTCGTCCATTTTAGAACCGGTATCCACCAGCGCGGTGGCGATAATACTCAGACTGCCGCCGTTTTCAATATTGCGCGCCGCACCGAAGAAACGCTTTGGCTTCTCAAGGGCGTGGGCATCGACACCCCCAGTCAGCACCTTGCCCGAGGAGGGAATCACCGTGTTGTAAGCTCGGGCCAGGCGGGTGATGGAGTCCAGCAGAATGACTACATCCTTTTTATGTTCAACCAGGCGCTTGGCCTTTTCAATCACCATATCGGCTACTTGAACATGGCGGGTAGGGGGTTCATCAAAGGTCGAGGCGATTACTTCGCCGCGCACCGTGCGCTGCATTTCAGTCACTTCTTCCGGGCGCTCATCGATCAGTAGCACGATAATGTAACACTCGGGGTTGTTGCGGATAATCGACTGGGCGATATTCTGCATCATAATGGTTTTACCCGCCTTGGGCGGCGCCACTATCAGCCCCCGCTGACCCTTACCTATAGGTGAAACCAGATCGATGATTCTGCCGGTAAGATCCTCGGTAGAGCCGTTGCCCGCTTCGAGGCAGAGCTGCTCATCGGGGAATAGGGGAGTCAGGTTTTCAAACAGAATTTTATTGCGCGCATTCTCCGGGGCATCAAAGTTGATCTCGTCCACCTTGAGCATCGCGAAGTAGCGCTCTCCATCCTTTGGCGGTCGAATCTTGCCGGCGATACCATCGCCAGTACGCAGATTAAAACGGCGAATTTGACTGGGAGACACATAGATATCATCGGCCCCGGCCAGATAAGAGGCGCCGGCAGAGCGCAGAAAGCCAAAGCCGTCCGGTAGGATCTCCAGTACCCCCTCGCCGTAGATATCCTCGCCACTTTTCGCATGGCGCTTGAGCATGGCGAAGATAATATCTTGTTTTCTGGAGCGGGCGAGATTGTCTAGGCCCATTGAGGTGGCCATTTTCAACAATTCGTCAATCGGTTTTTGCTTTAATTCAGATAAGTTCATAGGATGGAATTACGGGTTGATTCAACAGGGTGAGCGGCCGTAGCCGAGGTTGTTTGTCTATTAGGTATTATTTTAGCCGCGAGTGGCGCTTAAACTGTGGGCGTCAATGGAGGCAATAGCGTGGAATCAGTAAGATTATAGTGTTGTTTTGCTAAACGCAAGTGGAATTTGCGGCTGCGAACAGCCGCACAGCCGCTTTAAATTTGACCGTTGACAAATTCCGTCAGTTGACCTTTGGAGAGCGCGCCGACTTTTGTCGCCTCAACCGCGCCGTTTTTAAATACCAGAAGAGTGGGGATACCACGCACATTGAACTTCGCGGCACTCTCAGGGTTGCTATCCACATCCACTTTACAGATCTTTATCTTGCCGCTGAATTCATCGGCGATCTCATCGAGAATGGGGGCAATCATTTTGCAGGGCCCGCACCACTCCGCCCAGAAATCGACTAGCGTGGGAATTTCGGATTGCAGCACATCGGTTTCAAAGCTGCTGTCGGTTACATGGACAATATTTTCACTCATTACAAAGGGTCTCCAAAAATACGGTTTAAAGAGAAGCTGATAAATTTATGGCGCCAATCATAGCACTAGCGGTGTTGTTGCAACAATGGGCGCAACAATGAATAAACCCTATGGCCTTAAAAGATTTGCTCAATGTAGACAGTCAGAACAGTGGGTATCCCGATCATTCCTCTAATCAAACACTGCCACTGGTTCTTCGCCGACCACCGACTGGGGGTCCACATGAATAATAATCTCCGCATCGGGAAATGCGCTCAATAGGGTGGCCTCCACCTCATCGCACACGTTGTGGGCATCCACCAGGGACAGGGCGTCATCCAGCTCCAGATGCAACTGTATAAAAACCGCCCTGCCGGCGCTGCGTGAGCGCAGATCGTGCATCCCCAGCGCCGCCGGATGTTGCAATACCATCTGTTTGATCTCGGCGCGGGTTTCATCCGGCAGTTCGCGATCCATCAGCTGATCCAGAGATATGCGTATAATTTGCCAGGCACTAAACAGAATATACAGGCCGATAAGACAGGCAATAGGCCCATCAAACTGTGGCCAGCCAGACATTGATAGCCACAGGGCGACAATTACCCCGCCATTGATCAACAGATCTGATCTGTAGTGCAGGGCGTCGGCACGAATAGCCGTGGACTGGGTTTTGCGGATAACATAGTTCTGAAATAGCAGTAGCGCGAGGGTTGCCGCCATCGAGAACAGCATAACCGCGATACCGGACTGCGCGTGTTCAATGACAGCCGGATTGAGTGTCTTGCGGCCGGCCTCCAGCAGCAAAAAGCCCGCCGATCCCGCGATAAACATAGACTGGCTCAGTCCAGCCAGCGCCTCGGCCTTACCGTGACCAAAGCGATGCTCCCTATCTGCCGGGGTCAGCGCGTGCCGCACGGCAACTAGGTTGATCAGTGAAGCAATCGCATCCAACACCGAGTCCAGTAGGGTCGCCAACAGGCTCACCGAATCCGACATCCCCCAGGCAATTAATTTTGCCACAATCAGTACAGCCGCCACCGATACCGACGCATAGGTAGCCAGCCGCATCAAATGCTGAGTGTTTTCCGGTAACGCCGGTTGAGAGTTCGCTGTAGTCACAGGATAGCCATAGCTTTGTTTAGTGATTAAGACCTATGTTAACAGAGACCAACCTCTTTTGGTTACAGGTAAATTTCCGAGAGAAGTACTAAGAGAAACGCTGCAGCACAGAATTTAAAAATTGGTAGCCCAGTGTGCTGGTACAGTAGGTCGCATCACCCTGCTCAAGTAACCCCTGATCCCGGAGGGAATCTATTTGATTGCGGATATACGCTTCACCGAGACCGGTTCGAGCGGGGAAAAAGGCCGCCGGCACGCCCGCCTTAAGACGCAGCCCATTCATCATAAATTCCAGAGGTAAATCTTCTTTATCTATGGCTCTTTCAGCCACCAGTGCAGCCCCCGCCGAGTTCAAATAGTGCTCCGGCTGACGGGTCTTGTGCATTCGAATAACAGCATTTTTCTCCGGCAGGGTTATCTTGCCGTGGGCGCCGGCGCCAATGCCAATATAGTCCCCAAATTGCCAGTAATTCATATTGTGTTGGCAGACTGCGCCGGCTAGGGCAAAGGCCGAAACCTCGTACTGCGCAAATCCCGCCTGTTGCAACTGACCCTGGCCAGTTTCATAAATCTCGGCCAACTGATCCTCCACCGGCAGGCGGGGTGGTCGAGAAAAAAATTCAGTGTTGGGTTCTATGGTAAGTTGATACCAGGAGATATGGCTGACCCCGCTGCCAATAGCTGTGTTTAGATCACTCGCTGCGCCAGCCATAGACTGACCTGGAAGGCCGTGCATCAAGTCGATATTCAATCGCTCAAAACCACCACTCTGAGCGCTGTCTATAGCGCGACGGGCCTGATCGCCGCTGTGGATTCTGCCAAGCTTTTGCAGTTGATGGTCATCAAAGCTCTGCACCCCGATAGACAGACGGTTGACGCCGCCGGCACGGAAATCGGCAAATTTTTGTCGCTCACTGGTGCCCGGATTGGCCTCCAAAGTGATCTCAATATCCTCCGCAAAGTCAATCCGCTGTTGCACAGCATTTAAAATCCTCTCCACAGCCGCGGCGGAAAATAGGCTGGGAGTGCCGCCGCCAAAAAAAATCGACTGTAATTTTCTACCCTGAACCCAGGGCAAATCCTGCTCTAGATCACTAATCAAGGCATCCACATAGGCCTGCTCTGGCAGCTCGCCATCGTATTGGTGAGAATTGAAATCACAGTAGGGACATTTGCGTACGCACCAGGGGATATGCACATAGAGTGATAGGGGTGGAAGTGACAGCATCAACGACTATTGTGTGCCAGGTAGTGCAAAAACTGTGCTATGGCCTTGCCGCGGTGGCTGACCCTATTTTTGGTGGTCTTATCTAATTCCGCCGCATGACAACCCTGTTCTGTTGCCAGAAAAATGGGATCGTAACCAAATCCACTACTGCCCTTGGGTTGGCGGGCAATCTGTCCCTCCCAACTGCCCTGAAAAATCAATGGTGTTGGATCCGTGGCGTGGCGCATCATCACGATAACACATTGATATCTGGCCCCGCGCTCCGCAGGTGGCACATCCCGCAGTGATTCCAGTAGTTTATCAAGATTGGCTTGATCGGTGGCCCCCTCTCCGGCAAACCGCGCCGAGTAAATGCCGGGCGCTCCCTTCAGGTAGTCAACTTCCAGTCCCGAGTCGTCGGCGATGGCCGGCAGTCCAGATTGCTCAGCGGCGTGGCGGGCTTTCAAAATAGCATTTTCCACAAAGCTTAGACCGGTTTCTTCGACATCCTCAATGCCCAGCTGCCCCTGGGGAACAATACGCACCCCCAATCCCATGAGCATTTGCTGCAGCTCGCGAATTTTGCCCTGATTGCCGCTGGCTATCACCAGTTCTTTTAACTCAATCATGGTACAGTTTTTTCTGAAACTTAAACTGATAAGCGCCCGCGCCAGACCCATTATCAACACTGGGGAGCACGCGGATTTTAAAGGTCAGTAAATCCTCGTTATCAAACTTAAACGGAGCCAGATAGTACAGCGTTCCCTGT
Source organism: Porticoccaceae bacterium (assembly GCA_049612225.1). Taxonomy (GTDB): domain Bacteria; phylum Pseudomonadota; class Gammaproteobacteria; order Pseudomonadales; family Porticoccaceae; genus HTCC2207. The sequence goes on along the minus strand of JBMZBJ010000008.1, from coordinate 58,060 downwards.
TCCCGAATCTCGGTAAATTTGAGTGTTTGCGTCTGCTGAAAAATATTTTGCACCACCCCAGTTACCTCTGCCGACGTGCCAGTACCCAGCTGTTCCACGACCGCGATATTGACAATTCCGCGGTCTTTACCGCGCACAATCTGATTGGCCACTGCCACCTCTGGGCTCAGAAAGGTACTGCCAAAGGCACTGTAGAAAATGCGGTAGTCACCGTGCCACTTAAAGGACTCTTGATTCACGGCAAGGGTCGACCCCGCTATCAGCATCAGCAAAGTAAACAGAGCGGAAGCAATATAAAATGGCCTGTAGGGTTTCATCAGCTGTACTCGGGTTGTTATCAAAACCATGATCGAAGCCATGGGCGCTAGCGACTTAAATGGTATACGGCAGTTTCGGTAAATAGGTTGGACCACAGAGACTTCAGCACCCTGTCGGGAAAATGGTTGGCGATAAAACGCCGATCGACTATTTTGATTTGCCGCTGCTCACACAGCGCCTCAAAATCAGCGCAGGTAAAAAAGTGGATATTCGGGGTGTCGTACCACTGGTAGGCCAGCTGCTTGGTCACCGGCATACGACCGCGCAAACTCAGATAGGCTCGGGTGCGCCAATTGCCGAAATTGGGAAAGGTGACAATGCACTGATTGCCAATCCGCAGCATCTCATCCAATACCAGATGCGGATAGCGCAGCGCTTGCAGAGTGTGAGTCATCACCAGCGTATCAAAGCTCTGGCTGGCAAAATTCACCAGCCCCTGGTTCAAGTCCTGCTCGATCACATTGACGCCACTGGCCACACAGCGCTGAATCGAGTCGGGATCAATCTCCAGACCGTAGCCGACAATACCCAGCTGCTGCTGCAAGCGAATCAACAGCGAGCCGTCGCCGCAGCCCAGGTCCAGAACCCGAGACCCGGGTTCAATCCAATCTTCTATAGTGCCAAGCGCATCGGTCATTGCTCAACCTCCAGCTGATCGGCCACCCGCTGCAGATAGCTGTAAAGGCCATCTTCGTAGCGCTGATTGGGCAGTAGGAAGGCATCATGGCCCAGATCCGAATCAATTTGCATATAGGATACCGACTTGCCGGCGGCGATCAGCGCGTCGGTAATCTCCCGCGATCGCTCTGGGGCAAATCGCCAATCACTGCTAAAGGAAATAACCAGAAACTTGCACTGGGCATGGGCGAAGGCGGCCACGGGATCATAGTTATACTCGCGGGCCAGATCGAAGTAATCTAGCATTTTAGTAATCAGGATATAGGAATTGGCATCAAAGCTATCAGAGAACTTGTCCCCCTGATAATTGAGATAACTTTCAATTTGGAATTCAATTGGCTCCGCTTTGCCCTGAATCAAATCACCGCTGCGCAGATCGCGGCCGAACTTCTGACCCATCAGCTCATCTGACAGGTAGGTGATATGGCCAATCATCCGCGCCAGCGCCAATCCTCCGCGCGGCACCTTGCCCGCGGCAAGGTAGTCGCCATCGCAGAAATCGGCATCCGATTTAATCGCTCTGCGAGCTATTTCATTGAAGGCAATATTCTGCGCCGTCAACTTCATCGACGAGGCGATCACCACCGCATGCTGCAGTTTATCCGGGTGTTCCAGCGACCAGCGCATCGCCTGCATCCCTCCCAGGCTTCCGCCGATCACCGCTGCCCAGCAATCTATTTGCAGATAGTCCATCAGCATTTTTTGCGACTCAACCCAGTCTCGCGCCCGCAGTGGTGGAAAATCCGCCCCCCAAGGTGAGTCGGTGTCAGGGTTGATAGCGGTGGGGCCGCTGCTGCCAAAACAACTGCCAATATTATTCACACAGACCACATAAAAGCGACGGGTATCTATGGGTTTTCCCGGCCCGATATAGTGATCCCACCAGCCCGGTTTTTTATCGCCTTCATAGAGGCCAGCTGCGTGGTGGCTGCCACTCAGCGCGTGACAGATAAGGATTGCGTTGCTGTGATCGGGGTTGAGACTGCCATAGGTCTCATAGACCAGCTTGTGGGTGGGTAACACCCTGCCACAGGCCAATTCCAAAGGCTGCTGTATTACCACCTCGCAGGGGGTGACCTGACCAACAGATCCGCCTGTTTCCCCTGGGTCTCGGTGATTTTTCGCAGTTGTCGATGGCATAGGCAAGTGCACCTGTTGTCAGACGATAAGTCTAAGAGCGGTCGGGCCTTAACGCAACATCTTGTTGGCTCGCTGTGAGATCGACCGTTCAGTGATCCTGCCCTCCCGTCGAATCCTGTCCGGCCCATTGATTAGGGTTGCCGACAATCAGCGACCAAAACCTGCACCGCCGAACTGCGCCTCACTTGAGGTATTTTCCAGACAAAATTACCAAAGTAATTGGTTTATTTGATTATAAATTGATTCAGGTCAATCCATTGATTACTGCAAAATTTACTGTTTAGATAATATGCAATTGAGTGTAACTATTCATTTCGCAGAGATTAACAGTTCTTTTAATCAAAAGAGTTGCTAATTGATAACGGCAAATAGTGAATTCAAAGCAGGGAAGCTAACGCTAATTAACCAACGTCCACTGACCGCCTTAATTGCAAGGGGCAGTGGGAAAAAGAGAAAGAGTAAGATAAAAGAGAGAGGTCAAAGGAATGACAACCACCCAATTTTTGCCGTTTTGTGCAAATATCCCCAACCGTTTAAATAACCTAAAGTGGCTGCAAGCTAGCCTTAACAAGCTGATCGTCATCGGTCTGTTATATTCACTGCTGGGTATTGGCACAGCGCTGGCTATGAGTCCGGCCCCCTCTCCGGGGATCCCAAAGTTTGATCCCATCCCGGGCACTCCGAATTTATCCATTGATTTGCATCAGACGGACATCGCATTGCGTTGGAATGCTACCGAGTATGCCCAGTTCTACACTGTCCATGTGTATTCTGGTGGTCAGTGGCAAGAAGTCGAAGACCTATACAGTACAGAAGCCACCTACGACTATGAGCGAAGTGGCTGGGATCTCAGTGCATTACAGTTCAAGATTACCGCCTGTAAAACTAAACCATCATGGGTATTTTGGGGAAAGGATGATAGGTGTAGTAACCATTCCAATATTGTTCGGCTACCGCAGGTTAATCCAGCCTTCAGCTTGTCCGCCTATGCGGTGAGCCTGAGTACCCTATCAGCCAGTCTGGCTGACAGCGTAGACTCTCAGATATTGCCTGCTGATACAGTGAATGCTGGCAGGACTATTATGGCCACGCTAAGATTGAGAGATGCGATAAGCTGGGCAACTCAAGATATTCCCTGGCCCATCCAGATAGATGAGGAAAACTTTACTGTCACCTCTGGCAAAACCATTCTAGTCAAACCGGGTAACTACCATATCGAACTCTTGGCAACCCAAGGGAATGTGCGCTATGTGGCTAGGGCATTGAATGTCGCCCTCAACGGCGCGCAGTCCAGTATCCCGCTGCAACTAAAAACCGTATTGGGCGATGGCGCGCTGACCATGGACACCCTGAATGATTTATCGGCGTTTAACTTTCAGCCCAGTTCGGCCAAATTGACCGCTCTCAGTCAACCGAAAATAGGGGTCAAGATTGATGATAGCCCTGAAACCCTGCTGACCTTTAATCCACAGTTGGGTATCACCCCGCAGTACCACCTGATCAGCAGCGGATCGCACCAGATTCAGCTAAAAGTTCATGATGCTAGCCTACTCAAGGGTCGTTCACAGCCCCAGCAGGAAAATCGGTGGATTGTTGCCAGTCAGAACCTTACGATGAATCTGATTCCCCTCGTTGGCGGCATTACCACGACACTAGCCGATGCTGATGGTACCGCCACATTGAATTTTTTGATCCCCAGTGTGGTGGTGGATGAAGTGGGGGGCGATCCCAACAACTTGCAAGTGATACTCAGCTTGAGCGGGATCAACAATCAGCCCGAAGATGTGCTGGTGGACAACCTGATCTACAACGCCACTGCCGATGCTTATCAAGTTCAGCATACCTACAGCGGTCTACAGGCAGATACTCAGGTTGCCGTCAGTCTGACCTTTAGCGATATCAGTGGCACGGTTAATCAGCTTTTAGGTCGCTGTGTCGCCAATAATCTGATCTTGGATAGCGTCACACGCAATATCCCCTGTCAACTAAGTCTCCATCGCCGGATTACTGGTGGTAGTCATCTATTGGCTGAGTTGATGATTAATGTCCTTGATACCGGCAATACACCGGTTAGCGGTGCCAGTATTTACGCCAAGCGCAGGGGTGCTCAAGCCAATCCGGGTGAAGAAGAATTGGGTACCCTACTGGGTGTGACGGGCAGTGGTGCCCTTGGTACGGCAGGTTATCTAAAAACCTATCTAGTGCCCGGCAGCTATCAACTCACCGCCAGGTATGTACCCATAGATGGCAGTGCACAGGAAACCATTACCCTCAGTGCCTTTGATGTGGAAAATCAGGATCTAATTTTAGATAAATCACTGGGTCAAAACCAACCGCCGAGTATTACCCTGACCGCACCGGCTGAAGGTGCCACAGCGGACAAGAGCTACAGCATCCAATGGATCGCCAGCGACCCCGATAATCAGGCCAGTATTAGCCTCTACTACGATACTAATAACAGCGACTATGATGGCACGCTAATCACCGATAGCTTGGTTGAGGGCACTGATACTAGCCATACTTGGAATACCGCAGCAATACCGGAGGGCGATTACTATCTTTATGCAGTGATTAGCGATGGTATCCATGAAGTGAAAGCCTATAGTGCCCACCCATTAACCATAGATCATGATCATGGGTTGGCAATAGATTATTCCAGTGCTTACAACAACTATGATGGTTCCTATAATGCGCCAAACTACTACAATTATGGTGCTATGGCATTGCTTAATCCAACCGATGGTAGTATTCATGATTGGGGTGAACCCCGTTATGGTGGCATTGGTGCGCCCACCGATAGCGGCTATACTAAGATTTACTCTAGTGCATTCGCATTTGCGGCACTAAAAGCCGATGGTTCCATTACGGCTTGGGGTAATCTTTTTGGCAATGGCGCACCCACCGATAGCGGCTATACTAAGATTTACTCTAGTGCATTCGCATTTGCGGCACTCAAAGCCGATGGCTCTATTAGTGCTTGGGGTTATGCGGATTATGGTGGCACCGGTGCACCCACGGATACTGGCTATACCAAGATTTTTTCTAATGGGAGTTCCTTTGCAGCGCTAAAAGCCGATGGGTCAATTTCTGCTTGGGGTAATGCGGATGGTGGTGGCACTGGCGCCCCCACCGATAGCGGCTATACCAAGATTTTTTCTAATGGGAGTTCCTTTGCAGCGCTAAAAGCCGATGGCTCTATTAGTGCTTGGGGTCGTATGTTTGGCGCACTCGGGGATAGTGGCTATACCAAGATTTATTCTAGTGATTTCGCATTTGCTGCACTCAAAGCCGATGGCTCTATTACGGCTTGGGGCAATAACTGCGAAAATAGAGGTGGAAGTGTTTGTATTGCGACACCTACTGATAGCGGCTATACTAAGATTTACTCTAGTAGACGCACATTTGCGGCACTAAAAGCCGATGGCTCTATTAGTGCTTGGGGTCATCCCGATCGGGGTGGTACTGGTGCCCCCACCGATAGCGGCTATACTAAGATTTACTCTAGTGAATCCGCATTTGCGGCACTCAAAGCCGATGGCTCTATTAGTGCTTGGGGTGATCCCGATTATGGTGGCAGTGGTGCCCCCACCGATAGCGGCTATACTAAGATTTATTCTAATGACAGAGCCTTTGCCGCTCTAAAAGCCGATGGCTCTATTAGCGCTTGGGGTGGCACAGTTTTTGGCGGCACCGGTGCACCCACCGATAGCGGCTATATCGCGATTTATTCTTATTCTTATTCTAGTGCCTTTACTGCAATCAAAGCCGATGGCACGGTCTTTACTTGGGGTGATCCCCATTTGGAAGGCTTTGACGCACCGGCTAATCTAAACGATACCCCCAGTCAGCATCTCAGCGAAAATTATGTGCTTAAGCGCAATGATGCCGGCATTACGTTGGACAGTGATTTCTCCTCGAGCATTAATACTGACTGCATAAAAGCGCCGCTAACTGATAATTGCAAATATTTGCCTGAACAATTTTGGTCTCGTAACTAAGCGAGTGGGCAGTCTTAAAATTAGCTTGGGGTGCGGCTAGTGCTAGGCGCAGAGTAATTGTTGGTTTTTTTAGATAGCTTGGGTTATTGGTGGGGATGCTCGAAAGTCTGTTCTCGCACTGATGTTATCATGTTCATTCGATAACACTCAGTGCGCCCGCCCCGGTTGCAGCGCGAGCACTCCACCCTTAGAGCACCTGAGCGCGAATAATCATTAGGGTAAAAATCGCCACCATGGGGGAGATATCAATCATGCCTACGGGTGGTATCAATTTTCTAAATGGGCGCAGATAGGGTTCGACAATCTGTGAGACCAGGGCGACGGCGGGGTGCATGCCGGTTCCCACCCAGCTTGATAGCACCAGTATAAAGATCCCCCAAAAGTAGATTTCGATCAGCAGGCGCAGCAGATCGAAAAAGGCTATGGATAGATAAACCCAGTGATTTCCAGCCAGTACCCCGGCCATAGCTGCCAGTGCCAGATAGCACAGCCATTTCACTAACAGTGCAGCTACTAATACCGCTGTGTTAAAGCGTCCAAAGGTGGGCAACAGTCTGTGTAGTGGTTCTACCACCGGCGCGCAGATCTTGAGAATAGTCTGGGAGATGGGGTTGTAAAAATCGGCCTGAACCAGCTGTAACAACAGCCGTACTAACAGCAAGCTGGCATACAGGTCCGTGGTGGTTTTAACGATTAAAAACAGGCTGTCATTCATAGTTGTCTATCAATCTCTTTAAGAGTGAGTTTTAAAGCGCTGCTGTATGGGAACAAAGGATCATCTGTGCAGAGGTCTCAAGTAAATTCCGCTGCCATCTGTTGGGCACGGTCTTGGGCGCTAGTCATGGCCGCTTCAAATAGCTGTTCTAAGTGTTGATTCTGAAAGCTTTCAATAGCCGCCTGCGTAGTACCGCCGGGGGAGGTGACCTGGCGGCGCAGTTCCTGTGGCGAACTGTTGGATTGCTTGGCCAGCCGCGCCGCCCCGAGGGCGGTTTGCAAGGTCAGTTGCAGGGCGGTATCCGCGTTAAGACCCATTTCACAACCCACGCGCTGCATGGCTTCAAAGATTAGGAAAAAGTAGGCTGGACCACTGCCGGAGACCGCGGTCACCGCATCTATCAGGGTTTCACTTTCCACCCAGCAGACAAAGCCCACAGCGCTGAACATACTTTCAATGGTGGCTCTCTGAGAGGGGTGCAGATCGCCGTCGGCAAACAATCCGGTGGCGCCGGTCTCTACCATCGCCGGGGTATTGGGCATGGCGCGTACTATGTTTATGGAAGTGTTTGGCTCCGTTGCCAGCCAGCCCTGCAGTGCCGCAATGGGAATTCCGGCGGCGATGGAAACCACCGTGGGACTGTGGCCGAGGGCCGGTGCCAAAGCCGAGGCCACCGCTTCCATTACCTGAGGCTTGACCGCCAATACCAGAATATCGGCGCTGGATACTGCGGAGAGATTGTCTGCGGTAGTTTTGATTCCGTGGGTGGTTTCAAGGCGCTGACGAGCCTGGTCACTGGGCTCGCAGACGATAATCTGATCCTTGGAAAACCCCTTGGCCAGCATGCCGCCAATTAGGCAGGAGGCCATATTGCCGCCCCCGACAAATGCAATTTTACTCATAGTGATTACTCCACCCTCGGATTGCTTGTGGCGTCTCTGGCGCCGAAAATATCTGTACCTATGCGCACCATGGTTGCGCCCTCTTGAATGGCTGCCTCCAGATCGGCCGACATCCCCATAGAGAGAGTATCGAGTTTTTGGCAATTGTCCAGTTGGCTATTAATTTGCGCTTTGAGCAGCCGCAGTTGCCGGAAGGGTTGGCGCTGGTCTTCCAGCTGGTGGCGCCGCTCTGGAATTGCCATCAGCCCCCGCAGCTTTAGATTGGGCAGCTGGGCAATAGTGCCGGCGACCTCGGTGAGTTGCTCTGGCATCAGTCCAGATTTGCTGGCCTCGCGATCTATATTCACCTGCAGACAGATATTCAGCGGACCCAGTTGGGGAGGTCGCTGGTCGCTGAGGCGCTGAGCTATTTTAATTCGATCTACCGAGTGAACCCAGTTAAAGGATTGGGCAATCAGTTTGGTTTTATTGGATTGCACCGGGCCGATAAAGTGCCAGTGTAGCTTGAGTGCCGCGCTGGCGGTGATTTTTTCCAGTGCTTCCTGTAGGTAGTTCTCGGCGAAGTCAGTTAACCCACAGGCTGCCGCTGCCCTGACATCGGCGGCGGTTTTGGTCTTGCTGACCGCCACTAACAGCACCGAGTCGGGATCGCGCTGAGCGCGCTGCGCCGCCCGCTGGATGCGTGCTTGGATATTGGCAATTTTATCTTGAATGGCTGACATAGACTGCGCGCTCCAGTATTTGGGCGCTAGACCCTGTGACCCAGCTGGGGATTGTCCAGCCAGCTCTGCAATATTAGGGCCGCCGCCAGATGGTCGATTTTCGACAGGTCGGGAGTTTTTGTTCGCCGACCAGTATGCGAGGGGCTTTGTCGCAGTGAGGTTTTGACTTCGCGGCTGGTTAGGCGCTCATCCACCATTAGCACTTCGCGCTGGAAGCGTCCCTCCAGCCGGCGGGCAAATTTTCTCGCCCGCTGACTTAAATCGCTCTCGCTGCCATCCATATTCAGCGGCAGGCCAACCAACAGTAGGTTTGGATTCCACTCTTGGATCAGGGTTTCGATCTCTCCCCAGTTGGGCACGCCATCGGCCGCGCGGACAATGCTCAGAGCATTGGCGGCGCCGGTCAGGGTTTGACCCTGAGCGACACCGATCTGCTTGAGGCCGTAATCAAAGGCCAACAGGGTCTGATAGTCGTGGTTGCTAGGCATGGCCGGAATTTAGCGCCAGCGAATTGAGATCCAAGCCAATTGTGGATGCGGCGACCTGAGCGCGCCGCTCACAGGCGGTATTGAACAGGATTGTCGAATCCGCCGGGATGGTGAGCCAGCTGTTCCCCTTGAGCTCCTGTTCCAGTTGACCGGCGCCCCAGCTGGAGTAACCCAGTGTGATCAGTTTATCCGCGGGCCCGGAGCCCAGGGCAATATCAGCCAGTATGTCCTTGGAGGCGGTGAGCGAGATATCGCCGCCAATAGTTACCGTCGACTCCCACTGCTGATCGCAGCTGCGGTGGAGAATAAATCCGCGGTCTCGCTGTACCGGGCCACCGTCGAATATCAGGGACTCGCCCTGCTGTTCATGGTAGGTAATTTGTAATTGATCAAAGATTGCCTTGGCGGGGATATCTAGCTGTTGGTTGATAATCAGGCCCATGGCACCCTCTGAGCTGTGTTCGCAAAGGTACACCACAGAGTGGGCAAAATGTTTATCATCGAGACTGGGCATCGCCACCAGAAAGTGGTTTTTGAGGCTGGATACGGTTTTTTTCAATAACTCGGCCATAGGCAACAATATGGGACTAAAGTTCGTTGAAAGCAAGGTAAGTTGTGCAATTTTAACGCCACTCAACGGCTATCTAAGCGGCGGCAGATAGCGGCAATCAGCTGGTCGCCGATCGCCGTATGCCCCTGGGCATCAATCTCTCTGGCGCAGGTTGGGCTGGTAACATTAATTTCTGTCAGGTAGTCGCCAATAATATCCAGCCCGACAAATAATAGTCCGCGCTCGGCTAGTGCCGGGGCGACCTGTTGAGCAATCCATTGATCGCGCTCAGATAGCGGCTGCACCACCCCTTGACCGCCGGCGGCCAAATTGCCACGAAAATCGCTGTCGGAGGGGATTCGCGCCAGACAGTAGGGCACCACTTCACCGTCGATAACCAACACCCGCTTATCGCCACTGGTGATCTCGGGCAGGTACTTCTGCGCCATAATGGTCTGGTGACCACCTTCGGTTAGGGTTTCGAGGATCACATTGAGATTTTGATCGCCCTCTTTGACCCGAAAGATCGAGGTGCCGCCCATGCCGTCCAGAGGTTTGTACACCACATCGCGGTGTTCTGCCAAAAATGCCTTTAACTTCGATGCACTGCGGCTGACAAGTAGTGGCGGAGTACACTGGGGGAACTGGGTGGCGAATACTTTCTCATTGCAATCGCGCAGGCTCTGGGGTTTGTTGACCACTAGGGTACCGCGCTGTTCGGCCGCTTCGAGAATATAGGTTGAGTAGATAAATTCACTGTCAAAGGGGGGATCTTTGCGCATCAAAATCACATCTAGATCTGCCAGTGGAACAGTGCGGATCTCACCCAATTGATACCAGTTTTCGGGATTATCAAATACCTGCAGTGGCCGGATATCGGCACAGGGGGAGCCGCTGTCCAGGAACAGATGTTGCTGCTCCATATAAAACAGCTCAAACCCCTGTCGCTGAGCCGCCAGCAGTAAACTCAGGGTGGTATCCTTGTGAAATTTTATGGCGGCAATTGGATCCATTACCACCCCGAGGGATTTTTTCATAGATGGTTTCCTGCGGGAATCCTCTGTCAGATGATGCTATTGTGATTGAGATTATACACCATAGATGGGGATTTAAAGCCCAGCCGGCAGTGGCAGTGGGTTTGCCACAGCGGTCGCGATGAAATGACCTATTGGACAGGGTTTTTATTTTTTAACTGCCGATCAAATGCTAATATCTAACTGAAAGCCACCGAATAATAAGCAAAGGGGATTTACTATGCAGGGTCTAATGATGAGCGGCCAGCTCACCATCACAGCTATTATGAACCACGCGGAGCGAATTCACGGCGATAGTGAAATTGTCTCTGTAACCGCCGATAATCCAAATCACCAATATACCTACAGGGATGCATTCGCCCGCGCTCGCCAGATGGCCAATGCACTGCAGGAGATCGGCTTTGCTCAAGGTGACAGAATAGCTACCCTGGCGTGGAATGACTACCGCCACCTTGAGCTGTATTACGCTATCTCCTGCTCCGGACAGGTCTGCCACACTATTAACCCGCGGCTGTTCCCTGAGCAGATAGAGTTTATTGTCAATCACGCTAAGGACAGGTGGATCTTTACCGATCCTCTTTTTGTGCCACTGTTAGAGCAATTGCAACCGCGCCTGCCCAATGTGGAGGGCTATGTGGTGATGACTGATAAGCAGCATATGCCTGAGACAACCCTGGCTAATGCCCACTGTTATGAAGTCTTGATTGAACAGCAACCAGCAACCTTTGACTGGCCCCAGCTGGATGAAAATAGTGCCAGCTCCATGTGCTATACCTCCGGTACTACAGGAAATCCGAAAGGTGTTGTCTACAGCCACCGCAGTACAGTGCTGCACTCTCTGGTCAGCGGCCTGCCGGATATTATGAACCTCTCGGCCGACGATGTGGTGATGCCCGTTGTGCCGATGTTTCATGTGAATGCCTGGGGTACTCCCTACAGCGCGCCATTGTGTGGATCAAAGTTGGTGTTCCCCGGGCCGAAAATGGCCGATGGGGAGACCCTCACGCGTCTAATTAACAGTGAAAAAGTCAACTACTCTCTGGGCGTTCCCACGGTCTGGTTAGCGCTGGTTGACTACCTCAACAAAACTGGAGAGAGCGTTGAAACGCTTAAAAATGTGGTGGTTGGCGGCGCTGCCTGTCCGCTGTCGCTGATCAAGGCAATGGAAAAACACGGCGTTTGGATGAATGTGGCCTGGGGCATGACTGAGATGAGTCCTCTGGGCACTTACAACAATCTATTGGGCTGGATGCAAGAGCTCTCCCCGTCAGAGATGGACCAGCAGCGGATCAAGGCCGGCCGCCTAGTATTTGGGGTGGAGATGAAAATTGTCGACGATAAGGACAATGAACTGCCCTGGGACGGTAATTCCTCCGGTATGCTGCTGGTTAAGGGCCCCTGGGTCTGTAGCGGTTACTACCGTTTGGACGAGCAGCTAGCTGTGGACGAGCAGGGTTGGTTTAACACCGGCGATATGGCAACCATTGATAAGCATGGTTATGTCACTATCACCGATCGTGTCAAGGATGTGATCAAGTCCGGTGGGGAATGGATCAGTTCCATCGATGTGGAAAATGCAGCCATGGCCCATCCCCATGTGGCGGAGGCGGCTGTAATTGGGGTGCCGGATCCAAAATGGACTGAGAGACCGCTGTTGATTGTGGTTGCAGCGGAGGGAGTCGAGGCCGATAAACAGCATATACTGGCCTCTCTAGAGGGTAAGATTGCCAAGTGGTGGATTCCCGAGGACTGTGTGTTTGTTGAGGAAATCCCCCACACTGCCACCGGAAAGATTAGCAAAAAGGATCTGCGAAAGCAGTTTGCTGACTACAGTTACGGTTAACCCAATAGCGTTGAGCCTAAATGATCCATTAGGCGGCCGGTCTGATGCTGTCAACCAGCCTGTTTGAACGGCGTTTATACTATCGAGTGCTCTGTGCGCTAATCTGTGCAGGGTTGTTGGGTTAAATCCTAAACTGCGAGGTATATGCAATGAAATTCTTGATAAGCTCTGGTCTGCTGGCTTGCCTGCTGGCCATTTCGTCCCCTTGGGCAATCGCCGCCCATCACAAGCAATCCGCTTCTTTTGGTCACAAGCTATTCGAGCGCTTTGACTCCGATGGCGATGGCGCAATTTCAGCCGCCGAACACGAGGCTGCGATTGCCGAAATGTCTGAACAGCGCCGTCAGAGATTTGCTGCGATGGACACCAACGGCGACGGCTCAGTCTCCAAAGATGAGGCTAGAGCTATGGCCAAAGAGAGGCGCGATAAGCAGAAGCAGAAGATACAACAAAAGCACGGCGATCGCTTTGACAAGCTGGACGCCGATGGTGACGGTATGCTTTCAAGAGAGGAGGCCAAGGCCTTAGGGGGGCGCGATAAGCTGAAGCAGAAGATACAACAAAAGCACGGCGATCTCTTTGACAAGCTGGACGCCGATGGTGATGGTATGCTTTCAAGAGAGGAGGCCAAGGCTTTGAGGAAACTGCGGCGGTCCAAATAACATTGAAAAAATCCAGTTGCAGTCACCTAGCTACTTGAAGTTAGGTGACTGCACACTATTTAACCGCATAGCTATTTAGACCTGCGCCAGTCGGTAAGTGGTCAGCCAATTCAGTTAAATCATTTGCACCGGCTATCAATCTCTAGCATTATTGCGCCTTAAACAAAATCGCGGTTTGCTATGACTGATTTTTTAATTGCGCCATCAATTCTCGCTGCAGACTTCGCCCGCTTGGGTGAGGAGGTCGAGGCGGTTCTGGAGGCGGGTGCCGATATAGTGCACTTTGATGTGATGGACAATCACTATGTGCCCAATCTGACCATTGGGCCAATGGTTTGCAAGGCATTGCGTGACTACGGTGTCAGTGCACCTATTGATGTGCATTTGATGGTCCAACCTGTGGACGATTTGATTCGCATGTTTGCCGATGCTGGTGCCACCTATATCACCTTTCATCCCGAGGCCTCTGAGCATATCGACCGCTCGCTGCAACTGGTTCGCGAGCTGGGGTGTAAAGCTGGACTGGTGTTAAATCCCGCTACTGGGATTGAGCAGGTACAGTGGGTTTTGGATAAAATGGATATGTTGCTGCTGATGTCGGTCAATCCCGGCTTTGGTGGCCAGAAGTTTATTCCCTCAACCCTCGATAAGCTTGTGCAGGCGCGGCAGCTGATAGACAACAGCGGGTATGATATTCGCCTGGAAGTGGATGGCGGCGTGGGCGTTGACAATATCGCCGAGATTGCCGCGGCGGGGGCCGATACCTTTGTGGCGGGATCGGCTATCTTTAGTCAACCCAACTATGCAGATGTTATTGAAAAAATGCGTGAGCAGCTCAAGGGTGTTGGCAAGTAGTTGAGTGGCAGTGATTTTAGGTTCTTTTGAGAATGTCCTTCAGCAACAATTGGAGAAGTAGCCGTCTATTGACTACAATAGATGTATTCTTATCGGGAGATGGGGCTTGAAAAACAGCAGTTTTGTACAGCGAGGTTTTAGTTGCCAGTGGTGGCGATGGCGCAACTAGCGTCGTCGGGGCATTTTTGTGCCCTCAAAACTAACCTGTTACATCCCTAGGAAACTGTTATGACCCCTGAACAATTCGCCCAACTGGCAAGCCAAAACTACAACCGAATTCCGGTGACCCGCCAAGTACATGCGGACCTTGAAACCCCACTGAGCGTCTACCTCAAGCTGGCCGACGGCCCCAACTCCTATCTGTTTGAATCAGTTCAAGGCGGTGAGAAATGGGGTCGCTACTCGCTGATTGGGTTGCCTACCTCCACAGTATTAAAAATCTATGGTCAGCGAGTTGAAATCATCCGCGACGGCGAGCCCATGGTCAACCGCAACACCGACGACCCGCTGGCGGAAGTCGAGAAATTTCGACGCCTTTTCAGCATGCCCCAATTGCCAGACTTGCCCAGATTCACCGGTGGATTAGTGGGCTACTTCGGTTATGACACGGTAAGATTTGTCGAGCCCAAGCTGGCAGAAACCGTCCCGAAAGATGAGTTGCAAACCCCCGATATACTATTGATGGCCTCCGACGAAGTGGCTATCTTTGACAACCTCTCTGGCACCCTGATGCTGGTGGTGCATGTAGATGCCAGTGAGCCCAAAGGTCTGCAGCAAGCCAACCGCCGGTTGGATCAGCTGGAGGCCAAGCTGTTGGCGCCAGCGCCCGCGAGATCCTCTGGCAGCAAGCCGCGAAAAATGTCTGAGGATGACTTTAAGTCGAGTTTTGGAGAGGGACAATTTCAGGCGGCGGTAGATAAAATTAAAGACTATATAATGGCTGGTGATGCGATGCAGGTGGTGCCTTCTCAGCGCCTCTCTGCACCTTTTCCGGCCCCTCCTATAGGTCTGTACCGCGCACTGCGTCGCCTCAATCCATCCCCCTATATGTATTACCTAAACTTGGCAGATTTTCATATAGTGGGCTCATCTCCCGAGGTGCTGGCGCGCCTTGAGGACGGGCAGGTAACAGTGCGTCCCATCGCTGGTACCCGACGCCGGGGCAGGACTGATGAAGAGGATCTGGCTATGGAAAGGGAAATGCTAAATGATCCCAAGGAGATAGCCGAGCACCTTATGTTGATCGATCTAGGGCGCAATGATGTGGGCCGAATCAGTCGCACTGGCAGCGTTGAAGTCACCGAGAAAATGGTGGTTGAGCGCTATTCTCATGTGATGCATATCACCTCCAATGTGGTCGGTGAAGTCACTGATAATAGAGGTCCCATCGAAGTCCTCAAGGCCACACTGCCCGCCGGCACCCTCAGTGGCGCGCCGAAAATTCGGGCGATGGAAATTATTGACGAGCTGGAGCCGGTCAAGCGCGGCATCTATGGTGGCGCGGTGGGATATATCGGTTGGAACGGTAATATGGACACCGCCATTGCCATTAGAACCGCGGTCATCAAAGACGGCATGCTACATGTTCAGGCCGGTGCCGGGGTGGTTGCCGACTCCATTCCTGAGCTCGAGTGGAAAGAGACTATGAACAAGGCGCGGGCGGTGATGCGCGCTGCGGTTGTGGCCTGCGACGAGGTGGAAAGATGATACTAATGATCGATAATTATGACTCCTTCACCTACAACATTGTGCAGTACTTGGCTGAATTAAAGGCCGACGTGCAAGTCTACAGAAATGACGAGATCAGCATTGCCGATATAGAGCGGATGACCCCAGAGAAAATCGTTATCTCCCCCGGTCCCTGCACCCCCAATGAGGCCGGCATTTCAGTTGCGGTGATTGAAACCTTTGCCGGCAAAATCCCGATTTTGGGTATCTGTCTGGGGCATCAGAGCATAGGTCAAGCACTGGGTGGCAAGGTGGTTCGCGCCAGGCAGGTGATGCATGGTAAAACCTCGATGATCTACCATGACAACAGCGGAGTTTTTAAAGGTCTCAGTAACCCTTTCGAGGCCACCCGCTACCACTCACTGGTGATTGATCGAGATCAGATGCCCGACTGTTTGCAGATAACTGCTTGGACCCAACATGAGGATGGCACTAGGGATGAAATAATGGGTGTTCGTCACACTGATTTGGCAGTTGAAGGTGTGCAGTTTCACCCTGAATCCATACTCACCCAGCACGGCCATCAACTACTTAACAATTTTTTGCAGGGGTGAATCATGGATATTACACAAGCCCTGGATAGGGTGGTTAACAGAGAACATTTAGATGCGCCGTCGATGCGCCAGGTGATGCGTCAGATTATGACCGGACAGGCAACCCAGGCTCAGATAGGGGCTTTTCTGGTGGCGTTGCGCATGAAGGGCGAGAGCATTGATGAGATCGCTGGCGCGGTCGAGGTGATGCGCGAATTGGCCACCGGCGTTGAAGTCGACGGTCAATATCTGGTGGATATTGTCGGCACCGGCGGCGATCAATCTAATCTATTCAATGTCTCTACCGCATCGACTTTTGTAGTGGCCGCCTGTGGTGGCCGGGTCGCCAAGCATGGCAACCGCTCGGTGAGCAGCAGTAGTGGTGCGGCAGATCTACTGGAGGCCGCCGGCGTTAATTTAGATCTGAGGCCGGAGCAGGTGGCCCTCTGTGTGCGCGAACTGGGTGTGGGTTTTATGTTTGCACCGGCCCACCACAGCGCCATGAAACACGCCATTGGACCGCGGCGAGAATTGGGGTTGCGAACTATTTTCAATATTCTTGGCCCCATGACCAATCCCGCCGGCGTTAAACAGCAGTTGATCGGTGTTTACGATCAATCACTGTGCCGGCCTATGGCTGAGGTGCTCGGACGCTTGGGTGCTGAGCATATTATGGTAGTGCACTCGGCGGATGGGCTGGATGAGATCAGCATAGCCAGAGAGACATTTGTCGCTGAGTACAAACACGGCGCGTTGAGCGAATACCGTATTGAGCCGGAGGAGTTCTTTGCTCGACGCCAGAGTCTTGAGGGATTGTCGGTGTCCGATGCCCAGCAGTCACTGGCTATGATTGTCGATGCTCTGGGCAAGCAGCAGGGAGATCATGCCGCTAAGGCCGCCGACCTGATCGCAATCAATGCCGGCGCTGCCCTCTATGTGGCCGGCTGCGCCGCCGATTTGAAACAGGGTGTGGCGATGGCGCAAGATGCCATCCAGTCTGGTCTGGCCAGAGCCAAGATCACTGATTTTGCTGCATTTACGCGAGCCCAAGCAGATGCCTAATGGCCTGCCCAGAGATAATTTATGAACAATGCACCCACCATCCTTAAAAAAATCCTCGCTAGAAAACACGAGGAAATCAGTCAGCGGCAGGCAAAAACCTCTGTACAGCAGTTAATGCGGCAAATTGATCGCGCCGATCAACCCCGAGGTTTTGCCGCAGCTCTGGCAAGTAGGTTAGCGGCGGGTCAGTCCGCAGTGATTGCTGAGATTAAAAAGGCCTCTCCCAGTAAAGGGGTGATCAGAGAGGACTTTGATCCTATTGTCATAGCCGAGAGTTACCAGCAGGGCGGTGCCACCTGCCTGTCAGTGCTCACCGACAGGGATTTCTTTCAGGGGGCAGACGAGTATCTCAAGGCGGCGCGCGCCGCCTGCACACTGCCAGTGATCAGAAAGGACTTTATTGTCGATGAGTACCAAGTCTACGAGGCCCGCGCAATGGGTGCCGACTGCGTGCTGTTAATCGTCGCCGCGCTGGATGCCCAGTCTTTAGAGCACCTCCATCAAGTGGCGATCTCAGTGGGTTTGGATGTGCTGATTGAGGTTCACAATGAATCCGAGTTGGCGCTTGCCCTGAATCTGGATAACCAGATGGTGGGAATTAACAACCGCAATCTCCACAACTTTGATGTGTCCCTAGACAACACCTACAGGTTGCTGGATCGGATACCGGATGACCGCATAGTGATTACCGAGAGCGGTATCCATAGTAGTGAGGATGTTGCGGCGATGCGCCACAGAGGTGTCAATGCCTTTTTGGTAGGTGAGGCGTTTATGCGCTGTGAGGATCCCGGACAGGCACTAAAGGGATTTTTCAGTTAACTTGTGTGTTCGACACAGCAGCTCATTCCAGCCGCTATGGAAAATTACTATTGTCTTGCCCGAAACATTCACCAACCCCCGCTGCTGAAACTCTTTGAGTGCCTTGCCGGCGATCTCGCGCGAGCAGCCAACATAACTGGCGATTTCGCGTCTGGTGACTCGCAGTTGCCTGCCCTCGGTGTGACTCAGTGCAGTGGGTTCTCGACAAAGATCTAGCAGCGCGTGGGCGACGCGGCTCTTCACGTCCAAGAAAACCAGATCGCAGACCTTGCGAGAAGTATTTCTCAATCGTCCGGCAAGCTGCGCTGCTAGGGCAGGGATAAGATCGGGATAGCGCCCGCTCAGGGAGCGAAATTTACTGTAGGTAATCTCCCCCAGCTCACAACCTGAACGAGTGCGTAGCAATGCATGGCGGGGTCGATTGTCAAAAAACCCAGTCTCGCCGACAAACTCGCCAGGATTGTGGTAGCACAGAGTCACCTCCCTGCCGGAGTAATCCTCACCCACCGCCATCAGTGAGCCGCTGAAAATATAGAATAGAGAACCGCTGTGGTCACCCACATTATAGATAACGGCATTGGCTGAATAGATGCGCTTGCAACAGTGTTTCAGCACCATCTCCAGACTGTTCAATTGAATGCCTGATTTTGCGATCTTCAATACCCATGCCCCAATACAATTTGTCTTTTTTTTATTTAATTGATCAATCAACGCTATTTGATAATAGTCTAAGAACGGGGAGGGGATAAGAGAAACCAACCCTACTAAACTGATTACATCGGTAAAATTATTGCCGGCAGTGACTTTCAATCTGAGTGTATTGGCTCAGGCCAACGGTGATATAATGACGGCTATGGATTGTCTCGATTGAGATGCTAAAAATAGTATTGGGTAAGCGTTAAATGAAAGCAGTTGTTAAGTGGATTGATAATGTGATGTTTGCCGGTGAATCCGGCAGCGGCCACAGCGTGGTTATGGATGGCGCGCCAGAACAGGGCGGCAGAAATATGGGCATCCGTCCCATGGAGATGCTGCTGATCGGGCTCGGCGGCTGTGCTTCTTTTGATGTGTTGACCATGCTGAAGAAAGGGCGGCAGCAGGTGATTGATTGCAGGGCCGAGATAGAGGCCCAGCGAGTCGATGCGGTGCCAGCAATATTTAGTGAAATACATATTACTTTTATTGTCACTGGCACACAGCTGAAGGAGAGTCAGGTAAAAAGAGCCGTTGAGCTGTCGGCAGAAAAGTATTGCTCAGCCTCCATTATGTTGGCGTCGGCTGGCGTGAAAATGACTCACAGTTACCAGATACAGACGACTTAACTCAACACAGTTGCTGCCGCTAAGCGCGCTCTCTGCGGCTCTTTCTATTTCAATATATTGCTTAATGCGACAGGCAAAAAAAAAGGGACTCTGGCGAGTCCCTATAAAGAATCCTTTAGCAAGGATTAAGAGGGGTTTGTTTTCAGTTGGCAGCGTGAGTAGGTCGCTTCCAGCTGGGAATACTTACTGTTCTTTGCTCTTGAACGACTCCACTTTAGAGAATTCATCTATAGCTATCGCCGCACCTGTGAGGCCGGTGAAACCTAAGAGAACGTAAACTAGAGTCATTGGTGATTCCTGTAAATTCATGTCGTTGCTTTATGGTTGTCACTATAGTAATTCGTCCGCTATAATGCCAATGCATTGTTTTTATTTAAAACATAACAATTTGTAATACAGGATTGTAATTTATGAATCTACAGAGACTGACTCGTCTGGACTTGAATTTATTGGTTTCCCTGCAGGCGTTGCTTGAGGAGAGGAGTGTCACTAGGGCGGCACAGCGGCTCTATATCACTCAGCCAGCCATGAGTCGGGTGCTTCAGCGCCTGCGGCAACAGTTAGATGATCCCCTGTTTACGCGATCCGGCAATGAGCTAGTGCCCACGCCCAAGGCCAGAGAGATGGAATTGCGTCTTCCGGAGTTGCTGGACAGTGTGCTGGAGATGATTAGTGAAGGCGAGTTCGATCCAGCCACCTATGTGGGTGAAATAGTGATTGCTGTGCCAGAATTTCTGGCCATCTCCCTAATTTCAGAGCTTACCCGAGTAGTCACTGAGCAGGCGCCGGGGCTAATTCTCTCGATATCCAGTGAGACCGAATCTGTGGAAGGGGAATTGGCAGAGGGGGTTTTGGATTTCGCCATTGATTTGGACAAGGGAGTTATTGAGGATATTAGTTCCAAGAGTTTGGCGATCTTCACGCCCTCGATATGGATGAGGCAGGGTCATCCCCTGGCCGATAGGGACGAGGTGACCCTTGATGAAATTTTGGAGTACCCGTTTGTTCAGTACTATCTGCTCATTGCTAAACGGGTGAATGCCCGCACTGATGCTCGGTTTGACAGGGCACTGCGAGATCTGGGGCGCAGGCGGAAAAAGGCGCTGGTCACCAATCAGTTAATGACTGCGTTGGAGACGGTCTGTGATACCGATTGCCTGATGGTTGCGGTTCAATACGGCAACACCATGGAGCGTGAAATAGACAGGGTAGTTCGCAAGCCCTACCCAGCTGAGTTGCCCCATGTAGCTCAACTTCCTCTGGTGTTACTGCAACATAAACGCACCTCGAGCTCGCCAATTCACAGTTGGATAGCCGATAAAATAGTCGGTCTAATGCAAGAGTGGGAGAATGCCTCTGAAACCAGTTGGTAAGATGGTTGTTGGTGGCGACTAGATGTAATAGCTACTCTTGGTCATCACCGATGAAATCATAGTCATCAGTTTCTTAACCGGTTTTGGAAAATTGTAGCCGCCAGCTTCAAGTGCGGATTCAGCGTGAACCTGTTCATCTGCCAACATCTGTTGCACGATGGCGCGACTCTTTTGGTCCTCCTGTGGTAGATCTTCGAGATGCCGCTGTAGATGTTGGCAGACTTGATCTTCAGTTGCCGCTACAAAGCCAAGGCTCAATTTGTCACTGATAATTCCGGCACCGGCGCCGACGGCAAATGACATCGCATACCATGCCGGGTTGAGCATGCTAGTTTTGCCGCCCAGACTGTCAATGCGCTGTTCACACCAAGCTAAATGGTCAATCTCTTCCTCTGCCGCTTCAGCCATCTGTTCGCCCACTGCGGGCAGTTTGGCGGTTAATGCCTGACCCTGATAGAGCGCCTGGGCACAGACTTCACCCGCATGGTTGACGCGCATAAGTCCCAGGGATTTTTGACGCTGCTGTTCCGATAATTCCACGTCTTCCACGCCAGAGGCCGGCGATGCACGGTTCGGCTGTGGTGCTTCGCCAAAAGCCCTGCGCAGTCCCAGATCAATCTGACTGAATAGGTGGTCTATCGGTGAAAGTTGTCTATGCGACATAGGTTATCTATCCTTTCTAGTAGCACTACTAATTAGAGGAGCGCCGGTTAATCAGCATTATAGGTATATAGGCAACAGCAAAGAAGCCCATAGCCAATAGCTCACAGACCAAAATATATACGGGCCAGGGCCCGAAAAGATCAAGAATTGATGGGTTGATGGGCTTTTGCATCAAATAGAAATAATTGGCGTCCAGCAACCAGTTGATGGGCACAATAGCCAGCAGGTAGATATTTAACCAGATAAAGGTCTTAAAGATCCCTTTTGCAGTGGGCAACAGTTGGAAGCTGACCAAATGATGGATCACAGTGAGCACTAGGCCAATATGACAAATCCAATACTTAAAGAAACCATAGGTGGGAAAGCCGGTATACAGATCCGGTGTGATGATCGCCTGAAAAGTGCCCGACATCACGGCAAAATAGATAATCTCAAAGCGTTTGAGATTGGGATTCCAAAACAGCAGTGGTGCCAGTAGGGCAAATAAATTACACAGTGAAAGGGGCAGGTCTACGCCTATATCGAAACGATCAAACCAGAGTTCTAGGGCGATAAAGCTGATCACAGTAAGGGATAAAAATACACTCAAGACCCGACTGACTAGAAGGTTGCGGTTGCGGCCGAGTTTTTGACCCATAGCAACGAGCAAAATCAGCAGAGCACAGGACAGCACAACAGTGTACAAATGGCTCTGGCCAAAGGAGGCGAAGGCTATGTCATCTCTGAAAAAAGCTATTTCAGCCATTTCTATCTACCACTATGTCTAACGAGACTGCTCTCGGGCTATGGCTCGCCAGCCAATATCATTACGGTACTGCATCTTATCCCAACTGATAGTTTCAACCAGTTTATAGGCCTGCTGTTGAGCGTCTAAAACGCTGTCCCCCAGAGCGGTGACACAGAGCACACGACCGCCGTTGGTCACTACCGGGCCCTCACTGGGCCCGTCGCGATGGGTTGTACCCGCATGAAAAACTTTCTGATCAGCGGTTTCCCCAGAGCCAGATGGGCTATCCGCTGGGTTGGGCAATCCGTTGATAATATCGCCTTTGGGGTAGGAATTTGGATAGCCACCTGCTGCCAGCACAATCCCCACAGAGGGTCGACTGTCCCACAGGGCAGTCTGTTGATCGAGTCGGCCTGCTAGGGCAGCCAGACAGTGGGCCACCAGATCAGACTGTAGGCGCAACATAATCGGCTGGGTTTCAGGGTCGCCAAAACGGCAATTGTACTCAATAACCTTCGGGGTGCCATCTGCCATAATCATTAGCCCAGCATAGAGAAAGCCAGTAAAACTGTTGCCTTCAGCTGCCATGCCGCGAACAGTTGGATAAATCACTTCATCCATTATGCGTCCATAGGTCTGGTCGTCTACCACCGGTGCTGGGGAGTAAGCGCCCATACCGCCAGTGTTGGGTCCCGTATCCCCAGCGCCAACCCGTTTGTGATCTTGGCTGGTTGCCAGGGGCAGA
>JBMZBJ010000008.1:0-35175 GCA_049612225.1 Porticoccaceae bacterium | reverse complement strand
GGTCCCGTATCCCCAGCGCCAACCCGTTTGTGATCTTGGCTGGTTGCCAGGGGCAGAACATGGCTTCCGTCGGCCATCACAATAAAGCTGGCTTCCTCGCCATCTAAGAATTCTTCGATAACTACCCGGTGACCGGCTTCTCCAAACGCGTTGCCCGCTAGCATATCTCTGATCGCAGCCTCTGCTTCGGCAACCGTCATAGCGACAATCACGCCTTTGCCGGCTGCCAGACCATCGGCCTTGACGACGATCGGTGCGCCCACTTGGTGTAGATAGCTGACAGCGGCATCCACCTCAGTAAAGGTCTCATAATTGGCGGTGGGAATGCTGTGACGAGCCAGGAAGTCCTTGGTAAAGGATTTTGAACCCTCCAGCTGGGCTGCCGCCTTGGAGGGACCAAAAATTGGCAGGTCTCGGCTGTCAAAGTAATCGACAATACCATCGACCAGCGGTTGTTCGGGGCCGACGATAGTCAAGCCCACAGCGTTTGACGCGGCAAAATTGGCCAGTGCGGCAAAATCGCTCGCATCTATGGCTAGATTTTTAAGCCCTGACTCGAGAGCAGTTCCAGCGTTGCCCGGCGCAACAAAAACTGTGTCCACTTGAGTCGATTGTGATACTTTCCATGCCAGTGCATGCTCGCGCCCGCCGGAGCCGATAACTAGAACATTCATTGCTGATAATTTCCGAGTAAGGTTCTTGAGCTAATATTGTATCAGAGCGAATGTTTGGTGGGTTAACTAGTGGGCTAAAAATTGGCCGTTCGTCAGCGATGGCCAACTTAAATCTACCTGTTCTTACACAGCGTACCTTAGAGCAGAAGAAATCAGCAGGGGAACCCGTTATTTTGAATATTCAGGACAGCCAAGATCCAACCCATGCAGGCCAAGCTATCGAAGGCCCAACCATAGTTTGGTTCCGACAGGATTTGCGCACAGCCGATAACCCGGCGCTATGGCAAGCCTGCCAGCGTGGCACTGTTGTGCCCGTCTATATAGTGGATGATTCATCGGCAGGGGCCTGGGCCATGGGTGCCGCCAGTCGCTGGTGGTTGCACCATGCGCTTGAATCCCTCGACCGCTCTCTAGATGGCAAGCTAAATCTATTTCGAGGCGATGCGCTGGAGATACTCACCAGTGTGGCTGAGGAGTTGGGCGCCACCTCGGTGGTTTGGAATCGCTGCTATGAGCCGTGGCGAATGGAGCGGGATGCCCAGCTGAAATCACAGTTAAAGCTCGCCGGTATAGAGGCCCACAGTTACAACGGGTCACTGCTGTGGGAGCCCTGGCAGATTGTCAAAGCCGACGGCACAGCCTACAAGGTATTTACGCCCTACTATCGTCGAGGTTGTCTGCAGCACAGTGATCCCAGAATCCCCCATCCAGCGCCAGAAAGGCTCCAAGCCAGTGATAAAAGTGAATGCTCACTATCACTTAATTCCCTAAATTTACTGCCTGTAATTCCATGGTATAAAGAAATGGCCAGCTGTTGGCAGATCTCCGAGTCGGCAGCCCAACAGCGTCTAGACGAGTTTATAGCCGAGGGTCTCGGTGACTATCGCGAGGGCAGAAACTATCCCAATAAGGCCAATGTATCTCGCCTCTCGCCCTATTTTCACTTTGGCATGTTATCAGTCAATACCGCCTGGCACAGAGCGCAAAATGAGGGTGCAATGTGCGCCAATGCCGATAGTTTGGATACATTTTTAAGCGAGTTGGGATGGCGCGAGTTTTCCTACTATTTGCTGTACCACTTCCCCCAGCTGCCGGAGAAAAATCTGCAGCCAAGGTTCGATAATTTTCCTTGGAATAGCGACGCTGGTAGTGACCTGGTTGCATGGCAGACCGGTCGTACGGGCTATCCTCTGGTAGATGCGGGGATGCGCGAACTGTACAGCACGGGTTATATGCACAATCGGGTACGCATGGTGGTGGGTTCGTTTTTGGTTAAAAATTTGCTGATACACTGGCACAGTGGCGAGCGCTGGTTCTGGGACTGTTTAGTCGATGCCGATTTGGCCAGCAACAGCGCCAGTTGGCAGTGGATTGCTGGCTGTGGCGCCGATGCCGCACCGTTTTTCCGTATTTTTAATCCGATCACTCAAAGTGAAAAATTTGATCCGAAGGGCGATTACATTCGACGCTTTGTGCCCGAGTTGGCGCAGATGCCGGACAAACATATTCACGCCCCCTGGCTGGCCCCAGTCGAGGTGTTGCAACAGGCGCAAGTTGAGTTGGGAGTCAATTACCCCCATCCCATTGTCGATATCAAGCAATCCCGCGAGCGGGCACTGGCGGCATTTAAGCGCACCAAAGAAACTGTCTAGGGGTGGATGTTTGTCCTAGTGGCGGAAGTGGCGCATCCCAGTAAATACCATGGCCATATTGTGCTCGTTGGCGGCGGCGATAACCTCCTCGTCGCGCATAGAGCCCCCCGGCTGAATAATGCAGCTGATTCCGGCTTCACCGGCATTGTCTATACCGTCGCGAAACGGAAAAAAGGCATCCGAGGCCATCACCGCACCTTTGACCGCTAGGCCTGCGTGCTCGGCTTTGATTGCAGCGATGCGAGCGCTGTTAATACGGCTCATCTGACCGGCTCCAACGCCGACCGTCTGTTGATTTTTGGCGTAGACAATGGCGTTGGACTTGACCATTTTGGCAACCTTCCAAGCAAATAACAGGTCGGTCATTTCACTGGCAGATGGCACTCGCTGGGTGACTACTTTGAGGTCCGGCAGATCAATCATGCCATTGTCCCGATCCTGAATCAGAAGACCGCCATTGACCCGCTTGTAATCCAGATCTTGTGGCCGCTGATCACCCCAGCTACCACAGGCTAGCAACCGTACATTTTTCTTGGCGCTAACAGCCTCAATGGCACCTTCAGCGACACTGGGAGCGATAATCACTTCGACAAATTGACGCTCGCAAATCAGGGTTGCAGTCGCTTCGTCCAACTCGCGGTTGAAAGCGATAATGCCACCAAAGGCAGACTCGGGATCGGTGGCAAATGCCAGGTTGTAGGCGCTGGTTATATTGTCCGCCACCGCTACGCCACAGGGATTGGCGTGTTTGACAATCACACAGGCCGGTTGGTCATACTGTTTAACTGTCTCTAGGGCCGCATCGGTATCGGCGATATTATTAAATGATAGTGCCTTGCCCTGTAATTGCTGTGCAGTGGAAACACTGGCTTCAGTTGGATTTGCCTCCGTATAGAACGCCGCCTGTTGATGGGGGTTCTCGCCATAGCGCATTTCCTGCGCTTTGATATATTGCACGTTGTAGGTGTCGGCAAAGGCGCGTTGCTGATTGTTGGTATCGCGACTGCCGAAATGGTTGGCAATCATGCCGTCGTAGGCAGCAGTGTGCTCAAACGCTTTAACCATCAATTGGTATCTGGTCTCATAGCCCAGTTGCCCCTGGTGATTGTGCATTTCGTCAATCACATTCTGGTAGTCAACAGCATTGACCACAATAGCAACATCTCGATGATTTTTGGCTGCTGAGCGAACCATAGTAGGGCCACCGATATCGATATTTTCTATCGCGGTGGGCAAGTCACAGTTGGGATCTGCCACAGTGCTGGCAAAGGGGTATAGGTTGACCACCACCATGTCGATGGGTTTAATCCCATGGCTTTCCATAACCGCTTCATCAGTCCCACGGCGACCTAGGATACCGCCGTGAACTTTGGGATGGAGAGTCTTTACGCGCCCGTCCATCATCTCTGGAAAGCCGGTGTAATCTGACACTTCCACCGCCTGAATGCCCTGTTCTCGGAGCAGGCGGAAGGTGCCGCCAGTGGACAGAATTTCTACACCCTGATCGTCGAGTGCCTGTGCAAATTCAACGATACCGGTTTTATCTGAGACGCTTATTAGGGCGCGGGATATTTTTCTCAGTTGGCTCATAGATTCCTCTAATCTTCTATATCAGCTTATATTGTTTTAACTTTTTGCGCAGGGTGCCGCGGTTGAGGCCCAATAGGGCTGCAGTTTTACTTTGGTTGTTGCGGGTGTAGGCCATGGCCGATTTAAGCAAGGGAGGTTCCACCTCGGCCATCACCAGGTTGTACAAATCGCTGGTTTGTTGACCGTCTAGGGCTTCAAAATAGCGCGCCATGGCCGCGGCGACATTATCCTGTAGTGATTGTTGATTGGCACCTGTTGTAGGTTCTAGATCGTTAATTTCCCCGAGTGGCTGTGTTTCAGATTGTGGAATTTTCATGCTGCTTGTTCTCGATCTAGCCCTAGATTTGGCACTCGGTTTAATAAGTTAGTGAAAAAATGCTGCAGGTGCTGCTGCTGTTGCTCGGTGGTTTCAAGGCGGTTAAAGACCTGGGTAAAGGCCCTGCCTTCAGGCAGTTGATCGCTGTACCAGCCAATATGTTTTCTGGAGATTCGCACGCCGCCTACTTCACCGTAAAATTCGTGAAGCGCCCGCAGGTGGCTGAGCATAATCTCGCCAATCTGTTGATGGCTGGGTGCGGATAATAACTCGCCGCGCTCCAGATAGTGGTTGATCTGCTGGAAAATCCATGGATTGCCCTGAGCACCACGGCCAATCATCACTGCGCTAGCGCCGGTGTATTTTAATACCTCGGCAGCTTTTTCGGGGGTGGTGATATCACCATTGGCAATCACTGGCAGATTGACTGCATTGACTACCTGGGCGATGCTGTCGTATTCCACTTCGCCGACAAACCGACAGGCTCTGGTGCGACCATGAATGGCCAGTGCAGCAATTCCCGCATCCTCAGCAATCTTGGCAATGGTTAGTGCGTTGCGGTTTTGTCGATCCCAGCCGGTGCGTATTTTCAGGGTTACCGGAACATCCACAGACTTAACCACTGCATTGAGAATATCATCCACCAACTGAGGATCTCTCAATAGTGCCGAGCCGGCGGCTCGCTTGCAGACTTTTTTGGCCGGGCAACCCATATTGATATCTATGATTTGTGCGCCCTGATCCACATTGTAGCGCGCCGCCTCAGCCATCATCTGTGGATCATAGCCGGCGATCTGTACCGATCTGGGCGCTGGCTCATCGCCAAACTGCAGGCGCAGACGAGACTTTCTGGTAGACCAGGTGCTTGGGTCTGCAGCGACCATTTCTGAGACCACCAGACCGGCACCCATCTGGCGGCAGAGTTTTCGAAATGGCAGATCAGTAACGCCAGCCATAGGGGCTAGAAGGGTCTTATTAGTGATTTGGTAGGGGCCAATGCTAAACAAAATGCTTGCTGTGTGTAATCCAGTGGGTGGGCAATCATACCCTGTGTCTAGCTGATTAAAAAGTGATCAATTAAAAAAATACCTGCCACAGGCAAATATTTTTTAGTTTGGCGCTAAGCAGCCGTCACGCAACTGTGCGATACCACCGAGTTGGTCTGGGCTAATAGGGTCCATACCTCAGCCGCAACTGGCAGTGTGTGTGGCAGATAGCTGTACCCATTCATCCTGATTGATGACAGGGTCGAATTCAAAGTACGGCCGGTAGGGTTGGGTGACCGCCTCTATCTGGTGGTGCAGGATGCCGGAGAGACAGAGCTTGCCAGCTGGGCGAACCAGATTGCTGATTTGTTCTGCTAATCCTATCAGGGGTTCAGCTAGAATATTAGCCACTACCACATCCGCCTGAATAGTTGCAGGAATGTCTTCTGGTGACAGGGTGATTAACTGGTGTTCGCTCAAGCCATTGCGTTCGGCGTTGTCGCGACTGGCCAACAGAGCCTGGGGATCGTTATCAATACCCCAGACTTGAGTCGCACCCAACAGCAGGGCGGCAATCCCCAGAATCCCCGAGCCGCAGCCGAAGTCAATCAGGGTCTTGCCTGCCAGTGGCTGCTGTTCCAGCCAGTTTAAGCAAAGAAGGGTAGTGGGATGGCTGCCAGTGCCAAAGGCCAGTCCCGGATCGAGAAGCAGATTTACCGCCTTGGGATTGGGTGGTTGGGTCCAGCTGGGGCAGATCCACAGGCGCTCCTGAGCACAGGAGATTGGTTTAAAATATTTCTTCCACGCTTGGGACCAATCTTTATCTTCCAGCAATTGCCAGCGAATTTCGCTGTTGGCAGGCAGTTTCTCAACAAGCTTGCGGGCGGTAATCTCGGTATTAGTAGCTGCTGGGAACAGGGCTTTCAAAATGCACCTGTCCCACAGTGGGGTCTCTCCCACACCGGGTTCTAAAATCGGTTGGTCGGCGGCATCTTGCAGGGTAACTGACACGGCTCCGGCATCTAAAAAGGCCTGCTCTACCTGTTCGCTATTATCTCGGCACAACTCAGTGATAGCCTGAATCCACTTTGTCGAAGTCATAGTAAGTACTTACTTATGAGAATAGTGGCCGTCTCCTTGGCGGTTACAGCCCCAGTTTTTTCTCAAGATAGTGGATATTGACACCGCCCTTTTGGAACTCCGGATCGCGAACCAGATCTTCATGCAGTGGAATATTGGTCTTTATGCCGTCAATCATCATCTCATCTAGGGCATTGCGCATTCGCGACAGGGCAGAATCTCTGTCGCGACCGTAGGTGATTATTTTGCCGATCATCGAATCATAGTTGGGCGGTACTCTATAGCCGTTGTAGATATGAGAGTCCACGCGCACACCATTGCCGCCGGGAGCGTGATAGGCATTGATAGTGCCCGGCTGAGGTAGAAAGGTCTCGGGGTCCTCGGCATTGATACGGCACTCGAAGGAGTGACCGCGAAAGATTATGTCTTTTTGTTTAAAGCTCAGTGGTCGGCCGCTAGCGATCATCAATTGTTCTTTAATGATATCGACGCCAGTGATCATCTCTGATACCGGATGTTCTACCTGTACTCGGGTATTCATCTCAATAAAGTAGTAGTTGCCATCCTCATAGAGAAATTCAAAGGTTCCAGCGCCGCGGTAGTTCATCTGTTTGCAGGCATTGACGCAACTCTCGAATACCGCTTGTCTCGCATCCTCGGGAATTCCCGGCGCAGGTGCTTCCTCAATGACTTTCTGGTGGCGGCGCTGAAGAGAGCAGTCTCGGTCGCCAAGGTGTATGGCTTCACCCTGCCCATCGGACAGCACCTGAACTTCGACATGCCTGGGGTTCTGCAGGAATTTTTCCATATAGACTGTGCCATCGCCAAATGCGGCGGCGGCTTCAGTTTTGGTGATGGTGACAGAGTTGATCAAGCTGGCTTCGTCTTCAACAACTCGCATACCGCGGCCTCCGCCCCCGGCGGCAGCTTTGATAATTACTGGATAGCCGATGCGATTGGCAATGGTTTTGAGCTCTTGAGGATCATCTGGCAGCGAGCCATCGGAACCGGGAACGGTGGGCACCCCGGCGGCTTTCATGGCTTGGATTGCGGCCACTTTATCGCCCATAGTGCGAATAGCCTCAGCGGTTGGGCCGATAAAGATAAAGCCGCTGTTCTCAACCTGCTCGGCGAAATCGGCATTCTCGGCTAGAAAGCCATAGCCGGGATGCACAGCTTGGGCGCCGGTAATCTCCATGGCGCTGATAATAGCCGGTACATTTAAGTAGCTTTGCGGTGAGGGATTGGGGCCTATGCAGACCGCTTGATCGGCCAGCTTGACATGTTTGAGGTCGGAGTCAATTTTCGAGTGAACCGCCACTGTCTCAATGCCGAGTTCCTTACAGGCACGAAGAATTCGAAGGGCAATTTCGCCGCGGTTGGCAATCAGCACTTTTTCCAGCATGTTGTGGTACCTGTGGCGGTTTAAATAATAGTGACTAGGGGTTGGTCAAATTCGACGGGCTCGCCATCATCAACCAGTATGGCGCCAATGGTGCCTGCCTTGTCAGCCTCGATTTGGTTCATCATCTTCATAGCTTCGATAATGCACAGTACATCGCCAGCTGCGACCTTTTGTCCGACGCTGACAAAGGGTGGTGAGCCGGGTGCGGGAGCGGTATAGAAGGTCCCCACCATGGGTGATTTGACCGCATGGCCCGATGGTTCATCAGAAGATGCATCGCCAGTGCTTTCAGGGGCTGCAGTTGGCTGCGGTGTCGGTGCAGGCGCAGCAGCCACGGTCAGTGGAGCGGGGGCTGGTTGTGCGTAAGTAACACTGCTACCGCCGCGGCTTATTCGGACTGACTCGTCCCCTTCATTGATTTCCAGCTCATTAATATTTGATTGTTCAAGGAGTTCAATCAGTTTCTTAACTTTGCGAATATCCATTCTGTTCTCTCGTTATATAGTGTTATTGGTCAAGGTTGCCCAGCACAGCCTGCAGGGCGAGTTCATAACTGGTGGCGCCAAAGCCGCAGATAACGCCCTCGGCGATATCGGAAAAATAGGAGTGCCGGCG
Source organism: Porticoccaceae bacterium (assembly GCA_049612225.1). GTDB lineage: Bacteria > Pseudomonadota > Gammaproteobacteria > Pseudomonadales > Porticoccaceae > HTCC2207. The sequence goes on along the minus strand of JBMZBJ010000008.1, from coordinate 26,857 downwards.
AAATTCCTCTCGGCCGTGGACATTGGACAGGTGCACTTCAATAAAGGGTATGGCCACGCTGAGCAGTGCGTCCCGCAGGGCGATGCTGGTGTGGGTAAAGGCCCCGGGGTTGAAAATAATATAATTCACACCCTCTAGTTTGGCATCGTGAATCTGTTTAATGAGATCGTGCTCTGCATTGCTTTGCATTTGCTGCAGCTGATGACCGGCAGCGGCGGCGCTATCGGTGAGGCGCTGAGTGATTTGCTCGAGGGTGTCGACGCCGTATTTATCGGGCTCACGAGAGCCGAGTAGATTCAGGTTTGGTCCGTTCAGTAGCAGGATTTTTGACATTGCATACCACCAGAGGCCTATAGTTATTCAGAACAGTCTGCACTAAAAAGTACAGACTGTCTATGACCAAGTCAAAAAAATACACTTTAAGCGAAAATAGATACAGATTAATGTATTTTGCTAGATTTTATTGATATTTAGCTACAATTGTTCATCGAGAAGGCGGCATTTTGACACATTTAACAGCAATATCAGACAAAATGTCATTGAAATTTAAAAAAATCCGCAATTATGCGCCTAAAGGCAGATAAAATGCAGCTAAAATTCACTAATTATCTAAATTGCACGATCGAGAGCTGCTAGCAGGGTGCTTTCTAACAGAATTTGCGGCAAAATCTCTGGTTGACCTGGGCCACTGGGAAAAACCAGATAGAGAGGCACACCACTGCGGTTGTATTGATTTAGCAGTTTGGTTATTTCGGGGTCACTGTGAGTCCAGTCACCTTTGAGGTAGGTAATGTCATTGTCCTTGAGGCTTTGATAAAACGCATCGCCAAAGGCAACCCGCTCATTGACTAGGCAGGTGATGCACCAGTCAGCAGTGAGGTTGATAAATACCGGTTGGTTATCGCCCCGTAAGGCTGCAAGACGTTGGGCGGAGTAGTTCTCCCACTGCGGATCGCTATCTGCAGTTTTCAGTCCCAGGACCGGTGATGTAACCGCGGCGACTATCAGCGTAGCGGTGGCTAACTTTGTAGCCATGGATCGCACAGGTACCTGTTTTAACTGCCACAGCCAGATACCCATGATCAACAGCAACAGGCCAAGCACAATGGCGATAACCACATTGATATCGGTTTGACGGCCGACTACCCAGAGTAGCCAGATCCCGGTCGCATACATAGGAAATGCCAGAAACTCTTTGAGGTTGTCCATCCATGGCCCCGGCTTGGGCAGTTTGGCAGTTAGCGCTGGAATCCAAGTCAGCACTATAAAGGGCAGTGCCATACCCAGCCCCAGAAAAGCAAATACCAGCAGTGCCAGAGTGGTGGGTTGAGAGATAGCAAACCCCAGTGCTGGCCCCATAAATGGCGCCGTGCAGGGACTGGCTACCGTCGTGGCCAAAACGCCGGTCAGAAAGGATGATTTCAGGCTGTTGTCGAGGTCACTTGATTGTCCCAGAGACATCAAACTGTTACCCAGTGGCAGATAACCAGAGAGTGACAGACCCATGGCGACAAACAGGTAGATAAGACCGATCACAAAACCCGGTGACTGCAGTTGAAAGCCCCAGCCGATGGCCTCGCCCGCTGTCCTGAGTGAGAGCATCAAGGCTGCGATAGCCATAAAGCTGGCGACCACCCCCAGAGTGTAGGCAAGTCCGTGAAGTTGTAGTTCGCGAGAACTCTGATGACTCCGAGTAAAACTCAGAACCTTGATCGAGAGTACCGGAAATACACAGGGCATCAAATTTAAAATCAGCCCGCCAGAGAGTGCCATCAACAAAATCAACCACAGCGGTGTGGCGGAGGCGGTTCTGGCTATTTGCTCGGAGGTCGAGGAGGGCGCTGTGGTGATAGCCACAGTGCCAGCCGTTAGATCTACCTCAAACCAGTAGCTGTGTGGCGGATAGCAGAGGCCTGCATCGGCACAGCCCTGAGACTCTAGGCGCAGGACAAAATTGGCACTGCTCGATTGAATTGGTATCTTGATGTTGGTCTGCTGATAGTACACTTCCAGATCGGCTTCAAAGAACTCATCCCATTTGCGCACACCAGGCTCAAACGCTATTGCACCCAGTTTTACACCATCTGTCAGAGAAAAAGCTTTAAATCGATCTCGGTACAGGTAATAGCCATCTGCAATTGACCAGTTGAATAGCAAGTTATCGCCATCAATATGGGCCTCGACCTGAAAAGCTTGCTGTACCGGCAAAAAGCTTGGAGTGCTCGCCAGCGAATTTGTTATTTCGGGGGAAGGACTTGGGGTAGTGAAAGTAATTTGCTGCGATTGCGATGCAGACGCAATTGAGTGCAGCGTAAGTAGTGCGGTTATCAGCAGCGCCCGATTAAACATTTTTACCATTCAAGCTATCCCAAAGTCAGAGAGATTTAATTATTGTCCGTATCTACTTTAACACTTTCGAAGTGCTGAGGTGATAAACTGTCAGTGCTACAATTATTGCTTCTATCACCAGCTAAAGGGACTCCCATGAAAACTCCATGTATTCTCAGTATTTGCACAGTGGCGCTAGTGATCTGTGCTCAGGCATTCGCCGGCCATCATCAGTCGCACAACAGCTCCCATAGCGGCGTGGTAATTGAGCATGCCAAACCCACAGGCGACGAGCTGGCAATATCCCATGCCACAGTTAGGGCAGTGTTGCCCGGCAAGAGTATCACCGCGGCCTTTTTTACCCTTGCCAACCCCAGCCAAATAGACTGTACACTGCTGTCCGCCGAATCGCCAAGTGCTGAACGCATCGAGTTTCACACTCACCAACATCAGGGTGATATGGTGAAGATGCGATCTCTTGACCGGGTTAATATCCCGGCTGGAGAGTCATTGGTATTTAAATCTGGCGGACTACATCTAATGCTATTTGGCGTAGATCCAGCCCTCAATAGTGACGGGGTTACGCAACTCAGTCTGCATACAGATCAATGCGGTTCTGTCACTGTATCCGCAACAGTCATTGATATGATGGCTGCCTCTAAGCATGGAGCGGGTCACTAAAAATGCGATTTAGGGCGCTAAAATCGCGCTGGCCATGGGCCTCTTCAGAACAAGATACTGAGGACTCACAGGCGTTGTCAGGTGTTGGAAGCCAAAGTGCCTATAGACCCCTGTTGATAGCGGGTTGCCTGTCTGTGGTTGCACTTATTCTCTTGGGTTGGTACTGGAGTCGCGAGCCCCAGGCCTTTGATCCATCAGTTGCCTATGTCGATAAGCCAGCGGTGACCGGCGCTGTGACTACCACCACACTTATTCAGGTGGTGGATAAGCTTTTACAAAAGCCGGGCGGGTTTTTAGCCAATGATCTACTTCCCCCGGGGCTGTGGTTGGATAACCTCCCCAGCTGGGAGTTTGGCGTACTGGTGCAGGTCAGAGATCTCAGCAAGGCGATGCGCGAATCCTTTAGTCGCTCCCAGTCTCAATCTACCGAGGATGCCGATCTGGCTCTCGCTGAACCGCGGTTTAATGTGGATCACAGCAGTTGGGCAGTGCCCTGGCCAGAACGCGAGTACGCTCAGGGCGCTGAGTTTCTAAATCGCTATTTACAGCGCCTGGTGGATAAGGATGATTACAATGCGCAGTTCTACGCTCGCGCCGACAATCTCAGCTATTGGTTGGCCACGGTGGAGACTCGATTGGGCAGTCTCTCACAACGACTGTCGGCCAGTGTTGGGCAACGCCGCATCAATACCGATTTATCTGGTGCTGCGGGCGCCGTGCAATCCACTTCAGCCCCCAGGGAACTGGTAATCAAGACGCCGAGACTGCAAATAGATAATGTGTTTTACGAGGCCAGGGGCACCTCTTGGGCACTTCTGCACTTTTTGAGAGCAGTGGAGATAGATTTTGCTGAAGTGCTGGCGCGAAAAAATGCCTTGGCCAGCGTGCAGCAGATTATTCGCGAGTTGGAGATGACTCAGCAGCCGGTGCGCAGCCCAATTATTGTTAATGGTGAGGGATTCGGTCTGATCGCCAACCACTCCCTAGTGATGGCTTCCTACATCAGTCGAGCTAATGCGGCTATTATCGATCTGCGGGAGTTGCTATCCAGAGGTTAGCGAGCCTCAAGCTATTTTTCTATCTGACCATTTCTGATCAGACATTCCTCCTTGCTGTCAGCCTCAAGGGGATTATTGTCAGTTCCAAGAGGACCCCCCTGGTCAAAAACTGACCAGATACTAGAGTCACGATTATTGGGATTGCACCAGTAATACAGGTAAGCGGTTTCGTTTTCGGGATTGTATGGGTGATAGGAACAGGATGCGCTTAGCACTAGGCTGCCGAAAAGAAACTTTCTGAGAATCATTCTCATAGTGTTTGGACTCCATGTCGATTTATGATGGGATTATTTTTGCTCCCCAGAGCAGAGGGTTAATCAGTTATTTATCAGCTCGGTGAGTGACAACACCATCCTCCGTTGCCAATAATAAAATATCTGCCGGCTTAATGGCAAATAAACCATTGGTGACCACACCGGTAATCTGGTTGATGGCCTGTTCCAACTCAGGGGGCGATTGGATGGGATGCAGATGATGGACATCGAGGATGCAGTTGCCATTGTCAGTGATCACATTTTCCCGCCACACTGGGTCGCCTCCCAATTTAACCAGCTCGCGGGCTACAAAACTGCGGGCCATGGGAATCACTTCCACCGGCAGCGGAAAGCTGCCCAAATGGTCTACCCACTTGCTCTGATCGGCGATACATACAAACTCTTTGGCAACTGCGGTGACGATCTTTTCGCGAGTTAGTGCAGCACCACCGCCCTTAATCAGTTGGAGATTGGGATTGGTCTCGTCGGCGCCATCGATATAGATGGTGACTTCAGGGACTGCATTGAGTTCATACACTGGGATGCCATGACTGCGCAATCGATCTGCAGATCCCTCGGAGCTGGCCACAGTGCCCTGAAACAGATGTTTGTACTCAGCGATCTGATCAATAAAATAGTTGGCGGTGGAACCGGTGCCGATACCAACGATACTATCCGTTTCAATTCTGCCGAGGGTGTAGTCAACGGCGGCTTTGGCTACCGCCTGTTTAAGTTGATTTTGATCCACGCAAACCCTCAATAAGCTAATAATTTTTCGCCAATTATATTAACATGGCGCAAACGCTAAATCATATTGGAAAACCATGCCCCAAGATTACCTGCAAAAAATCCGTGATGCCGATATCTACGATCTGGTGATTAAAACCCCGGTTGATAGCGCACCACTGCTGTCTGAGCGGCTCAATAATCAGGTGTTGTTAAAGCGCGAAGATTTACAGCCGGTGTTCTCATTTAAGTTGCGCGGTGCTTACAATAAGTTGCGCAACCTCTCAAACGAGCAGAGAGAGCTGGGCGTGATTGCCGCCTCGGCGGGCAACCATGCCCAGGGACTGGCACTGGCGGCCGGCAAATTGGGGGTCAGGGCAACCATTGTGATGCCGCGAACTACACCGGGCATCAAAGTGGATGCGGTCCGCGCCCGCGGCGCGGAGGCGGTGTTGGTGGGTGACAACTACGATGCAGCGGCCGCTCATGCCAGTCAACTGGTGGCCGAGCAGGGGTTAACGTACATCCATCCGTTTGATGATCCAGATGTGATCGCCGGGCAGGGAACTATAGGTGTAGAAATTTTAGATCAGGTGCAGGGCCCGCTGGATGCGGTGTTTATCGCTGTGGGCGGCGGCGGTCTGTGCGCCGGGGTAGCTGCCTATATCAAGCAGATAAGACCAGAGGTCAAAATTATTGCAGTGGAATCCGATGATGCCGCTTGCCTGGATGCGGCGCTCAAAGCCAATCGCAGAGTGCGTTTAAAAGAAGTGGGCATTTTCGCCGATGGCACCGCTGTGGCCCAGATCGGCGAGGAGACTTTTAGACTTCTCAAAGACCTAGTGGATGAGGTGATCACGGTGAGCACCGATGAAATCTGCGCTGCGATTAAAGATGTCTACAACGACACTCGCGCTATTTGTGAACCCTCTGGGGCATTGGGTACCGCGGGTCTAAAAAAATATGTCGCTATGCATGGTGTCGAGGATCAAACACTGTTATCGGTCCAGTGTGGCGCCAATATGGACTTTGATCGTCTGCGCTACATTTCCGAGCGCACCCAGATTGGTGAAAAGCGCGAGACGGTGCTGGCGGTCACCATTGATGAAAAGCCCGGAAGCTTCCAGTCTTTTTGCAGTGCGCTGGGTAGACATGGCATCTCTGAATTTAATTACCGCTACAGTGATCAGCAGCGGGCTCATATCTTTGTTGGTGTCCGAGTAACCGGCGATGAAGATCGGCAACAGTTGCTGCAGGACCTACAGAGCAAAGATTATTCAGTTGTCGACATGACCGATAATGAGATGGCCAAATTGCACATTCGCCATATGGTGGGAGGGCGCTCCAGAGATGTCGCTGATGAGCGGGTATTTCGCTTTGAGTTTCCCGAGCGACCCGGGGCATTGCTGGAGTTCCTGATGCAACTGGGTGGCCGCTTTAATATCTCGTTATTCCACTACCGCAATCACGGCTCGGCTTTCGGCAGGGTTCTGGTCGGCCTCCAGGTTCCTAAAGCCGACCGACCCGAACTGAAAAATTTTCTGGATAATCTGGGCTATGGCTATGCCGACGAAACCGACAACCAGGCCTATCAGTTTTTTCTCAGTTAGCGTTAGAGCAGATCGGCCAGTTTGCGAATTTGCAGTGCTTCAAAGCCTGAGCCGGCCAGGGCATCGGAGATAACAACCACCTGATCCTCAGGGGAAAACTCGTCCCGCTGAATCATAATATTGGCGGCATCGGCCAGCGTTTTCTCCGGATTGTCGTCAATGGCAATGTGGTAGCTGAGTACATTGCGATTGATAACCAGTTGTTTTCTGGTCGCACTGCTATCGGTAAAGGCACAGATTATTGACTGGGGGTGGCAGTTGGTGACGCGGTTGGCCATTCGCCCCCTGTGAGTGGGCACAATAATAGCTCTGGCATCAATTGAAGTCGCCAAGTCTACCGCGGCCTTGGCGATATGCTGTTTGTTGCTGTCAATGTTCAGATTGTCGGTAAACCGCAATCCACGGCTCTTTTCAATGGAGCGGGCGATGCGATCTAACATCTGCACACATTTGACGGGATATTTGCCAACGGTGGTTTCCCCCGACAGCATTATGGCGTCGGCCTCCTCATAGACCGCATTGGCAACATCGGTCACCTCGGCGCGCGTGGGGATGGGGTTGTCGATCATAGATTCCAACATATGGGTGGCTACTATGGCGCGTTTGCCTCGCTCAGCGCAGGTGCGGATAATCCGCCGCTGTATGCGCGGCAGAACTTCCAGCGGTATTTCAACCCCCAGATCACCGCGGGCCACCATAATGCCATCGGCCACCTCGACAATTTCTTCCATATTGGTAATGGCCTCTTGGTCCTCCAATTTGGCAATCACTTTGATCAGGTCGGATTTATCACCTAACAGGTGGTGGAGTTGACGAATATCTTCAGCTTTGCGGACAAAGGACAGGGCGATAAAGTCAACCCCCTGCTGGATGCCAAATTCAATATCGCGGCGATCCTTTTCGGTAATCGCCGGGAGATTGACGCGAATACCCGGCAGATTGACATGACGTTTGCTCTTCAGTAGACCGCCATCGATCACCTTGACCTGCATATTTCTGTCCTGCTTGCTGAGCACTTCAAGATTTATCAGGCCATTGTCCACGGTGATGGTGTCACCCACATTGACATCGGTAATCAGGTCGTCGTAGTTGATTTGAATTGATGAAGATTCAACATCCTCAGCGCCACGGGCGACAATCGACAGGGTATCTCCCTCTTGAAGATGTAAATCCTCGGCGCGATCACCGGTGCGGATCTCTGGACCCTGAGTGTCCAAGAGGATAGCGATTGGGTGATTGCGATGTTTATTCAGCTCATGAATAGATTGAATAACTTTCGCATGGGAACTGTGATCGCCATGGGACATATTCAGTCGCGCTACATTCATGCCCGCATCCGCCAGCTTCTCAAGCATCTCAGTGGAGTCTGTGGCTGGGCCTATAGTGCAGATTATTTTGGTTTGGCGCATATGATCTCTCTGTCGGTAATGATTTTTTCAACGGCAACATCCCAGTCATTGCTGGGGATTGAAGCGACCTCTTGGCAGCTGTGAGCCAGGCCCACCAATCTGGGAGCCGGTGGTCTTCCCGCATTGACAAATGCAAGTGTACGATCGTAATAACCGCCCCCCATACCCAGGCGGTTACCCTGGCGGTCAAATCCTACCAAGGGCATTAAAATTAAATCCAAACTCCAGGTGGGCACTGTCTTTGTGCTCTTTAAACTGGGTTCGGGGATGCCGTAACTATTGGCAACCATTGACGTGTGCCGATCATAGGCAACAAAGTGCAGGCGATTCACTCTCGGGTGAAGGGCCGGCAGAAAGCATTTCTTACCTGATTGCAGACAGATATCCATAATCAGTGAGGGGTCAGCTTCGCCATCGTTGGGTAGATATAGACCTACACGCCCAGCCCGCAGGAAAAACATCTGGTTGCACAGCCTTGAGGCAATCTGATCGGCGCATCGGCGCTGTTGCTGCGGGGACAGCGAGCGTCTTGTGGCCCGCAATTCACTTCTGATTTGGCTACAGGTCATAGGATTGCATCAACTGGTGTAAACCCAGAGTGCCGCTGTTGACGTGGCCTTGAACCGAAGAGTTCAAGGGGGCCACCCTTGCAGAGAATCAGGCTTTCCGACGCACGGAATTGCACAACATCACTGACGGAGAGTAGCCGGATAGTAAGTATCGGCTCAGGGACTTCTCAACTGGCAAACACCCCAGGTAGCATGAGTATAACAGAGTAACAACTGCAAGCGGCAGGGTAGGGGCAATTAATTCGTCAGGTCGGTGAGAGCTGAATCCAACTTGGCGCTCATAGATTGCAACATATTTGTCGCATCTGAGTACTGTTGGATAGACTGCTCACTGCGAATTAGATCATGGGCCAAGTTGAGTGCTGCCATAACTGCGATTCGCTCGAGGCCAATAATATGCGAACCGCGGCGGATCTCCTCCATCTTTTCATTGAGCAGTTTGGCGGAGCGTTCCAGGGCCTCGCGCTCATGGGGCTGACAGTTGACTTGATACTCTTTGTCGAGGATCCGGATTTTAAGGGAGAGACTAGACATAGATTTCACTCCGCACTTAGACTGCGCAGTCGGTTGATCATATCTTTGATTTGCTTTCGTGCCATTTCGTTCTTTTCTAGCAATTGCCCGCGCTCGCCAATCAGACCGCTCTCGCGTTCGCGCAGCGCGGCATTCTCTCGCTTTAGTTGCTGACAGGTGGCAATTAACTGATCCAGTTTTTGTTCAAATGTGTCGGTGTCGGTCATCAAAGTAAGTTCACAGTGCAAGCGTATCTAATCACTGCGTACTATAGGCACTGAAGCCGGTCTGGTCAATTACAGTGGTTAGGTTCTAGCTGTCACGCAACTGTGGTGCGCTAAGTACCTAGTAGTGTTAGGATAATGCAAATTTTATAGGGTAGCACTGTGACATTTGAACAATTAGAAGATCTTTTTTATACACTGGATATTCAGGCTAGCGCATCCGGATTTCATGGCTTTCTCTGCGGCAGATTGAGCTGTGGTCCGGTACAGATGGAATCCTTGATAAGCAGCACAACCCAGTGGCTTGGACTGGAGGAGGAGGCGGCTGAATCCGCAGAGGCCGCCCTTGAGGAATTCTATGAATCCTCACTCAGCAACCTCCAGGATACGAGTTTTATTTTTCAGCCGCTGTTGCCAGATGACGAGCTTCCTCTATCGGAACGCCTAGTGGCGTTGGGGGAATGGTGCAGTAACTATATCTCTGGTCTGGGTGAGGGAATGTCTGACGAACTTGAGGTATCCGCCGATACACAGGAAGCGCTTAGGGATATCGCCGCCATAGGCCAGATATCAGCAGAGTTTGATGAAGGCGAGGAGGGTGAGAGAGATTATTTGGAGCTGGTCGAATATATCCGCATCGCCGTACAGCTTATATTCTCTGACTTGGACGCCCAGATTGATCCAGAGGCACAGCCGACAATCCATTGATATTTTGCAAAGACCATAGCAAAGACGCCAGGAAAATAGGTGCATTAATTAATGATCAGCAATAGAGAGTATCAAGCGCGGCGCCGCGAATTGATGGCGACAATGGAGCCCAATAGCATTGCTGTTATCGCCGCCGCCCCTGAGCGGGTGCGCTCTAAAGATACCCTCTATCCCTACAAGCAGAGTAACAATCTCAGTTATCTGTGTGGATTTCCCGAACCCCAGGCGGTAATAGTGTTGATACCCCAGCGACCCCAGGGTGAGTTTGTCTTGTTCTGCCGCGACCGCGATCCACTGCGAGAAATCTGGGATGGCTACCGTCAGGGACCAACTGGTGCGGTGGCTAACTTTGGTGCTGATGACGCGTTTCCCATCGATGATATAGACGACATCCTGCCATCCCTTCTAGAGGGAAAAAATCGCGTCTACTACAGCATTGGTAGTGATCCAGTATTTGATCAACAGATGCTAGCTTGGGTTAAAGAGGTTGCAGCGCGGGAGAAGAATGATCATCTATCCGCCGATGAATTTATCGATTTGGATCACCTGCTCAGCGAGATGAGACTGATAAAATCGGCCGCCGAGATAAAGCTGATAAGTAGAGCTGGCGAGATTTCAGCCGCGGCCCATTGCCGGGCAATGCGACACTGTAGTCCGGGTCGAAGCGAGTTCCACCTGCAGGCGGAGATCGAACATGAATTTATGTCCAGTGGCGCCACCGGCCCTGCCTACACCAGTATTGTCGGCGGCGGCAAAAACGCCTGTATCCTTCACTATATCGACAATCGAGATAAGCTGAAAACCGGTGATCTAGTCCTTATTGATGCCGGCTGCGAGTATCAAAACTACGCCGCTGATATTACCCGAACCTTCCCAGTCAATGGAAAATTCACCGCCCCTCAGGCAGCTATCTATGACCTTGTTCTGGCCGCCCAAAGAGCGGCAATGGAAAATATTGCTCCCGGGCTACCCTATGATTTAGCCAATCGAGCGGTGGTTCAGGTGATTACCCAGGGGCTGTTGGAACTGGGCCTGTTGCAAGGCGATTGGGAGGCGTTAATTGACGCCGGTGCCTACAAGGCGTTTTATATGCACAGTGTCAGCCACTGGCTGGGCATGGACGTGCATGATGTCGGGGATTATAAAATTGATGACCAGTGGCGCGTCTATGAGCCGGGCATGGTGCTGACTGTCGAACCCGGCATTTACATTGCACCGGATAATCAAAATGTCGCCACAAAATGGCGGGGGATTGGCGTGCGGATCGAGGATAATGTGGTGGTCACTAAGCGGGGGCACAAGGTTCTGACCGATGCTGTGCCAAGAGAACGCGAACAAATAGAACAGCTGATGGCGGGTGAATTTTGAGCGCTGCATCCCCAGAGTCCACCCACTATGATATCGCCATTGTCGGCGCCGGCATGGTGGGCATCAGCTTGGCACTGTTGTTGGCACAACAGCAACGCTGGCGAGTTTTGCTGGTGGAATCCCAGTCCCTCGAGGGAAGTGACGGCCCTAGCTACAGCCCCAGCTTTGATGCCCGATCCACGGCACTGTCCTGGAGCAGCCAAAAAATCTTCCAGGCACTGGGTCTATGGCCTCAACTCCGGCGCCACGCCTCAGCCATTGCACAAATCCATGTCAGCGACCGCGGCCATTTCGGTCTGACTCGCCTAGAGGCTGAACAGGCTGGCGTCGATGCGCTGGGCTATGTGATTGAAAACAGTTGGCTGGGCGCAGTTTTAATGGCAGCCACCGCCGACACAGAGATTGATTTACAGGGGCACACTGAAGTCGCCGACATTAAACCGCTGGCGGAGTTCATGCAGCTAACGCTCAAAGATACCAATCAGCAGACGGATAGCCCGATTGAGGTAAACACCAAGTTATTAATTGTCGCCGATGGCGCCGCATCCAGTTGCGGGCAGCAGTTGGGCATCCATCGGCACAGCAAATCCTATGGCCAGAGTGCGATTATTGCCAATATCAGCTTATCCAGTCCCCATGGGGGGGTTGCCTATGAGCGCTTTACCGATCAGGGTCCAATGGCCCTGCTGCCCCTGAGTGATTATCAAAATCGACCGCGTAGCGCTTTGGTGTGGACTCAGCCAGCGGAGACGGCACAGCATCTTCTGAACGCCGACAAGGATGCCTTTCTGGCCGATTTACAGCAGCGCTTTGGCCAGCGTATGGGTCGGTTTAATGATGTTGGTGAGCGCGCGGCCTATCCCCTGACTCTCAGCACCAGTGAAGAGCAGGTGCGCCGCCGATTGGTGGTTATCGGCAATGCCGCCCACAGTTTACATCCGGTGGCGGGGCAGGGTTTTAACCTGTCGCTGCGGGATATTTCAGTTCTAGCCAAGACACTGGCCGCCTGTCCCCAAGACGCGGATATCGGTGATCTCAAGCATCTGCAAAACTACCAGCAGCAACAGGCTACAGATCAGCGCAACACACTACTGTTTACCGACAGTTTGCCTAAATTGTTTGGTCTGTCTTCACCGCTGGCCGCGCTCGGACGCAACTCGGGACTGTTGCTAATGGACTTGCTGCCCTCCCTGCGCAATCAATTTGCCCAGTTCGGCATGGGGCTTGCCAACCCCCGGGCCAGCTATTCGCCAGATCGCCATTCCCCTAATGACTATACTGGTGGCAAGTATGGCTGAATTTACCTCCAGTCACTACGATGTGGTTATCGTTGGCGCCGGTATGGTGGGTGGCGCCACCGCCTGTCTGCTCGCCCAGAGCGAGCATAAAGCTGCGGCAAAACTTAAGATTGCACTGATTGAGTCGCGCGCTCCACAGGCTTTTGATCCCAGCCAGTTCGACCCCCGGGTTGCCGCCCTCACCGAAAACACCAGAATGTTACTGCAGCGCTGTGGCGTCTGGGAGGCCATTTGCGCCAAGCGCGCCACGCCATACCAAGCCATGCAGGTCTGGGATGCCGAGGGCACCGGGCGCATTAGCTTTGACTGCCGGCAAGTCCATCAGCCCAACCTGGGTCATATTGTAGAGGTTTCCGCGATCAACTCGTCGCTGATGGACAGGCTCCAGCAGTTGTCCAATATTGATCTCTACTGCCCCGCAGTGGTCAACAACTACACTGCAGAAGAGGATTCAGTGATTCTGGATCTGGGCAGTGGCGCGCATATTTCTGCAAACCTGCTGATTGCCGCCGATGGCGCCAATTCATCGATTCGTCAACAGTTCCAATTTGCCACCCGCCAGTGGGATTACGGCCAACAGGCCATAGTGACCACCATCACCACTCAGCAGTCCAATCAGCAGACCGCTTGGCAGCGTTTTATGCCCAGTGGTCCGCTGGCACTACTGCCACTAACTGATAATAAGGATGAACTGCATCGCTGTTCGATTGTCTGGTCTCAGGACTCAGAGGAGGCCGAGCGCCTGATGACACTGAGTGACCGCGATTTTTGTCAGCAACTATCCACTGCCAGTGAACACTGTCTCGGTGAGGTTTTGCAGACCGACAAACGCCATACCTTTCCCCTGCGTCAGTGCCACGCCATCGACTATGTGAAGCCCAGAGTGGCGCTGGTGGGCGATGCCGCCCACAGTATTCACCCGCTGGCGGGGCAGGGCGTGAATCTGGGCTTTGCCGATGCCCAGGTGTTGGCGGAGGAGCTCAGTCGGGCGCGGGCTAGGGATGTTGATTTGGGGGGTTTGGCGGTGCTAAAACGCTATCAGCGACGCCGCAAGCCTGACAATCTAGCCGCTATGGCCACTATGGAGGGATTTAAACGGCTATTTGGCGCTGAGAATTTAGGTCTGCGGTTAATGCGCAACTACGGTATGTCGGCGGTCAATCAATTTACACCGCTAAAAAATCAGCTGATTAAAAAGGCGATGGGGCTTTAAAGGTATCGCACCATGGTTCTGTGTTGTCAGTTTTTTGCTGCGGCTTAGTTGGTGGAATTTAGAATAAATCCTGCAGACAGAATAACTGCAGCCACAGCAGTTGTTCACAACGCTCGACTAGTTACCGCAGACAAAAATTTACTTTCAGCTGAATTGATAGGTACCCTCTGGTAGGGCTAATGCTCAACTCTGTATCTCAGACATCATAGGGTGGGATTCTCACCTAGTTGCAGAGCGCCACCAATTTAAACGACCCATTATTAGCCAGCACCTCAATATTATTGAAATACTGCATAGCCTTTTGCTCTAGGGGTATAAAGGTATTGACCACAAACAGCGCTCGACCCGAGGGCTTAAGTAGCCTTTGGGTATTTTTAAGAAATCTAGTGGAGAGATCGCCATCCACAGCAAACCCGCTATGAAAGGGGGGGTTGCAGAGAATGGTATCAAACTGTTGGGATAGCTGATCCCCGGCGTTGGCGGCGATCACATCCCAGTGTATGCCATCAGTAGACTTTAAATTTTCGGCGGTTGCCAGTAGGGCCGCGGCATTATTATCGGTGGCGACTATGTGCTCAAAACCCTGCTGTATGGCGCAGATAGCCAGATAGCCATAGCCACATCCCAGATCGAGCAATGACTGGGGACGCTTTGGGTAGGTGTCCAAAAACTGGGGCAGATAAGCGGCGAGCAATGCACTGCCGCGATCAATTTTGTCCCAGCCAAAAATACCCGGCTTGCTGTGCACTGTCAGCTGATTGTTTAATTGAATGGCCCTTAGTTGAGGATAGTTTTGGTCGTCTAAGGCTGTAGGTTGAATCTGATCCAGGGTAATAGAGGCGATATAGGCCCTGCCATTTTTCTCGGCATGGGTTGGATTGCCGAACAGTTTGCCGGCCTGTTTCGCATAGGTTTTAAGGCCATCGTTTTTTTCACCCCCCAGTACCAGAGCCCCTCGGGGTTTTAGCAATCTGCCTGCACAGTTGATGATATGGTGACTAGTGGCGCGCTCTTTGGAGACGCGATAGACCACCCCATCGAAGCTATGGGGAGCCAAATGGGAGAAATCAAAATCATTAAAAGTGACATCTAGACCAGCTTGCTGTGCCGCCTCGGCAATATCAAAGCGGTTGCTATAAACCACTCTGCTTTTAGCATTGGTGCCATAAACACTTGACCAATCAAGACCCTGCCAGTTTTCATCGGCCACCACCAACCACTTCCCTTGAGATTGGTTTAAACGCTGTAGCAATAGGGCCACAGATTTATCGGCGGGGCGGCTCATTGGAGCGATGACACCTCAGCGGCAGTTAGTGGACGGTAGTCACCGGGTTCCAGTGTTGGATCAAGCACAATATCGCCAATCTGAAATCTGTGTAGGCTTTGCACCCTATTACCCAGTGCTTCCATCATCCGCTTGACCTGATGGTATTTGCCCTCAGAGAGGGTCAGATGAATATGGTGTTCATCAATCACTTCCATAGTGGCGGGAAGACAGCGGCGTTTTTCCCCATCCAGTACAATGCCAGCACTGAGTTTTTTGGCGTAATTTTCACCCACAGGATTGAGCAGTTGTACCGCATAGACTTTTTTGCAGTCTGCCTGAGGCGATGTTAAGCGGTGGTTCCAATTGCCATCATCGGTGATCAACAGTAAACCTGTAGTATCTATATCTAACCGGCCAGCAATTTGTAGCTGCTCACTGCGATGCTCATAGAGTAATGATAGGGCAGTCGGGTTGTATTTATCTTTGTTGGCAGATACAACACCCAGTGGCTTATGCATCATAAAATAGCGCTTGCTGGGGCGTACAATGGCCGCACCTTCAATAGCAACTGTTTGTTCAGGGGAAATCTTTTGCGCGCCGCTGACGGCAATTTCATCATCGACCGTAACCTGTTCCGCTTTGATAAATTTTTTGACAGTGGTGCGGGATAGGTCTGTGGCGTTGCTGATATATTTGTCGAGACGCAAATCTATTGGCCGTTAATCAGTTGTGCCGCCTGTTTTGCAAAATACGTGAGGATGCCACTGGCACCTGCACGTTTAAATGCCAGTAGCGATTCCAGCATAACCTTGTCGCCATCCAGCCAACCCTTTTCTGTGGCGGCACAGAGCATGGCGTACTCGCCACTCACTTGATAGACAAAGGTCGGTGCTTTGAGTTCATCTGCAACCCGCCGGACCACATCCAGATAGGGCATTCCCGGCTTGACCATAATCATATCGGCGCCCTCATCCAGATCCAGCGCGCATTCATGCAGTGCTTCATCAGTATTGGCGGGATTCATCTGGTAGGATTTTTTATCACCACCGGCAATATTATCAGCCGAGCCCACGGCATCGCGGAAGGGACCATAAAAACTCGAGGCATATTTAGCGGCGTAGGCCATAATCTGAGTATTGTGAAACCCCTGTTCTTCCAGTTCTTCACGGATAGCCCCTATGCGGCCATCCATCATATCCGATGGTGCGACTATATCGGCACCGGCCGCGGCAAGGGACAGCGCTTGTTTAACTAAAACGTCTACCGTAGTGTCATTGAGTACATACCCACTGCGCTCATCGACAATGCCATCCTGACCATGGGTAGTAAATGGATCCAGCGCTACATCGGCGATAATGCCCAGTTCTGGCACTGCTGTTTTCACGGCACTGATCGCCCGCTGTGCCAGACCTTGAGGGTTGTAGGCCTGCTCCGCGAGAGAAGATTTTTGCTCTGCTGGCACTACCGGAAATAGCGCGATCGCGGGGATACCCAGCGCGGCAACCTGCTGGGCCTCTGCCACCAGCAAATCGATAGATAAACGGTTTACGCCGGGCATGGAGGTCACGGGTTGGCACTGATTCTCCCCCTCGACAACAAACAGGGGCAGAATCAAATCATCCACCGACAGTCGGTTTTCGGCGGTTAGCCGCCGTGAAAAATCACTGACTCGATTGCGGCGCATTCGCGTGTAGGGGTAGGGGCCGCGGTTGGTTCTAAAGCTCATGGGTGCTCCGTTGGCAACAAGTTGCGCCATTGTACAACAGGATAAAGGACTACAGTCATAGTCCATCTATCGATCACAGGCGTATATTACGCTAAAAAATTCAGAGGGAAAGCCCATGACTACAGCCTATTGGACAATCCTAGTGGCAATACTGATGCCTTGGGTGTTGGCCATTATTGCCAAAATACCCGTTGCCTGGCGGGGCAGTTATGATAACAACAACCCAAGGATATTGCTTGCTAGCCTTAAGGGTCGCAGTCAGCGCGCGAATTGGGCGCAGCAAAATAGCTTTGAAATCCTCCCTGCCTATGCGGCCGCAGTCATAGTAGCTCATCTAGCGGGTGCCCAACAGAATTTCGTGGACAGTTTAGCCGTGCTATTTATAGTCTCGCGTGTCCTCTATGCAATCTGTTATATCCAAGACTGGGCCACTTTGCGTTCAATTGTCTGGGCGGTTGGAGTCTTTTGTATCCTGGGTCTCTTTGTGGTCTGAGCAGTGCTTCGGGTTATTGCCTGTAGGTCTAAAGTCTTGCAAACACTCGCTCTGCGGCGCTTAAAGTGTATTGGATATCTTCCTCAGTGTGGGCAGCGGACATAAAGCCTGCCTCATAGGATGCAGGCGCTAGGTATATACCCTCCTCAAGCATGCCGTGGAAAAACTTGGCAAAGCGCTGGGTGTCGCAATCCATTACCTGCTGATAATTGGTAATGCGCTGTTGCTCGGTAAAAAACAGCCCCCACATAGTGCCTACTTGATTGCTGGTCATGGGTACGCCCGCCTGTTTTGCCCTGTCCACCAAGCCGTGAGTGAGCTGTTCTGTGCGCGCCACTACCGGATCGAGAAAGCCTGGCGCTGAGATAAGTTCTAGAGTTGCCAACCCCGCTGCCATGGCCACCGGATTCCCCGACAGGGTGCCAGCCTGATAGATCGGCCCCAGCGGTGCTATCTGTTGCATAATTTCGCGCTTGCCGCCAAAGGCTCCCACTGGCATGCCGCCGCCGATTACCTTGCCGAGACAAATTAAATCTGCCTCTAGGTTGTAGTGGCCAATTGCGCCCTGCTGGCTAATTCTAAACCCGGTCATCACTTCATCTACGATTAGCAGGGCGCCACTTTCTGTACAACATTCCCGCAGAGTTTCGAGAAAGCCCGGCACTGGCGGCACACAGTTCATATTGCCCACTACCGGCTCGACAATAATACAGGCGATCTGGTCACCTATCTCAGTGAACAGCCGTTTTACTTGTTCACTGTTATTGTATGACAGGGTGATGGTGTGGTCGGCAATACTGTCGGGAACCCCTGGAGAGCTGGGCACTCCCATGGTGAGCGCGCCGGATCCCGCCTTGACTAACAGCGAGTCGGAGTGACCGTGATAACAGCCCTCAAATTTGACAATCTTGTCCCGCCCAGTAAAACCCCGCGCTAGGCGCAGCGCGCTCATAGTGGCCTCTGTGCCCGAATTGACCATGCGCACCATATCCATGCCGGGCACTATGGAGCAAATTTTATCTGCCAACTTTATTTCAAGCTCGGTGGGTGCGCCAAACGAGGTAGCTTTGTCCAGTTGATCCTTTATGGCTTGAATCACTGTGGGATGATTGTGACCCAGCAACATAGGCCCCCAAGACAGCACATAGTCCACATAGCGATTGTCGTCCGCATCAAACAGATAGG
Source organism: Porticoccaceae bacterium (assembly GCA_049612225.1). GTDB lineage: Bacteria > Pseudomonadota > Gammaproteobacteria > Pseudomonadales > Porticoccaceae > HTCC2207. Next base: position 8,227 of record JBMZBJ010000008.1, on the reverse strand, counting down.
CGCCGCTGGCCCGTTCAAAGAATACTGGTGTACCGCCAACCGCGCGAAAGGCGCGCACTGGGGAATTGACGCCGCCGGGGATATGTTGTTGAGCAGCTGAGAACAGCGATTGGGATCGCGCTTTGTTGGAATTGGCGTATTGATGGGCCATGGAGGTTCCTATGATTTTGCGGGGTTAGGGTTGAGCTCGTGATCCTGCGTTCAGCATACGCTGATGCCAGTCAACTAGATTCAAGTGTATTCAAAAGGGTTTGACCACGACTAACACCACAATGGCCACTAAAAACAGCACGGGAACCTCATTAAATACCCGGAAGTAAATATGCGTCTTGTCACTGCGACCCTCTGCGAGCCTTCTCATATGTCCCAAACACAGATGGTGATAGCCTACCAGCAAGACCACCAGTAGAAATTTCAGTTGAAACCACGTTTGACTCAAATAGGCCTGAGGCGCCATCCACACTAGCCACAATCCCAGTGCTACAGTAGCAATCATGGAGGGGTTGGCAATGCCGCGGTACAGTTTTCGCTCCATCACCACAAAGCGCTCTTGACTAATTTGATCCTCCGCCATAGCGTGATAGACAAACAGCCGCGGCAGGTAAAATAGTGCTGCAAACCAGCAGATTACAGCTATTATATGAAAGGCTAATACCCACTGGTACATGGTTACCTCTATTCAATCATGCCTTGGCATTAGGTTAACTGATTAACTCGTATTGGGTTATTATAGGGGTTGCAACCCAATCTGGAAAATTCTAAGAGAGGCTCAGGTGATAAAAGTTGGTATTGTTGGCGGCACGGGCTATACCGGAGTCGAATTACTGCGTCTGTTGGCAGGGCATCCCCACGCCCAATTAGTCACTATTACCTCAAGGTCAGAAAAGGGTGTAGCGGTGGCGGATCTTTTCCCAAATCTGCGAGGGCTCGTCGATCTAGCGTTTTCTGAGCCACTGATCGACAATCTAAAGTCCTGTGATCTGGTGTTCTTTGCTACGCCCCACGGGGTAGCACAGGATCTGGTGCCCGAGGTGTTGAGGGCGGGCATCAAAGTGATTGATCTGTCGGCAGATTTTAGACTTCGCGATATAGCGCTCTGGGAGCAGTGGTACGCCCAGACCCACCGTGCGCCGCAGCTGGTTGAGCAGGCAGTTTATGGACTGCCGGAGTTCAATCGCAGTGCAATCAGCACAGCCAATATTGTCGCCTGTCCCGGCTGTTATCCCACCAGTGTACAACTGGGACTGATGCCACTTTTGGAGGCTGGCTGTATTGATGTCAGCGATATTATCGCCAATTCGGCCTCGGGAGTCAGTGGTGCCGGCCGTCAGGCGAGTGTGGCAAATCTTTTCACTGAAGTCAGTGACAGCTTTAAAGCCTACGCCGCTTCTGGCCATCGCCACCAACCAGAAATTGAACAGGGGTTGGCAGATATTGCCGGTGGGCCAGTAGGGATCACTTTTGTACCCCACCTGTTGCCCATCAATCGCGGCATTCACACCACGCTTTATGCCAATTTGCTGGATACAGAAATCGATGTGCAGGCGCTGTTTGAACAGCGCTACCAAGACGAACCCTTTGTCGATGTGTTACCCCCGGGTAGCTATCCCCAGACCCGATCAGTGCGCGGTTCAAATTACTGTCGCATTGCCCTCCATCGTCCCGGCAATGGCAACAAGTTGGTGATTTTAGTGGCGGAAGATAATCTGACCAAAGGTGCCTCCGGCCAAGCCGTTCAGTGTATGAATATTATGCATGGTCTTGATGAGGGTACTGGGCTTGCAAGCCCCGCACTGATGCCCTGATGCCAGATAAGCACCCCTCTGTAACCTATTACCGACCCATCCATATATGGACTGCGGTTGCTATTGGCCTCCTGCTATTAGTGGGGGTACATTTTGCTATATACATGGTAAGTGACAACAAGTTGCTTCAGTACAGAGACGGCAACCGGAACTTGCAAATTCGGGTAACTGAGCTCAGCGAGAAACTACAGGCCAGTCAAAGTGAACTGGATAGATTGCAGATCTCTATTCGAGTAGACACTGCAGCGCTGGAACAAGCGCGCCAGCAGATGGTTGAAATGCAGCAACAGATTTATCGGCGCGATCAAGAGCTTGAGCTCTACCGACAGATGCTTCAGGACGGTGATCAGCCCAGTGGGCTCTCAGTTGGCGAGCTAAAATTGACAGCTATTGACGACAGGCACTTTCGCTATTATTGGATTGCTCGACAGCGAAGTGATCAGGCAAAAAAATTGCGGGTCAATGCTAAACTCTGGGTAATCGGCCTGCAGGATGCCCAGGTAGTCAGTCTTCCGCTAAATCAATTAGACGAGCAGCTGGATGCACTTCCAATTGAACTGCAGTTTAAATACTTTGTGATTAATGAAGGAGTACTGCAGTTGCCGCAAGGCTTTACCCCGCAGAGTGTCAGAGTTACACTCCGCTATCCATGGATGAATCGACCCCAGATCGATCAACTTTTCGACTGGCAAATAGAGGAGTAGCAGAAAAAGTGTTTAAAAAGATTAATCGCGAATTGATAAATGGCTCCAGCGACACCACCACGTTAATCTCAGCTGGTACAAAGATTAATGGCGATATTGAATTCAGTGGCAACTTGGAAATTCTCGGTTCGGTTGTCGGTAATATCAGTTCGAGGCATACCAACTCTCGGGTCAGGGTGCTACAGGGAGGATCGGTACAGGGAGATATTCAGTGTCCTTTGGTTGTTATCAATGGCAATACCCAAGGTGATATTCATGCCCTCGATAAACTCTGTCTGGAGGCTCAGTGCAGGGTTGAGGGCAACGTTCGCTACAGTTCGGTGGAGATGCAGTCTGGTGCCCAGGTGTTTGGCTCGTTTGATTATCAGCCGCCAAACAAGGAAAAATCCTCGGTGGTTGAGGCAAAGGTCTCGGAAGCGACCAATGTTAAATCCATCAACAGCAAATAAAACTGAAAAGCAATCGCGTTAGTATTTATAGGGCAGGCTGATACCGCCAGCCGTTGTCCTTGGAGTAAGTATGTCAGGTTTACAGACTTTCACGCCCTCTATCCTCGAGGTCACTGCTGCGGCAGCGGCCAAGGTGCGCAACCTGCAGACGGAAGAGGATAATCAGGATTTAAAGCTCAGAGTTTACGTCACTGGCGGTGGATGCTCTGGGTTTCAATATGGGTTTTCCTTTGAAGAGATAATGGCTGAGGATGATACCTCTGTGACTCGCGATGGGATTACTGTGTTGATTGATTCTCTCAGCTACCAGTACTTGGCCGGCTCGACCGTCGATTATGAAGAGGGTTTGATGGGCTCTAAGTTTGTTATTTCCAACCCCAATGCCGCAACAACCTGTGGCTGCGGTTCTTCGTTCTCAATCTAGTCTACCTAGGGCAGGTACAGGGCGCCTAGGATACTGTCTCTAGAAGCACCCGTCACTGAGGCTAAGCTGCCGGTTTTGTTTTCCAGGCGCCGCTTGGCCAGCCAGGCGAAGGCGCAGGCCTCCACCCAGTTGGGGTCAATGCCCAGCACCTGAGTCGATGCCACTGATGTGTCTTGCAGATATTGCTGTAGTATCTCCATAAGGTTGCGGTTAAAGGCGCCACCGCCACAGATATAGACTTCCTCAACTGGTGCGCTCAGTGCTTGAATAGCATGGCTAATCGAGCTCGCAGTCAGAGCTGACAGGGTGGCTTGGATATCCTGTGACTCGATGGCATCAAATTCCATCAGCTGTGATTCAAGCCAGTTCCAATTAAACAGTTCCCGACCGGTGCTCTTGGGTGCCGGTTGGCAGAAATAGTCACAGCTCAGCAGTCGCTCGAGAAGCTGTTGATTCAGCACACCGCCAGCGGCCCAATCACCGCCGCTATCGAAAGCGGCTCCCAGATGTTGCTGGCTCCACAGATCCATCAGCACATTTCCCGGACCAGTATCAAAGCCGACACAGTTCCCCTCAACGGGTAAATAGGTGAGATTGGCAATCCCGCCAATATTAACGATTACTCGATTCTTCTGTGAGTGTGAAAACAGCTCTCGATGAAAAGCGGGCACTAGCGGTGCCCCCTGGCCACCCAGAGCCATATCTTTGCGCCGAAAATCTGCTACTACGGCAATACCGGTTCCAGCGGCAATAACATTAGGATCGCCGATCTGCAGGCTATTGGCAGGCAAATTATTTCTTGGCGGACTGTGTCTAACAGTCTGCCCGTGACAGCCAATAGCGGCCACTTGATCTGGAGCCAATTGCAGTTGCTTCATCAAAGCCAGAGTTGCCTCGGCAAATAGTTCGCCCAACTGATGGTCGGTATCAGCCAGAAGCTGCACAGAGTCTTCGCCGCCAGTGCAGAGTTTAAGTATGCGCTGCCTGAGTGCATCGGGAAGCGGATGGCTGTGGGTTCCAACCATGCTGAAGTCATCGGTATTGGTATTCACAGCCACCGCGTCAATCCCATCAACGCTGGTGCCCGACATTAGACCGATAAAAATAGTAGGGGTATTCACGGCGGCCAATTAGTCCGATTTGTCCAGCTGTTGATTCCAGGCCAGCTGATTGGACTGTTTGGTGGCCAGTTGATCCAACAGGCTGTTAGCGCTAGCGGCAAAGGCCGGCTTTTCTGAGGGAGGTATTGGCTTGGCCTGAGGCAGGGTTACAGTGCGCGGATTGCGGTGCACGCCATTAACTAAAAATTCGTAGTGCAAGTGCGGGCCGGTAGCGTAACCAGTGGCCCCCACTGTGCCGATGATCTGTCGCTGGTCAACGGATTCACCGGTGCGCACCTTTTTGCTGTGAAGATGTAAGTATTTGGTGGTATACATCTGACCGTGTTGGATAAACACATAGTTGCCATTGGCCTTGCTGTAACCCGCCTCTAATACCTTGCCGTCACCGGTTGAGTAGACTGGCGTGCCGGTTGGGGCGGCATAATCCACCCCGCGGTGAGCTTTGATTTTTTTGTGAATCGGATGTTTGCGGCGCAAATCAAAACCCGAACTAATACGGAAGATATCCAGGGGGGTGCGCAAAAATGCTTTGCGCATACTCAGCCCCTCGGGGGTGTAATAATTGCTGCGGCCGCGACTGTCTTCATAGCGCACTGCACTGTAGGTTTTGCCTCGGTTGGTGAATGATGCCGCCAAAATATTGCCAGCGGGGAGTGGTTTGCCGTCAACAAAGCGCTGTTCATACAGCAGCGCAAAGGAGTCCCCAGCGCGGATATCGAACACAAAATCGATATCCCAGGCAAAAATATTCGCCATCTCCATAATAATTTTATCCGGAAGTTTTGCTTGTTTAGCGGCTATATAAAGGGATTCCTCGATTACCCCCTGTCTGAAACTGACCAGTATCTCCGGTTGACGCAACCTGTGCTGGGATTGATAGCTATCCTCCTCGGCGACAAATACATAGCTCTCCAGCGGTGATTTTTGATAGTGCATCTCCTGCAGTTTGCCCTCGGTGTCTACCCCAAAGCGCAGTAGCTCTCCGGGATACAGCTCCAGCAGATACTGCCCATCTCGAGCATTGGAAATTCGGTACACATCGGCGGGGCTGAGGCCACTGCGATTAAACAGCGTGGACAGGTTATCACCAGCTGCCACTCGCTGTTCGTTCCAGTGCAAATCCGCCGCTGGTTGGCTGGAGCTTGAATCCTCGGTGGTATTCAGGGTGATAGCCAGAGACTCTTGAATGGGTGGATTGATTGAGCTGGGCGCCCCGGGCCAGGCCACTGCAATCAGTGCCGAGCAACCTAGGGTCAGAGCGGCCACTATGATCCGCGGGTAAGACGCAAGTTGTCGAACTGTGCTGCGAAATCTTTTAGAGTTTTGTGGCCAGATACTCATACTCGGATCAAAACCTTGATAATAAGCGCAAGATTCTAGCTTGAACGATGAATAAGTTACAATGCTTACCTGTTTTACACAATGTAACCGGGTCTTGAAGGCAGTTACTTTATTTTAAACCTAGCGGGAAGATACAAATGCAGATCGCAGCTCTTGAATCGGTCTGCGATGCAGTTAAGGCCAGCTAAAAAACCGGCGCGAAAATATTGTAATTGACTGATCAAGCTGTAAAGTGTGCTCTCGGCAAAACTGACGGTTGGAAATACAAACCATGAAACTAGATGGCAAACTACTGATACAACAACTAGAAGCTCGTGATCTGGTCGCCCAGATCTCAGGCGATGCTGAGTTAGAGGCCCATTTGCAACAGTCTCGATCAGTCTACTGCGGTTTTGATCCCACTGCAGACAGTTTGCATCTTGGCCATCTGGTTCCGCTTTTGGTGCTCAGGCGTCTGCAACAGGCGGGACACAGGCCGATCGCTCTGGTCGGTGGTGCCACTGGGTTGATCGGTGATCCCAGTTTTAAGGCTGACGAGCGCAAGCTGCAAAGCTCTGATGTAATTGCCGGTTGGGCCGACAAGATTAAATCCCAGGTCAGTCGATTTATAGATTTCGACTGCGGTGAAAATTCTGCCGTGGTTGCCAATAACTTAGATTGGATTGGCAATATGACCGCGCTAGATTTTTTGCGCGATGTGGGCAAGCACTTTTCAGTTAATAATATGATTGCCAAAGAGTCAGTGAAACAGCGCATTGACCGCGAGGGAACCGGTATATCTTTTACCGAATTTTCCTATGCGCTGTTGCAAGGGCTGGATTTTGCCGAGCTAAACAAGCGCTACGACTGTACTTTACAGGTGGGTGGCAGTGATCAGTGGGGTAATATTGTCGGTGGCATTGACTTGGCTCGACGGCGCAATCAAGTCCAGTGCTTTGGACTCACTGTGCCGTTGATCACTAAGGCAGATGGCACCAAATTCGGCAAGACTGAGGCCGGTGCTGTATGGTTGGATGCCAGCAAAACTTCGCCCTATAGCTTTTATCAATTCTGGCTCAATGTCGCCGATGCCGATGTCTATCGGTTTTTAAAGTACTTCACCTTTTTAGATACTGCCGAGATTGCGGAAATTGAAGCGGTCGATGCAGCGGCACAGGGTCGCCCCCAGGCCCAGGCTGTACTGGCTCGAGAGGTGACCGCCCTAGTTCACGGTGAAGAGGGGTTGGCAGCGGCTCGGCGTATTACCGAGGCACTATTTAGCGGTAATTCCGATGATCTGTCAGAACAGGATCTGCAACAATTGAGACAGGATGGGCTGCCTGCATCCAATCTGCAAGTTGACGATTGTGTCGAAAAGCCACTCACCCAGCTACTGACCGACTGCGGCATGGTTAAAGCCGGTCGCGAGGTCAAGGATGCGCTGGGGCGCAGTTCAGTCTTTATCAATGGTAACCCTGCAGGCGTTGAAGACAACATGCGAGCAGCTGAGCTTTTTGCGCCTCAGCGAGCGCTTTTTGGACGTTTCTTTCTGGTCCGTCTGGGCAAGAAAAAAACCCATCTATTCGAGCTGGTTTGAGCACAATTTAAACACCTGAAAAATAACTGGTAAAAAAGCCAAATACTGGTTGACAGTTAGCGATTGGTCTGTAGAATGCGCGCTCCCAACAGAGAGGTTCAGGCACTGGTTTTTCGCCGGATTTCAGAAGGAAAAATAAACACAATTATTTGACCTTTGGCTGTTGACAATGGGGCTACTATCTATAGAATACGCGTCCCGCTCTGAGGAGCGAATGTTCTTTAAAAATGTAATCAAGCAATGCGTGTGGGCACTTGCTAGTTGATGGTGACAGTTAATCATCATAAGCAAGTGACTCATCGATTCATTTATGAATTAGGTAAGTACAGTTTTATGAGCTGAGATTTTGAATGGTAAAGCAGGTTTTTGCGTAACCATTCCCTCTCCTTAATTGGCGAGGTTAAAAGATTGAACTGAAGAGTTTGATCATGGCTCAGATTGAACGCTGGCGGCAGGCCTAACACATGCAAGTCGAGCGCGAAAGCACTTCGGTGTGAGTAGAGCGGCGGACGGGTGAGTAATGCTTGGGAATCTGCCCAGTAGTGGGGGATAACCTGTGGAAACGCAGGCTAATACCGCATACGTCCTACGGGAGAAAGCAGGGGATCTTCGGACCTTGCGCTATTGGATGAGCCCAAGTCGGATTAGCTTGTTGGTGGGGTAATGGCCTACCAAGGCAACGATCCGTAGCTGGTCTGAGAGGATGATCAGCCACACTGGGACTGAGACACGGCCCAGACTCCTACGGGAGGCAGCAGTGGGGAATATTGCACAATGGGCGAAAGCCTGATGCAGCCATGCCGCGTG
>JBMZBJ010000007.1:0-102149 GCA_049612225.1 Porticoccaceae bacterium | reverse complement strand
TTTGCCCATAACACTGAAAAACAGGGCCAAACTAAAACACTGGTGTTTGACTCGCAAAATACAATCCAAGTCCCGCTCGCGTAAATATTTACCCAAAAGTTTATTATTATGAATACCCTACCTATGTTAATTAGCATCGGCATAGCCGCCACCATAAGTGCCTATATGCTAAGCCAGCAACAGGATATGGCCAGGATTACTGGCCAAGCCACTATCGATAGTTTCGAGAGCGCTGTTAAAAATCTGTCGCCAGTATTCGGTAATACACAGTGTGGGCAACTGCGTTATGATTTCATCGCCCCGCTTCCCGAAGGCAGCAGCTGGGAAGCAGATATCCATAAAGATGCCTGCGATACGGCAGAACTGTCTATAACCCTGCCAGTCGGGCATGAACCTGGGAAATTTTTCCCCCCTAAAGCCAATGCAAATATCACTGGGCAAACATTCAGCTGGCCGTTGAATATGCTTGATACAAGGTTTCTGCAGATCCCACATCATCGATTGCAAGCAGCCAGACAGTCATCACGAACCTGTATGCGCTACTCATGCACTGGAGACCAAAACAGCTAGCTGCGAGACGCCCAGCGAGTTTCTCAGCAATGCGGAGCTATGCAAAAAGTGCAGCGTCAAAACGTATATTGTACTGTATGACCTACCTAAACTGCGGCGACTAAGACAGCAATAACTGCTGCAACTTGGGTACCAGCTGGTCTGCCGAGATCGGCTTCTGCAACCAGGCACTAGCACCCAACTGCAGGGCGGTCTGTAACATATCGGAATGCTCGCTGCTAAGACCAATAATCGGGATCTCAGCCGTCGACGGCTGAGTCCTCACTGTTGTGATAAACGCCAACCCACCCATCACCGGCATACGCATATCGGTCAGTATCAAATCGCAGTGCTGGGTCAACAGTATTTCCATAGCAGCCTGACCATTTTCCGCTTCCAGACAGTGCATGCCCTGCTGTTCCACCATGGCCCTGATAACCCTGCGACAGACCCTATCATCCTCCACCACCAACAGGGTCCGACCCGCAAGGGAGACTGACTGCATCGAGGTTGGCAATGGACTTACATTTGCTGGCAACTCCTGCTTATTGCCTAACTGCGCCGAGGGCACTTTGGGGAATGACAGAGTGAACGCCGTGTAGTGATCTACCTCTGATTCGCAGCTGATATCACCGCCCAGCGCGATCATCGTGCGCTTGCAATAGGACAGGCCCAGACCGGTGCCGCCCTGCTTGCCAAAGGTGTAAAAACTGTCAAATAACTTGGGAATTGCATCAGCGGCTATACCGGAGCCAGTATCTCGCACTTCAATCTGGTTGAAGCCACTGTTGATGGTCTTCAACGAAATAATAATTTTGGTATCCGGTAAGCTTTTAATATGCCACAGAGCATTCTGCAACAGGTTGTAGAGCACATATTTCACCATTACCGGCTCGGCCATCAACGCAAAATCCTCACCTTGCACCGATACCCGTTCGGCATGCTCGGCCTCTTCGTAGGCATAGTCCGCCACCGCCTGCTGAACCATCACACTGGCCCAAACCAGTTGAAAGTTATTGGTATTGACCGGCTTATCTTTGATAGCGTCCATGGTGATATCAATCACTTGCAGGCCACTTTTAACCACTCGCTTGGCGTTATCGATATGGTGGGCGACGATAGGCTTGGCGCCATACTGGTAGGGGATCTGTTTTTGCAATTCTTCAATTAAATACAGATTGCCACTGATTTGCGCCAGTGGATTGCGCATCTCATGGGCGATGGAAGCGGCTAGGGACTTCAGAGCATCACTTTTTTCTCTCTCCCTAACAATTGCTTCCGATATAAGCCGCTCATGTGCATTGGCTCTATCAAAAAATACACTCAACTGTCTGGCAACAGTTTCTAGAAACCTTACATCCTTGTGAGTATAGGGTATTTCAGAATACCGCTTGTCGAATACCAGTGTTCCCTCTAATTTATGCAGCGAACGCAATGTTAAGATGATCCCCGAGGGTGGAAGCAGGGTTGTCAGCTCGCCAACTTGGTTCACAATATCTCTGACTAGAAAAACTTGGTCCTTCTGCTCTGACAAAAAACCTATCAACGACTCAGATCCATCGCGTTTAAGCCACTGATGATTGGTCTGATTGAACTGCTCGAATTCAGTCTTATCCTTAAAAAATAACTGAGCATCCCTTATTGCCATCATCCCAACCAAGGTTTCCGACACTTGATAAATTATGTCCCTCTTATCCAATGTATTGTAGAGCCTATGGATTAAAGAGTTGATAATTTGATTGGGCCTATAGCGAATTGCGTAGGCAATGATGGTCAAACTGGTTGCAATAAAAAGTATGCCCGGCGGATAAAATTCAATACCGTAGTTGCACAGATAGTCAGCAGCAGCAAGAAAGTAAATAAGCACACTAATTTTGCAGTAGCCTAATACCGACCTTGACGGCTCTGAAACTGTTTGTTGTCTCTTAGAAATAATAAATAAGCCACGAATAATGACAATTGCAGTCTGCAGTACATGCACTGGATGCATAAATCCGGCTTGCGGATAATGTCCCCAATAATATTCATAATAGCCACTGACAATTAGATCGGTGGTCATAAGAACAACTGCTAGCAATAAACAAACGCCATAGGATATATAGACATATTTTCTTTCATTAGTGGCCTGGGAGACTTCCACTAATAGCTGATAGAGGCTAGTAGGCAAAAAGAGGATCAACAGATAACCAATACGAACCAGTAAATTCGAGAGTTGCGGATCACTGGTTTGGAAAAGCACAGCCCACGTCAACTGCCAGACAAATGTGCTGAAGCAGAAGACTAAAAACGCTATATGCGAACGTTCAGAGTGAATACTTTTGGTTTGTCGCCAAAAAGCGTAACCCACGGAAAGAAAGTAGAGGGCAACTAGAACAGGTAGTAGCGAATACATTTTGCAAGATCCTTTTGGCGCCTTAAAAAAAGGGTTCCTCTAAAATAAATCCTATCCTAAAGGAACCTTGAAAGATTGTTTGACATACAAACCTTTGAACCAGAGATTTAACAAAATCTCAGTGCTTGACAAGCCCACTCCTCAGTAGATTTTAATCAATAAACTTCCTCATGAAGAGGGACTTGCACTGCGAGACTGTTGTATAACCCACAGTTCAACAACCCCCTAAAGCCGATAACAAAACCTCATGGTTACAAAGGTCCCAATAGCCTATTTATGAATGCTTTTATAACATAAATTGTTGAGTCTCAAATCTCCTCACCTTTTCAACAACTTCGGCAGGCAACTTACTGATCTTTTTATTGGTTAAATTAATAAAGACAACTGTTTGGCATCCTTCTGAGACCACAACCTTGCTATCTTCATTGTAGAACCTAAATAACAGGTTAAATGCAGTACGCTTAATATCCATTACATTTAACAGACAGGTAATTCTTTGAAATGGTAATACTTCTTCATTATAGCTGTTGTGGGCAGCCTTGGTGAGAAACCCACCCTGCATGTTAAGCATGTCAGAGCAAATACACTGCGTAAACCATGCCTCTCTACACATCCCCTGCCACTCAAAATAGCGCGAAAAGTAGATATTTCCATAGCTGTTGGAGTCCTTAAGGTATGGGGTAATTGTGTATCGGAATGTCTGCGTCTGCTTACTTGGCCGTTTGCAAACGACAGCACTCCGCAGTTGATAACGATGATTTGCTGGGGGGGTTGATCCGTGAATGATACTGGGATTTGAGTTAGTGTTTAAAAGTTCCTGATTTGATAGATTATTCATACTAGCCTCTAGAGAGTAATAAACGTTAAAAGAACTCTGAGCAAGTAAGGGTCTCAAATACAGAGATGGTAAAATTATGTGACTATATCATTTGACCTCTTTGCTAAGTTTTAATTAGCAGGTAACTTAAATGCCCAGAGGTTTGGCGATTGACAAACGGACTTGAAAGATCGAATTGATCTGCGGATCTGTCCAATGACTGATATCACCACACTGAATGATAGGTCAGTTTTACAAACAAAAATGAGTATTGTTCGGCGGAATCAAACTACGCGAGCCCAATGAGCTTGAAGATGCATAACCATTTAGAGTGGTTATCGGCTCCAAGAATATGCACTTCTCCTTATGATATTAGGTGAACTTAGATCAGTAATAACTGCTGCAACTTGGGTACCAGCTGGTCTGCCGAGATCGGCTTCTGCAACCAGGCACTAGCACCCAACTGCAGGGCGGTCTGTAACATATCGGAATGCTCGCTGCTAAGACCAATAATCGGGATCTCAGCCGTCGACGGCTGAGTCCTCACTGTTGTGATAAACGCCAACCCACCCATCACCGGCATACGCATATCGGTCAGTATCAAATCGCAGTGCTGGGTCAACAGTATTTCCATAGCAGCCTGACCATTTTCCGCTTCCAGACAGTGCATGCCCTGCTGTTCCACCATGGCCCTGATAACCCTGCGACAGACCCTATCATCCTCCACCACCAACAGGGTCCGACCCGCAAGGGAGACTGACTGCATCGAGGTTGGCAATGGACTTACATTTGCTGGCAACTCCTGCTTATTGCCTAACTGCGCCGAGGGCACTTTGGGGAATGACAGAGTGAACGCCGTGTAGTGATCTACCTCTGATTCGCAGCTGATATCACCGCCCAGCGCGATCATCGTGCGCTTGCAATAGGACAGGCCCAGACCGGTGCCGCCCTGCTTGCCAAAGGTGTAAAAACTGTCAAATAACTTGGGAATTGCATCAGCGGCTATACCGGAGCCAGTATCTCGCACTTCAATCTGGTTGAAGCCACTGTTGATGGTCTTCAACGAAATAATAATTTTGGTATCCGGTAAGCTTTTAATATGCCACAGAGCATTCTGCAACAGGTTGTAGAGCACATATTTCACCATTACCGGCTCGGCCATCAACGCAAAATCCTCACCTTGCACCGATACCCGTTCGGCATGCTCGGCCTCTTCGTAGGCATAGTCCGCCACCGCCTGCTGAACCATCACACTGGCCCAAACCAGTTGAAAGTTATTGGTATTGACCGGCTTATCTTTGATAGCGTCCATGGTGATATCAATCACTTGCAGGCCACTTTTAACCACTCGCTTGGCGTTGTCGATATGGTGGGCGACGATAGGCTTGGCGCCATACTGGTAGGGGATCTGTTTTTGCAATTCTTCAATTAAATACAGATTGCCACTGATTTGCGCCAGTGGATTGCGCATCTCATGGGCGATAGAGGCGGCTAAATCCGACAGCTGGGTCTCCGTAGTGATAATTTGATGATGGACTCTAATCGCCGTCATTACCGCAATTTCAATCTGTCTCTCGGAAATAATCTCTTTGGGTATATAGCCATCAATCGTGTAGTTTTCAATCTCTTGCCTGCTTGGCAGTGTATCGGGATAGCCGGTGCGCAGAATAATTCTGACCTTTGAATTTTGATAGCGCTCTCTGACATCGCGAATAAATCTTAACCCTTGGGTTTTATCTCCCTCCATATCGATAAGGATAACTGCAATATCATAAGTCTCTTGAAGAATTTCCTCAGCTTTTTGCGTAGATGAGGCTTTAATAACCTGCAATGCTCTCTGAAGAAAAAACATTTTCTCCAGCAACAGTTTTGTCATATCACTCTCAGATGGGGTGGCATCGACACAAAGTATTTTCCAAACTGGCAGATCCATATGCCAAGGACTCCACGTGGTTTACTGTAAGGCCTGAATATGCTTTTGCAGACCCTGCCGACAGGCCTGCGGTAATATTGCTATCTCCGAAAACAAGGTGGCCACTTGTACAAACATATCGAAATGAATCGATTTCTCTAGATAATATTGTTCAGTAGGTGTGTAGGATAAAATAACTTTAACATCGTGAATGCGTATCAGTGCTGTGTAATCTTGCAGGGAGAGACGCTTCGACTTAGTGGTTCCCACACTCAGGTTATTTTTAGCATCCTCAAGAGCATAGGTCGCTAAAATTTCCTGAGATAAATGGGCCGTGCGATTGACCTTTTTGACAATATCATCGTGGTTGTTGGAGCTGCCTATTTTTTTCAAGATACCAACATAGTGTTCCGCAGTCTCTGACAACAAACTAATATCATCTCGAATATTGGCACCATTAGCGAAGTCCTGATACTTTGCATAGGCGGATTTAATAATTTCGATAACCGCATCTTCGTCCCAAGGCTTAGCGATGTAACGGTAGACCTCGCCTTTATTGATAGCATTGATAACACCATCAATATCGCTATAAGCAGTAATCAACACACGTATGGCTTGCGGATACTTATCTCTAACTCGCGCGAGAAAATCAACACCCAACATCTGCGGCATGCGCTGATCGGCTAGCACCACATGAATGGTATCGCTATCGAGAATACTAAAGGCCTCATTCGTATCGCTGGTTGTGTGGACATTGAAGTGTCGGCGAAAGGATGCTTTAAAGGAGATAAGGTTATTAAACTCATCATCAACAAATAAAACATTGGTTAACTTTGACATGGTGCCTCCCAAATTTATCGGTATATTGTATTTAAGTGATGTATTTGGCACACATTGAACTACTGGGGCCGTCAAACTAGGACAACAGCTTTTGTCTAACCATAAATTCAAGCTGATCATTGGTTGTTATCAGACTGTCCTGAAGTGCTTGCCTCTCCTGCTTTAGCCAGAACAGCTCATAGGCTTGCTCGATAATCAGCAATAACTCATCATAATCCCAAGGTTTGGTTACATAACGGTATATCTCCCCCAGATTTATCGCATCGACAACTGCCTCTAGATCACTGTAACCGGTCAGTAAAATACGCGTGGGATCTGGCAGAACATTCTTTAGTTGGTTGAAGAATTGGATGCCTGTCATACCTGGCATTCTTTGGTCTGAGACAACCACCTGTATATGTTGCTGCTCGACCAGATCAATCGCACAGTCAGGGTTGTCCGTGGTAAGCACCTCAAATTTTTGACGAAAGTTGGCTTTAAAGCTGAGCAGATTACTGGGCTCATCATCTATGTATAAAACACGTATGCGCTCAGCCTTTGGAACCAGGTGAGGTCTGATAATGTTAGTACAAGCGTCCTTGTTCATATTTATTTCTTCAAGTTCCAAGCTCGCAGGCTTGAAGAACCATCTCAGGTTGTTGAGCTAGTTTAAAAAATTTCTACTAATATTCTATTGATCTTTACATCCTTATAATTCGATATACTACACTCGCATACTGCTTGTACCTGAGTATAGACCAAGCGGTGGTTTTGTTGCGTGGATTCCCAACATGGATGATTTTCTTAGATGGATTTAAAACACTAACTGCATATGTTTCGCATATACGCTTTTAGAGCGATTGATCGACCACAGGAGTGCCAGCAATTTGCTCAGGGTCATGCCGAGGTGCTGACTAGTTACGGGATCACTAAGCTCACCTCTCTGGATCATGCATGGATGGATGATCCCAATATCTATGTGATTGCTGTTAGAGATGGCAGCTCTGATGAAATGGTTGGTGGCGGTCGCTTTCACCTCACCGATTCACATACCAGAACTGCCCTGCCACTTGAAAGCGCTATTGCTCCTTTAGATCCCGAAATTTCACTCTTTATTGATCAATATATAGAAAATACCGGCAAAAAAGTTAGTGAAGTCTGTGCGATTTGGAATGCTAGAAAAGTCAGCGGCAAAGGGCTTTCTACCCTAACTTGCCGGGTCTGTGTTGCTCGATCCGGACTAGTACTTGCTAGCCAATTGGGAATTGGCACTTCACTGGTTTTCTCTGCACCTTGGACCCGTAAACTATTTAAAAATCTGGGCTATAAAGTTGATGAGAGGATAGGTAATAAAGGTGCTTTTCCCTACCCTAAGCCAGATTTACTGGCTACGCTGATGGTAGTTCAAGATATCAATATTCTGCCCCATGCAGACAAAATAACCCGAGAGGAAGTCAGAGATCTGCGACAAAAACCGATTCAAGAAAAGTCTGAAATCAGCAACCAGGGGCAACTTAGAATTGCCTATAATCTCGAACTATAGTATCAACTATGATCTCTCCTTCGCACAAAGCATTCATCGGTCTAGCCTTACTGATATGGATATTGCCAGCTGAAATCACGCGGGCAGCTGTTGCTATACCATCAGAAAATTTTGGCTTGGTTGATAGCACTGAACCCCTTCAATTTATAGTGGATCCGATGGGCAACAAAACCATTACAGAAATAAAACAACAGAATCAGTGGCAGATTTGGCAGGGTGACAATATTTTAAACTTTGGCATGACCCAATCGGTCTACTGGATAAGATTAGAATTGCATAATTTTGCCGCAGAACAGTATCTGCGCCTTAAATCACCTTTGCTCGACTACATCGATATCTATTTTGTTCAACAGGATCAAATAGACCATCGTCAGAGTGGCGCTGCCTACCCGTTCGCGCAACGCGAAATCCAAGCATTAAATTACCTATTTAAAATTCCTCAAGGCACGTCAACGACCTATATTCGGTTGCACAGTAATTTTGCGCTACAGGTACCTATAGAAATTGCCTCTTTAAAATACTTTAATCAGTCAGATATGCAAAATTACTGGGGCTTGGGATTGTACTTTGGCCTAATGCTAGTAATGGTTCTTTATAACTTATTTATCTACCTTTCCACGCGCGATAAAGCATATCTTTACTATATTCTGTATATAAGCCTTATATCGCTAACTTACGCTAGTTTTAAAGGAATAGCCTTTCAATGCTTATGGCCTAATTTGGCAGAGTGGAACAAATTGGTGCCCACGTTTGCTTCGATGGCCGGGATGTTCATCTTTTTATTCGGCTCTTTCTTTTTGGGCATAAGAGCATATAAGTCTCCTGTGCTATATTGGATATGCACCATACATGTCATAGTTCTTGGTATATGCTCATTGGCTAACATTCTTGGCGACTACCATATAAGTGCAAATACCTCTCAATTAGTCACGACTACGGGATCATTTTATTTATTATTTATATCTGTCTACGCCTATCTGAAGGGCGTAAAAACCGCACGCTTCTTCCTATTGGCTTGGACGTTATATTTGATATCCGTAGTTATTTATATACTACAATTACAAAGTATTATCCCTCACACAGGATTCACGAATAACGCTATTTTGTATGGTTCTGCAATTGAAGCCGTTTTAATCTCTTTTGCCTTAGCAGATAGAATCAATATCCTTAAGGACGAGAAAGAGGCCTCTCAACAACAGGCACTGCAAGCACTAGAGGAGAACCAACGCATTGTTCAGGAGCAGAATATTATTCTAGAGAGCCGCGTACAGCAAAGGACTAGGGCACTGGACCAGAGCAACCACATACTTAAACAAACGCTTGAGGAACTTAAACTCACCCAGTCCAAAGTTGTGGAAACAGAAAAAATGGCATCACTGGGTCAATTAACTGCCGGTATTGCCCATGAAATTAATAACCCTTTGACTTTTATCAAAGCCAATATCAAACCCTTAAAACGTAACCTCATCACCCTACAAGAAGTCATCGACCGCTGTGGGGCAGTGGTTACTGAGACACAGTGGCGGCAACAGTCGGAGACCATTGCCAATTTTAAACAGGAAATAGAGTACGATTACGTACGAGAGGAGACACAGCTATTACTTCAGGGTATCGAGGAGGGCGCCAATCGAACCGTTACCATTGTCGAGGGTCTAAAATCATTTTCAAGGTTGGGTAGTGGCGATTTTCAACTCTATGCGTTGGAGTCAGGGATTGAATCGACACTGACCCTATTGACCCATCAAATTCGCGATCATGGTATTACCATTCACAGAGACTACGGGAATAATATTCAAGCAAACTGCCTGCCAGATCGTATCAATCAGGTTTTTATGAATATTCTCAGTAATGCCATTGATGCTCTAGAAGAAAAAAATGGCGGCAATCCGGAAATATCCATTGTTTTGAGCGCCGATCAGGATTGGGTGACTGTGGAGATTAGCGACAATGGCGTTGGTATCGACGAAGCAGCTATGAACAAACTATTTGATCCATTTTTCACCACAAAGGAGGTAGGCAGTGGTACCGGATTGGGGTTGTCGATTGTCTATGGCATTATTCAAGATCACAATGGCACCATTACTGTGGATTCAATTCCCAATAAAAGCACTGTCTTCACGCTAAAACTACCGGTTTAGAAACATCTCTTAAATCTAACTGCAATAGAAAGGATTCTTTGAAATGCAGAAAAATCTACAGCCAGACATGGCGGAAGCCAATATCAGTGAATTTCCAATTAAACATATCCAATCCGTTGCCAGGCCAAGATCCTTGGCAGAGTTGCAACAGTTGCTTAGCAGAAATAATCATAGTAAGACACCGCTGTTTGTCACCAGCACTGGGAAAAACTGGGCTCTGGGTTCAAAACAACCAGTAACCGAGCAAAATACAGTGGTTGTGCTAGAGCAGATAAACCGCATTATCGATGTCAACGAGAGGTACCGCTATGCCATTATTGAACCGGGCGTTACCCAAAAACAGCTCTCCGATTATTTGTCAGCACATCATCCGCAACTCATGTTTCCAGTCACGGGTTCTGCCGAAAATACCAGCATTGTCGGCAATATGCTGGAACGCGGTGTTGCCTTTGGCTTTAGAAGTAAACAGCTGGTTGCCATGGAGGTGATGCTGGCCTCTGGTGAACTGATTAAAACCGGATCTTGGCGCTACTTCAATGATAATAATCCATTGGCTTTTCATTATGCCCCCGGTCATGGCCCCGATTTGCGAGGACTGTTTACGCAGTCAAATCTCGCCATCACTACCAAGATGGTGATTCGCTTGCAGTTGAAAAGGAACACCCGAATCTTCACGGTAAGCTTTAAAGAAGATCACCTTCAGTCAATTACCAACAGTCTGCGTGGATTATATGAACAGGATATCCTTGATGATGGATTGTTAATCACTAATCTCAATGATCCAAGAACCACCAGCGATCAAAATTATCGCTATAACAAGCAGTGGTGTGCCTTTGCAAATTTTTCCGGAGATCCAGATTTTATTGCACTTAAATTAAACAGGATCAAACGAGCCTTGGGACCATTGGAAAATGGCTTGGAAGTCTTACCCACTGGCACAAGCGCGACATGGAAGCATCCCTACCATCTGGTACTAACGCAAGCCTTTCAGGGAATACCAAGCAACTACAGCCTAGAGACTATGGCAGCAATTACTGGTGTCACATTGGATGATGACGATATAGATCTTAACCCTAAGATTGTAGGCATGGTTTGTTGTCTACCCGCGGTTCCATTTGAGGGTGAGCAGTTACTAGCAGTTAGGTCTTTAATTGATCAAGTATCAAGAGAACTCGGCGTCATGGCTTACCATAATTATGCCGCTGTGGATGAGTTGACTTTTGAAGGTTATCACAGGATTTACTTTGATCGGGAAGATAGGTGTGCCGTAAAAATCGCCCATCGCTGGCATGAAATGGTGCATCGGCTGTTGCGCGAAAAAGGCTTCTTTCCCTACCGTATAGATAATCGCAGCATGGACCTGTACTGTGACGAAGATGACAATTACTGGCAGTTAATAAAACAGTTCAAAAACCACTTGGATCCCAACCACATTATCTCACCGGGAAAGTACAACCTGATCTAAAAAAACAGCATCGTCAACAGCGAATGCATGCTACAGCAACCATGGCTTGTCGAGTCGTTAGTTTAACAGACAGGGAATACCTTCTTGCAGGCGGGTGGAAATGGTAATGCAGGGTCCGGGAAAGTCTTGGCACAGCTTGCAACTGTGAAGTGCCTACGACAGGGTCACTAGGATAGTCTCCAAGCCGGGCCTAGTCTTCAGGTTGCTCAAATTCCTTGATGAACATTTTGTTCTTTACCCTTAGTTCATTCCCCAGTTCTCCACTGTTCACAATCAACCCTGTAGTTTTTATAAAGCATGATTGGCATAGGTTTTGCTTCTTAGGTATTAAATAATGATGTCTCAAGGATGTGACTCATGGCCCTTAATGTCACAGTGGAGAACGACCGATTAAAACCCATTGGGATTCCTACAATTCTGGCACATCCTATGATGAGCTGATTACGCCTGCCGGTAATCCCCGTGTCACCTCTAGGGCGATGGTGAAGCTGTTTAAGGGACTCAGCGACAGCGATATGCAAGCCCGAAAAATGGCCGCAGAGCTGGCGATTCGGGATATGGGCGTAAGCTTCACGGTGTACACATCGGAGCGCAATATAGACCGCGACTGGCCCTTTGATATTATTCCCAGAGCCATCTCAGCAGTGGATTGGGCGAAGGCTACTCAGGGGTTGCAACAGCGCAGCCGCGCCCTAAATCGCTTTATCGATGATGTCTACAACCACAAGAAGATATTCAAAGACGGGATTATCCCCTTTGATGTGGTTAGGGACTGTCCCAACTATAAACCACAGTGCGAGGGATTCTCACCTCGTTATGGTGCATGGGCGCATGTCTGCGGCACTGACTTGGTGCGCCATCAGGATGGTAAGTTCTATGTGCTCGAGGATAATTTGCGGGTTCCCTCTGGCGTATCCTATATGTTGGAAAACCGCGAGGTGACTAAGCGGGTATTGCCCGAGCTGTTTGAAAATTACAGTATTATTCCTGTAGACGACTACCCGACAAGACTCTATAAAACCCTAGCAGCTCTCTCACCGCGATCGGTCAAACGGCCCTGTATTGTGGTACTCACCCCCGGCATATTTAATTCTGCCTACTTTGAACACGCTTTTTTAGCCCGCAGTATGGGCGTAGAGCTGGTAGAGGGCGATGATCTAATTGTCGATAAAGACAATCAGGTGTTTATGCGCACCGTGGATGGCCCCGAGCGAGTGGATGTGATTTACCGCCGAATAGATGAAGATTTCTTAGATCCCGAAGTATTTAGACCAGATTCTAAAATAGGGGTACCGGGCATAATGCGTGCTTGGCGTGCCAAAAATGTCGCAATTGCCAATGCGCCGGGCAGCGGTGTGGCAGATGATAAAGTAATCTACAGCTATGTGCCGGATATGATTCGCTACTATTTACAGGAGGAGCCACTGATCAAAAGTGTGCCAACCTATCTGTGTATGAATGCCAATGATCGCCAGTATGTGCTGGAGAATATTGAAAAATTGGTCGTCAAGCCAGCCAATGAATCCGGCGGTTATGGACTGCTTGTAGGCCCTCATGGCACTGTCCGCGAACACCAGAAGTTTCGCAAGTTAATTGAGGAAAATCCTCGCAACTATATCGCACAGCCAACCCTACAATTATCCACAGCGCCCACCTATATTAACGGCGAGGTCAAACCGCGTCATCTGGATCTCAGGCCATTTATCCTCCACGGTTCAGATATATGGGTAACTCCAGGCGGTCTGACCCGAGTTGCATTAACTGAGGGCTCGCTGGTAGTGAATTCCTCTCAGGGTGGCGGCAGCAAAGACACCTGGATCGTCGAGACCGGGCAATGATTTTACTCTCTCGTGTCGCCGAAAGACTTTATTGGATGTCACGCTATCTAGAGCGAGCCGAGGGTATGGCGCGGGTTACCAATGCCTACACCCATTTGATAATGGATCTTCCCAAGGGGACAGAAGTCGAATGGGATATGTTAATCAATATTATGGGAGCCAAGCCCACCTTTGAAAGCATGGGCTATAACTATACCGAACAGGGCACACTAAAGTTTACTATCGCCTCTCTGGATAATGCCTCAAGTATTAGCGCCTGTATCAAGGCAGCTCGGGAGAATATGCGCACCACAAGGGATGTTCTGCCCCACGAGATCTGGGAGACTATCAACGAACTCCACCTCTATTGCAAAGAGACAGCCAGTCAGTCAATCAGTCGCCGCAATCGCTACGAGTTTTTAAACCAGATCACCGCTCGCTGCCAGATGCTCAATGGTCTAGTGATGACCACACTGTGCCGCGATCACTGCTATCGGTTTATTAAGCTCGGTCACCTGTTGGAGCGTGCCGATATAAACAGCCGAGTACTGGATGTAGCTCTGGCTTCAATTGCCTCGCGGCAGATCGAAAATCCAGCTTTTGACTCACTTATCTGGGCCAGTCTGACCCAGGCACTGGGGGCGCTGGGAACCTACAGGCGAGCAGTTGGGCCTATGATTGATGCGACATCCGCGATTAATTATCTGTACAAAGAACCCAGCTCACCGCGATCAATCCTATTTTGTATCAATGGTATTCGCAATGATTTGAAAGCCTTAAAGCAACATCAAAAAGCCCTTGACCAGGCTGATAAGATTTATCAAAGTATCGATCAATTTGACGCGCAAGAGATGACTGCCAAACAATTCCACAGCTTTTCCGATGCGTTTCAAAAGGCTGTTTCAGAGCTCAATAACTGTATCTATCAAATTTGGTTTTCCGCCCAGCACCGATGAAGAAATTTTTATGCCAATGTGATCACGAGGTTCGCTTCGAAGATACTCAATGTCGAAAATGCTCGATGGAATTGGGCTTCGACAGCCAGACTATGTCTATGGTTGCTATCAAGCCAAGTGGCCAGAACTTGTTTATTACCCCAGACAACCGACAGTTCAAACGCTGTCAAAATGGCACTGAATACGGTGTTTGCAACTGGCTGATTCCCCAGCGTGAGAGCGATCAGGCCTACTGCTTTGGCTGTCAGTTCAACCGCACTGTGCCCAATCAAAACGGTGATCAACAATCACCCCATAGTAATCGCCAACGCTGGCATCGCCTGGAGCAGGCCAAAAAGCGGTTGCTGTATTCACTGATGTCCCTCAACTTGCCCCTTGAAAATGGTTGGAACAACCCTCAGTCCGGCCTGTTGTTTGATTTTCTTGAAGATACCGACGAACTCAAAGTGACCACTGGACATGCCAATGGCATTATCACCATCAACAGCATTGAAGCCGATGATGTGGCGCGAATTAGCACTAAGTTTGCCCTCAACGAACGCTACCGCACACTGCTTGGTCACCTGCGGCATGAGAGTGGTCACTACTACCTGTCTCTGCTCAAGCCGGCGCCAGACATCCGCCGCGAGCTGGAGTGTCTATTTGGCAATATTTTTGAATTCGATCAAAATTCCTATCAACAGGCGCTAGATACCTATTATCAAAATGGCCCTGTTGAAAACTGGTCAGACCAGTATATTTCAGCCTACGCCAGTTCACACCCACTGGAGGACTGGGCGGAAACCTGGAGTCATTATCTACTGATCATCGATACCTTGGAGACGGCTGCTGAACAGGGCCAAATAGACCCGACTATCACAGAACAAGATACGCCAACCCAGATTGCCGCCTGGCGCGAGCTGGCCCATCAACTCAATCAGCTCAACCGCAGTGTGGGCAGAGAGGATGCCTACCCATTTACTATCAGCGCCACAGTTGAAAAGAAAATAGCCGCAATCGGCCTAGCTGTGAATGCACTAAAAGCTTTCCAGCCTAAAACCGCAGTGGGTTGTTAACGCTCTGGGGAAATTCTCAGCAGTTGAATCAATGGCCAGCCATGGTAAAGCATGTCACCCATGACCAAACATGGCGCAAACTAGTCACTGATTGCGGCCAGCACATCAACCAAAAAAGCCTCCATATCCCAGGCATCGGGATCAAAAGTCTGCCCCATGCGTACCACTACTACTTGCCGCGATGGAATAATAAATGTCGACTGACCATAATGCCCACGCGCAGCATAGGCATCTTCCGGAACATCGGGCATCATGGGTTGTGCACTGGGTCGATTTAGCCAAAACTGCGCTGCATAGGCGCGCGCCTTTTGCGAAGCTTCAGTTGGGGTAGTGGATAACTCTACCCAGCCTTTCGGCAAAATCTGCTCGCCATTCACTATCCCGTCGTTCAGGTACATTAGCCCAAAGCGAGCCCAGTCCCTCGCCGTCGCATACAGAAACGCACCACCCACATAGGTTCCACCGCCGTCCATTTGGTAATGCGCATTCTGCATACCCAGTTTATTAAACAGCGCTCTCTGGTGGAAATGGCGATATGCCTCATCTGTGTTAAAGCTATCACGAATAATGCGCCCCAACAGAACCGGACTGGCTGTTTGATAACTCCATCTTGTACCGGGCTCCGCGGTCACTGGGTATTGTTCGGCAAATTCCGGAAGATCTCTGGCTTTCATCAGCATAAAATTCACGTCGGAAATCGGGTCGTTCTCATAACCTTCATTGAATTCAAGACCACTGGTCATATGGAGTAAGTGCTCAACTGTGACCTTGCTGCGCAAATCACTGGGATCATCCCAACCCCTCAAGCCAGTGGTATCCGACAACTTGATCTGACCCTCGCCCACCAAAATGCCGACCAGCGCACTGGTCACACTTTTCGTCATGGACCAAGAATTCAATGGTATCTCTGGTCCAAATCCCTCGGCGTATCGCTCGGCTATCAGCTGGCCTTTGTGGAAGATCACAATAGCGCGGGTATTTTGCCGCGCTTCGTAATCTGTTGCGGTATCGGAAAAAGCGCGGTTTAACGCCAGATTGAGCGCAGCAGTGTCCACAGCCTCAGGCTGCTCAGTCAGTTGGGGCCAGGCGAGATCTTGCCGTAGTGTTGAGGCAATATCTGGCTGCAAAGATGCCGGCCCCTGCAGCTCATCCACTGAACCCCCCTCAAGCCGCGCACAACCCAACCCGGGGCGATAGACTGACCTGCTGGTATAACCAAATGGCCAGAACCCAAACTTGGTAGTGATTGTATTGCCGTCAACCTGTGTGCGCGTCAGGCGCCGCTCCAGAGTGGGAATGTCATTGGCAAGCAAATCCGCATAGTCTCGCCCAGAGATAAACATACCGCTGCAAATAGTGTGGGAAACATATCCCGATGGCATTGGGCCCAAGCGATTTAGAAAATTCAGCCCATAGGCGAGTCCAATCACCCCAATTAACAGCGCCATCACGGCCAGTTTTTTACCCCTCCCTACCGTTGTAAACATTTTGCTTTTAATCTTCAAAACTCGGATATTTGACGAATGTCAGCCATGCTGTCACCCAGTGAATAGCTATTAGTTTTTGCTCGACACAAACAGACTGTATACCACAATTACGCTGGATTCGCTGAACAACTTTCACACAGACATTGCAACTCCAGCTGAGGATTGGTGAGCGCATAGCCCGCTTTGCCTATGAGCTTGCCAAGCTCATTAATTATTTCTTTAGAAATGGTAATTTCTTTTGCGCTCTGGCATTTACCACAAATTAAAAATTGTGAAATTTGGTGCTCGTGCTCACAGCTAATATGTGAACAGGCGATATATTTACTGGTTGAGCTCAGTTTATGGACTAAATTTTCTGCTTCGAGAAATTCTAAAATGCGATATACCGACATTGCTGGCATCGGTTTTACCGCGCTCTGGTTATAGGCATCAGTGATTTCATAAGCTGACAGAGGCATGTTGGAAACGAGCAAGCGCTTTAAAACGGCTGCGCGCT
This sequence comes from Porticoccaceae bacterium, assembly GCA_049612225.1. Classification (GTDB taxonomy): domain Bacteria; phylum Pseudomonadota; class Gammaproteobacteria; order Pseudomonadales; family Porticoccaceae; genus HTCC2207. Next base: position 84,703 of record JBMZBJ010000007.1, on the reverse strand, counting down.
TCTCAGTCAAGCGCCCGCCAGACCGAGCGCAAACGGCCTTGGCTTCTTCGATAACCTGGTTGAGTTGCTGTTTGTTCATCCTAGATAACCTGCTTTCTGAAATTTTTTAGGCGTAAGACGCTAGATTTCAAGGATATTCTACTACTAACTCACCACCAAAATCAGTGACTAAAATCCAGTGTCAATAACAGACGTCGCGCACCACTGGATAAAGCGGGCGAACGATGCACCAGACCTGCCCCTTCATTGCCTTGCCAGAGTTCGCCTTTTAACAGCGCCACATCGCCACAGCAAAGTTGCTGGATATCACGCTGATGTTGATACACGCCAGATTCATGATCTGGTTTACCAAGGCTGCCAACACCCAATTTTCCACGGTTAACCGATTGGTGAGGTAACCATTCAGTCGCAACTCCCTGAAAAGTCGTAATCAAGCGACAGGGTACATTATCTACATGAAATTTGGGACACATTGCCCGATCTAGGGCGGTTAAGCGCAGGCCTACACGCCTGAGTTCAAACAGGCAGCAGAACATATCCACCAGTTCGGCAATATTTTCGCTCAGTTCCGATTGAGCCACATCATCGAAACAGTCTCCAAGGCTTGAGAGTGCACACTGGGGTGTGATGGTCATGGATGCCTGAAAGTTGGGATTCGATTTTAAGAAGGTATGAACAGCGTCTCTCAGTGATTCAGACAACTTGCGCTGCCAAATAACTATATTAGTTTCCTCATGGTAAATATCGGTTAGGACGCTCGATTGGCCGCCATAAGCGGCGCGGCGCACTTTTTCTTCACGTGCTTTACTGTGAATAGCAGCACTTGAACTGGATGCATGGGCAGTGTTTAACCGATTCATGCCTGCTCCCACTCAGGAAATGGATCTTGCAAAGTTGCCCAGTACGCCCTGCCTCGCAGCACCTCATCTTCGCTTAGCAAGCAGTCATCAAGTGCCTGGGTCATGCTTCGCTGATCCAAACCCTGACCAATAAATACCAGTTCCTGACGCATATCGCCAAAGGGTTCGACCCAGACCTTTTCAATAGAAGCCAAATATTCCTTATCGGTGGGCCAGTTGACCTTGGGGATAGCTTTCCAAAACATCCCGGCGAAACCATAGCGGGCAATGCCTCCGGCCTGACTCCATTGGCCAGCGAACTCTGGACGCGAGGCTAACCAGAAATACCCTTTAGATCGAATTAGCTTGCCGTATTTGTCAGTACTGTGAAGAAACTGATGGAATTTTTCCGGATGAAACGGTCTGCGCGCTTCGTAGCTAAAACTACCTATGCCATATTCCTCGGTTTCGGGAACATGCTCACCACGCATCTCTTTGAGCCATCCAGGAGCCTGCTGAGCGCGCTCAAAATCAAATGAGCCTGTGTTGAGCACTTCATCTACATCAACTTGACCATGAGCAATGGGAACGATTTTGGCATGCGTGTTAAGTGTTTTAAGAATTGCGGTTAAACGCTCTACATCGGTTGGGCTGGCCAGATCTATTTTGCTTATCAGAATAACATCGGCAAACTCGACCTGATCCACAAGCAGGTCGGCAACACTGCGCTCATCTTCTTCACCCAGGGATTCACCGGTGTCCTGCAAGTATTTTGCCTCGTCATAATCCCTGAGAAAATTAACCGCATCCACTACCGTCACCATAGTGTCCAAATCGGCAACATCAGATAGCGAAACACCGTCTTCGTCGGCAAAGGTAAAGGTTTCTGCCACTGGCAACGGCTCTGAAATTCCGGTCGATTCAATCACCAAGTAATCAAAACGCCCCTCCTTGGCGAGCTTAGTGACTTCCTCCAACAGGTCTTCCCGCAGTGTGCAGCAAATACAACCATTGCTCATCTCAACCAGTTTTTCTTCACTGCGGTTAAGGGAAACATCAGCCTGAACTATGGCTGCATCAATATTGATTTCACTCATATCATTGACAATAACTGCCACCTTTTTGCCCTGGCGATTGTTGAGAAGATGACTGAGAACCGTTGTTTTACCGGCACCTAGAAAGCCCGACAGTACCGTTACAGGTAATTGATTCATGATTGGGGTGTCCTAAATAAAACGCTAATTAAAGCAACTGTATATCCTGTTGATTTATGATACATCATATCATATATGTTAGCTAATCAGCCTGCGCAACAGGCAAAACCCTACGAAGAAGGGTATCTTCTCTTGAGTACTTTTCAAAAAAATGGGTATTTTCACCAGAGAGCTATGCAGGCCAGCAACTAAGGATATAGATCTATTAATCGAGTTTTTAGACGATAGACTTATCGAACTGGATACTGTTGTTGCTAACTGCAACCCTACTGCCGAAGAACTAGAAGCACTGAAAATAGACACCACTTCGAAAAACCAACATATGCCAATGTTTTCTTCCGCCATACCTCCCTGGCAGCTGTTGCATAAAACAGGGGGTTAAAACGCCAAAGTCTCAAGGTGAATTAACTGCATCCCTTGAGCATCAAATTCGATGTCAAATAGATTTACCAAAGTGCCAGTTTTACTACCAATTTCTCTTCGGAACTATGCTATATATTTTGTTCTGTGTTACTGGAAAGCAGTAACAATCTATGTTCAACCTCAGAGAGGTAATCATATGTTGTACAACGCGTGGGTGATGAAGAAGAGTAAATTTCGATCGGTGTTTCATACGATAATTAGTGCCTGCTATCTGTATGGTGCCATGGCTACAAACGATGTGCTCGCCATGAGCCCACCGCCTCCTGAACCGTCACCTGAACCTCTTATCCCTCAAATTGATCCTAAGCCAGGCACGCCGCGACTCTCCATTGACGTTGATTTGTCAAAAACTGAAGTACAATTGAATTGGTATACAACCCGAGACGCTGAATATTACTCAGTCTATGCCTACCTGGGTGGTCAGTGGCGGTATTTAGAAGATATCCGTGAAACCGTGGCAACCTACGACTTCGGGCGACGTGGTTGGGATATAAGCGAGTTACGGCTGAAAATTCTCGCCTGTAAAGCCAAACCTTGGTACGTGGCAATTCGCGCTTGGGAGTGGGGAGATAACAGGCGATGCAGCGACTACTCTAACGCTGTCCAGCTGCCTCAATTTCATCCGACCTTTCGCTTATCTTCCTATGCCATGAATCTGAACTCCGCTGTTTCATCTTATGTCGACCCTGTCAGCTCCGATCCAATGTCATCATCAAAACTTGATAATCCATCCGACCCAGTTGGTGCGGTGAGATATATAGTGGCGACCCTGAGACTAACCGACCGCAGCAGCGGTGACTTTCAGGATGTTCGCTGGCCTATTGATCTGAACACCAATAACTTCACTATCACATCCAACAAGACCATCGTGGTAAAACCTGGTGACTACAACATAGAATTTCTGGCCACAGATGGTGATGTGAATTACGTGGCACTAGCGCTGAATGTGACGCTCAGTGAAACTCAGCAAACCATCCCCCTAGAATTGAAGACTGTGCTAGGCGATAGTAACGTAACTATAGATTCGGTGATCGAACTGCCAGAGTTTCAGTTCCAATATGATCCGGCGCAGCTGACGGAGTTTACCCAGCCGAAAATTGGGGTGGTAATCGATGGTGGCAACGAAGTGCTACTGACATTAAACCCAACCACTGGCATTACTGATCAGTACCTCTCTATCAGCGCCGGCCAACATCATATCGGACTCACCTTCTATGATGGACTATTACTCAAAGGCCGCTCTAGGCCGGGACAAGAGAATCGCACGATTGTACCTGGTCAGCCCTTCGTTATGGATCTAGTCCCATTAAATGGTGAAACGACCGTGTCACAGGATACAGTCGGTGGTGAGGCAATATTCAAGTTCGCTATCCCCAAAGTTGCTGTTGAGGAAGTAGGTGGTGATCCAGCCAACTTGCAGGTCATGTTGAGTCTCAACGGAATCAATAACCAACCCGGTGATGTGATGCTCAGCAATCTGACCTACAACGCGACTTCTGACGTCTATGAAGCACAGCATACCTATCCAAGTATGCAGGCGGACAGCCAAGTGACCCTAAGCCTAACCTTCACCGACCTAGGGGCTGAACCAGATCAACTACTGGGTCACTGCGTATCCGATAACATTGTGTTAAATAGTGACTTGCGCACCATTGCATGCCAGTTAACTCTGCGCCGTCGCGCGATTGTAGGAGGAAATTTGCTAGCGGTGCTCGGGATTAATGTCTTTGATTCAGGCAATGCCCCGGTTGCAGGAGCAAGTGTTTACGCCAAGCTTCAAGGTAGTCAGGATGCGGATCTGGGTACGCTACTAGGCCTAACCGGCAGTGGCAGCTTTGGAACAACGGGTTACTTAAAAACCTATCTGGTACCAGGCAGCTATCAGCTGACCGCTAAATATGCCCCGATAGACGGCACGGCACAGCAGACAATCAGTCTCAGCGCTTTTGAGGTTACCAATCAGGATCTCACTCTAGATAAAGCCCTTGACCAAAATCAAGCACCCAACATTAGTATCACCGCGCCGAACGAGGATACTACAACAGACAGTAGTTATACCATTCAATGGACTGCCAGCGACCCCGATAACCAAGCCAACATAAGCTTGTATTACGACTCAGACAATAGCGACTATGATGGCACTCTGATTGCAGAGGGTTTGGTTGAAGGGACGGACACCAGCCATGAATGGAACACGTCGGCGTTAACAGAGGGTGACTATTACATTTACGCTAAAATCGACGATGGCGTCAACACGGCGGTATATGCCTACAGTAGTGGAAAAATCACCATAAGCCATGCTGCTCCACCGTCAGTTTCTCTGCAAGTCAAAATCAACGATACCGGTATTATCTGGGGCGGAAATTACCCCTCAGGTAACAATACTGACTGCACTGGTGTGGCTTTTGCTCAACAGGACTGTAGTCATGGCCGTGATGCTCAGGCCAGAGCGGGAACCCTAGAGAAAATTGGTGGTGGCGTCGCTGGTTTTGATTTTACCCGCCTTAATGCTGATGGCAGCCAATACGCGGCAAGTGGTGACTACAACAGCGACCCCTGGGGCTGTGTTAAAGACAACCATACTGGCCTGACTTGGGAAATTAAAACTGATGATGGAGGCATTCACGATAAAGACAATACATACCGCTGGGGTGGTAAGACTACCCAAGTAAATGAAAGTGCTAGGACGGGAAACTGGGGTGATTATTATGACGACTGGGATACCTTAGTGGACGGCAGCAACAACGAAAACTTTTGTGGTTTCGCTGATTGGCGGGTGCCTACACTGATGGAACTCATGACAATCACTAACAAAGACACCTTTAACCCAGCTGTTGATAGTAACTATTTCCCCAATGTCAGGTCGAGTGATTATTGGTCATCATCTCCCTACGCTGGCTCCGAGAGCAACGCATGGCGTGTCTCCTTCGGCTATGGCTATAACGCCTACGGCACCCGGAGTGACGGTTACCATGTGCGCTTAGTACGAAGTGGGGAGTAAAGGATAAGACCACCCAGATATGCGTCAGCAATTTTCAATAGGGCTTGGAGACGAGGGTATTGAATTATTTATATGTGATCTGCACGGCCTTGCAACTCGGCATCTGTAACCCCAAGTCTGTCGATGATCATGTCGTATCCAATGACGGGAAAATCAAGAGATTTCATACTCGAGCCTGTGTTGACTGCGTCAAGCAACTGGGTGTTCAACAACTTCCCAGCTGCAAGCAATCAATATCACTATTCCTATCAGCTGTTTTGTCTAAAGCAGGATTAAGAATTTGCGGTAAAAACACGTACAGTTTTAAACATAGCACAGTGAAGAAAACCACCATGGCAGCGACCCAGAAATATATAATAGGAGTAACCTTATGTTGAAGATTAATCTACCCTTGTTTCTATATTGTGCCGTTGTTGTCGCGCCACTGCAGGCACAGACTGTTGTTGAACATATTCCCACTCACACCCTAAACGAGCACTTCACATTACACAACGACGGTACGACCACCCATATTGTTACTGGATTGATATGGCAGCGCTGTAGCCTTGGGCAGAATTGGGATGGTAGCACCTGCACCGGCAACGCAGCCACCTATACATGGCAAGGCGCCTTGCAGCAGGGCAGCAGCAGCACTTTTGCCGGCTTCGACGATTGGCGGCTGCCCAGTGTAGAGGAATTGCGCTCTTTAGTGGCTTATGACCGCTTTAGTCCAGCTATTAATAACGCCATATTTCCAAATACCTCAACAAGCTGGTACTGGTCTTCATCACCTAATGCCAACAGCAGTGACGGCGGATGGATTGTCTCATTTTATGACGGCTTTGACGGCAGTCATTCTCGCGGCAATGCCTACCATGTACGCCTAGTGCGCGGCGGATAGTGACTCCTGGCTGTGCTTCGCGGGCACCCTTTAGCTGACTGCTTTTGTCTGAACCCTATTCATCAGATACTGGCCTTATCTAATCCTTATTGGAGATGCAGTTCCAGTGAGACAACCCCCCTGCCAGCTCTATGACAGGTAACCCTGAGCAATGGCGAGCATCAGGTTTATCCATACTAAACTCTCTGGCTAAGTAGTTAAGTGCTCCCCCTTTGACAATACCGTAGCGATATTTTTTCGTAAGCCATTAAAAATAGTCTCAAAGCATCCAAAGTAATCGCCTAACTCGCAGGCTAGGCGCTCCTGATTGATCACCTATAAATCCTCAGTGAATACTCTCGCTTTAATGTATCATTTGTTTTTGCCTACTCTGACTCTGGCCACGCTTATGATGCAATGGTATCCTGCCACGCGCCTAGTGCAGAGGATTGGACGAAATGACTTTTCCTGTGGTGCTCGGCACAAGGTTAAAATGCTTAAGTAAAAGACACCTCAATGAATACTACTACCAGCCAAATTCACGCAGTTCCAACCAACATTGTTACCGGCTTCTTAGGAGTGGGTAAGACATCGGCCATCCTGCAGCTGTTAAGTCAAAAATCCGTCAACGAACGCTGGGCCATATTGGTTAACGAATTTGGCGAGATTGGTGTTGATGGAAGCTTGTTTGAAGGCCAACACGCCGAGAATCAGGGCGTTTTTATCCGTGAAGTACCTGGCGGCTGTATGTGTTGCACCTCGGGATTACCCATGGAAATCGCCCTGAATCAACTGTTGCGCAGGGCTAATCCTGACCGTTTGTTGATTGAACCTACAGGTCTAGGTCATCCAAAGGAAGTATTGGAACTGCTCGCTGCACAGCACTACCAGGATGTATTGTCGATTCAAAAAACGCTTACTTTAGTCGATGCTAGAAAACTGATAGAGCCGCGCTACACCGACCACGATACCTATAATCAACAAATAGAAATTGCCGACACCATTGTTGCCAATAAGGTGGATTTATACAGCGAGGGTGACAAGGCGAGATTGCTGGACTATGTTAGTCAGCAGGGTATCTCTGAAGATAGTGTACTGTTTACTGAATATGGTCAAATTCCCATTGCAGCATTGGAGGGGTCAACTGCGCACTCAGCCTCAGCTGTTCATCACCATACCCATGAATCCGATAAGAAACCATTAGCACTGGATTTACCTATACCAGACTGTGGTTTTATTAAGGCTAGCAATCAGGGGCAAGGTTTCCACAGTGTTGGTTGGCGATTCTCCCCTGACAAAGTATTTGATCGAGAAAAACTGTTTTTATTGTTAACCGGCATAACGGCCGAACGGATCAAGGCAGTTTTTATCACTGATGACGGTGTGTTTGGTTACAACGCTGCCTCCGATGCGCTGACTGAGATTGAATTAGATGACTGTTTAGAGAGTCGGATTGAGATTATATCCGACAGTATTGATGATTCATTAGAAGTTCAGTTGCTTAACTGCATGGTAGCTTAAGGGCAATATCAATAGAGATCTTACTCAATCGAACACTTGGCCGGTGCGCTCCATTTTCAATAGCTATTATCTACGAATCGCAACTGGCGCTGTAACTATTCATGCCTATGGTCAGGACAGCCGCAGTTTTTATTATCTTTTAGGCGACAAAGGCGGTAATTGCGCCAGTGCCCGATAACAATCAAGCTTGAACCCAAGACTGTCAACAGCTGTTCGCCAGTCTCACCGATTCGCTCCTCCAACATCAATGCAGCTAAAAGCATCACTAAGCCTATGCCGCATAAAACCAACAACTGGTAGCGCTTGTGCTGTTTACACCCCAGGGTTATGGCGTACAGACTGGTGGGGATGACAGCAAAGACCAACCAAAAATGAAACGCTTCATTATCCAGTTGCAGTGCCGTCAAACTGGGTAACAGAACCAATAGCGCCGGAAGTCCTAGGCAGTGGATCATGCATGCCAGCGAAAGGCCAATGGCTAATTTATCGGTTATTGCTTGTTGTGTCTTCATTCAATCAATTCCTGATGCGTTCGACGCAGGACGCAGCGTGCAGACTTTCTAATCTCACGAAGATTATCAAACAACCATGCCTGCTTTGATGTTGTCTTTGTCTGCTACCGCCCAATGGGCGCAGGATTATTACACTACCGCTGTTTGTGTGCAAAAGTATTTGATAAAACGGTTAACTGGCTTTACCTGTGCTGGCTATCCTGTGACGCAACAGTCTATTTCAACAGGGTTGCAACCGGCAATTTTGCAGGTCACAACCCGTCATCTTTTCACTGGCTGAATTCTCAAGATTTTAAGCATTTAAAATACATCGAGTTCAGCGGGATATAGAATTCCAATAGCCCTACAACCAAATCCCCCGAAAACGTCCAATAGGCGACGTTTTACTACTGGCTGGCTTGGGCTCGGTTGATTAAAAAAGTCGCCAGCGCCTGTTTATCGTAATCTGACAGCGGGTAGGCTGGCATTGGCGCCCTTGGATTGGTCAGACTCTCAATCACCTCATGGTATTGCAATCGCTGATCCAGGGTAGACAGATTCATTCTGCCAATAGCTCCACTGGGGACATGACACCCCTCGCAGTTATATTGCTCATAGAGTGCCTTACCCTGGGCAATCAAAGCGGGACGATTAGCATCCGTCAGCCAATCTGGCTGACTAAGGACAAAGGGTTCAGAGTTACTTATATCCGTTGCCGTTATCGCCTGTTCAGGCTCACCGTAAGCAATGCGGTAGATTACGCCGGCATAGTCATCGGAAATATAGACAGCACCGTCTGGGCCCTGGGCTACATCCACGGGGCGGCCAATCACATCACCCTGTTTTTCAAACCCGCTGAAGAAGTCTTCACGGACGACTTTATCACCCTGCCAGTGCAGAGAAACTACGCGGTAGCCATCGAGAACACTGCGATTCCAGGAGCCATGCAGCGCAACCAGTGCACTTTTTTGGAAGCGCGCCGGCCACTCTTCATTGGCCACAAAAGTCATACCCAAGGGCGCATTGTGAGCACGGAATTCATGCGCGGGCGGCACGGGGTTTACCGCTAACTCTGGAGGTGCATCTGGGAAATCCGGATCGGTGTCGTTGGCACCATTAAAGTATGGCCAGCCATAGAACTGTCCCAATTCAATCTTATTAAGTTCGCAGGGCGGATAATCATCCCCCAGCATATCGCGGCCATTGTCAGTACCGTACAGATCGCCATTCCAGGGAGTCCAGTCAAAACCCATAGTGTTGCGCAAACCGGTGGCGACCAATTCTTCATCAGTGCCGTCTAGGGCAAAACGGGACATGCTGCCGCGCCTAGGATCTTCCTCAACACAGACATTACAGGTCGAGCCCTGAGATAGATACAGCTTGTTATCGGGACCGATTTTTATTTGTTTATAGGGGTGGTTGCCGCCGCTGGTTAGGCCGGTAATAATTTTTTGGTAGTTACCCAGTATCTCACCCTGTGCTTCATCAAAGGCAATCCGCCCCACCGAATCTTGCTCACCTATATAAAGCCAGCCATCGTGCACTGCGATACCGGAAGGTTTATTTAATCCTTCCATTAGCGTTACTCGCTCTCCTGCCTGAGCGGGCTTATCCCCAGATCGAATCATGACAATGTCACCCTTATGGGGACGGGTCACTAACAAGTCACCACTGGAGGTCAAAGTGATAAAACGGGCATTGGGCAAATCTCGAGCATAGACACCGATACTGAAACCTTCAGGAACCTGCAGTCGAGCACCGATTGTTTCATTCTCGGGAGAATCAATACCGCTGCCCTGCATTACATTGAGTATCATCGGTATATTCTTCAAGCCAACGGTGTTGCTAATAACAACCGCAACGCCAGCGATCACAGTCAAGATCAAAATCAGTAGTATTTTTTTCATAGAATTATTTACTCATTTGTTGGAGGTCTGGATTCAGATGGAACTGTTTAATCCGCCCTAAAGGTTCATGGCAGATGTTCAAGATGCCATCAACCACCGCTCGAAATCATTACTATGTGTATTATATCTAGCTACTCGAGACCGATAAAGTGATTGGTATTTCAAGTTTTAACCAAATTCACCGACCCCTTTGATTAATTGGACTGCTCCGCTTTTATCTTCGACATCCTTTTCTGCAGCTGCTTGTGAAGGAGGTTTCTAGAATAAGGCTTCATAGACTTCCACTTTTGGCACTCCTGCCGCGTGCGACCGCAGCCCACACACCAGCCCTTAGGTCCTGAAAATTCACATATATCAATACAGGGGCTTTGATGCTGTTTCACTTTTTTGGTCCCCGCATTGATTGGCTCTCACTTAATAATTCCACAGTCAAAGCTCTCGCAATACCTGTTGAACGCTAGGTTCGAGCTGGCGAAGGCGGTTGAACTCCTCATAAAGTCGTTCCTCCAAATTCTTAAAATTGAGCGGTAGTATTCGCTGACAAATGCTGTAACCCTTGCCGATGGTCTGATATTTCTTCCAACTTTTTATGCGATCTCCCTCTAGCTCTAGAAATTTTCGAATAAATTCAGATTGAGAGGGACAGTCTTCTTCCGCATGCATACAAACTGGAAACGCTTTTTGTTTAATCTGCGGCGTTTCAATAAACGTTTCGAAATGAATTCCGCCTTGATTTTGATTGTGCCAACTCCCCTTGTAGAGTTGCAGGTAAGGACCGCGGTTATAGATCTCCCAATCATCCTCAAACCAACTTGACTGTTTTAACTTTTTTTCGAGGTTGCGAAAAATGTTTTTTATATCTTTCATAAAGCCTATCCGCTTATATCCAGTCTAAGGACTATTTAATTTAAAGGCAGTGATTAACGATTCGACATTGTATTGCATCATATTTAGATAGGTGTCTGCAGGACCATCGGCTTCACTTAATGCATCCGAATACAGGCGACCGCCTATACCCACATTCGTCTCAGCAGCAATACGCTGCAGCAATCGAGGGTTATTAATATTCTCTACAAATAGTGCCTGCACATTCTGTTTGCGTATCTGATCAATAACGGCAGCAACGTCCTCTGCGGAAGCTTCAACCTCTAAACTGACCCCATGGGGGGCTAAAAACTGAATGTCGAACTCACGCCCTAAATAGCCAAAAGCATCATGACTGGTTACAACCACCCGTTGATTTGAGGGGATCATTGCAAGTTTTTCTGTAATGCCCTTGTTTAACCTATTTAAGTTATTCAGATACTGCTTTTGGCGCTGTGTAAACTGATTGGCATGCTGTGGCCGCAGTGCGATCAAGGCGCGTGTGATATTCTGAATATAGATACCAATATTGTGGAAACTCTGCCAGGCGTGTGGATCAATCTCGTCACCGTTACTTATGGCATCGACACCTTTACTGGCAATAAGTTGGGTACCTTGATAATCGCTATTTTCAATTAAACGCATCATCCAACCTTCGAATTCCAGTCCATTGAAGACGACTAATTCAGCATTGGCAATGGCAACTGCATCGGAAGGTTTAGGTTGATACATATGTGCATCACTATTTCGGCCGACTAAATTCACGACACTGACGTTTTCACCGCCCAATGCTTTAACTAAATCCTCCAAAATGGAAAAACTGGTGACCACGCGAATATTTGAGTCCTCAGCACTGACGACATTCGCTAAAAATAGTAAGCCAATAAAATTTAATTTAAAAAGCCTCAAAAAATGACACATAATTTTATCCTGTGAGGTGGCGCTTGGCGGGGTGCTTGAAAAGTAAACCGCCATTCAACCCAATAATTAGCGAGGCTGTGTAAACAACACCCAGACAAAGTATGATCGCGGGGCCTGCAGGTAGGTCTGCGTAGAAAGATAGCAACAGCCCGGTGTAACAACCGGCAAAACTCATCAGCATGGAGATGATCAAAATACTATCCAATGTTTTCGCCCAAAAACGGGCAGCGGCAGCAGGTAAGATCATAATACCAATGGCCATCAGTGTGCCCAGGGCGTGAAAGCCGGCGACTAAATTAATCACCATTAAAAATAAAAAGCCGTAATGTGCAATTGAACTTGCTTTACCGGAACGGCGTAAAAACCAGGGATCAACACACTCAATCACCAATGGCCGGTATAAAACAGCCAACAACAGTAAACTGATACTGCCTATACTGGCTAACAACCAAAGCGCTGCATTATCTAGCGCCAGGATATTGCCAAACAGCACATGGAACAAATCGATATTGCTGCGCTTCAGTGAAATCACTAACACGCCCAAGGCGAGCGAGATCAGGTAAAAGGCGGCTAGGCTGGTATCCTCTTTAAGGTGGGTACTGCGAGCCACCCACCCAGCCAGTGCAGCCACCACAAGTCCGGCCACCAAACCACCTAGAGTGAGCCCGATCAAAGATAAACCCGACAGTAAATAAGCAATAGCGGCACCCGGCAGTATGGCGTGGGCCATAGCGTCGCCAGTTAAACTCATCCGCCGCAAGGTCATAAACAACCCTACAGGCACGGCGCCTAGACACACGGCAAGACTGCCGATTAGAGCGCGCTGCATAAAAACGTACTCGCCAAACGGCTCCAATAGAAAAGAGTTCATATCAGGCAGCACCACGCACGCAGTCATCAGCAGCTTCATCGAAGGCCTCAGAAAGTTGACTTGCCCGCTGTAAATTTTCTCGAGTCAGTACGTCTTGAGTCAGACCGTAGCCGATACACTCTCGCGCTAGCAGCAGGGTGTTTGGGCAGTGCTGTTTAACGTAGTCCAGATCGTGTGTCACCATGATGATGGTGCGTTGATTTTGATGCCATTGTTTGATCACACCGGTGAGGTCGGATAAAGTTTTCGCATCAATTGCATTGAAGGGTTCATCCAACAGGATCACCGGCTGATCTTGGACCAAGACACGCGCGAAGAGCGTGCGCTGTAACTGACCACCGGAAAGTGTATCAATCATGCGGTGTTCAAAGCCCTGCAAGCCCACCGCCGCTATAGCATCTGAACAGTGCTTATAATGCACACTACTTAGTGACTTTGAATAGCCGAGCTTACTCCATAGGCCGGTTACTACCAGTTCAAGCACGGTGATAGGAAAGCTTCGATCTAACTGTGTTTGCTGAGGCAGATAGGCCACGGAGTTTGGATTTAAGCCTTGAATACTTCCTTCATCAATAATTGTTAGCCCTGCCATAGCATTCAACAAGGTAGATTTACCCGCGCCATTGGGGCCGACTATGGCAAACCACTCTCCCCGATCTATAGTTGCTGTCAGGTGGTGCACCGCTGGGTGTCGCTCATAGGTAAGCGTGAGGTTATTGAGCTGGATACTCATGAAGAATAAGTCACTCCCATCACTAAAAACCACATCATTAAACTTAAAATCAATGCCACACCAATTCGACTAAAAACGCTCCAATACAGCAATGGTTTGACGCGCATTATTCGGAAATTAGTCATATTTGATCACCCTGAGGCGGCACGCGCCCCAATATGCTTGCGCGAAGGGCCTTTGGACGTTGGTCTCGCGACATAAATCCATCTTCCGCACCTATATAGAGCGAGAGGCACTCCAGAATATCAGATGTACTCTCGTCTGGATTTTGATCTCCGAATAGGTAACTCCAGCCGCCAGGGGACGAGAGTGCAATTCCGCAGGGTCTCGGGCATAAGCTAAGGCAATCCGTTGGCCTGACTTCCACATAATGGCCCAAGGGGCTTTCATGGACAATCTTACAGAGCTTTTTATACAGTTTGAAACCGGCTCGGTTTTCTCGCGGTTCACGCGGTGAGCCAGGTACCCGACAAGATGTGCATACGTGAAGCACCGATGGCCGAAAGCTAGAATGAGATTGACTAGAACTTTTCGACAGAGTAGATGAGCCCATTTCGCTCATGCTAAAACCTTAGTCATTGTTAATTCCGAAATTTGATTACCCTCCTAAACCTTTGCAAAAAGCGAACATTTTCACCCGTTGGGGAATGTTTTATTTTTAGGTAGCCGCGAGGAATGCATAAATTTTTGAAATTCTTGCATACCCATCCAATACCTACTTTTCTTGCGCTTATTCCCCAGCGTTTTATCGCTTTAACAGAACCTAAAAACCACAGCAGACGGAGCCTCTAGGAGTCAAACCAGCCTTTATCTATTGGTGACTAGGCAACCAGACACAAAATGATATAGTACATCATATCACTGAAAAAGAGCGAAAAATTGCTTGTCGCTTAGAAGTCCTGCAGGTGCAAAAAGGATTAAAATAAAAATTTGTGCACCATCCTCTACCGTTCATTCTTTATTTTGCACCCCTTCGATATATAGGCCTACCTGCTATCTATCTGCCAACAGCCGTCGCCCACTTATGATGGGGCAAATTATTAGATCCACAAACCACCCTCTTAACTTGCCTGTCAGTAGCTTATGCCGGCAGTGGACCGACATAGGGTCCTCGATCTGCAGCCGGTTGACTAAAGCGCAAAATCCGCGAGCTATTAAGGATCACAAACAGTGCCCCCGCATTGTGCAACAGCGCACCGAGCAGAGGATCTATCACGCCAAGTGATGCCAGGGCCATCATCAGCACCGAGAACCCTGTCCCTAAAACGGCATTAATAATAACGATCCAGCGAGTGTAGTCTGCCAACCGCAGCATCATGGGAATGCGACCCAAGTCCGGCATCATTAGTGCGACGTCCGCGCCACCTAGGGCAACCTCACTAATGCGCGTGCCGATTGCGACGCCGACATCGGCACCCGACAGTGCAAGGGCATCGTTGACGCCATCGCCAACCATCATGACCTTGTTGCCATCTTTTTGTTCAGCGCGAACGATATCAAGCTTCTCCTCGGGAAGCACATCAGCAATCACCTCGTCAAAACCGAGCTCTGCCGCAACTCGACGGGCAACGACCTCTCGATCCCCTGTCAACAGTACGATGCGATCAATACCCAGAGTGCGCAGTGCCGCGAGTGCCTCCACAGCCTCTTCGCGCGGACGGTCGACGAGCGATAGAAAACCCAGTACCTGATCGTCTTTGGCAACCCAGGCACCCGGACCGCTGACGCTGACATGGCCGCTGAAATCCAATCCCTTTGACTCAAGCCAGCTCTGTCGACCCAGTCGGTAGATGCCCTGCTCGGTCCGCGCCTCGACACCTTCGCCGGGGATCTCTTTGGCATTGTCGACTTGTTCGTAGTGCATACCCAACTGCTCGGCAGCCTCCACCGCGGCGCGAGAAACCGGATGCAGTGATGAGTAGCCGCAGATTGCCGCACCGCGCACCACAGACTCTTTTGAAGGACCGCCTTCGATAGTTGTAATTTCATTCAACGATAATGCGCCGGTGGTTACAGTTCCGGTTTTGTCGAGCACCAGTGTATCGATCTCGGCCACAGTCTCGAGGAAGCCTGCACTCTTGATCAGCATCGATAGACGTGTCGAGGCGGTCATGGAGGCGACCATGGCCGCAGGCCCAGCGAGCACCAGCGCGCATGGACAGGACACAATCAGCACGGCAATCGCACGGTCGAGCTCACCGGTCACAAACAGCGTGGCCCCGGCAACAGCCAGCACGATCGGCAAGTAGACGCCCGCGTAGCGTTCCAGTAATCGCAGCATTGGCGTCTTTGACGCTTCAACCTCTTTCAGCAGGTTCAAAACACGTCCGATCACAGACTCGCCACCGACACATGTTGCTTTAATACGCAGCAGACCATCTAGATTGACGGTGCCAGCATAGACTGACTTACCCGGTTCGACATCTTCGTAGAGTGACTCACCGGTTATCGGGGCCTGGTCGATTGAGGACCGGCCTGAAATAACTTCTCCATCGACGGGAATGATCTCTCCAGGTCGCACAATAACTAAATCATCGACCTCGAGTTCCTCTGGGGTGATTTCATACTCCTCATTCTCTACAAGCTTAGTGGCCTTCTTCGCCGAGAGCTCGCGAATGCCATCGATCGCCGCACGGGCTCCACGGGAGCTCCGCTCTTCAAAGAGGTGACCGAGCTCGAGGAAAAGCGGCACCAGGGTCGCTGTTATAAAGTCACCGGTTGCCATTGCAGCTAGAATCGCCAGGGAGACTAGCTGCTCGGTGAGGTGCTTGGGGGGTCGCGACCGAAAGCCCTCGATACCCTCCTTAAAGATTGGAATCGAGACCAGCAGTGCAGCCGCAGCTTGAATGGTACTGGCAATCGCATACTGATCAGGGAACAAGCTGCCATACAGCTGGCCCAGGCCAAGCATGCCAAGGCCTGCAAGCAAGGGACCGAGACGAAAGGCAATTGAACGCCGCTCGTCGGCGGTCAATTGTGCCTCATAGTCTGCGATACCAGAATCCGGCGCTATGCTGCGAATATTTGAGTCGTTGGAATTCATCATTTTGTCGAAATCGTCATTCGGAAATCCTCATACTGGCCATTTATTGGCGGCAGTATAAAATTGCGCTCACCCACTTTAGAGACCACATTTTCAATACCCTCGATATACAGGCGCTCAACCACCACCTCTGGCTGCTTTTGATACTCGGCAGCTAGCATTTCAAACGCTTCACCCTGTCCGCGCGCCTCAGCGATCAAGTTCGCTGCGTAGATATTGGCCTCAGCCAGAATCTGGTCACGCTTTGATTCGGCCTTCGGCAGCTCGGTCTCGCGATAGCGCTGTGCCTCCACAACCATTTTGTGGCTGGTGATGTAGGCAGTGTTTACATCCACAAAAGCGCGTTTTACCGCAATGGGCGGTGCAAAATCAGCAATCTCGACTGCAATCAGCTCGAGCCCCGAATCCACTTCGTCCAATCTGGTTTGCGCAGCTGCCCGAACCCTATTGGCAAGCACCTTGCGTCCCTCGGTCAACACAGAATCGATGGATTCGCGACCCGTGGCCCGCACCATCTCGCCCTGAACTATATTTCGCAGTAGGGCGTGGGGGTCCTCCTGGGCGAGTGCGTAGGCGATCGGATCAACCACGCGGTAACGTGCCAGCAGTTGCAGCTGCACAATATTTTGATCTCCGGTCAGGCAGTATCCCTCTGTTTCAGGATCGATGGACAGCGCGCTACTGGTATAGCGCTGTCGTCGCTGCATTGAACCCTTGCCCACAGACGATGGCGTTATCAGCTCGGAGCTGCGCCACAGATCGTTGATTTCTACTTCGTGCACTTTGCCAATAGGGACGCGCACGACCTCGTCCAACGGCTGTGGCAGCGCCCACAGCAATCCAGCCTTGTGTATCTGTTCGGCCGGCGAGTCTCCAATGACGCGCCCAAAGCGCATAATCATCGCGACCTCGTCCGGTTTCACGGCAGTCACACCTGAAAAAAGGTAGGTAACAAAGAGCAGTGAGATCGGCCAGTATGCCAGGCTGATCAGGGTTCCGAGCACCTCGACCGCCGGCTGCGCGATGCGCTGAATCTCATTGGTGCGTCGTGTGCCTTTGCTGTCGGCCATCACTTATCGTCCCGCTGTTTAATGTCGAGTTCTTGGGGACCATTCAACACGTTGAATGGTGCCTTGTCTGTGCGCATGATCAGCGTCACATCTTTACTCATCACCTGTTCAAGACTCTGGAGCTGACGAACCATCTTAAACAGTTCGGGAGCCGCACCGTGAGCGCGCGCGTAGATTTCCGTCGCTTGCGCTTCGGCATCACCGCGGACCTTAGCTGCCTCTTCTCGCGCCGCTGCGATCACACTGGCGACCTCCAAGTCTGTCTCTGAGCGCAACACCGCGGCGTCGCGTTCCCCCTGGGCGCGCAAGCCAGCCGCAACCTTCCCTCGCTCAGCGCGCATCTTATCGAAGACCGATTTTATGTTCGCCTCCGGCAGAGACAAGCGTTTAAAACCAACCTGATCAACGAGGATCCCGTACTTGGCCCGCGCCGACTCTTGCACCGATGCCAATATCTCACTTTCAATCTGTTCAGTCTGGAGCTGCTTGGGGTCGGTCGAAACCAGCGCCGACAAGTCATAGCGACCCATTACACCGATCTTGGCATTGGTTACCACGCCATCAAGCTTCTTTTCGGCCTCTGCAATTGTGCCAACGGCCTTGTAGAAAAGTTCGGCATCGGTGACCTCCCAGGAGGCATAGGAGAGCAAAATGATATTTTTCTTGTCCCTGGTCAACATCTCTGAATGCCGCGTATTGAACACGCGTTTGCGCTGATCGATCAAACTTACTCTGTCGATCGGCCAGGGCAACTTCCAGTGCAACCCAGATTGAGTTTCGGTTCGCACCAGCTCGCCAAAGCGCATCACAAGTGCCGTGTGACGTTCTCGCACGCTAAACGCGACCGACGATAACAGGATCACCATCACGGTTACAATACCGACCGCCATCCGCATATCATCGCGATTAAATTGGAAATTCTTCACTGCTCTTCGCGGATCCAAATTGCGCCTCCTGATTCTTCAATAGTGTGATCAATTACATGGAACCTCTTGCCAGCTAGCCCCGCCTCAACGGCCTGCAGATGCCTAATTAAACCAAACACTTCAGGCGACGCCAGATAACTGGTTCGAAGCGCCTGGAATGCGGTGGCTTCACCACGTGCATTTGAGAGCCGGGTAACACTGTGGGCTAGGGCGCCATTTTTGAGCTTTGCAATCGCCCCATCAGCCCTGGGATATTCCAGCTCTCGGTAGGTTTCAGCCTTGAGCAGCTTAGTTGTCTGATCGATTCTAGCAGCGACCACCGCCTGATAATCAGCGCCGACATTTACTGGTGGGTGCAAACCGGTCAGGGTCAGGTCGACAATCTCAAACCCGAGATTGCGATCGTCCGATGCCCCTTGGATCGCGAGTTCGAGTTCCTCGCCTAGTGCCGCTAGGTTCTCAGACAGTACACCATCTAGCGTGCGACCCACCGTGCGCTGCATTAAAACGCGGTCCGCCAAAATAGCCAGTGTATCGTCCGGATTCTGCAGCGAGTAAGCGTAAGCAAAAGGATCGCCGATCCGGTAGTGCAGCGTAGCATTGACGGTGACCAGGTCTCTCCCATCACCAAGCAAAAGCTTGTATTCCTCCTCCGCGTGGGCAACGGTCCACAGCATGCTCGCCTCTTGGCGTGAGCCCGCGAACCCGATCGGGATGGTCTGCACGCGATGCACAGGTATGCGATTGACTCGCTGCATAGGCCACGGCAAACCCAGGTGCAGTCCCGGTTTTAGCGGTTCGCGATCAAGTTTGCCAAAGCGCTCGACCAGCCCGACATCCGCCGGCCCAATCATAACGAATGAGGTCGAAAGCCATCCGATAATAAACAGTCCTGCGGCCAGCGGAAGCAATGAACGCCGCATAAAAGTCAATGCCCAGGCGCCACGCAAGTCAATGCCAAACACATCGGCCAAGACCGCGAACAGGCTGCCAGAGGGGTTGAACCGCGAGAATAGAAGCCGCAGTGAAAACAGGTCGGTGCCAACTCGCGCGCCCGGATGCGGCACTCGATTGTAAAACTGCAACCAGCTCGTCCACAGTGCACGCAGCGTGAGCTCTGCACCGAGAAACAGGACAATTCCCAGCAGAATGCTGGTCGTCAGCTCTCCTCCCCAGGGCCCATTGAACACCACGATAAAGAGCGATACAGCGCCGACCAGCGCCATCCAGGTGCCCGCGCGGAACCAGCAGGCTACACCCCGCGCTTCCGGGGCCAATTCTGTTGAGATCGCCGAGAAATACTGGGCAAATAGTGCCGACAGAATAGCCATCGCCACAAAGCCCCAAGCAAACAGCTGTGTCCAAGTCGCATCGATGTCAGGGCTCAACTCGGCCCGAGGCCCGAACACCTCCCACGTGAGCATTAGCGGCAAGGCAATCGCAAGCAATCCAGACAGATAGGGCATGAAACGGGAAAGAAAGTAGACACTACCAGTGTCTGCAGCTGGATCCTCAAGTCGACGCAGAAAGGCTCTCTGGCGCCACTTGAGTGTGCTCCAAAAACCAATCAAAACAGCTGCCTGAAGGAAAAAGAAAAGTCCAAGTACGGTTGGGATACCCATTCCGTAAGCTAAGTCGATAGCCAACGCGGTCACACCGAAAAGCCAGGGGCCAATAAGCGCGACCCAGCCGCTCAAGCGACGAAGACGGGTAAGTTCCTGTTTATGCAATTCGAGAGTCGGATCAGTCATTATGGATACTCAATACCAAAACAGCCCGAAAGCACAGTCACGGCTTGTTGATTCATATTTGGAGCGAGCTAATTAGAAAAATTTTATATTTATATCTACATACCATGATACACCATCACATTTTTGGTTGGAATTGGTTTATGTTATTGCGGCTTTGCTATTGTCACCCATCAGCTATTTTGATTTTCTCTCTTTGCCCTCAATCCTATAAGGCCGCCGCTCTGGGATCACCCTACCCAAGCGCGCTTCCCACAACCAACACAATTACTATAAAAATCCGCTTCAGGTACGTCCAATTTGCAGATCTATCACAACAACGACCGAAGTCCAAAAAAGACTACAGCCCCGCTCCTAATCGGCTCGATTAATTTTGATACCCCATAGTTGTCCCAAATATCTCAAAACACCCGGGCGTTATAAGGATCAATACGGCAACGGGGAGCAGTGGAGTTAGCGCCACTCATAAAGCGAAAATCGCACAGGCCTCAGCCAGATATGCAACTGATTTTGTTAGCCCCATCGGCGTCAGATTGGCTGTGCTTTGCGCCAGAAGATTGCCCAACCTCGCAGCATCCTCAGGACTCATATCACCGTCGCTGACAGCCTCAATCATGGCATCATCAGCCTGCTTAAACAATAATTTCATTTGCCGGATATCGGCATTGATGGCTGCCAAGTCAGCAGTCTGATGCAGTGTGCTAGCATTGGCGCCACGCGCCTCGGCGGCGCAGATAGCATCGCGGGCCAACAGATCCAAACGGATCGGTTTAAAGCGCGCAATACCCCCTGTGAGGTCGCGAGTTAGTTCGGGGTATAACCCCTTACCCACGGCACGCCTCAAGGGTGAATGAGCCACATAAATACTGCCATCGGCAGCCACTATACTCATTGCCACCGAATCTTCGCGCCCCTCGGCAAAGTAGCGTAATTTTCCTGTTTTTCGATCTAACAGCCCCATTCCCACGTGCAACATCATGGTCCTACCCAGCAATGATTTACCACCGCCGATCATAATAACCACACCGTTGGCAGTTGCGGTTGCCGTCAAGCTGTTGAATTCCACATCCACATTGGCATAACCCTGAAAGCCATTCATCTCAGCCGTCCAGGTTCTACTCCCGTGATCACCTTTATCAATCAACTGGATCACATCACTACCGGTGATGGCATAGAGCTCATTATTATCCGCAGCCACTGTAATTGAACCCACCAGCGGCTCGCCCACATCCACTCGCCACCTCTCCTTTAAATCACTATCTAGGGCGATAACATGGCCTGCATTATCTGATATATAGAGGCGCTGACCATCTGCGCTAAGTGCCGGAGTAGAACCGGTACCTCCCTGGAAAGTTGCGCGGTTTAATATTTTGAATTCAAGACCATCACTGCCGTTATCTACTAGATCGAGAGAGTAAATGGCACCAATCTCGGACCTACCATCTTCAGTACCATCTTCTGAATCTGGTGCAGTTGCGGCCATGTAGATACGGCTACTTTGTGGATCGATACTAAAGTAGTTGGTGACAATGCCACCACCACCGTAGATATAGTTAGTGGCCGCTGAAAATAGGCTCAGGCCCCCTTCGGTTCTGCCAAAGGCCTCGTCCATTAGGGGATCCACTTTATTGAGGACAAATTTGGGTATCTTGGTGCCGTTGCCACTAATGGCAGGCGCACCTGGAAGTTGTCCAATAGGTGTTATCAGCTCACCAGTCTTGCGACTAAAGGCGAATAGTGCCCCGCCCTTGGTGACCGAAATCAGTGAATCTGTCGCCGGGTGATAATTGAAACTATGAAATTTAACAATCGGTTTTTTGCCATACTCAGTAGTGGGAAGGTTTAAGCCCGTGGCTTTACTCCATATCACCGATCCATCGGGTCTCAGAGCCATAAGACGATTGTAGCCAACCACATAAAGAATTTGGGATCCCGGATTTTCCGGATCATTCAGTATAAAAACCGGACTACTAGCTTGCATATCGTCTGCAGCAGGTATCGACCATCGCCTCTCACCAGTCTGGCCGTCAAGGGAAATCAACACCACCCGCTCACCGTGGTAAAACTGCGGGGTAAAATAGAGGTTACCCTGATTATCAACCAGTGGGCCATTGCCAATAAAATAGGCAGGCTCAACAACCCAGTCAAGTTCAAACATCGGGGCGGCAACACCCCATACCGCATCTGAGTTGGCCATATCAACATGTATGGCACTAAAGGTTTCCGGCTCGGGGATAACATCGTAACTTTGTTGTCCCACCGCGCGAGCGCCAACGGGTTTCCATTGCGTCTTTTCGGGTGGACCAAAAGCCTTTGGATTATGGGGTCGCTCGGCTTGACTAAAAATCGTGAAGCAAATCGCTGCAATGAAGAGCAAAGCGACTATTTTCCAATCATTAATTTTCATGCTTATCACTGTCTCTAATCAATACTAGATGCATTTCTAATGCTTTCATAATTCTATTGCATTGCAGTATAGTGTCAGAAATTAGCGGCAGGGAATGATTTTCGGCCACACTTATTTCTATGTTTTTCGCCCCAGAGAGTGTGGCATTAAGAGTAACTCTATGACTAAAATTAAACTTCAGCGTGATCTCTTGACGCAGCTATTATGCCTAGTAAATGAGGCAGGGATTTCAACTGAACAACTACTTAACAAGACGCGCATCGATGAGATGCCAATCGCAGTTGAAGCTGAATTTTCAGAAACCCACTTTATTGTTTTACTGGAGACTGCGGCAAAGCTCATGGGTGATCCCTATTTGGGACTTCGACTGGGTCAAAAAGTCGGAATTGAAAGTTATGGAACCTTTGGTTTTGCCTTAATGAGCTGTGCCAATCTGCGAGAGTCCATCCAGCTTTTGCTGCGTTATGGGAAAGCATTTTTTCAACCACATTGGCACTCAGAGAATCGCGATGGCGGTCTAGTTTTATGGCCTATACTGACTAAAGGAACGCCAGCACAACAACGGCTTATCGCTGAGCTGGCCTTTTCTCAGTGGACTTTCATTGGCAACTCACTCTATCGAGGCCGAATAGAGGGAGCAGAGATAGAATTCATTTTCCCCGAACCCTCTAACCCTGGTATCTATCATTCAACTTTTGAAGCAAAAATAACTTTTGGTGCAGAGCGCAATCATGCATTTTTGCCTAAACATATTCTGGACACACCAGTTAAGACTGCCAATGTATCTGAGCATGTTGTATTTCATCAGCAGTGCGAGGAAATGTTACGCGGCCTGAACAGCGGCGAAAAGATCACAACTGAGGTTAGGCGTTTACTGCTGCAGTCCGCTGGTGATTTCCTCAATATTTCCGGAGTCGCAGCGCGTCTAAATATGAGTGAACGAACCCTGAGACGAAGGCTGGATGATGAGTCGGTCAGTTTCAGGTCGCTATTCGAAGAAGTTAGAGACCTACTGGCAAAAGAGTATCTAGCCAAAACGGTGCTGACCATTGCTGAAATAGCGCACTTGCTAGACTATTCTGAAACAGTAAATTTTCGACGAGCATTTGTTCGTTGGAATGGTGTGACACCAAAAAAATATCGTCAACAACAGGCCAGACAAATAGGTATTTGATGCAAGAAATTGCTGGAGGTTTTCACCTCCAGAAAACATAGACTAAATGCCGTTGAAACGCATAAACTTTAAACCTGAAATGCCAAGCTATTTACAGTGCCATTTCCAAAATTACACGACTGATCTCAGGAGTGACTTCACGCTGTTCGCCCAGTGCCACCATGCCGTGTTGCTTTAATTTATCTAAAATACTATCGATATGAGAAGCATCTAAATCCACGTGACTCAACCGAGTTGGCATATTCATTTCTGCGAAGAAATTTTCAGTTAACTCAATCGCCTTATCAATGCGCTGATCCTCACTGCCATCTACCAGATTCCAAACTCGGTCAGCGTATTGCAATAATTTTTCCCGCTTCACATCACGGCGGACCTTCATAACCGCGGGCAATGTAATCGATAGCGTTCTCGCATGATCAATATCGTATAAGCCCGTGAGTTCGTGCCCAATCATATGGGTAGTCCAATCTTGGGGAACACCTGCACCTATCAAACCATTGAGCGCCATAGTGGCTGCCCACATGGCATTGGCTCGAACTTCCAGATCCTCTTTAGTCTGGTCATTTAGGGCTTTTGGACCTTCTTCAATCAACGTCAATAATAGGCCCTCAGAAAATCGATCCTGGACTTTGGCATTTACACTGTAGGTCAAATACTGCTCTATGACATGTACAAACGCGTCGACAATTCCATTACCAATTTGACGGTCCGACAAACTTAAAGTGACCTGCGGGTCAAGCACCGCGAACTTGGGACGTAATAATCCACTAAAGAAAGATAGCTTGTGTCCGTGACGAGTCACCACGCCACCACTATTGGATTCAGAACCTGTAGCAGGCAAGGTTAGAACAACACCTAGCGGTAAAGCCTGATTAACTTTGGCCCGCTCAGCGATAATACTCCAAGGTTCTCCACCTTCAAATTTAGCGGCAGCTGCAATAAATTTAGCGCCATCAATAACTGAACCTCCACCTACAGCGAGCAGATAATCCACTTGGTTGTCGGCGATAATCTGCAATGATTTCATCAATGTATCATACTGTGGATTGGGCTCTATTCCGGAAAACTCAAACCATTCACGACCCCCCAATGCTTCAATCACTTGATCATAGATACCATTTTTTTAATCGAACCGCCTCCATAAATCACCAATACTTTGGCATCTTGAGGGATTTCTCTATCTATTTTTTCAATCTGACCGGCTCCAAAATGAATGCTAGCTGGATTGTGAAAGCTGAAATTCAACATGTTTGTTCCTCAAATAGGTCTATGGGACAGCAAATGGGTGGCAACATTAACGGATTTACAGTGAAGATAATAGAGGGCCATTAATTTATGAGCAACATCCCGCAACTGACAAGTAGTTATGACTATAAAGCGCACACTCCGACGCTTTTTTGGGAAATCATTTATCGAGAAGCGCTACATTATTTTGTCAACCAGCCGCGAATTTGGCCGTTTTTGATACCTAAATTAAAAGGCTAACCCTATACATTCACTACTGCACCATTGTAGCAACTGGCTAAAAAAATATATCAGTGAAGGCTGGGCGGTTTGTATTGATGATATTCAGTCAGCCGTTAACTGCTAACCATTGAATAAGAACAATGACTATGAATAATCAAATCGGCAATCCAGGGGCATCCGCCTCTGTAACCCACACCGTTTCCCAACCCTTGGCTGGTCATCGCACCACTCTCCTATTACTGGTATTGGTCTACACCCTGTCAATCAGCGATCGGATGATTTTATCAATCCTGTTTCCGGATATAAAAGCAGAATTTGGTTTGAGCGATACCCAGCTGGGGTTGTTGGGCGGCGTTTCCTTCGCCCTGTTTTACGCCACCATTGGCCTTCCTATCGCACGCCTGGCGGATCAGTACAGTCGCAAAAAAATCATTATTTTAAGCCTTGTTGTATTCTCCTTGATGACGGCCCTCAGTGGCTTGGCCGCTGGCTTTATTAGCCTTCTGCTGCTGCGAATTGGCGTCGGCATTGGTGAGGCAGGGGTGAACCCGGCCAGTCACTCCATTATCGCTGACTATTTCCCGCCCCAGCGTCGCGGCCTCGCCATGGCTACCCTTATGCTGGGTGGGAGCTTTGGAATGATTCTGGGATTTGTCGGTGGCGGTTTTATTACCGAAGCCTATGGCTGGCGCATCGCCATGGTATCTGTAGGTCTTCCCGGTCTTCTATTAGCCGCTTTTATGCTTAAACTACTGAAGGAGCCTTCTAGGGGTACCTTTGAAACAGACACAGCCCCCACAGCGCCATCCATAGCCACTACCGCGATTAGCATGTGGCTCAACCCCGCTATGCGGCACCTATTCGCGGGATCAATAATAGCGGCAACGTCCTCTTACGGCATCACGCAATGGTTACCGACCTTTTTTATGCGAACTCACGAGCTCAGCCAATCTGAGACCGGAGTGATGATGGCAGGGGTATTTGGCATCTTGGGAGCCATAGGTGCACTGATAGCCGGCAAGTGGTTTGATCGCCTGTCCATCGGTGGTTTCCAAAAGGGTTTGTGGATGCTTGTGCTGGTTCCATGTCTTTCTATGCCATTCTTTTTTGCCGGCCTTATGAGCGACAATCTGACCATGGCCATGCTGCTGTTTATCCTTCCAGCCTTTGCTGGTAACTTTTTTATGGGGCCAACCTTAGCTATGCTTCAAACCCTATCTCCAGTCAATACTCGGGCTGTTTCTTCGGCGATCTTGATGCTAGCTATGAATCTTATAGGCTTGGGTCTGGGCCCATTGTTGGTCGGTGTACTTAGCGATCTGCTGACCCCGCGATTTGCTGAGGATGCTTTGGGCATAGCGATCATCTGCATCACAACTCTAGGCCTCTGGGGATCGCTGCATTACTGGCTCTGTGGTCGGGCGCTTATTAAGCAGGGCAAGACTTCGTGAAGGGTTTATAAAATGAGAAGAAATGGCTTTTTTAAGGGCCGTTGGAAGACGTTCAAGATAATTAGTCTTAATTTCTAGCACGTACCCCCACTGAGGCAATCGCTCTCAATGGATCTATCAACAGGTCTATCAGCAGATTTAGCAAACCGCTTATCGGTATAGCAATTGACATCGCTTTAACAGGCGAGGCTGATCAAAGCCATCTCTGCGGTGCAGGGTTGAGCGATTGTCCCAGGCGATTACATCGCCGACCCGCCACTGCTGGGTAATTACATACTTATCATCGACTGCATAGGTCCACAGCTCATCGAGTAGCGATTCACTTTCCTGGAGTGATAGACCATCAACATAGGCCCACGCCCTTCGACCCAGATAAAGCGCCTTTTTTCCGGTTTCGGGATGGGTGTAAACGATTGGATGAAGTCGCCCTGGCGTGTCTCTAGGATCATCCGATGCCACTTCTTCAAAACCTTGGCGAAGTTGGCCATCACTGGTGTGCGCGGCATCGTGCTTTATCGATAAGCTCGCTATACGCCGCTTTAAATCCGCAGGTAAGTTATGGTAAGCGGCGTATTGATCGGCAAACTGGGTATCACCACCTGTTGGCGGTATGATCTCTGCATATAAAACCATCCCAATTCCCGGCTTTTCATGGGAGGTCATATCAGCATGCCATAGCACCTCAGCATCACCCAAACCCCCTATAGGCTTGCCCTCTTTTTGCATATTGGAGAGCTTAAGTATATAGATACTTCCGCCGCCCCTACGCTTAAATTCCTCTTCTGTTATACCCATCTTGTCAAAGTAGGGAATGGTATCCAGCTTGCCAAACATGGCACTAAATGCCTGCAGTTGATCATCGTCTAACACCTGATCACGAAACCGCAGGACGCCATATTCCAACCACAGCTTATAGATTTCCTTAAATTCCTGTTCGCCTACTGCGGCAAGATCACATTGACCTATATCAGCACCAAAAGATGGCGTAATCGGCTGTACTTGCATGTTCAATTCCTCTCTGGGTATAAAACCAATATAGCGTTCCAATTTTGCAGTATCTGGCGGCTTTTAGCTTGCCTGCTGCTTGGCCAACGCCCGACCACAGAGCCAGAAGTGCAGTGACCCCCAGAGACCCAGCAACGTAAAACAGGCCAGCGAGACACTCAGTGCATCTTCGCCAAAGCGCGGCGTCAAAAAGTCACTGAGCACACCCACCAACAGCGGCCCAAGGCCCAGACCAATAAGATTGAGGCACAGCATCTTGATGGCCGCGGATACAGCGCGCATATGCACCGGCGACAGGGTTTGCACCATTGCCAGGGTAGGGCCGAGAAAGAAATTAGCCATAAAGCCGGGAACAATAAACAGCAGTAATGCCGTATTCAGATTATCAGTCAAAAGGCCGGCAACAAAAAATGGTGTGGAGAAAAACGGCGCCAACGCAATCATGCGCATGCCATATTGGAAACCACGGATGGACAGGCGATCAAACCATTTGCCAGCAACCAGCGCACCTATGGCTCCCAAGATACCAAACATGCCGGCAATCACCATACCGGCTTCAGATTGACTGAATGCGTGAGTTCTCATAAAGAAGGTCGGCAACCACTGGGTGATACCATAGCCGAGCATACCCGCAACTATGGATCCCGCAATTAAATGTCGCATCGCAGGGTTGGCCCACATGGCGGCCGCGGTGGTAAGGATGGTTGGTGAGGGCTGAACTTTTTCCACCTCAAAGGTTCCCCTGACTGGCTCTTTTAGCAATCTGGCCATCACTGCCGCCAGTAACAGACCGGGAAGCCCTACAGATACCAGGGCAATTCGCCAGCCATAGGCCTCGGCAACAAAGCCTCCACCCACAAAACCCAGCATCATGCCAAAACTGCCGCCCAGAGCTAAGGTCGCCATGGCCAGCCCGCGACGCTGGGGCGGAAAATAATCAGCGATAATTGAATGACTGGCCGGGTTCACTCCGGCCTCACCAATGCCAACGCCAATTCGCAGCAACAGAAGGCTGATAAAACCGGCGGCCACACTGCTAAAGGCAGTCATCAATGAGAATATTACTAGGCTGACTATAATAATGACTTTGCGACTGTACTGATCTGACAGTCGGGCAATCGGCAGGCCCATGGTGGCATAAAACAGCGCGAATGACATTCCCCCCAGCATACCCAACTGGGTATCACTCAGACCAAACTCTGCTTTGATTTCCGGAAACAGGATCGACAGAATCATGCGATCACAGATCGACAAAGTAAAGGCGAGCATCAATAGGGTCAATGTGGTGCGGTGACCCGCCAACGGCTGATTGGCTATTGATGTAGCCGTCTCAGATAACTCTGCTTTAGCTGTAGGATTATTCATTGTTCTGCCTATTTTTATTGCTATTTATTAGTCTTATTCATAGCGCTTTCAGAATAACTAGGATGCCCATTGACAGCAAAACCAAAACTGCCACGCGCCGATAAAATGCATCCGAGTATTTTACAAACAACGTATTGCCAAGCCGATCGCCGACAAAAAGCGCCGGCAGGGCCAGCGTTATATACCAAGGTATAGCGGGAACGAACAGGTCGGCAACAGCGAAAGAAACCAGCGCCCAGAGGGATGATGCAGTAAAAAATAACATCAACAGCGCTCTGCTCCGCGCTGGATCAAATTCTGTCAGCAGTGCATAGACGATCATGGGTGGCCCCGGAACAGCCAGGGCACCATTCATCAGGCCAGAGAGCAATCCAGCACCGCCCCTAAGCGCTGAACTATCGACCGGATTAGCCGGTTTCGATAGGGTGACTGCCAAACAGGCTAGTAGCACAGCAATACCCACCCATAACTGAAAACTACCTTGAGACATTCCAGTCAGCAGGTAGACACCAACCACCGTACCCACCCATGCCAGCGTGATCAGTGGCAATATTTCGCGCACGCTGAAAAGACCCCACCAAGTGCGCACTGAGACCATGCCGAGCACCAGCGATAATGAAGCCGCTAACACCACAACCTCAGCCGGTGCAAGAAACATGGCGAACACCGGCACCACCGCTAGGGCAAAGCCAAAGCCGGTAAAAGCCCTGAGCACCGAGGCGAAAATCACCCCTGCCCACAGCAGCAGGATCTGCGATGGATCCAGTGGCATACTCAGTTCAATTTACTCGACATTGCCACCGGCCCGCCGCGTCCACGACTCTCTTGAGACAGCCAACTGGGCCAGCTGATCAGAACTGGCTGGTCTGCACAGTGCAGTGCTGCGCCGATATTGAGTGCGTTGCGCCATGGCTCAAGCTCAATAAGCGCCAGGGCAAATAGGCCGTGATGACAGACTGCCCTGCCAATTTCAGTATCGCCCGCCAACACCGGCAAGCCTCCCGCCATAGTGGGAAATGAATCACCCTTAGGCTCAATACGCATAGGTAAAAGACGTCTGCTCAAGCCCGTCTCAGGTGAGGATATAGCCGCCTGAAAACCCTTGGGGAGCCGTTCGGCATCCAGCAGATTTTGGGCGTGTAAACCAGCCTCCAAGGGGGACACCTGGAGATTCTGTAATCGGGTGGTGCTGGGCAGGAAGCCCAGCTTGTGGGCATGGGTTGCCCATTTAATCTCGCTACCCCATTGACTGCTAATCCTGCTATTTTGCGGACGCAACAGGCGCGAGCCCATATGTGAGCGGGGATCCGCATACTTAATAAACTCACTGCCATCATCAAAGGTGTTTTGGTCGGGCAATTCTGCGAATACGCGCCACTCTGCAGTGACATCCTGAGCAGTCACCTTCAACGCCTTGCAATGGGGGCTAAGCAAGTCAATCAGGGTTGGTATCAGTGTCTGATCAAGCTCAATTAACAGGTCTTCGTTATGCCTCACAACAAATAGATCAATCTTCAGATAACCTTGATCATCCAACACATAGGTGAGTAGGGGCTTTTTCTCATGCTTATCCATTGAGGTGATAATAAGCGGCTGCAGTGCCTCTGCGGCCCCTTTCCCCTTGAGACGAATAACACCTCGTGACGCCAGCAGAAGGGCCTGATCCTCCTGCAAAGATTGTTGCTGAGCGGCAAACTGCATCACCTTAGTTGTCCTCCATTGACGTATCGAGGCGCACATAGTCCGCCTGTGCGTGCTGAAATGCATCTGAGGCAATAAGCGGTCCACCCGTGGTTTCGGAGTGACCCGTGGCATAGCTGCAAACTTTCTGACACAGCCCGCAGTTATCAAATTTCTCGCGGTAAAATTTACAGCGCATTGCGTCTATTTGATAGCGAGCTCCTGGGACTGGTGAAGCGATGGCACCCACAGGACAGATCTTTACGCAATCGAGACAGTGGGTACAGTCGTCTACTGGATCGATGCGCCGTGTAGTTTTCAGCGGCGCTTCGGTAAGCATGCAGGTAAGACGAGTACGGGTGCCAAATTCCGGGGTGATCAGCAAACTGTGGGTGCCGATGGTGCCCATACCCGCCGCCTCCGCTACATGGGCAAAAGACAGTGAGGCTTTGATTTCACCGGGACGTAGCGGCAGTCCTCGACTGGGAAGCGCGAGACTGCGAAAGCCCAGTTTGCGCAGCTTTTTTACCAGCTTTGAGTTGGCTTTATCAATCTCAATGTTCAGTTGATTGACATGCGGCGCCAATAGGTCGCCAGTTTTTACAGCGCCCATGTATTTCTGCGGCGGCTTGATAAGGTTCATGGTCTCGGACGCATATTCCATACCCAACACCACACAGGCTTTGGCAGAGGGGAGAAAAGCCTTAACCCCATACAGGAAATCGGGATGGGCGTGCTCATCGACGGCCAACACCCCAACCAGATCGGCACCAATTTCCTGACGGGTTTGCTCGAGCCAATTATTATCAAATGGGTCATCGAGCTGACCTTTGTGGCAGCTGCGCTGTTGAGTAGATGCAAGTTCAGTAGATCTAATGACGCTCTTCTCGCTCATAACTAACTCTTCTTTTTAAAACCTAACTCATCTTTTATATCGACTCGGCAGGCATTAAACGCCTTATAGTCCAAGCCGGAACCAATACCGGCACCGGTGGGAAGAATGGCTTCGCCATCGATAATTTGCATGGGTTGCTCGAGGATATCCGACACCAGCTTGTCCGGCCCGGTAAACTCCCCAGCGGGCTGGACCAATGGGTTGGAACAGGCCAGGTTTAACTCATGCAAGGAAGCGGCACTGGTTTGTAGGCCATTGCCCAACTCGATGCTGACGCCAGCATTGGTACAGAGGGTGATAATGTCACGGCATTTCTGGTAGCCGCCGTTCTTGGCCATCTTTAATTTAACAATATCAGCTGCCCCCGCCTGCACTACCGCAATTGCATCGCGCAGGCTATGCACCGATTCATCGGCCATCAGCGGAATGTCAATGGACTCTCGAACCCGCGCCATACCCTCAATACAATCCGCTGCCAGCGGCTGCTCAAAGTGATCTAAGTCATAGGGTTCAAGGGCGCGCGCCAGTCTGATGGCAGCCTGCACATCGCTGCCAAATACACCATTGGCATCAGTCCTGATAACAATATCCGGCCCTACTTCCTCGCGCACTAGCCGCACTCGCGCTACATCCATATCGACTTTTTTGCTGACATCGCCAATTTTCAACTTGATGGTGCCGAATCCGCGGTCGACAAACTCCCGTGCCGATGCCGCCATTCCCTCCGGTGTATCAGTGCCAATACCGCCAACCAGCGGAAAACGATCTCTGACCTTACCGCCCATTAGGTCAACCAGTGGGCGCTTGATGGTCTTGGCGGCGGCATCAAACAGCGCTGCTTCCAGCACAGCTTTGGGCCAGAGATTGTGCATCCACAGCTCGTCCATCTTGCGCAATAACCCGGCGGTATCAAAGACGCATTCACCGATCATCGCCGGCCCATAGATATACTCCAGCAGGAATTGGCAACTGCCGGGAGTATCTGGGCCATACCAGCCCGGGGTAACAAAGACCTCAGCGACACCCTCTACACCATCCTTAGTGCGCACTCGAACTACAAGACCGTGATAATCATAGCCACTAAAGTCCTGACCACCCATACTGTAGGTCTTCTTTAAGGGTATTCGCACAATATCGGCATGAATGCTGGCAATCTTTGCTTCACTCGCCGGATCTTCTACGAGTCTCTCAATGGGTGACTGGTTCATTGTGTCTCTTCTCACGGGTAAATTATCTATCTGGCTGCAAACAGCTTTAAATAATAGTAGGCTAAGCAACAGCCAAAACATGGTTTATTGCGCAGTTTTGTTGTATTTTTGCGAAATATTACTAATAATGCAGCTATGCAAATAACTGTTTCCAGCAGAATTTTGGAAGGCGCTGCGGCATTAATTTACCGTTACGACCAGAATCCCCACAGTATCGCTGAGCGAGCTGGGCTTGATCCCTCGGCCCTGTATCGGCCAGATTTAGAAATTACCGGCCGCCAATGCAGCAGCCTACTGGAGGAGGCATCACTGGTATGCGAAGAGCCTTTTTTCGGCGCCAAACTGGCGCAACTGCAGTACCAAAATAAGAACACCACTTACTGGCAATTTGCTCGCAGTGGCCAAGCCATAGAGGAGGTACTTCAGAGTCTGGCTGAGGATCCCGAACTGCTTTATTCAAGATCCCATTCAGTGACATTGATCAAACAAGCTGAGGGGGCTTCTCTTGGCTTTGAGGTAATGCGGCTCAATGTGCGCACCTCGAAATACGATTCGCTGATGCAGTCTATCGAGCTGGGTATGGCCACACTGAATTACGAGATGCGGTTATTACTGGGCGATCAGTGGCGACCCGCCTATGTACAGTTTCGTCGCGAAAAGCCTCGATCTCTGTCTATTTTGAAAACAATCTTTGGTGAAAACCTGTATTTCGATCAGGATGTTAATGCCTTTTTTGTAGACAACAATACCCTCAAATCACCAGTCTTGGCACACAGATTGTCTGAGTCCGACGATTCCAGCGGCGCACCCAGGCTTATACCGGATAAAAACTCACCCTTTGTACTAAAAACCAACCGACTGATTATTGAGCTAATCAATGCCGGCGATTGCACAGTAGACCTGCTTGCGGAAAAACTCGGTATCAGCCGTCGCACATTGCAACTGCAGCTTCAGCAAAATCAAACCAACTTTCGTCAGCTGTATGGCTCAGTTCGATTTGTTATGGCAAGGGAATACCTGCTTCATTCCAGCCTGCCCCACTACGCCATCGCTGAACGACTGAATTTTAGCGATGCTTCGGCCTTTTCCAAATTTATTAAAGAGCAATCTGGATTATCACCGCGCAGTTACCAGCGCAAAAAATCTGCAACGCACTAATTGTTGTCGCCTGTTCCACAGCAACAACGCAGTCAGTGGGAACCAATATCGCCTTAGTTTCTAAGAATTCTTCAAACCCCATTGAGTAAATCAAAGCGCTGCATAGGGCTGTCTACTTTTTGTGACATTAATTCTAGAGTAAAAAAAAGACCGTGATGCTGATCAGCATCACGGCCTAAGTTAGCAACTACAGAATCAATAATGGCGGGTATTACCAGCGGTAACTGGCATTGATACCGACTTGACGAGGTGGTATGGGCCAGCGGTTAGCATACCCAGAAAGTTGTGCCTGTCCACCAATTGTCACCGGCGGAGTACTCATCGCTCCGGTTACCAGTGCCTCTTCGTCAAACAGGTTGCGGGCATACAGCTCGACCGTCATCTGCTTATTGCGAACACCTACATAAGCATCAAATCTACTGTAGGCTGGAAGCTCATCAATATCTCCCCCTACCTGTTCACCAATATAGGAGTAGAGCAACCGTCCATAGCCAACGACATTGTCGAATTTGACTCTGTATTCGCTATTGAGGCTACCACTCCAAGGCGCTACCCTACCGATAGGTTCTCCACTAAGATCACAGGTCGCAAAAGACTGGTCTTGGGGAATAGCAGGCGCTCCATTAGCAATTAGATTACAGGGACCCATGGTACCATCAGCATACTCGCTGTCACTGTAAGCGATGTTACCGCCTAAGGACCAGCTCTCACTGAGGTTGGCTTGCATCTCCAACTCAGCACCCGTGACTTTTGCATCACCATTCATGGTAAAGCCGGTTCGACTCACTGCTCCTAGGTCATCCCGCACATTAATGCCACCAATACGATTGATATAGTCAGTGAAATCTTGGGAGAACACCGCACCACTGAGTCTCATAGCACCATCCATCAGGATACTCTTGAAGCCCAGTTCATAGGCTACGCTCTCTTCCGAGCCAAACAACAGAACATCTTCTGGCAATACGCTACCGGTCACCGTAATGCCCCCCGGACGCCAGCCAGTGCTAACTAGGCCGTACACCTCCAGGTCATCACTTACACTGTACTGCAGGGTGACCTGACCAGTGATAGCATCCTCTTTGAATTGTTTGTTATCTGCAGAAAGTACCTGCGTAATTTTAAAATTTGCAGGTAACGCCTGTTGCATAGTTGGCGTTTTAAGGCCCTCGGATCCGGCGCTAACAAATAAATCCCTATCGGTTTCGACCTCTTGATAACGCAGACCCACCTGCAGGTTCAAATTGTCGCTGAGGTGGAACTTGTTATGGGTGAACAACCCCGAACGCTCAACATCCACTGGGAATGACAACAGTTGACTGCCATAGGCTCCTTGCGCGGCAGCTCCTGCAGGCAAATGAGTATCTTGACTGAAAAAGACATCAGAACTCTCATAATAGGCACCAACCATATACTCCCAATTGCCATCGGATTTACTGGCAATTCGTATTTCTTGAGACCAGTCGGTGCGATCATCTAGCCCATCGATGCGCGTGACTAAGCCCGGATTAGCACTCCCTACTGTTCTGTCATATGTTCGGATTGAATCGGTTTCGTGGTAGCCGGTAACTGCAGTAACCGTATGGGATTCCAGATCCCACTCCACCACCAATGAGCTGTTTAAGAATTCGGCCTGGGTGGTATCTTCTTTTCCATCAATACCGACACTCGCGCCGCGAAAATCATAATCATCGAGGGCTGTCAGTTTGCTTTGCGGATCCAGTTGGGGCACTGCGGGAGTGCCTGACAGTACTGCCACATCATTGAAATCACGGTCCATGTATTGAACTGCTAGATCAACACTGAGATTATCCGCCGGCAGCCAACTAACGCTAACACGGGACGCATTGGTTTCTTCGTGGCTGGTTTCGCCGTTAACGATATTCTCAACTTCGTTGAGATCGCTCTCATCAAACAATCCAGCAAAGCGCACTGCCAATTTGCCGGGTATCAGTGGCACACTGGTGGCTAACTGGGTATTCACACCGTTATTGTCAGAAAAGGTTGTCCGTAACTCACCTTCACTTTCTTCCAAGTTCGGACGTGCAAGGTGGATATTAATTGCACCAGCAGGTGAAGTACGCCCTGCCAAAGTGCCCTGAGGACCGCGCAGTATTTCAATGCGCTCGACATCAAACATTTGCTGATATATCGCATTAGAATCCACGATCGACTGATTCCAATAAGTGGTAACTGCGCCCTCCGCTGCGGAAACTGGCGTATGAGGTACCCCTCGCAAAGTCATACGACCACTGCGGCCGGACAGGCTAGTAATCTGCAGGCCCGCTGTGAGACTTTCCAAGTCTGCAAATTTAAGCGCGTTAAAATCTTTGAGCATATCGCCACTCAGAACATTGACTGTGGCTGGGATATCCTGCAATGACTCAGTACGTTTCTGAGCAGTTACCAGAATCTCTTCCAATTCAAGCTCATTCGCAGAGGTCGCGGCGCCATAAAGGGCCATCGCCATTGCGGATGCAAGTGGTGCTATTTTACGAAAATGATTGTGACATTTATTCTTCATTATAAATTCCCCTTGTTAACTATAGTGTTAGATTTGTTATAGAAACATCTTAACTTTAGTTGCTAAAAACCAAAAATTAAAATCATTTTCGGCCATTTTCATATCTTTGTCACAGTGATCTAAACCTCCACATTGATTAACGTGCAGTAGACTTCAGTTGTTTATGCTTTTTTACAATAGGCAAATTGTACAAATTCAATGACTGAATAGGCCCAGGCCCAGCAACTCCGTGCTGGTATCTGACACATTTAAGGTGAATCGCTGACTGCGGCAACAGCAACGCTAGTGGCCGGATTGGCATCGGCTCGAGGATCCATTAGCAATCCGCTCTTCATGCTCACCCGCAGAACCGCAGCCTCTGTATCCAAAAACAGGTACTCGTAGTTGTCACCCCCAATATCGCCAAGCGCAATAGGCTGAACACTGTCACCGTCAACGGTCTCAAAGCTGTAGCCGAGACGATGGTTATCGCGAGTTACGCCCTCAACCGGTGTTACACCACCATTCCATACAACCACAACAATCTGTTTGGTTTCCAAGGGAAAATCGTCGGCAAAATCACCGGGGCTGACTGAGTAAGCCATTATCAGTGATGGCCCGTTTTTTAGCGGTGTCACTGCCACTGACAGCCCCTGGGCATCTTCACCGCCAGCCAACAGTAAATGTCCTGTCACTTCGACTTTTACAGGGGGATCCTCAGGCTCATTGCCGAACTCACCAATCAGTAACACCGTATGTCGCTTGGATGGGGCCTGCGCTGGGCGCGTGGTGACATGTAGTGGTTGCACTCGCGCTCCCGAACGGGTTATCACAGTAAATGCGCTGGGCTCTAGAGAACCGGGGTCTTGCACACGCTTAGAAAAGGTTACCGGCATGCCATCGACGTTCTCAAATCTAAGTGATGGGAGAGCATTATCTAAACCAAAGAACGCACTGAGCATTTGCGCTGGCTGATCATCGAGTGCGGTCCTTGGTGGCGTGGGATCAGGCGCACAGGCTACAAGTAGCAGTACAACCAGAGGCAAAAAGCTGGCAAAACCAGCGGTGATCAAGTTGTGGATACTGGTATTTTTATTCATTAATCTCTCAATGCTTGTTAGTTTTTATGATTTTGAACTGCCTTAATTGGCTGTGAAATCGATTATCTTGCCTAACGCCTTAGATAGGGCTACAACAACCTCTACCGCTCGCTCTGGGCGATCATTCTCAATACCCTCAACAGCGCATTCAAGCATATCGGAATGGCTGCTTGGAACACACTCGACAGGCTGGAGACTTTAGAGAAAACAAACTGCTAGCGAGGCGTGACTAGACTTCACCATCCTCTCAACATTTCCATACCTTAAGCACTTGCAATAGCTTTATTTAAAGTACCTCGATAATTAAATTTTTGGGGAATCATATTCAGCCAATGCTCGCCGCCAAATCCATTACCAATGCCAGCCCGATTAAACCGACGAAACTTGCGATACCCAACTAATGACAGAGATTGTCTGTTTTGACTAAGGTTATTGTGCAAGGTTTTTGTGCTTTGAGCATCAATCTAGGCGATCCGAATAGAACCGTACAATGGCCTAAAATGATTACTAGGCGGCGTCGGGCACGAATATAATTGCAACACTATAACTAGAACTGTCCTCACCTAATAAATCTATTGATGACTACAAGATATGTTAAAAAACTTAGCTTAGCCGTGCTTTTCGTTATAGTTTTGGGCGTGGGTCTGGCCGCTGTGCTTATGTATGTACTACTTGACAAGGTCGGGTCTGGCTCCGCATTACAGGATTATGCCCTACAGGACGACAGTAAGATTGCGGCGCGGATTGTTAGGCCTTTGGATAAAGAGTTGGCGTACGATAATGACACGCAAGCTGCGTCCATTACTGCTGACGAGGGGGATATAAACCTTTATTGGGGCGAGTTGCACCTGCATACTACTGAAAGTTTTGATTCCAGCATGTTTGGAAATAAACTCAGCATCGAAGATGCCTACCGTTTCGCCAAAGGCGAGCCTTTGATAAGCGCTGGAGGAGAGACCATGCAATTGAGTCGCCCTCTGGATTTTGTCGCGATTACTGATCACGCTGAAGGCTTCGGTATCCGCACCCACTGCGATGATCCAAATCTGTCGTTGGGACAGCGTGCGGCCTGTTGGATCATGAATCAGGATAACCCTGTGTTTTTGGCGATGATCATCGAAGGTGCTCGCGGTGTAGCTGAACTGGGCGATCCTTCACTGCCAGCGGGGGTCTACCAACCCAAGAGCCAAGAGCTTGTCGATCTGAGTAGATTTCCTACCTGTACATGGGGTGGTAGTACTATCGAGCAGTGCTATGACAATGTTAGCAGCGATTGGGCGCGTTATATCCGTCTTGCCGATGACTACTACGAACCCGGTGAATTAACCACGCTGATTGCCTACGAGTTTTCACCTGGTATGCCGGATCAGGGTAAGCACCATCGCAATGTTATCTTTCGTTCCAATATCGTGCCTGAACGGGCAATTTCCAGCTATGATGTGCCCAATGCCATTGAATTCTGGAAGGGTCTCGAAGCCACTTGCGACAAAGAAGACGGCTGTGACTTTTTGACCATACCCCATAACTCCAACAAAGCTTGGGGGCTGACATACTCGCGTTATACCCGGGACGGCCAGGAATATAGCGAAGATGACTGGCGTCTGCGGCAGAGGCGCGAGCCATTGGCTGAAATTTTCCAGAATAAAGGTGCATCGGAATGTGCGCTGGGTGTTGGCGCCACAGATGAAGAGTGTGTGTTTGCACAGGTACTGGATCCCTGCCAACCGGGCGAGACTGCCGGCTGCGCTTTTCAAACTGCGTTTGCTCGTCAAGGCTTAAAAGTCGGTTTGGAACTTGAGCGAGAGCTGGGCTTCAATCCTCTGCAAATTGGCTTTATCGCGGCCACTGACAGTCACAACTCTAATCCGGGAGATGTTGAGGAGTGGGACCATCCCGGGTCAGTAGGCACGGTTTCCTCGCCAGCACTGCGCCGCCTCAGCGACACCAACCTGGATGATAAAGCGTACCGGTCCATGCTTAAATTTCATGCCTCGGGTGGCTTAGCGGCGGTATGGGCACCAGAAAATACTCGGGAAGCTATTTTTGATGCGCTGGCTCGCCGTGAAACCTATGCTACCTCAGGTCCGCGTATAGCGCTTCGCTTTCACGCCGGATGGAACATGGATGAGACGCTGGTTGACGATCCCAATCAGCTTCAATACCTAAAGGCTAACGCAGTGCCTATGGGTGGTGTTCTTGAATCCAATCCGACTCCTCAACATTCCAGCAAGCACTTCGAAAGGATTAATGGTCGCAACCAACATTCACCTGAGTTTTTTGTCTGGGCCGCTCATGACCCTTTGGACGCGCCACTGCAACGGATTCAAATGGTCAAAGGTTGGATTGATGAACAGGGTAAAACTCACGAAAAAGTGGTTGATATAGCCTGCGCCGATGGGCTGCAAGTGGAACCAGTAAGCGGTCGCTGCCCCGATAATGGCGCCAGTGTTGATCTAAATACTTGCCAGTTCAGTGGTGGCTCCGGCGCCACTGAATTAAAAACCCTCTGGCGCGATCCTGATTACGATCCCAATCAAGACGCCTTTTACTATGTGCGGGTGCTAATGAATCCGACCTGTCGCTGGTCAACCTTTGATGCCATCCGCCTTGGAAGAGAACCCGATCCAAGTGTTCCGGCAACTCTGCAGGAAAGAGCTTGGTCATCACCAATTTGGTCAGATGCCTAATTAAATCAGGCAAAGAGTGAGATAATGACACTTCAAGACTACACATTAAGCGCTCAGGGATACTATGAGCAGTCTAATTCACCCGTCGAGTATGGTGGGGTTAGACGTCAAAAACATGCGAGAAGCCCCGGCCTCAACATTCAGCCTACAGAGAGGCTAAAGGTTACCACACGTCGGTTTCCTTCAGGCCGGTGGGTGGTAGGCACTTTTGATGTTGATCAGCGGTTATTTGTTTCTGGCTGCTCTATACCTACCCAGCCGGATGTTTCCATTGGTTGGGTGGAGGAGATTGATCCGATTACGCTAGAGACCATCAATGCCTCAGCACAGTTATCTACGGGCGGACACAACTGGTGTGGCGGTAGCGCTGTGCTTGCCGATGGCACCATTCTCACTGGCTTTGGCAATCGCATTCATAAGCTTAGCCTTGATCTTGAGTTAATCGCTGAGATGGAACTGCCAGTGGATCATGCCCACAATGGCATCAGTCTTTTGTCCGATGGCAT
Source organism: Porticoccaceae bacterium (assembly GCA_049612225.1). Lineage (GTDB taxonomy): Bacteria > Pseudomonadota > Gammaproteobacteria > Pseudomonadales > Porticoccaceae > HTCC2207. The sequence continues at coordinate 43,669 of JBMZBJ010000007.1, read as the reverse complement.
GATGGTTACTCGCAACCTCGAACACGATCACAACAAAAAGTCTGTATTCACAATTTTTGATCCAAACAGGCTCGAGGTCATCAAAACCGTCGAGTTTGTTGGCGCTTCAATTGGCCGCTTTTGCGTTGACCTAACAGCAGACGGTGAATATGTTTACGCTACCACCCCTACCCATATTCACAGGATGATCTACAAAGAGCAAAACTTGCTCTTAGATGAAAACTGGAGTGCTTGCTATGATTTGCCTGGCGAAGATCAGGGTTTTGCTTGGTGTAATACCGTAGGCGATGACAGTGTCTGGTTTATGGATATGGGTGATCTGCCGCAACTTAGAAGTATTATGCGTGCCTATCCTGTTGGCACAAAACCCCTTGCGTTTTCCAGCCCCAACAGCGCGCCGGTTCGAGTGCATCGAGTTTCTACCACAGATAGTAATTCAACGGATATTTTAACTCCCTTTGGCCTGCCAAATGGCGGGCATGCAGCATCACCGCTTTATGTTCAAGACAAACGTATTCTTCTGACCTTTGATACCGCCAACCGCAAAACCGGTGCTTGGCGATTTAACGGCCCAGGTGATTTTACCGAGCTGTGGGTGCGCGATATTGCCAATTCTAATCAGGTGTTGTACTACCCCGATACCGGTGAGGTAATTGTTGATGATGTTTGGCAAGACCAAACAGTCGATGCAGTGGTTATAGATATAGAAACGGGCATGGAAAAAGGCCGGGTTCCCACCGGCGCGCGTTATGCGGCAGCCATGGCTACTTGCCCCGGACTTGGTCGTGATTTTTATGTAACCAGCGGTTCCCATGGCCTGCTATATCGTGTCTATGTGTCACCAGAATAAGCCTGGTTTGGGATCTGGGTACTTTGATTCCTAGGGCCCCAATACTAACCTAATGATAAGAGGCGGAGTTGTAATATGTTAGAGCCAAAAAACAATCACAATGGTCAGCTAGTCGTCGATCCTCCCCGACCTGTGCGTTTTTTTGTTTCAAGAATGCTAACGAAACTGTCTGATGGGACACGCATAGCAAAGAAACGCGCAACCTTTGAAGCCGTTCGGGCAAAAAACCAACAACCTCATGTGATTGAATACTTCCATCAGTTTGATGACCCTTATTCCCATTTGACCGCACAAATTTTGGCAGAATTCGCCGATCGTTATCATATCGAGATAAAACCTCACCTGATGCGCGCAACTGGCGGCAACGAGCAACCAGAAGAACTGAAACTTGCTGTTTGGGCACGGCGCGATGCGGCATTAATTGCGCCGTATTTTAACTTAGAGTTTCCTGAAAATGCCCCTGTAGTTCCCAATGCCAGCCTAATTAAACAGGCGCAATCTTTATTGGTCAAAATGCCTGCGGACAAATTTATCGCCGAATTAAAAGAGCTGAGTAATAAAGTCTGGCAAGGTGAGAAAATTGATCTGGCGGATAATTGCGCAACAGATCAGGACGTGACCGCAGCAGTGGATCAAGGTTCTGCACGTATTAAGGAGTTGGACTATTATTCTGGCGGTAGCTTCTATTACGGTGGTGAATGGTATTGGGGGGTTGACCGTTTGTTTCATCTTGAACAACGCCTAAAGGATCTGGGTTTGGCAAAAGCTGATGATGCTAGTTTTGTCGCCCCACGACCTGAAATAGATGTCCAGAGTATAAATGCTAAAGGTCTAACGTTAGATTTTTTCCCCTCACTCAACAGTCCTTATACAGCGATCATATTTGATAAAACTATCGCAATGGCCAAAGCTAGCGGCGTCACGCTGAATCTCAGACCTGTATTGCCAATGATCATGCGCGGTGTTGCTGCCACGCAATCCAAGGTAAATTATATTTTTTTGGACATAAGGCGAGAGGCTGACTTTTTTAATCTGCCTTTTGCAACCGTAGCTACGGCTGTTGGAGAACCAACGCGCCAATGCTATTCACTTTTACCATGGGCTAAAACCCAAGGCAAAGATATAGCATTACTCAGTGTATTTCTTAGGTATGCCTTCGTCGAGGGTATTGGTCTTCACAAAAAGAAGAATATTCGACGAGCGGTTGAAGAAGTGGGCTTGCATTGGTCAGAAGCCAAAAAACATCTGGGCAGTGACGACTGGAAAGCCATCACTGAGAAAAACCAAGAGGCGATGGTCGAGGACATGGGACTTTGGGGCGTACCGAGCTATCGCCTGTCTGGGCCTGACGGAAAACCGGATTTGGCAGTTTGGGGCCAAGACCGTTTATGGTTGGTGGCTGCTGAAATTAAGCGTCGCACTTGCTGAAAACTTATCAACGAATCACAGAAGGTTAAAACAATGAAATCAGGATCGTTAAAAATAATTATTGCTCTAGTGATAACGCTATTAATTGCCGGCGGCAGTTACTGGCAGATCAACTTCAATAAAGACTGGCGTCAGCAGTACGCCTACGCCAAGGGTGTGGACGCGATGATTTACGCGTTTCCGTATTATTTGAACACAGTGCTTCGCTACAAGTGGGGTCAGCCTGAAGCGCCAGAGGGTCAACAAGTACCGGTAGACGCGGTTAATAAGTTTTGGCATGCGACGTTTGTCGATCCTGAAAATTATCGCGACGGCGGCGCGCCGAATGCCGATACGCTCTATTCACCAGCCTGGATATACGCCAAAGAACAGCCGATCATTATTACTGTTCCGGAGATTCCGGGTGATCGATATTATTCGATTGAGTTGGCGGGGTTTGATTCCGATAATTTTGCTTATATCAGCAGGCGCCTCCACGGCAATGGTGGCGGTAACTATGCCATCGTGCCGCCGAATTGGCAGGGTGACTTGCCCGACGATGTGGAGTTTGTGGCCCATAACCCAACCCCCTGGTTTTATGCCATGGCTAGAATTTATGCTGACTTCAATGACTCCAGTGATCAGGCAGTGGTTGCCGCCATACAGTCAAAAATGCAGATTGTGGGCTTAAGTGACTGGGGTAAGGAAAATCCTCCCAGGCCTGCGCACCCGCCTGTTCCCGATGTCGGCGATCTGAGTGATGTATTGCTTGAAAGCGATGTTGTTAGTTATATAAAGAAAATGGTGATCTCTGATCCGATCTCGTTCTGGAATAACGTCAATCGCGCTATGACAGTTAATGGTGTACCGGAACGAGATCAGCGCTATTTGAAAGATTGGGCTGATTTTCATATTGGGCCGAATCAGGATGTATCCCTGGCTGAGGACAATGTGCAAGCCGGCTTAGTCAAGGCGGTATTTGATGCCACAATGATCCTTCGCGACTTTAATACGCCTCCAGAGAGAAAAGTAAATGGTTGGGGAGTGCCACCGGTGGGCTTCGGTCGTTCCGGTGTTCACGGTGACTTTTATATACGCGCGGCCGTTCAGTCGATGCGAGGTATTGTCGCCAATGATGCCGAAGAAGCCATGTATATGGCCAGGGATAAGGATCAGAATGATGACAGCATTACTAGCGAGCATACTTACGAACTCCACTTCCTGCCGGGACAACTTCCACCAGCCAGATATTTCTGGTCACTGACGGTTTACGATCAGGACGCCAATCTGATGCTCAACGACTATGACCGCTATGCCATCAGCGGTAACTCACAGGAATTGGTCTACGAGGACGACGGTAGCTTGCGGATTCTGATTGGTGGCGAGCCTCCTGAGGGAATGTTGGGCAACTGGTTGCCAGCGGGCGAGTCTTTCACTCGAATTACATTGAGAATGTATGGCCCCGAGAAAGCCATGCTCGAGCGCACCTGGCAGCCACCTCAGCTAAACAAGCTATAGAGCGTCGGACCTAATCACAATGAAAGGGTGTATTGCATGAAAATAGTTAGTCTTTTTTTATCGGCCTACTATTACTCAGTGGTGTGATTGCCGCAGATTACAGTCGCAACCAAGCTATGGCAGTTGCCCAATTAAATGCCATTGATGTTGCGTATACCACTGTTGGCGATCCAAACGCGCCGTCGGTGCTTATGATTATGGGACGTTCTGCGTCCCATAGCGCATGGCACGAGGATTTAACTAAGGGGTTGGCACCCGCGGCATACCAGGTTGTTTTTATTTGATAACCGAGATACAGGTGAAACTGCGCGTCTCGACAGATTAGGTGAACCCAGCATGGTGAATAGCCCGGATGGTATCCGGTTGCTCGAGACTGATAAAGTGATTGGTATTTTCAGTCCTGATAAGAGACAAGTCCGAGTTACGCCCCTGCCCCTGCTCTACACTCGCCAGCAGGCTCGGCATATGCAATACATTATCACGCTCGCCAATGACCGCCGTGATTGAACTAAAGTTGTCATAGAGCTCAAAGCCCATTTCGCGCTGCCAGCTGACGATGGATTTAAAATTTGTGACACAGATGGCATAACTGCAAGACACACTGAATAGAGAGAGACAGATCTGGGTTTTCAACGGGTTGGTGGGGCGCATCATTGGCATTTTTAGAAGTTGCTCGGTGCTGATGGTACGATTTCGAGCAAAAAAGATCGGCAATAAATAACACAAAATGTGATGGGTCAATGGCTCGGAGGTTTTGCCGGGCGTGCGTGCCTGAGGAAGCACTGGGGCCTCCAAAAGGGCGCTTACAGGGCGTTGCTTTGACCCGGTTAATTCTGGGTACTGGCGGCCAGCCTCCAACACCACTGCGCCACCACGAGAGTGCCCATGTATACAGACTTCATCGCCACTGACAAGTCGCTCGAGGACTAATCCAAGATAAAATCCATCGTGTTCAATGGTTCCTGTCAGATAGGGGTTTTCCGGCCAATCCAATGCAATCACATTATCGACAACACCGTCTTTGATAAAGGGACAGTGATAATTGGCATTATTAACTAATATAAGTTCGGCATCTTCGGCTTGGTATAGATCCTGAAAATATCGCATATCCTCCTGAAAACCGGGAAAGCAGATAATTGAACGCGAACAGCCGCTGCTAGCTGGCCGCCGGGCTATATAGGTTGCTCCCACCCTCATCAACTCGCCCGCAAACTCCGCGTAATAAACCTGCGGTAACTTGCGCAGACGCCAGAACTCGCGGTAGGCGTGCAACGCCAGTAGAAGGAATAATGGAATCAAAAGTAGTGTCGACATACTCAACTTAACTCCAGCATTTTATTGATCGTGCAGGGATGCTCTGTGGATTAAAAATAATCATTGATCAACGAAACTCCAATTCATCGTCATTCAAACGTCCGAGACGCAATCCAATAAAGTCTCTAATATAGTTCTGGTAATTCTTCCATGGCAGGCGGTTGCCCTGTTTAGGGAACTGATCTTGCGAACGCAACACATAGCCAGCTTCAAAATCCAGCAGCGGAACTTCCTCAACTTCGCCCTTCAAACGCGGTGTGACTGTTTGATAGCCCTTACGAGACATTTTATTCAGCAATCGAGAGACATATTTACTAGTCAAGTCAGCTTTTAGCGTCCAGGATGAATTGGTATAACCCACCGTGAATGCCATATTGGGCAGCTCAGAAAACATCATTCCCCGATATATATAATGCTCGGTAAAATCAATAACTCTGCCATCGACGCTATACGCAACGCCACCGGCAAATTTCAAGTTCAAGCCAGTCGCCAACACCACAATATCAGCATTCAGCTGTTGCCTCGACTTAAGTTGAATACCCTCCGCATTAAACCGATCTATGTGGTCGGTCACCACCTCGGCACGCCCCTCGCGAATTGCGGCAAACAAATCTCCATCGGGTGAGGCGCATAGACGCTGATCCCAGGGGTTATAGTCTGGTGTAAAGTGGGTATCCACATCATAATCTGGCCCCATCTCCTTACGCACCAGGCCAAGCAGACCTTTTCTTACTAATTTCGGCTTCTTGCGAGATAACTGATAGATATAGATCTGGAACAGCACCCTGCTCCAGCGGGTCAGGCGGAAAACCCAACTCTCCGGCAACCACTTGCGCAACTTCGATGCAAGGGGCTGCTCACTGGGCACACTGGCAATGTAAGTGGGTGTGCGCTGTAACATCACCAGACTACCAGTGTCTTTGGACATAGTCGGCACCAGTGTAACCGCAGTGGCACCACTGCCAATCACCACCACGCGCTTGCCCTGATAGTCCAATTTCTCCGGCCAGTGTTGGGCATGAACAACTTGCCCCTGAAAGTCGTCGATGCCCTGAAAATCCGGTGTGTAGCCCTGCTCGTAGTCATAGTATCCGCTACAGCTAAAAATGAATTGGCAGCTAATAGTTACCTGTTCGCCAGTATCCCCTCGCTCGGCAGTGACCAACCAGCGTTGGTCGGTCGATGACCAGTTAGCGGACACTACTTTGTGCTGATAGCGGATATGCCGCTCGACATCGTATTCTGCCGCGGTCTCACGAATATAGCTGAGAATCTTGTGCCCATCTGCAATAGATGATTTGTCGTGCCAGGTTTTAAATCCATAGCCAAAAGTATACATATCACTGTCGGAGCGAATACCGGGGTAGCGAAATAAATCCCAGGTCCCTCCACTGGCTTCCCGGGATTCTAGAATCATAAAGCTGCGATCAGGACAATCGCGGCGAAGATGACAGGCAGCACCTATACCTGAAAGGCCGGCGCCAACAATTAATACGTCTACAAATTGATTACTGTTATTCATAATGACTGCTTTTCAAAAAATTAATTTACAAAGTTATTGCTATTTTCCATCGCGCTATACCAAATTGGTGAGGACCAGGCGCGCTCTTGAATAGTGGCTGGCATATCTGAACGCGGCGTTTCGCCAGCGCGCAGTGCGTCCCAAGTGGACCAGCGGCACACCGGATTTTCCAGCACACGCACATAGTAAAAGGCCTCTTGTCCTGGTGTAAAATCGGGATCTTGCCACAGGGCTTTAAGTTCCCCAGCACCCAGATTGGCTGTTCTTGAACAGTCCTCTAAATTGACCGTTGCACCGTTATCCGGACAGCGGTGGGTTTGCGGATTCACGCTAAGATCATCGGAACAGGCTACATCGTACACCCGCTCCTGATGCTCGCCATTTTCCAGCCAGCCTTTAATAATTTGTACACGCTGTAACTGAGCCGCATTGGGATCGGCGACCGCCCAAGTTAAAAAGGTAGGCTGTTGCTCGCCATTTGCTTGTAGGGTGCCGCCCATAGTGGTGCCGGTCTGATAAGCATACTCAATCAGCGCCGAGCTATTCAAATTGGCATCTGCGAGTTGGTAACCGGCAAAAAAGCGCACTTTGATACGCGTTCCGCTGGTGCCAAAAGTTTCCTTGCGGCGCAGCGCATCGTAAATCGCCTCTCGGGTGTTCTCCTCGGCCCATACCCCAGCAATGCCGGATGCTCCCCAGTAATGATACCCAGCAAAATTAAGGTAGCTTTTATCATCTACCACATCGACCATATCCGGTGTAGCCAGCTTCATTAATGTACCGTAAAGAAAACTGGCCGGCACAGAACCGCGCTTTTCAGCGGTGCTGTCAAATGCGCCAATTTTGCCAAAATAGTTGTCTTCCTGCAGTGAGGCTGCCCCTGTATGGGTATCACTGGCAGCTATTACGCCAAATTTATAGGGATTTCCGGCACCCCGATCTTCGAGAGTCAGCCCGCGCTGCCAGGCATTTCTCACATAACTGCCAGGTGGATCACTGAGTACCCTAGTCGCGGTACGCAAAGGGAAAATTTCAAAATTGGCCCACTCATCATTTTTTGACAGCAGTGGATGGGTATCCGATGTGCCTTTGACCTGGGAGATTTCCACCAGCGGCTCATTGCGCAAGCGCTGATCTGCGTATTCCTGATCAATGGGGTTGCCCGCCCAATCAGTCAACATAAACATTGCGCCATTAGAGCCATTGCTGTTGTGAGGTATTGCCAAACTTTCGACACCCTGCTCGCGCATCCTATCCATCCATTGCCAAAGATCCTGAGGATTCATGCTGTTAAGCCGACTGAATGGTAAGGCCGGTAATATATCCGTTGCTCGGAAAATTACATTGCGATGCAGGGCTTCTCGTTCAGATGTCGATGAGGTGAACTCGTAGCCTGCAAAGGTGGTGAATTGTCCGGGCAAATAGGCCTCATTGGCGGCCTCTACAGTTTTTATCCAAGCAGACTGACTGATATTGTTAACCTCTGCATCCTGAATGGTGCCATCGAGAAGGCTTGCTATCACATCAGAAATAAAATTATCAAACACCCCGCCCCTTTTTGCCAAGTCCAGTATTCCACCATCAACTGACGCATTTATATCGTGATAGTCTTGGGCTAGCGGGTATTGCGAAAACGTAGTTTGGGTATTTGCAGCTTCGTTGATAAGCCCGAGAAATATGCCATGATCAGTGACTGCATAAAAATCTAGGGGCTGTGCCAGCTGGACCTCAAACCCACTGGGGTGTCTGATTGCCTCACCTCGGGCATAGCGGTAGGCATCTGCCGGCGTGGCGGTTGTACCGAAAGCCGAGGCATCAAATGACAGCTCAGTATGAACATGCAGGTCACCGAAATAAGCATTGCGATTGGGGTTGGGCGTCGGTCGATACTGGTCTTGCTTCGACAATACCGGTAAGTTAATAATTTCATCACTAGCTGGGATTATAGTATTGGTCGTGCGATAGTGTTTTTGTGCCTGTGCGCGCTTTTCTTCAAGTGCTTGGTCATCAGCGCACGCGGCGATCAGCAAGCAAGTAACAATCAAACAAGTACGAAGGATCATTTGTCTCATCTCTTTTTTTGTAATGTTGTTAACGGGTTCGTATAGCCGTGCGATAAAGGTTTTTACGTCATTAATGCGCTGAATAAGCTATTATTTTTCGGATTCTGCAATCTACTTATTATGCTGTTAAACGCTTATTATTAGGAATCATTACCGGCCAGCTTATAGCAAGCTGGCCCTGCTCGCCTGTCTAGTGCTTGTTAATTGTGATTAAGCTTAATCTTTCAATCTTCCGGGTCCAACCAGATCGGGCTAGTCCAGGCTCGCTCACGAATTGTTGCTGGCACACGGGGATCAGGCTCCCTACCTAGCCGGATGGCATCATAGGTAGACCAGCGACAGGTAGGGTTCATAAGAACTCGAGCATAGTAGAAGGCACCCTGGGCCGGGTTGAAATCAGGATCATGCCACAGCGTTTTTAACTCACTGGCGCCAGAACCTGAACTGTAATTGCAACTGGAGAGATCAACCCTAGCGCCGTTATCGGGACAGCGCCCAGTGAGCGGATCCACGGTTAATCCATCAGCACAGGCAATATCCACAACTTTTTCCTGGGTTTGACCCTCAGCATCGATCCAACCCTTAACCATTTGCACCCGCTGTAGAGGGGCATCCATTGGATCACGGGTCGCCCAGACAAAAAAGCCCGGAGATGTCTGCTGGGCATTGTCGGAACGCAGCACGCCACCCATGGGCACGCTATCTGCCTTTATAGATTGGATCGCATTGGGGTCTGTTAAGACTGTCTTATCAATCCCCCAACCGGCATGTAAACGCACCGCCATACGCGGACCGGAGGTAGCATAGGTTTCTCGGCGAGCTAAGGCATCAAATATTGCTTCGCGGGTATTTTCAGGCGCCCAAACCCCGGCAAGACCTCCAGAGCTATGGAACTTGATTGGTATCTTATAGGGCGCTTGTCCTTCAGGCGTTGGTCTGAGACGTCGAGCCGCAGAAGAAGTCGCCGCACCGATTGCACCGGGAAAGTCCCATTCTTCAACATCGCCAGGGTTGGAATTATGATTATCGGTGGCAGCCACAAAGCCAGTTTGCAGAGGATTGAAGCCTAGCTCACGCTCAAGTTCTAACCCGACCTTCAAACCTTGACGGACAAACGCTGTCTCGAAGGCACAGCCAGTGGTTTCACCGGGCTGGCAGGGATCGAATACCTGCTCAAAAGCGCATTCTTCATCTGTAGCGCCAACCCCGAGCGCACACTCCTGGGCGCCTTTAACTTGGAATATTTCTGCTAATGGCTCGCGCTTTTGCCGCAACCGCCAGTCGGCCTCAGCGTATTCTTGACCATCCCAAGTGTAGCGCGAGTACAGCAGCCCCCAAGCTTTATTGGGGTTGTGAGGCATGGTCAAAAAGTCACAGCCCTCACCGCAAGTGGCTTCAAGCCCCTTCCAGAGCTCAAGGGCATTGGGCACATCCAAACTTGAAATGGCGCGCTCGGGCACCTGATTGGAACGGAAAATAATATTGCGGTGATGCTTGCCCTGCTCCGGTAATCCCGGTGAAAACTCATAGGCAATCAATGTAGTCAACTCACCGGGCTCATAGTATTGATCGGCTAGGTTGACATACCGAGCCCAATCGGAAGCGGCGTTTTTATAACAGCGTTCAAACGCACCATCGCCAAACCTACAGGTTGGGAACATTCCAGGTTTGAGGGGCTGACGGGTCTTTGGCTGATAGACACCAGCGGGCTTGGATGGATCGCCGGGTTCCGCTGCGCCTCTAACGCCTGCAGTTAGGATTTGAAAAATCATCGGATTGGGTTCGTTGGCCAGCCAGCATGCGGCACGCTCGACCAGCGACAAACTTGGATCATCGCAGTGGGTGCGGGTACCAAAGCCTTCCGCGTGATCGGTAATCGCCACAAAGTCCAGTGGGCGACTGAGCTGCATCACTTCACCACCGGCAACGGTAAGTGGCTCGCCTTTGGCGAAGCGGTAGGCATCTTCGATACTCAGCCTGTTACCAAACAGTGCGGCATCGAAGCTTTCGGCAGTATGCACATGCAGTTCACCCCAATAGAGGTTCATATCGGGGTTGGGTGCCATCTGAAAAGTGGGCGCAGATGGGGTAGGGTATGTTACCCGACTATCGTCCTGCAGGGCGTAATCACGGCCTGCGGTATCTGGTCCATTTCTATCGGCGGATGCCTGTAAGGGTTGCAGATACTTGATCCAGATATAGCCGACAAATACCAGCAGTACAACAATAAGACCTAAACCGATTTTCTTATACATAGGATGTCCTCTTTATTTGCCCCTGCAGAGCAGGATTTAAAATTCTTCTAATACATTAACCGGCTGGTTATCCCGCTTGATTGGGTTACCCTCAACCGGCCTAGGAAAACAGTAGTAGGCCTCGTTCAATACACCACATAGCCGACAGCCCACCCAATCCGTAAATTGGCACTGACAACAGACGCCCTTGCCAACGCGCAAGCCGGTGTTTGACCAGCTGCCAACCACCCAGCAACAACAGAATAAAGGCAATCTGTCCCAGCTCGATGCCAATATTAAAAAACAGCAGCGCCAAGGGCACACTGCTTTGAGGCAGTCCGACCTCCGCTAATGCACCGGCAAATCCCATGCCGTGCAACAGTCCAAAACCTCCAGCCAACCACCAGGGGTGACGGCGAAATAGTCCACCTTGGTCATTGCGAGCAAGATCTAACGCCAAGATAAAAATACTCAGGGCAATGGTGAATTCGACCAGCGATACTGGGTAACTTATAAGACCTAGGGTCACCAGCGTCAGGGTTATACTGTGACCCAGGGTGAACGCCGTAATGGTGCCAATTAATCGCCACCCTGCCCCAGCACCAACCAATAGCAGCAGGCCAAACACAAACATCAGGTGATCAATACCACCCCAAATATGCTCTGCTCCCAGCACTGTGTACTCAGTCACTACCTGTCTTTGCAGCGGCTCGACGGGCACCCGAAATTGTGGTGTATCTGCATTCAAAACCTGCTGGTAATGACGTCCATCCCGCAGGTTGAGCATGACCATTGCCGATACCTGATTGGCCGCCAGCCCTGAGACGCCCACTACTTGGCCCACTAAGCCCTGCTGATTGGCCTGATCACAGGCTAGTTGCCAGCTAGATACAATGCCGGTGCCCTCTGCGCGCGGCGTGCTCTCAGATTGCGTTTTACAGCCCTCAGGCCAGATAGGCTCCAGAGGGATATTAGTGGTGGTCTGAGCAGGGGTTTTCCACACTACATGATAAGACTGGGGCGAGAGTTCCAACACTTTTAACAGCGAGGGAGCAAAAAGATGTGCCTGAGCAAACTGTGACAGGAATAGGGACAGGGCCAAAATGACCATTGCGCGAAAGCAGTTCATCAGTATCTTATCTCATAGTCAGCGCGCAAATTAGCGATCGCAGTTTGCAGTGCTTGCTCGCGGGCACTGTCTTCCAAATCCCTGCGCAATTGACCCGCCACCTCCTCGATTTGGGCATCTCGCCCCGATTCGATCGCGCTGATCCATAGGTAATGCCAGCCAAAAGCAGAGCGCACAGGACCATGCCACTGACCGGCTACAGGATCTGTTTGAGTTAGGTCTGACACAAATACCGCGCCAAAGGTTCGCGCCAATTGCTCGGCAGTCTGGGCTTGAAAGGCATAGCCTGACATAAATGGAGAGCTCAGATATTTAGCTGCTTCAGAATCTAAGCGCTGATCTTGAATGGTTTCTATAATCGAACCCAGCTCGGTCTGACGCTCAAGATTGATGAAAATATGGGTAAACGAATAGCGTGGAGGGCGATAGAATTGGGCTTTTCGGGCCTCAAATTCGGCGTTGATTTGTGCCTGTGTGACCTCAACGGGAGGACTCATCACCAATAGTCGCTGCTTCATGGTATCAACCAATCGGCGCTTAACTACTTGGTCCCCCAGGTGAAGTCGCATAGCTAACGCTGCCTTGAATAATTCGGCGTCGCTTTTGTCGGTATCGACATCCAGAAACCGCATATTGCGAATCAACTGATCATGGACAATGCTGTCATACAGGTGGAGCTCAAGCTGTAATGCATGCTGAAACAGCATGTCACTATCTAGCTCATCAGCTATCATTTTTGCCTGTTGTTCAGCAGAGGGCGCTCGCCCAAGGTTGCTAGACCACCACTCCTCAATGGCATCTTGGCGCGACTCGCTCAAAGGTCCGATCACTGTTTTGGGTTGAGGAAAAAGCGCCGTTTGAATTTGATAAAAAACAATTCCCAAGACCAGAAATTGCAGCCAGGGCCGATTTATATTACCCAACCATTCCATCTCCAGTTGTTCCTCAGTGTTTTTTGAGCCCTTTAAATACGTATATTAAGAACTTCATAATATTTTTTATATGTTACGGAAGTTACATTAAAAGAATGAATCAATTCCGGTCAATATTGATAGCGTTGCCGAACATTTACAATCGGATAATCGAACTAATTCCTGTCTTTTTGCGTGGCTAAATTCGCAATCCAATGCCGCAACAACGGATCTGTCCTAATATGATCTCACCGATACTCACCGACCCCATTACTATCCTCCAGGGTCAGTAGATTTAATGGTGTCTTTATACTTCAGAAGTTTTCAGATCCTATGAGCAAAACTCCAATGACCCCATACAGCGGCATGTTGCTCGGCAAATTACTGTTGGCATCAATATAGTCTTACTGAACAGTTGTATTGCTGTAACTGTTCTCGCTGAAACTGTGAGAACTTATACATTCCCTTCTCTCAAATTGATTAGAGGTCGAAGATCAACATGAGCAAAACCTACGCTTCCGATAATCAAAAGAGTTTCGCCTACTCAGCTGCAGAAGAATTTACCAACGCACTGACACATGGCGCTGGCTTCCTTATCTCAGTCGTGGCATTGATTTATATGATCCTGATAATGCCATCCGATTACAGCGTGCTACAGAAAACAGGTGCGGTGGCTTATGGTGTTAGTCTAATGCTAATGTTTTTAACATCCACCTTGTACCATGCGGCAAACAAGCCAAAGGCAAAAGATGTTTTAAAACGTCTCGATCATTCCGCTATTTACCTGTTAATTGCTGGCACCTACACCCCGTTTCTGACCATTTCATTAAGTAGTGTAACGGCAACTGTGTTGCTAATTATTATTTGGTCCGCTGCACTGGCTGGGGTTATTTTCAAAGCTTTCTTTGCCGGGCGTTTTAAATGGTTTTCAGTCAGCACTTATCTCGCTATGGGCTGGGCTGCAGTACTGGTGATTTGTGAGCTTTTCCTAGTGATGGTACCACCGAGTTTTTTATTACTTCTGGTGGGAGGTGCCGCCTACAGCATTGGTGTTATTTTTTATGTCACTAAAGCCATCGCTTTCAATCACACCATATGGCACTGCTTTGTATTAATTGGCGCCCTTAGCCATTGTTGGCTTATTTTGGAATATGTAATAAAAGGCGGCCAGATTTAATAACCTCTAGCCCTGTCTAAATCTGTAAGTTCGCATCGGTGTAATTTTTCACGGCAACAGCTTTCGAATGATGTTTTCACACTCGCCCAGAGACATTATTCGAGGAACGGGATAAGGGGTTACCTGTGCCTCTTTGATCGCAGCTTTGGCAAGCTCATTGATATCGCCTTCTTTCAAACCCTCAATGGTTGTAGGCAAATGCAGCGCGACTGCCAGCTGTCTAATTTTGTCGATAAAGTTTTTGGCCAGTGCAGAATCACCCTCTGAAGCGCTTCCCAACCCGGTTTCCAATGCGAGTTCTGCGAGCAAATTTTGCCGCGATACGGAATTAAATTCAGTCACATAGGCAAGAACCATCGAATTAGCGACGCCATGGGGCACCTGGTATTTGGCGCCGAGTTGGTGGGCGATCGCATGCACGTAGCCGAGGGACGCTCTATTAAAGGCTAAGCCCGCATAGTACGAAGCAAGCAATAGCTGTTCACGCGCAACCACATTGCTGCCATTTTGATAGGCCTCCTCAATACCTGACAAAATTATAATCTGCTACTATTATTGACGTACTGTCTTTCGATAGGAGGCGATATGCTATTTAAAATAAAACCAATCCAGTGGGCAGTGCTGCTAACTCTAGCTGTGCTCGCAATACCTTCTGTGACAATCAGCCTCGAAAATCCTAGCGCTGAAGAGCAAACCTCAACCCTGAAAACCCCTCAGTTGGACGTTTTTAAAAGTCCCACCTGTGGTTGTTGCCAGAAGTGGATTGAGCATGTTGAAAATAACGGCTTCTCTACCACAACCCATCACCCTGTGGATCTTGCAGCCGTAAAAAGCAGCTATGGCATTCAGGGAAAATACCGCTCCTGTCATACAACCGTATCCCGTGATGGCTATGTTTTTGAGGGTCATGTCCCGGCTAAATATATCCGTCAATTTATGCTCGACAAGCCCGCCAAGGCGATAGGTCTCAGTGTGCCAGCCATGCCTATTGGCTCACCTGGTATGGAGGTAAAAGAACGATTTACGCCTTACCAGATACTGATGCTTTTCAAAGACGGTACTAGCAAGGTTTACACAGAGATTAATCGCTACAGCGAGCAGTTCTAACCAGAGGTTTGAGAAAAGGTTAAAGGTTTTATATCAACCTTTAACCAAAGGCGCCATTTTATATGTGGCGATCCTGATGCTCTGCGGTATGGAAGCGCTGGATTGGTCAGATATGAGCGAGGTGCTACCGGCACTGGTAACCATCGTGATGATTCCCCTGTCATTCTCCATCGCCAATGGCATAGCCCTGGGTTTTATCACTTATGTAGCCGTTAAGTTATGTGCCGGTAAGCGTTCGGATATCACATTGGGAGCTTGGTTTTTAGGGGCGATTTTCTTGGCTAAGTTTATGTTTTTGTAATAGCGTTTTGTAGAGAAGGCTCCAACCCTTTCGGGTTGGGGTTTATTTATTGATGGCGGCGGCGGGAACTGCTACAAGACTATAAGCTATTGATTATAAGAGGAATATTTACATTTAAAATCCCACTGTGTTACTTTATCTGGATCCAAATAATATAGCTCAATGGCCTGACCTTCCAGATCATCGGTTTCTCGACTATGTCCCTCAGACAACTTTGCTGATACTACACTTACTCTATTCTTACCCTATTATTTACCGAGCTAGCCAGAAGAGCAGCTCCATCGCTTCGTGAGCTATTACAATCATAATCACGAGTCCATAGACAACCTAACACCGGCTGACGTGTATTACGGAAGAGGAGAAGCTATATTAAACCTACGGGAACGGATTAAACTCAACACCATCGCCTTAAGGCGAAAAAACCATTATGATCAACAACGATCAAACAACCTGATGAATTAAACCATCTCTTAAATCAGGCCGCGAACAGCCCAACTATCTTTGACGACATACTGCCAAGACCTAATAGAATACCGGGAAGGTTACCTGCCAGAAATACTGAGCCTATCGACACACTGCCACCAGCAGCAATGGCATAGATAGTCATATTGTGGAAGGGCAGAATATTTTGATATTCCATCATTGGTTGTTAGCCCACTCTCCAGCCATTAAAGGAAAACCACTGGCGTCAGGGGTTTACTACTCCGTTCTGCCGTCTTGGTCCACCACTCCAAAGTTACATCCCTCCTGCGTCTCGCGACCTAACCAGATTCCGAATTCCACTTAATCGGTGGCAGCCAGGAGAATATCTCTTTTGGGCATTGTTCCGGTTAAACGCCCCCTTGATTCGTTGAGATCCTCGAAGAAGGAAGCCCAGCCTTCGACCAGAATCATTCACAGCATGCCTTCTTAGAGTGTTGGTATTGAAACGCGCTTCGAGGGCTAAAACTATCATCTGGAATTACCCATAATCATTTGTATCCCACTATATACATATAATCATCCTTTTGTAAAACGATGTTAAATATATATTGATATGATGAATAAAATATACTAGCCTATAAAATGTTTTACTTAGGGTGCTTTATGGCATTTTTTTTACTTAGGATCTAGCTAATGAATAAAATTAAATGCACCGCGGTTGGGCCAATGGGGTTATTCCTCTTGATTGGTACTGCTTATCCGCTTCTTTCGAACGCCCTACAGTCTCCAACTGGCGATGAGGCGCTTGGAATAGAGGAAATTATAGTTACGGGACAAAAAAGGTCCGAGAATATCCAAGATATTCCCAAGCAAGTCGCCGTGGCCTCCAATTCAGATTTAAAATCCGCAGGGGTTGACCATCACTGTTGTTCTGGCAGAAATGTTTTTTGGGGTTTAGTACGAGATAAATTTCCAATACACAGGTAATACAATGATTGATCGTAAAGTGTACCAAGGAAATACTGAAAATATCATCCTCACCACGCCCCAAGGTACGCTATTAGGGACTATGAGTCACGGGAGTAGCGGACGTATTCAAGTTTTTAGAGGTATTCCTTATGCCGTTCCCCCCGTTGGTAATCGACGATGGAAGCCAGCAGAACCTGCGCCGAAATGGGAGGGTGTCAGGCAAGCCATTCAATACGCCCCCCATTGCATACAACCGTCGACGCCCAAAGATGGCTTCTTTTCTCACCCACTTCCACATATGAGTGAAGATTGCTTATACTTGAATGTTTGGGCGCCAGAATCACATGAAGGACCTTTGCCCGTCATGGTATGGATTCACGGAGGAAACTTAGTTGCAGGGGGGAGTTCGGAGCCACTATATAATGGTGAACAATTGGCAAAGAAAAATGTCATTGTGGTCAGTATTCAATATCGATTGAATATATTTGGTTACTTCTCGCACCCAGAATTGACTGAAGAATCACCGAAAAATGCCTCAGGGAACTATGGTACTACCGACCAGATAGAGGCGTTGAAATGGGTCCAGGAAAATATCACAGCCTTTGGAGGTGACCCGAACAACGTTACTATCTTTGGAGAGTCAGCAGGTGGCTTAAGCGTTTCTCATCTTCTAGCCTCCCCTTTGTCGAAGGGGCTGTTTCATCGGGCCATCGCCCAAAGTCCCTATTTGATACCAATGCCGGCGTTACAAGAACGTTGTTATGGGAAAAAGTCAGCTGAGGAAATGGGTTGTGATGTCGCACTTAGCGCCGATTCTAAAACACTGGCTGAATTGCGTAATTTGACGGCCGATGCGCTATTAAGGGCCGCCGAGGAAGCAAACTTTGTTACCGAAACAGTAGTCGACAATTGGGTGTTTACCGCGCAAATCTTTGAGCAATTTGAACAGGGCAAACAGCATGATGTTCCAATTTTGGTGGGCAATACCAGCGGTGAGGCCTACGCACTTGAGTCGTACGGAGTTACAGCGCCCATGCCTGAGGATGAAAGACATTACATTGCGGATGTAAATTCAAAGTACGGCGCTTTAGCTGAAGAATATCTGTCAGTATACCCAGCAGATAATCTACGTGAGGCTGTCTTTGCGCCAGTTACCGATGGATTCTACGGTTGGGCGGTCGAAAGATTTGCCAGAATGACAGCGAATATTAGCGCTAGTGCCTATCTATACTGTTTTGACCACCCGCCACAATGGGCAGAAGACGCGGGTTTGGGTGCGTTCCATACGGCTGAAATTCCCCATGTGTTTAATAATATCGAGTGCAATGTAAAGTATTCTCCTAGTTGGCCCGATTATCTGCCCTCCAAGGACGAAATTGCACTGGCTGAACTTATTTCAGATTATTGGGTGGCATTTGCGACTCATGGCATGCCCAATGTGCCAGGAAAGCCTGAGTGGAAGCCGTATACCGATGAAAGCCCCTATATCATGGGATTTCGAGATGGCAGTGCACACTTGGAGATAAACCCCAAGCCAAGTGTCTATGCGCTTCATGAAAAGATAGTCACAAGCCGACGAGAAAGGGGTGATTTGGGTTGGGATATTATGAGCATTGGTCTTTCTGCGCCCATGCTGGCTGTTGATGTGATCCAGCAACATACCGAGGCAAGCCATCTACTAAGCAACCCCTCAATAAAAAAGAGAGTATCTTCGTGAATTCAGATATACCAGACCCCCTCGAGGTCGCAGATTATGATCTTGATTCGACCATCGCTACATCGGCTTTCCCCCCGGATAGTGATTCTGCTATCCGTAAGGCTGACGTTCCCGCTGTAAAGATGACTTACTCCATCTACGCTCTCTTTGTTTTGTTCCTGGTAAATGTACTTATTTTGATGGATCGCCAGATTCTCACTGTGCTGGCAGAAGATATCAAAATCGATTTGAACCTATCCGATGCCGATATCGGGTTTGTTTACGGCACTGCCATCTCAGTATTTTACGCCATTTTTAGTATTCCGTTAGGCCGACTTGCCGATGTCTGGGTACGCAAGCGACTGCTCGGGTTGTGTGTGGCGTCCTGGAGCCTCATGATATTTTTAACTGGGTCTGCGCGTAATTTTGTGTCATTCGCCTTTTGCAGAATAGCTGTCGGGGTGGGCGAGGCTGGTGCTGCACCGGCAGCATTATCCATGATTGCCGACTATTTTCCAGCCCGGCTGCGCAGTACCGCCATGTCGGTATTCGGCGCCGGTGTCCCTATTGGTATGGGGCTTGGGATATTTCTCGGCGGTTTTATTTTGGATGGCTGGAACAATGCTTATCCGGAAGTGGGTTTGGCACCTTTCGGTCTGAAAGGTTGGCAAGTGGCTTTTTTCGCCGTGGCCGCGACGGGCCCCTTGTTGGCACTGTGGCTCCTTAGCCTCGCTGAACCTGTTCGTGGGCAAAGTGATGGTTTGGTGGTGACCGCACCGCACCCAAAACCCTTTCAGGCAGCCTGGACGGAAATGCAGTCTGTTGTACCGTTGCTCAGTCTCCCAATACTACGGCGTCTTGAAGGTGGCTATCGGGCGGTCAGACTTAACTTGATCATTGCAGGGATCATTACCCTTTTGGTGACATTATTAATAGCGTTGACAGGCAGCGTTGCCCAGTGGACTGCACTAGGCGTTGGCGCATGGTGCGTGACCTGTTGGGCACAGACATTGGCACTGCGCGACCCTGCCTTGTTTGCCATGATCATCCATTGCCGGTCGTTACTTTTCAGCAACTTCGGGCTAGCCGGTTTTGTGTTTGTGACAACGGGTGTCGCTGCCTGGATAGTTCCTTTTCTGATCAGGGTACACGGTATTAGTGCCTCAGAAGCCGGAGAGGTGATTGGGCTTCTCACAGTCGTTTTTGGTTTCACGGGAACGATGTTGGGAGGGGTGTTGGCTGATTTTCTGGAACGCTTCACACCCAGGGCAAGACTCTATGTCATTATCGGCGCGCTCGTGTTATCGGTGGGGTCCGCGGTGTTAATGTTGCTCGCTGAGACAACTACCGAAGCCTATACCTACATTGCTCTGTTTTTGCTGACGTCCTCCTCCTGGTACGGTATCGGTCCCTCGATTGCCAATGGCCTAGTTATGCCCAGAATGCGAGGTGTATCATCGGCATTTTACCTGATTGTCATCAGTTTACTGGGAGTGGCGATGGGGCCTTATGTGATTGGTCATATCAGCGACGTCATTGCGGCTAGTGGGTTAGAGCGGGGTGAATCTCTGCGTCAGGGCATGCTTTGGGCAATGTTGTCTTTGTTTTTTACCGCGCCTGCGTTATTGATAGCCGCTTTTTATCTTCCTGATGATGACGCCAGCCGGTTGGAACGCGCCAGAGCGTTGGGAGAAGAAGTGTGAGGTGCTTAAAAGGAGAGATAAGAAATCAAAAGGATCAAAAAAATACCCCCCATAAAATAAACTTATTCTCAACTCTGAGATTATGCTATTGGCCGAATTTCCCCGCAGCCCCATCGGCAAAGTATTAAAGTGTGAGCTACGAGACAGCTTGAATGGCAATGCATGAGTTGATGATGCCAAGGCAATTAGCACTAAATGCTTTTGGGTTATCAACGCATAGCGAACAAGTCGCGGATTACACTCTCTTAATCGAGATATAGCCATCCAAAGATGGCTGGCCTGAATTGCTAGGCAGTCTATCTTTGTCAGCTATGGTTTGTCGCGCCGCAATGCGCCAAGCTGCCGCCAATATTTTGCGAGCAGACACAACTACCTTAGCCATGTTGTTGGTTGCGGCTTATTACCTTCGCGGTGATGACGCCGACCGGTTGGAACGTACCAGGGCGTTGGGAGAAAAAGTCTGAGGTATTCTAAAAGAGTGGCAAGAAATCGAGGGAGCAAAAAAATGCAACCCTTAAAATAAACCCATTATTAACATTCAATTGAGGCTAATGAGAAGTATGACAGAAAGTTTACCAATCAATGTCGACACCGCCACCTCGGAACAACCCGAAGCCGTTGACATCGACATCCTGCTACGTCAGGCAGCAGACCGACACCCGGATAAACTCGCACTAAAGGATAGCCAGCGGGCATTGTCCTGGACTGAATTTGATCAACGGATCAACCAGATGGCGAATACCCTGATTGAAAAGGGAGTCCAACCCGGTGATCGGATCGCTTTACTCGGGCGTAACAGTGTGGAGTACGCCGAGGTCATATTCGGCAGCCTGCGAGCAGGGGCATGTTTTGTCCCCCTGTCGACCCTGGTGACCGGGGAATCACAGGTAGGTATGGTGAATGATAGTGGTGCCAAACTGCTGTTCGTGTCCGCCGAATATATGGACAGCATCAAACCATTTCGTAACGCACTTGATACCCTGACAGATGACGGTCTGATCCAACTGCAGGGAGACGATCCAATCTATCCAAATCTGGAGACATTCCTGATCGAGGCAAGCACTGTTGCGCCCAGTGTGACGTTATCGCCAGACGATGGCTTTAACCTGATCTATAGCTCCGGTACCACGGGCATGCCAAAAGGGATATTACATGACCGCCGCTGCCGAGCTCAGGAGAATGCTGATTTACAAATCTGGTTTGACGAGACCACCCGCACGCTTACCTCCACACCGCTTTACTCCAACACCACCCTGTTTGTCTTCTTCCCAACCCTGGCCGCAGGGGGCAGTGTCATCCTGATGGAAAAGTTTAGTACACAAGGGTTTCTAGAACTTAGTCAACGAGAAGCCATCACTAACGCCGTGCTAGTTCCCGTGCAATACCAACGCCTGCTTGCCGATCCTAATTTTAAAGCCTTTGACCTGTCATCCTACCGCATAAAATTCTCCACCAGCGCACCGTTTCATCAGCAAGTGAAAAACGATTTACTCGCGCGCTGGCCAGCTGGTGGCCTGGTGGAAATTTACGGCATGACCGAAGGCGGTATTACTTGCCTGCTGTTCGCCCATGAGCGACCGGACAAACTGGATACGGTCGGACAGCCCGCGGAAGACTGTGATCTAAAGATTATCGATCAAGAGGGTAAGATACTGGCGCAGGGTGAGATTGGCGAGATCATCGGCCGCAGCCCCAAAATGATGGCGAACTATGCAAATCGTCCGCAAGCAACAGCAGAGGCGAGTTGGTATAACGAAGCAGGAGAGCGTTATCACAAAAGTGGTGATATCGGCTGGCTTGACGAAGAGGGTTTTGTGCATCTGTTAGATCGCAAAAAAGACATGATCATCAGCGGCGGCTTCAACGTCTACGCCATCGATTTAGAAAAAGTATTGCTCCAACATCCGCAAGTCGCGGATGTCGCCGTTATCGCAGTGCCAAGTGAACAATGGGGCGAAACCCCTCTGGCATTTGTGGAGTGCCAAAACAAAAGTGAAGATGGTTTGGATACAGAAGCAATGCGGACCTGGGCCAACGAGCAGTTAGGCAAAGCACAACAGATATCAGAGATACGATTGCTTACTCAGTTGCCCCGCAGCCCCATTGGCAAAGTATTAAAGCGTGAGCTACGAGACAACCTGAATGACAAGACATGAATTGATGATGCCAAGACAACTAGCACTAAATGCTTTTGTGTTGTTATCGTACAGCGAACAAATAATTAAATTCCCTTAAGCGAGATACAGTCGGCCAAAAACGTCTGGCCTGAATTGCCAATCAACCTGTCCCTGGCGGCCTAAACCTATTTTGCTTTGCCCTGGGGATTCCCCCAGTCTCACTAGCGCATAAGCCCAGCTTTCACTTCATATCCTCCAATTCTCGGCCTCGAGTTTCAACAACCATGCGAGCTACGAAAAAGAAGGCGATAAGTGAGAATACCGCGTATATTCCGTACGTAAAGCTCAGTCCAATTCCGGCCGCTAACACCGGAAAACTGAAGGTCATGGTGAAATTTGCTCCCCACTGAGCTGCACCAGACACTGCCAGCCCAGACCCGCGAATTTGATTAGGAAACATCTCGCCTAACATCACCCACATAACTGGCCCCCAGGTGCCATTAAAAATCATAACGAACACGTTTGCCGCAATAAGAGCGACAAGGCCAACACCATCAGAGAGGTGGGGGATACCGTCAACGAAGGTCACAGTCGAGAAGCACACCGCCATCACTGCGAGCGCGACAGCTTTGCCGATCCCCCCCCATAAAAGTAACGGTCGTCTACCTAGGTGATCGATGACTGATATCGCGACAAGGCATGAAATAATCGACAGTGATCCAGAGAGTATATTTATCTTTAGCGCGTCGTTTTCACTAAAGCCCACCGATTGCCAAAGTACGGCACCATAGTAGAAGACAACAACAATGCCGCTCAATTGCTGGAAAATCGCAATGCCTATCCCGGCTTTGACCACTCGCCTCAACCTGCCGCTTTGCGGGTCGCGAAGATCTAACAAACTTGGTTGACCTGCATCACTTGATAGACTAGCACGAATCTCGGCGACCTTAGTCTGCGCAGCACTTGGGCCAATGAGCTTGGTAAGCACTCGTGCAGCTTCATCGTCTCGTCCCTTCATCACTAACCAACGAGGGCTTTCCGGTATCGGGATTATAGCCACCAAATAGATGGAGGCGGGAACGAGCTGCGCCCAAAACATCCATCTCCAGGCAGGGTAGTCCAACCAGAAGGAACTGGTGCTACTCCCTGCATAGGCGGCGAAGAGATAGTTGGCGATAAACGCTGCGGTCAGGCCAGCGATAATCATAATCTGTTGCACACTGGAAAGACGACCACGGATATTGGCTGGCACAACTTCGCTGATGTATACCGGCGAGATAACGCTGGCCGCACCTACGCCCAATCCACCAATAAAGCGGGCGAAAAAAAATACACTCGAAGTGTGCGCCGCACCAGTCCCAATAGCGCTGAGTATGAACAACAATGCCGCGAGCATCATCACTCTTCGCCGGCCTATCAGGTCAGAAATGCGTCCCGCAATGAAAGCTCCAACCGCGCAACCGACGAGAATCGCACCCACACTGAGCCCCATTCCAAGTTCGGTAAGACCAAACGTCATCCTAAGTCCCTCTTGGGTACCATTGATGACGCCACTGTCATACCCGAACATGAATCCACCGATCGTCGCGACGGCGACTATTAGCACCAGGAAAGGAAGGTTTGTGTGTTCGTGCATGTCTGGGCGTCCTTTAGTCTATTTAATGCAATAAATACTTGGCTCGACGCCAATTAGGGTAAAATCCGAGTTCTTTTAACCTTCACCGTACCGGCCAGACGCAGATCACGTGACGATGCCCCTACCGAGACAGTGTATTCACCCGCCGGCATGACCCATCGTTTGCGAACGATATCCCAGTTCGCCAACACCTTGGGCTCCAACTCAGCGGTGACACTCTTAGTCTCGCCGGCTGCAATTTTTGTACGTACCCATCCAGCTAGACGCCGCGGCACATTAGAACCAGGAACAGCGACGTAAACTTGAGCGATCTCAGTCCCGTCGCGCTGGCCCGTATTAGCTAGATCAAATGATACAGACGGCTCCACATCAAGATTTACCGTCAAGTGCGAGTACCCAAAGTTGGTGTAAGATAGTCCATGGCCAAATGGAAATAGTGTTTTTTTGTCCGTAGCATCAAACCATTTGTAACCAATTAGTGGGCCCTCTTCGAAGGAAACAACTGAACGTATGGGGTTCATCATGTCTGCCATACCTGCTTTCTTTGCAAGCGGAGGACCCGGCAAAACTGGTCGTGGCAAATCCTCTTCTGAAAGCGGGAAAGTGAGCGGCAGCTTGCCCGACGGGTTGACCTCACCGAAAAGAATATTGGCGATCGCTTCGCCGCCCTCCTGACCTGGATACCAGGCTTGCAGGACCGCTCTTACTTCGCCAAGCCAGGGCATCGTATGGGCGCCGCCAGTTTCAAGTACAACGATCGTATTGGGGTTGGCATTGGCTACCGCAGCAATCAAGTCTTCCTGTCCGCTCCCTAACGTCAGATCTGGAATATCCACGCCTTCTGTTCGATGGCGTCCTGCAAAAATTATCACTACATCTGCTTGCGCTGACACTTCAACTGCAGCCGAAATGTCTGTACCCGAATCCCAGATTACCTTGGCAGCTTTGGCTTTTGATCTAATCGCCGCTAACGGCGGTGATGGATTCCAAACTTGCGTCAAAAACATTTCAATAACACTTTTGGGGGGTGTAGCAGGAGGGATGGCATTGCCGCCTATCGGGTTCACCTGACTCGAACCACCCCCGGATAAGACACCTTTGTCGGCGTTAAAGCCTATCACTGCAATCATATCTCCCCGATTTGGATCTAACGGAAGAATATTGTCGTTCTTGAGCAGTACTGATCCCAGTTCGGCCGTTCGCAAAGCGACGCGTGCGCCAGCCTCTTTGTCAATCGGTTCCAACTGTGCGCCACTATCGAACGCACCAACGCGATCCAGTTGCGAAATGATCCGTACCACCATATCGTCCAATCTCGCCTGCGGAACTTCCCCATTTTTGATCGCCTTAGCCAAAACCGCGCCAAAGTACTCTTGAGTGAAGAATTCTTGGTCTAGTCCAGCCAGCGCCGACGGAATTGTTGAATGGACTGCGCCCCAGTCAGACATTACCCAGCCCTCGAATCCCCACTCCTGCTTAAGTACTTCATTAAGCAAGTATTGGTTTTCGCAGGCATAAGAGCCGTTTAATAGATTATAAGAGCACATGACCGCACCGGCCCCAGACTCGGCCAGTCCAATTTCGAATGCCAGGAGTTCGCTTTCGCGCAATGCTCGCTCGCCGACTCTGACGTCAATACCGAAACGCCCATTCTCGAAATCATTTGCTGCGAAATGCTTGATCGTTGCAACGACGCCCGCATTCTCTATCGCCTTTAACTCCGAACCGACCAAACGTCCCGCGAGAAGCGGGTCTTCCCCATGGTATTCAAAGGTTCTGCCGCCACGAGGATCTCGAGTCAGGTTCACACCGCCGCCTAGCGAAACATTGAAGCCCTTGCGCCTTGTTTCCTCACCGATTACCGCGCCGTAGTCACGCGCTAGGGTGGTATCAAAACTTGCTGCCACCGCCAATGTCGATGGTAGCGCAGTAGCCGGACCGTTGGCACGCATACCCAGGTCGGTTACTCCAAGTGTTGCACCAATTAAATTTACATGCGGAACACCCAGACGCAAAACACCTGGGGCGAAGCCATCTCCACCAGCGGCGCCGTCGGGAGGTAGGGTGTTTTGGCCCACCGGAGGCATGCCAAGCACACCCGTAACCAAACCGATCTTTTCAGCTAGTGTCATTTGATTGGCCAGTTCGGAGGCGCGTTGTTTGTGCCTATCAGACGATTGCGCATCCTGGGCTAATACTACTGTCGTGTATAATAGTATCGCCGCCGAGGTGACTAAAATTATTTTGACCATACTCTCGCTCCAATTATCAGGTTCATTCTCTTGTTTTTCCCAATCATTCAATGTGAATCAGCTGGCGGTTCCGCACCGGAGCCACCAACTAAGAAATCGAAATCAACCCCTTGGTCGGCCTGCAGAACATGATCGACATAAAGACTGACATAGCCGCGTTCTAGCTTTGAACTATACGGCTTTAACGCTAAACGCCGCCGTTCCAATTCCTCCTCTTCAACATCGAGATGGAGACGCCCGGAACTCACTGACAATTCGATCATATCCCCAGTTTTCACCAAGGCTAGCACGCCGCCCGCTGCTGCTTCAGGCGCGACGTGAAGCACGACGGTACCATAAGCCGTTCCACTCATGCGCCCATCGGAGATGCGCACCATATCCGTAACACCTTGCTCCAGGATTCGTCGCGGTAAAGGCATATTTCCCACTTCGGGAAAACCCGGATAACCGAGTGGTCCCGCATTCTTGAGAACGAGCACGTCGCTTGGGTCGATATCCAGGTCAGGGTCATCAATTCTCGCACGCAATATCTCGGGAGTTTCAAATACAATGGCCTTTCCACGATGCTCCATAAGAGCCGGTGTGGCTGACGAGGGTTTAATAACCGCGCCACGCTCCGCCAGGTTTCCGCGCAACAACGCCACTCCCCCAGCTTGAGTAACAGGAGAATTTGGAGATCGGATCACATTGGGATTGTGATTCGGGGCATTCTTAACATTTTCCCACAACGTTTGACCGTTGACGGTTAGGCTGTCCTTATTGATGAATTCTCCTATTTCACGCAATAAGGCCGGTACGCCGCCAGCATAATAGAAGTCCTCCATGAGGAACTGACCAGATGGCATAATATTTGCGATGCATGGAATATTGGCACCAATACGACCCCAGTCTTCCAGATCCAGCGGAACGCCTAATCGACCCGCGATTGCGATCAGATGCACGATAGCATTGGTTGATCCGCCCAGCGCCGCGTTTGCAACAATTGCATTTTCGAAAGCCTGCCTATTCAAAATTTTCGAGATTTTTACATCCGTCTCAACCAGCTCAACAATGCGCCGTCCCGATAGCTGTGCCAAGGCCATTCGACGGGAATCAACAGCGGGAATCGCCCCGTTCTGAGGGAAAGCAATGCCCATAACCTCTGCGAGTGTCGCCATGGTAGAGGCGGTACCCATTGTCATACAGCTCCCCGATGACCGACTCATTCCCGATTCTGCCTCGAGCATTTCTTCAAGTGGCCTTTTACCTGCTCGAACATCCTCACTTAATTCCCACAAACTCGTCCCAGAACCGATATCTTGGCCACGAAATTTGCCATTGAGCATGGGGCCCCCTGAGACAACTATTGCTGGAAGATCGCAGCTCGAAGCACCCATTAATAATGCGGGTGTCGTCTTATCACAACCGCCAAGCAGAACAACGCCGTCGATCGGATTCGCACGAATGCTTTCCTCAACATCCATCGAGACAAGATTTCTAAAGAGCATGGTCGTTGGGCGCATAAGCGATTCACCTAACGACATCACTGGAAATTCCAATGGAAATCCTCCAGCCTCGTATATGCCACATTTGACGCGTTCGGCCAGTTGTCGAAGGTGCGCATTGCAAGGTGTCAGCTCGGACCAGGTGTTACAAATTCCTATAATGGGACGGCCGTCAAACATATCCTCAGGGTGCCCCTGATTCTTAAGCCAGCTTCTGTGTATGAAGTTATTACGGTCAGTTCCTTCGAACCATGCACGCGATCTACGCCTTTGTTTCTTATCCATCACATTCCTACTCTGAGTATTCGGTTCACAAGTGTTTCCCTACATGATTCCATAGGTTTGAAATGCCTCCGCTGACGTCATTCCCTCCTGCAATGCCTTCTGTACCAGCTTTTCCCCCCGCACCTTTTCTATTGCCCCAGCGAAAGCGCTTCCTACCAAGTCTGCCGGGATTATCAGAACCCCATCGCGGTCGCCGAATACTACGTCGCCATTTCGAACGGTCACTCCATCCATTTCGATGGGCACTCGCCACTCCAGAACCTTACCTCTCGGCCCCTGGTCCTGAGCGTATGAACCGAACGACGCAACGGGAAACCCGGCACTTAGAATTTCGTTAGTGTCCCGATGGAAGCCGTGAACAACCGCACCCGCAGCGCCGCACTGTAGTGCTCGCGTAGACATTAACCCACCCCAGAGAGCATATCTGTGTGATGATCCAGCACAGACATATACTTCGTTTTCACGCAAATCGTCTAAAGCTTCAAACATCAGACCAAAGGGACGATCACTCAAGGGATTATTGCCCGTGTGTCGCTCAGTAAAGAAATCTGCCTCGAGAACGGGCATAGCTCGACCGATGACCACCATTCCCGGGTCGATAGGCTTCAGACCAGGGGCAAGGAACTGGTGGTGAAACCCGAGACCGTCCAACACATCACCCACAACCGCGACAAATAACTCCGTGCGGGCTAGTTTGAACAGTTCGTGGTCATCGTTCCAAAGCTTTTTCATCCTGGTTATTCTCCTCATTGTGCTGGGCACAGCTCAAATACATTCAATGGTGCACCGGTGATGCCTACATCCAGTGCTAATACAAAACCGGCGCATGCCTCGTCCTCAGGGGCCAGAAGGCGGGCGCTAGTGACATAAAGGGTGGTGCTTTGTGCATCACCGAAGCAGCAACAAGTTGGGTTCGTCACTGGCAGTTTAAGGACCCTGTCTATAGATCCATCAGGCGCAAAACGAACTACGCAACCCCCACCAAATCGTGCGTTCCACAAATAGCCCTGTGCATCTACCGCGCTGCCGTCTGGTATGCCGCGATCACACCGATCACCGAACTCCTTTGCGTTAGTTACTGCTGTGCTTAGCCTATCGACACGCCCTGTCATCAAACAATTAGCTGCTGAATCAGCCCAGAAAATTTGCTCCTGATTCAGAGCGAATGCCAGACCGTTGGGACACCCAAGAGCGGCAATGCCTGTTGGCATAGAGGCCTTCATGTCCACACAGATGATGTCACCCTGCTGATCAGTCGCGTCAACATGCGACCCGTCCGGCCCGATGTTATTGCGCATCCTGCCCACCCACAGACGCCCTGATGGATCGATAGTGGCGTCATTGAACCGTTGATTTGGCCAATCAACCACTGCATGTTGCAGCGTGCTGAACCGATCTGAAACCAGATCCCACAGGCCTATCCTGTCACCCAGCACCACCAGAAGCAGATCATCATGAC
This sequence comes from Porticoccaceae bacterium, assembly GCA_049612225.1. GTDB lineage: Bacteria > Pseudomonadota > Gammaproteobacteria > Pseudomonadales > Porticoccaceae > HTCC2207. The sequence continues at coordinate 14,112 of JBMZBJ010000007.1, read as the reverse complement.
TTGTTGCTGTTATAGCCACCACTGGAGTATTAAAGCTTCGCGTGACGATCACGCCGTCTTCCAACAAGCCGTGAATGGAACCTCCGTTAACATCTGTCCAGTACAACGCACCTGCATGCCAGAGTGGACTCTCCCCCAGTATGCTTCCAGCCTCTCCTCCAATGAGCCGAATTGGTGCCGTGACAGTTGAAGATATACCAGCGTTGATACCAAACTCAGGATTCATGTACTGGGGCATTGATATTTCCTCATACTTTATGGTCATATTATTAACAAGTATAGGTATGATGTAAAGGAATTATTATTCATAACACCTCCCAGTGCATTGTTCATAAATTAACTCTCTTCATCACAAAAAAACGGTTTATATGATCATTTCAGTGCATAATTATGGTACGATGTACTAGTAGAGACTTGGGAGAGAATTGCAGTGAGTCGCGTCAATTTTTTGGCAAGTGAAATAGGTGGCAAGATTGCTGGAGGTGTCTACCCTCCAGGCACCACCCTACCAATTGAGCAGGAAATGTCAGAGACCTACAGTGTTGGGCGCAACGTGGTACGCGAAGCCATTAAAGTCTTAGTAGGCAAAGGATTTTTACGCACAGAACGACGAGCCGGCACAATTGTACAGCCTCGACAAACATGGGCGATGACCGACCCTGATGTGATTTCATGGATGCTTAGAAACCCAGATCTGCGTCAGGAACTGTTGGGCCACCTTACTCAACTTCGCGGAATCATCGAGCCGGAGGCAGCCGCACTTGCTGCGGAAAATGCGTCGATCATCGAAACCTTGCGCCTGTTCGAGGCCTACGAAGACATGAAAAAACACCGCCACGACCGCGACCTGGCAATAGCTGCCGATATCCGATTTCACGAGCGCCTTCTCGAATCTTCACACAACCCGCTACTAGGAAGCATGGCGCATTCAATCAAAGCCTTGTTACGGGTAAATTTTGAAATTTCGATTGAAAGTCCCGATGGATTCATACGAAACCTCGAACAACATGGCAAGGTCGCTGAGGCCATTCATCGCCACGACCCAGTTGCCGCGCGCCTTGAAATGCAAACCCTTTTGTCCAATAACACCAAGGACTTGGAAAACGTCTTAGAGGAATCGCACAGGCACCGAGGGCAGGATTAGTCCACCTCGTCGCCGCGGTAGCGCAACAGATTTAGCCCATAGGCGCCATCGGCACATAGCGTTGCGCCAGTGATATAAATTGCCTCATCAGATGCCAGAAACAAGGCTGGTCCGCAGAGGTCATCTACGGTACCGACCCGGCCGGCAGGAATCCAACCAGCAAAATTATCTCGTCCGATCTCATCAAGAACAGCGCGATTCATCTCGGTTTCAATGGCCCCCGGCGCCAGATTGTTAATCCGTACGCCAAGGGGTGCGAGCTCGATGGCAGCTACTTTGGTCGCCATATCTAACGCCGCTTTGCTCATACAATAGGCAATATTGCCAGCATATGGTGTTGATGCATGAATGGATGTAATGTTGATAATAGATGCTCTGCCCGATGATTTGAGCATTGGGAGCAGACGCTGAACGAGTCTAACTGGGGCACGGGCATTTACAGCCCAAGTATGCTCCAAACTCTCCAAAGATAGATTGCTAAGTGCCATTGGCATTTCGACACCGGCGTTGTTGACCAAGATATCGAGCCGGTTGTTGGTCTGGCGAATTACTGAAACCAAGCCCGCTATCTCATCATCTGTGGAGAGATCTGAAGTAATAAACCTGCCATCAAATTCGGCTGCCAGTGCTGCACTCACCTCGTCTCGCCCGTGAATCCAGACATCTGCTCCAGCCTCTGAATATGCTCGTGCGATGGCCAGTCCAATTCCGCTGGTGCTTCCTGTCACCAGCGCAATTTTACCTTTCAGAACATTGTCATCCATAGTTCCAACTCTTCAGCGCCCTAGTTCACAGCCTACTGTATACTATTTTTACCACGACCATTTGATACGTACACCTGCGTATCGACGCGTATTGCGGTCATATATCGCGGCTAACACCGGATCATCACCCGAGAAGGGAACCAATATCTCGCTGACCGCAACGTTAGAGTAGTAGCGTTCGTCAAACACATTGTTTACAAAGAATTCTGCAGACCAGCGTTCGTCCTTAGAAACCGGGCCAGCGTACAGATTGAGAGTGCCATAGCCATCCTGCTCCGAATAGGGGTTGCCAAACAGGTCCCCAGTGGACTCGCTCTGGTAGCGATAGAAGCCGCCAAATTTGAAGTCAAAATTGGTCAGAGACATAAAGTAATCCGCGTTGGCGGTGAGTCTCCATTCGGGACTGAAAGGCAGTTGATTACCGGAAATATTTTCTTGGCGGAATGTATCCGGCGATATTTCGACGCAACCTTGCTCCACCGTCTGGCCGGGATAGCACGATGCATTAGGATAATCAGTGACCCTGGCATCAATATATGCACTTGACAGCCCCAGCGATAACTGAGATGTGGGGTTATATCTTACTTGCAGTTCGACACCTTCAGTTTTCACGGCACCGATTGCGGCCAGGTCCGTTACGATACTGTTGTCGGTGACACGTGTATCTTGAATCTGGAAGTTATCGTACTCGGTTCTGAATATGTCCAGGTTCAGAATTAATTTGTCATCAAGAAGCTGGGATTTCACACCCACCTCAAAGTTCTTGGCCTTGGTGCTGGGGATGACTGGCAAACTCTCGCCTGTCGAAGCAGTCGCCACGTCGTTCAAATTGTACGCATTGCCTGTTTCAGCATGCGAATAAGTTGCATAGACGCTCACGCCATCGTCGAAAGTATGGGTATAGCCGAACTCGCCACCCCAAAAGCCGTTGGAGTCATCTCCGTTGGATACTGTATCGCCAGCTGTAAGTACATCCCAATGGTAGGACAGCTTGTCGTGCTGGTATCGAAGGCCAACATTGATCGCACCGTTCGGGGTGAGGTCATAGGTACCGCGCGCAAAAATCGCCGCACTATCATTATCAAAATCCTGGGTTGCAGCGAACGGGAAGAGTTCTTCACGAAGATAAATTTGGTGCACATGAATCCGCGAGTAGATTCCCCCAATTAGGTAGGAGAATTTAGACGAATTATCCGATGTCAACCGAAACTCTTGTGTAAAGTTATTTGTCTGTATGTCTGCAGTGGCCACAAAATCATCAACTGGAAAAAACAAGTTGTCGCGCGGGGCGCCGATGAAAATGTCAGTGCGCGGCTGGCTGCTTTCGGTATATGAAGTAATTGAGCTGAGGGAGCCGAAGCTTCCTGCATTATAGTCCACCTTTAACGACACTCCTTGATCACGAGTATCCGCCTCACCGTTCTCCGGGCTATAAATTGAACGGTTGTCCTCGTCTATATCTATCCCGGGGTAAAGCTCTGTTAAGGACCTCGCCTCAGCATCAAGGCCAAAGAATCCGGTCTCCGGACCGGAAATAATCACATCTTGGCCCAAGACCGGACCGGTTGTTCCCTCTGATCTCACATAGTAGCCAGTCAAGGTTGCACTTAAGGTTTCGTTCGGCTCCCACAGTAGTTTGCCGCGTGCGACATTTGTATCAAACCCGCCTACGGGTTCGTTGTCAAGGAAACCGTTTTGATAGGGGCCGTCCCAATCGTTTTGCAGAAGTGATAGACTATAGGCAACTGTGTCAGAGAGTGGTCCAGTCGCAAAGGCCGTGACTCGCGATTGATTGTCATTCGTAAAGTCAAGGCCAACATCAAGCGCCGGCTCAAACGATGGAGCCCGCGTAACAACATTGATCAGGCCCGCCGAAGCATTGCGGCCAGAGAGGGTCGTCTGTGGTCCCGCAAACACCTCCACACGCTCAACATCTCCCAACTCAAAAGCTAGTGTCGAGAATGTTCCTTGAGGCACATCGTCGACCACAATACCGGTCTGCGACTGAACACCGACCGAAAAACTAAACGGGGCAATACCCCGAATACCAGGTGGCCGCGGTGAAAGGCCTGGCCCGTTTTGCTGCATCGTAATCGTTGGAAACACCTTTTGTAGATCAGTCAATCGATCAACCCCTGCGGATTTTAAATCTGAATTAGAGGCCACGGCGACTTGCTTGGGAATATCTTGGATATTCTCGGACCTTTTTTGTCCCGTAACTATAATTTCCTCTACTCCAAGGGCCTCATCGCCAGTTGGAGACTGTTGGGCGTTCGAAAGAAGCGGATAAGCAGTACCAATCAAGAGAAATAACCCCATTGGCCCAACCGCGGTGCATTTTATTTTATTCATTATTTAGCTCCCAGGTAAAAAAAAACATGGTGCCACAAAGCACCCTAAGTAAAACATTTTATAGGCTAATATATTTTATTCATCATATCAATACATATTTAACATCGTTTTACAAAAGGATGATTATATGTATATAGTGGGATACAAATGATTATGGGTAATTCCAGATGATAGTTTTAGCCCTCGAAGCGCGTTTCAATACCAACACTCCAAGAAATTAGCTTTGCCTTGTTAAGAGTTTTACCTTTTACCTTAACATCAGCACCCACAGCCTTATCCCAATCGAAGTTGGTTAATGCCCAATATAGATAGTCCTTAGCAATATCTATATCTTTTCCAGTATAAAGAGAAGCTATCGCTTCGTTAGAAAACAAATCAGTTCCTGCATATGCAAGACGCCCAAGCGAAAGCTTAAAACTTACCATCAATGTTCCAGCTGGAATAACTTTGCAAAGCCCTGCACCCTTATCTGAAATGTACTCCTTAGAATCTAGCATTACTGGTTTTTCAGTTAATGGTAAATCAGCTATCGAAAGCCAAATATTTGAGCCTTTCTTTTCCTTATCCCATAGTGATACATCACCCCTAGATGGGGTCTTACCCAACTCTATTCTACAAATGTCGCCCAACTTAACTAGCGGCCACTCCATCATAACAACTCCCGAATATTACCAAGGATAGCCTCACTCTCTTTATCCAGAGCCATAATCTCTTCAATAATCTCTGATGGCTCTCTAAGGATTACCTCATCATTCTTGTTGGGGTTCTTAACGGATAGGTCATAGGTACTTTGGTCAATATCAGACACATCAATAGACCAAGACTGCTCTGTATCGGCAAATGTCTTCTGCTGACTCACAAAGTCCTTGAGGTCATTGTCATTAAGAGGATTGGTTTTACCTAAGTTTCGGCCAACGTCCAACTGATAGAACCAGATTTTCTCAGTGGGAGAGCCCTTCTCAAAAAATAGAACTACAGTACGCACTCCTGCAGTAAAAACTTTTGCAGGCAGGTCGAGAATAGTATGCACATTACAACTTTCAAGGAGCTCTTTTCTTATAGAGTCAGCATCCCCATTTGATAGGAAGGTATTTTTAATAACGATTGCAGCTCTGCCACCAGGTTTTAACATCTTAATAAAATGCTGCATAAAGAGATAAGCCATTTCCCCAGACTGAATAGGAAAGTTTTGTTGTATCTCTTTTCGCTCCCCACTACCAAAGGGTGGGTTAGCAGAGATAATGTCATGACGTTGGTTTGGCTGAATATCAGCTAGATTTTCACTTAGGGTATTGGTTCGAATAACATTAGGAGCTTCAATGCCATGGAGAATCATATTCATGATAGCGATAACGTAAGCTAAAGGTTTCTTTTCTTTTGCATAAAAGGTTTTTTCTTGAAGTGTCTGAAGATCACTACTAGACAACCCATCCCTCTGCCGAAGATAGTCGTAAGCTTCGCACAGGAAGCCAGCAGAGCCTGCTGCACCATCATAAATAGTTTCCCCTATATTTGGATCTACGATATCAACCATGGCTCTAATCAGTGGTCTGGGCGTGTAGTACTCACCCCCATTACGACCTGAGTTCCCCATATTCTGAATTTTACTTTCATACAAGTGAGAGAGCTCATGCTGTTCCTTTTGAGACCTAAAACTGAGAATGTAATAGAGATCGTTGATGATCTTTTTATATCTGGCAACTATCAAACTCTAAGTGAACCTGAAAACGTCAGTAATCCGGTCAACTCATGTGGCGGTGTTTTGATTTGCAAGGTTTATAATAACCAAACAGGTGGTGTTGGTCGCGGTTATCGTGAGGGCTTGTTTGATAAAGAAGTGGTTAAATGGGGAAGATATAACTGTTTGTGTGGCACAACACCTTTCAACTTTGTAGGTCCGGGTAAAGACTATTTGAGATTGTACGGGGTCACAGGATCACATACGCCAGTGCGTGAGTACGTCAATCCATTTACAGTTAATCCAAATGGCTATTACGATAAGTGGAAATATGAAACATTTATTGAGTCATTCAAAAAAAATTATCAAACGATACCTAACCACCTGAAGCCCTAATATCGGGTTTACAGAGTATCAGTTACATAAAAAAGGAGTATAAAAGATGCCAGATAAAGGTTTGGGAAATGCTAGTAGATTAGAGCGCATTATTTGCCTGTGTATTATGGCGCTCGCTGTAATTTTTGCACCACCGGCAATCATAACAGTCCTAACGTCATGGTTAATTTCATCTGGCTTTTATGAGGATTTTTGGTCGGCTTATATTACCTTCATTTTTTTATTATTGTTTACTTCCCTGTGGGTGAGTGAGCCGCGAAGGTGTTATTTGGATTGTATGAGTACCATACTATTGTTTTCATTCGCTATTGTCCTTGCTGTAAAAATTTTAATCATTATATTTTTTCCGACTCTGATAGCCCATAACCCTGAATACTATGCCAACCTCGCACTATCAGCTACAGCTTATTTAGCAACTATGGGCATGGCTTTGGTTTTAACTCAGAATATCAAGCTGTTTTCAAAATACCTTTTGGTTACTCTATTTGTAAGTGGCTTGGTATTTGTTCAGTTATATTCACATATTTATTTTAATCAGATCCCATAAGCGGCGCGATTAAACCACTTTCTAGCCCCCTTAATTGGGGGCTTTTTTAATCAAAGGTAATCAAAGGGGTCAGAGTCATTAATTTACTGATGCTCTGCGGCATGGAAGCGCTGGATTGGTCAGATATGAGCGAGGTGCTACCGGCACTGGTAACCATCGTGATGATTCCCCTATCATTCTCCATCGCCAATGGTATAGCTCTAGGATTTATCACCTATGTAGCCGTTAAGTTATGTGCCGGTAAGCGTTCGGATATTACGGTGGGTGCGTGGTTTTTAGGGGCGATTTTTTTGGCTAAGTTTATGTTTTTGACTTAGTCATACGGTCAATGACTCCGAGCCTATTGATCCCTGACCCTATTGATCCACAGGCAAATATTTTAGGATGAGCGGTTGGCTTTCTACATTAACGTTAAATCAATATTTAACTAAACATCCCTAATATGCCACCCTTTTTATTTTTTGATCGGTGGAACTGCTCCTCTAGTGCAAAGATTTTATCTGGGCTATCGAGCAAATCGTCAATTTTTTCCGAATCGAAATAATTATCATCTTGAAGCACGGATTCAAGGCTAGCAGCTTCAATCGCCAGGCAAGCCACGAGACCCTTGACTTGATCTAGCGGGTATTCATCCATACCCTTCACCATCAAGGCCGTTATTGCCGCTAACTTCATTGCTTCTTTTTTACCAATCAATGGACGGTTTTCCGCAACATCGCTACTAAATGATCTCCATGGCCGCTCTGCGCAACGATCCGAAACGGCCCTAGCGGATTGTTTATCTAAGCCCTTGGTAATAAGGTATCCTGCTAACATTCTTGCCTCTATAGACATGACTTCCCCCCTGTTTTAAAGGTTGCTCTGGCATTTTTGATTGCATGCCCGAAGGCCTAATATTAATTTGATAATGTATAGATGTCATTACCTATGTACTACCTGGTAAAGCGCATGCGTATATGCATGAGATTAGCGACTGAAAAGCGAATAATGGTTAATCCCTTCCCGAGTAAGAATAATCAAGTCAACTTGTATGACGGCACAGAGTGGAAAAACAAGCAATTTTAGGCACTGCAGTATAGGGACCTTATACCACCGTATGCATTATCCTCATTGGGGCACTGGAATTGATACTGTTCAGCCCAATATCGACCGCGTATAGCATAGGCTCTGTGTAATGGGCTACCTTGTCCTAGGTGTCAATTGAGGCCTTTAGGTTGCTGACGCATTTAGTCTCTGCGGCAATCTTGTGCAGAATTTCTGCGTTCTCAGCCATCCTGTAGTCGTCTCCATATATATCTTGGAGCCTATTGAGCAGAAATCTTTTGTTCTTGTTTGGGGAACCTAAGCGGCTTGGCATAGCTTGCTCTTTGTGGCTAAAGCGCTGAGTATATTCCAGTTTACTGTTTCATTGATACACGGGAAGTCCACCACTTATCGTCTATAGTATTCTATTAGAACTGTGCTAGAGGGCTCAGCCATTACTACTAAACCTTTCACACCGCGCGCAAGAAGATACCAAGCAAAGACTGGACCGAATATCGTTGCGTATGTCAGCCTCGAGGCGAGCGAAACACCTGCCTCACCCAAAACATGTCTAAAGACCATGTTCAAGCTTTCTCTGGATATCCTGCCCCTGAGGTAGGCCATAACAAAGGGCCAAAGCGCTGAGGCTGTTCCTACTGTGACACCGCTAACAACTACTTCTTGCTGACTGACAGGCACCATTATTTCTAAAAGCTTTTCTACGTTCTCTTCTGTGATGTTTGACAGCTCCTCATTAGTAATTCCACTTCCAAATATTCGAGGATCACCCTCATAGAGACGCGCTAATTCGTCGGTAGTCATGATGGGCATATCCGGGTACTTGGCTAACGCCGACTCAATGATATTTGCATTAGCGACGCTAGCGGCCTTGAGGGAGACCTCCAACTGCACCCCAGTCTCTTGATTACTAAATATGATGTCAGAGCCTGGATAGCTCTCATCTGAGTGCATAGCCGCAACCCACTCGTCTCCATCCTGGTTTTCCGCATCCGTAACCATAATCTCGAACATCTTTCCTTTGATGGTGTTTATTGCGCCCTCCATCTGATCGGGCTCATATCCACGGAATAATGTAGCGATTTCCTCCTGTGAGGCGTCAGGCCCTAACTGCGCCGACCACCTAAGTCGAATGGCCTCCAAGAAGGCCTCTCCTATGGGCCCCTCCAACTTCTCAGACTGCCCTGACATAAGATATACCATAGCCACTGTTGCAAAGCCTTCGCCGTTGATAAGACGCATGTCGACTGGAAGGTCCCCCATAAGGTAGTCAGCTAGTCTCTGGGCAACAACTTTAATATTTTCTGGGGACAAAACATTTTTGAGGATGCCATATTGATGTGTGAACAGGTCCTTCGATAAGGTAACTGCCTCCAACACCATCCTCTTCGGGATTTGGAATGATCCCTCAGCCTTGACCTCCTTAAAACCAAACAAAAAAAGAATGCCCACCAGATTCGTCACAAAGAACTCTGCAAAAATAAGCGGGTTGATGCCTGGGACGATCGAGAAGAGTGAGAAGCCAAAGCCGAGTAGTGTGCGAAACAAGTAGAAAATAACTCCGACAGAGGCCGCCAGTGCTCCAAAGTACTTCCACACATCGGATGTTGTTTTGATATCTACACCAACATGTCTGGCAATCCTGAATGCCATCCACCCCTCCAGTGCCATTACTACATACAGACCAACCCCCATCCGTCCAGGTAATCCCGCCAACACCGCATTGATGATTGCAACCTGCGTTATAAGACTATAGATATGGTGATCCATTTCCTTTAGCGGCGTGTTAAAGACGCCTTTAAAGGGCTCTAGAATGAAATCTCTTAGTCTATGGTCTTCAAATAACGCCTTAATACGGGCAGTGTTTTTATTGAGCCAATCTTTGGCCTTGCTTGTGTCGCTGTATTGCTTTAGCTTTTCCTTAAACGCATCAAAATAGAACTCACTCGAATTTTCGCCAAGCACTGCCTTTTTGATTCTCCTAAAGAAACTTTTCATAAATACGCTCTGCTTTTCATTCTGTTACTTATCACCGATACCGCTGCTCTTAAGTTCAGCAAAAAAACACTATGAGATTTTTTTAAAACTATAAAACCGGCCTAGTAACTGGGTTCGATTTCTCCAGTTTATTCACCAGCCTCGTAAGCAGTTGTTCAGTTGGTGGCTTTCCTTCATGCAACCAATTATTCCGAGCCATTCTGACCTCATGGAAAAAGTTTTTATCTTTCACGGAGATCATATTAGCCTCAGCGAGCTCATCAATAAGGTCGATAATATCTGGGCCATCATGAGCCTTGAGCCTAGACCAGCCATAATTAAGTTTTTGAAGGGCCAGGTTTTTAATAAACCTCTCAAACCCAACAAAGCTGACATATCTGATAAACGGGCTGTTACCCTGCGCGGTTATATCTCGCTCTATTTCAAGCCGATCATTCCAACCATAATCATACATCCATAGCCCTTTAATTTTATTTAACTCGGCCGTCCTCTCCTCTAGAGCGCGCTTTGTTTGCTCGGAGGTTAGTTTGGCATCCTCTTTATTGGCGACTGTAACTTGCTCCTCATAAGTCTGTAGAACTTCAAAGTAAAGTTCCTCAGCTGCGGTTACTCGGGCTTGAGCCTTTTCAAGCTTTTCACTAAAGTCGCGATTAAGTGCATCTGAAATGTTTCTCTGCTCCTCTAACTCATTCTTCATTAATTGAGCTTTGGCACGAGCTTTATTGAGGTCATCCAAGGCCCTCCTAGCCTCTTTATCCTTTTTAAGGAGACCCATTCTGGCCTCCTGCCAGCGCTGGCGGTTCCTTCTTACGGCCACCTCTTTGGCCAATACAAAAACAAACACTACAATGGAAATGACCCACCAAATATATTGGCTCTTTGAGTACATTTTTTTGAGGCCTGCGCGTGTGAATAAATAGTACGGTAACTTATCCAGAAACGCTGCCCTGCCCAATACCTCGTAGGCACCCGCCTGTCCCAATAGGATGCCCATACCCTCAGGGAGTTCAGAGTAGATCAAGATGCGACCACCTGGGGTTCTCATGGCCTCATGACCATAAATAGGGTCCAAGTCGCTCTTTACCTTCTCTTTGGCGAAGTCCTCTTGGGAGACAAACAGATTACAGAGTCGCTTGGTGCTACCATTCTCAAAACAAGCACCTTCTGAAAGAACGGCTACAGGGAATAGCGCCCAACCGGAGCGAGTGGTGAGCGCATTGATCGTACTCTTTATAGCCACCACATCCTCTTCAGCTTTTAGGTCCCTGCCCTTAATCGACCTTTCGATCAGTTTAAAGTCTAGACCTCGAACAGAATCAAGCGTAGCCTCGTACTCCATCATCTGAATCAAACCCACCACCAAGCAGATGACTGGCGCCCGTTTCAACCATTTCCCAAGCACTCTCAAAAAGTCAAAGAGCAATCGAATAGTCTTGACGAATTTAGGCCTGGTCTTGTTGCGTGCTGTCACATTTTTCAGTTTTACTAAACCCTCATAGTTGGAGAAATATGTTTCTCCCACGACCTTGTCTACCAACTCATCACTGAAAAACATGACCATATATATTAGAAACACAAGAAAGAGAGGCAAATAGAAGAACATAATGAGTATTAGCCGCAGAGGAGTATGATTAGAAAAGACTCTGCGATTTAAACTTAACATTAAACTTAGGATTTTTTCATTTGCTGATATGGACATTATGCCCCCTAAAGCGGTTATCTGTTGATGAAGTTATTCCGAAGCCGTCCGCCCAATAAATAGGCCCTGGTAGGTGAGGTTGCGAGCCGAGGGACGGCGTGTAGCAAAGGCCACAGAGTATCTTCACGTACGCATCCACGCCCCAGCCAAGCGCATCTCCCCCTTCCGGGGTGACCACCTTAAAGGTATTAGCCATCCCAACCTTGCTATCATAGAAGGTGGCGTACCTAATGTTCAGCATGCCCGGATTAAAGCATGCCCCGATGGCAATAGCCTGTTCACCATTTCTGAAGATGGGCGGATTCTGGTTTTTTCTGAGCTCAACCAAGGAGGTGGGTATGCCCATGGCGTTGATATAGTTGTCAACGGTTTCACGGGTTCTCTGCACATTGTTATTTGGTAGTCTTCCATCCCTAAAGACGATCGCCCTGTTAAATTTTTTTCCACGAACCTCTTCTGCACGATCACGTGCGCTCTGCAAGAGATGTCTAATAAGCCCGCCGCTTATGCTCTCGTCTATAATTCCCGATCTCGAGACCGCCGCAATTAACCTGCCGCCAGGGCTCATGACCGTGACAACAATTTTACTTAGTCGCTTTTCACGATCATGCCCAATGTCAACGCCAAAGAACGCACCGTCGCTAAAGTCTTCAGGGAATGGTAACTTGAGCGAGTAAGGAACGCCCACCGCGTTTAAAATTGAGAGGGCGTGGTTCGAGAGCCAGTAGTCGCCAGACTTTTTAGTGGTAAGGGAGACGATCCTATATTGCTGACCCCAGCCATCCAGTATTGCCATCAGCTCTGCCTGCATCGGAGGTAGCGGGTCACCTCTAGCACCGGTCACCGCTATCACAACCACGTCATTGCCGGAAAGTATCTCGGGCTTTGCGCCAACTGAACGCGCGCGCTCCAGGAAAGACTCTAGCCCCCAAGCCTTAATATTTAGGCTGCTGCCATTTTTTGTGGCTTTTGCCCACCGCTCGGCTAACTTGGCCTGATAATTAGTAAAGGTGGGGGAGGTAGCCGGATGCGCTCCGTCGGCAACAAAGTGGATATTTACACTGGGCAAAACAAGCCGCCAGCCATTTTTTAACGCAGGGCTCCACATATCTGCGGCGAGAGGGAAAGTAGAGCTAGCACCCCGAGCTGATGTGAGCGAAATAAGACTCGGTTCGTCATTGAGCCCCTCTCCTCTGAGGTGGTCGAATTTACCACTCTGAGCAAGCATATTTCCAAGGCCAATGATACCATCAATGATACTAGATGAATTTGTCTTTGGTCTTCTTAGTGACCTTAGTAATAGGTTCTCACGTTCAGAACTTGGCGTCCCGCTACCATTTTCAAAGTAAAGCCTTACGGGTGTCAGACCTATGAACTGCTCTCCTTTGACAACATCAAGGTCCTCAGGTGCTAGCCGTATAGCTTCGACATACTCAATGGCATCCGTGATCCTAGTCCGCTTATCACTCTTCCAGACACGCAAGTTAGACCTATCGCGACTTATCTCATAACCTTGCGCCTCACAGCAATCCACTACGGCCCTTATCCAGTCATGGCTAGAGCATTTGTAAATAGGTATGCATAATTCGTCATAGTCTCTGTTGTCGTACATGGAGCCCTCGCAACTATGCGATATTGAATTTATATACTAGCTATTTTTATAAGGATTGGAAATAATAATCTGCGTAGGCAAGTACCTTAGGTTGGTGTGTCTGGAGTTGTAAGGCGGTTATAAGAACGCGAGTATAAATTATCTTAGGAATGACTATAAAATCAGTTCAAATGGGTCATCTATGGACCATTTGGTTCAGGGCGTGAATCAGAAAAGTAAAAGCGTAGTGGTTGGATTTTATCGATATCAAATGACTCTGACCCCATTGATAAAAGCGTAGTGGTTGGATTTTATCGATATCAAATGACTCTGACCCCATTGATAAATCATTTTCTCGCCGGTATGGGTGTTATTAATATAGGCATGGTAAAGATCGAATAGCTCTTTGCTTGAAGAAATGACTCGAGCGCCGTTAGAATCAATGGGGTCAAATCAATGGGGTCAGAGTCATTTGATCGGCAATGCCATGCAAGCTATCACTTTTATACGTGTGCTTGTGGAGGCTTGATCAGAGATTCGGCCGGAATACCCAGGCCTTCATGCAGATTCCAGATCATTCTTAGCGTGAGGAATCAATGACTACGATCCCATTGATCCGCGATCAATAACCCTCTTAGTTTGGAGCATGATTAAAATGAAAAGTCAGTACCAATTGTATGGTGTTCAGGTTTCACTTTTTGTCGGTAAAGTGCGTGGCTACCTTAATTATAAAGGTCTCGATTATAAGGAAAAAGCACCCACACTTTGTGATCTTTTCTACCGTTTCCCGAAGAAGGTTGGCGCAGCGGTCGTGCCAGTTATAAAGAGTCGTGATGGTGAGTGGCTTGCCGATAGCACAGAAATCATTGAAACGCTGGAGAGCCGCCACCCGCAACCGTCCA
>JBMZBJ010000006.1:0-134246 GCA_049612225.1 Porticoccaceae bacterium | reverse complement strand
GCGCGAGACAGCGCCGGAGCTATGCGACGGCGACCCGAAGGGCGAAGGCGAAGCCTGAGTAATCCCTCTCTCTCCGCCAAAATAACAAACCCCCGAAAGGGGTTTTTTTTATTGGCTAATGTAGCCATAAATCTTTATCTAGATGTGCTGAATTTGCTATTGGAGATTCTTCAAGCAATGGGGGATTCATAGGAACTGCATAATGCTGTGGGGAGGGCGATTGATGGAGCCCTTTTATAAATTTCCTAAACCTTTCCTTTGCAGTTTTGATGCTGCATGGGTGGTCATCTCCATTGATTCCATAGCGTTGTTTTGTGGTATCCTCTAAAAGTGCTCTATTTGAAATAACAACTAACATATAATTTTAAGCGTCTTGCCATGAAATGTTTCCATTATCCTTTTCAGTTGTTACTTGTATTACTGCTCACCGCCTGTGGTGGTGGGTCTGAATCGCCAGGTGAACCTTTAGATCCGCCTGCAAATCCTGATGTCTGGACCAAGGTAAGTCCAGAGTCTGTAGGGATGAGTTCAGCTAAGCTCTCCGCTGCATTTGATGAGGCCTTTGCAGACGGAACCTACACCCAGGCCGCACTGGTTATTAAAGATGGAAGACTGGTCTATGAACGCTACCGTGGAATACGATCAGGTGAGAGAGCAGCGTTGGAGTCACATTATGGCCCAGACACTCAGCTAATAGATCAATTCTATGGTGACCGTGATCGTTTTAGTCTTGCCACTTCCTGGTCAACCGGTAAATCTTTTACCAGTGTTTTAGTGGGCATTGCTATGGAGCAGGGTCATATTGAGTCTCTACAGCAAAGAGCTTCCGTTTTTATACAGGAGTGGGCTGATGATGCACGCAATCAAATCACCATTCGCAACCTGTTGGATATGCGTTCAGGCTTAGTGCTGATTTGTTATGATCCAACGGCTGGCCAGCTTGGTACTTGTTCGAACGCCAGCAGTGGTAGTGGGGGGAATTTGGTATTATCAGACAATCAGATGGATGCCTGTATTAATCGACCGCTTGCTGAGACTGGTGTGTTTCAGCCTTGGCATGAAAGAATTTATCAATCGGGACATCTGGTTTATTCCAACTGTGACACCATGGTTTTGGGCGAGATCCTGTATCGTGCTACGGGTCAGGACCTACAGACTTATGCCGATATCAATCTGTTTTCGAAAATAGGCATGCAGGCGCAATGGTGGCGCGATTTTGATGAGTCAGCTCAAGTCAATGGCAACTATCTAGCCTACTGTTGTATCGATGCTACACCGAGAGATTTTGCCAAATTTGGTCAGCTTTTACTCAATAATGGTGTTTGGGATGGGCAGCAAATCATACCGGAAAGCTATATTGAAAAAATCAAAAATATTATCACTGACTCAGTGGTAACAGAGAACGGAGGTCACTTTAGTTACGGTCTTAAGTTTTGGACGGTCTTTCCCCAGTCTTTAGGTAATAATGTAGTCTATCCGCCAGCCAATAAACTTTATGCGACCAAGGGATTTGATGGCCAATATATTGTAATAGATTACGACAACAACATGATTGTGGTGCGCAATAGCATTTACACTCCGGCGTTGAACCTTTCTGATCAGAGGCGCATGCAAGTAAATGTCGGTGATCTGGCTAGTACTAATTTTACCGCCACGCTACCTGAAGGTATATCGATGGCAGCGCAAACGGATTTCAATCTAGCCGCTCTGTTATACGGCGTCAAAGAATCGATCAATCCTTAGTATTTCAATCTTGGATACTACCATCTGGTTGGGATTGTGCATTGGCTTTAATTAGCCAAACTTAGTATAACTGATTATCAGCCAGAGGCACTTCCAGTGTATTGGAGTTGGGCTTGTCAGGTCCGCCAATCATTTCATCGTAGGGGCTAGAGTGTCTGAGTACAGTCTTTTTGGCTTTAATTCCCTGCAGCTGCTTCTGAAGTTCAATCAGGTTGGGTGCCCTTAAATAATCACCAGAGTTCTCAGTAATATACTGTTCTTTGCCATCAATGATTGCTGAAACCATATAGAGGCTTAGGTCTACCGAGTGGTAGATCAGCTTATCAATATAGAAGTACTGCTGTAGCTTTGGTAGAGGGATGGGCATAGAAAGTGGTTAATATTGATTGGTAACTACTAACAGGTACGGATTAATGGCTCAACAGGTTTGCTCAGACTTTGACAGTTTTTAATGTCTGATAAAAGAGCAGGGGGGACGATAAAGCCCCCTCCGTTAGCGATTGTTATCGGATTAAATCAATGCCACTGCCATCATGACTAGACATACAACGGATGCTATCCATATACCGCTTCTCAATTGCCCCAAACCAGAAACATAGCAGAGCAGATAGATCACGCGCAATGCCAGCCAAGTCATTGCCAAGGTGCTGAGATCTACCTGTTGATAAATCGCCAGTAGAGCCAAGGCTAGAAAAGCCGGCAGACTCTCCTGCAGATTGTTGGCGGCACGCTTGACCCTTTGGGTGATAAGACTGTAGTTGGGCTCTTCATCTCTGTTTGATACCAAATAGGCCAAATTGGACATGTTGAGGGCTAGGGGCAGTAGTGAGATTTGTACTAAGGCTAAGGCAAGTGCCAGAATTACTAGAGTGATCATGTGTATTCTCTCTTTTTTATAGTTTAGGTTTTATGGCTCGGGACTTTATAGTAACTGACAAGTCTTTTGAATGGATAGCAGGTAAGAATTCTATTAAAAAATTTGATTGTATGATTTTCATTGGATTTTAATCGGGTTAAAATCTGCGGTTTAATAAAAAGCGAACTTAAATTCTTATTTAGCCGGCTGTTTAGTCGTACATTGATCAGAGAATTAAAATTTAAAATCAATTGGTTAAATTAGATACTTTACTATCAAATTATGAGTCAAATATTATCTTTCAACGCAGTTTCTGATATTTCTGTGGGCATTGGTTCTTCCGCTAAGCTTGGTGAATTTGCCAGCGAGATGGGCATTACAAAGCTTTTATTGGTAACAGATCCGATCATTGTCAGCAGTGGGCTATTGGATGAAGCCCTCGCCAACTTGGATAGCATGGGCATAGGGGTAACTCTGTATGACCAGGTGGTTGCCGATCCCCCTGAAGCAGTGGTTATTGCCGCAGTAGATATGGCTCGCGATGCAGGATGTGACGGTGTTGTTGGGTTTGGCGGCGGCAGCTCAATGGATGTTGCTAAGCTTTTAGCAGTACTGCTTAAAGGTGACCAACAGTTGGAACACATCTATGGTGTTGAACAAATTCGAGGTGGTCGCTTGCCTCTAATTCAGGTTCCCACTACCGCCGGAACTGGCTCAGAAGTGACCATGGTTTCCATTATAACCACGGGAGAAACCACCAAGGCGGGCATCGTCAGTCGAACACTGTTGGCAGATAAAGTGATTTTAGATGCCAAATTAACTCTGGGCCTGCCCCCTCATGTCACCGCGGCCACGGGTATTGATGCCATGGTGCATGCGATTGAAGCTTTCACGTCAAAACATCAAAAAAATCCCCTCTCAGATATGCTGGCGCGGGAGGCATTGAGTCTACTCAGCGCCAATATTTCCACTGCAGTCCTAGAGGGTGACAATATACAGGCCCGCAGTGCTATGTTGTTGGGTGCGATGATGGCTGGTCAGGCCTTTGCCAATGCACCCGTGGCAGCGGTGCATGCACTGGCCTATCCATTGGGTGGAAACTATCATATCTCGCATGGTTTGAGTAACTCCCTGGTTCTGCCCCATGTGTTACGTTTCAATAGCCCAGAATGCGCTGATCTTTATGCGCAGCTAGCACCGTTTATTCTACCCGGACAAGCGCTTCCGACTGACAATCAAGAGACAGCTGGTATGCTAGCGGAGCATTTTTTGACGTTGGCTGCAGACTTGGGGTTGCAGACATCTCTATCGGCTATGAATATTCCCGAGGATGACTTGCCGATGTTGGCAGAGCAGGCCATGCAACAACAGCGCTTGCTAGTAAATAATCCGCGAACAGTATCCCTTGAGGACGCGCTAAAAATTTACCGACAGGCTTACTAGAGGCCCATTTATGAGCAACAGAGACAAGCAGTCCAGCAGGGCGGAATTTTACTATTTCTCGTCAATTTCAACACGTTGGATGGACAATGATATCTATGGTCATGTCAATAATGTGGTTTACTACAGTTTCTTTGACTCTGTGGCTAACAAGTTCTTGATAGAAAAGGCCGGTCTGGATATTCACAATGCGCCAGTCATTGGTCTAGTAGTAGCTTCCAACTGTCAATACAGCGCATCTATTGCTTTTCCTGAGGTGGTCGAGGTTGGATTTAGGGTTAACCGACTAGGCAACAGCTCAGTGGAGTACGCAATGGGGGTTTTTAAGCAGGGAGAAGATTTAGCTGCAGCCTTCGGTACTTTTACCCATGTATTTGTCGACCGCCAAACCAACCAATCTGTGGCCATCCCCGGGGCCATTCGCACAGCACTAGAGAAGGTTACTGTGCCCAATTAATAACTGCTAGATAATGATAAAAAAAGGCCGGAATATCCGGCCTTTTTTTGGTTAGTTGCGATCTAAATATTGTAGAGAACGCCTAGCAGTCCAACCGTAGTCAGCACGATGGTATAGGGCAGCGCCATAATTACCATACGCATATAGGACAGTCGGATCAGTGGTGCCAAGGCTGAGGTCAGCAGGAACAAAAATGCCGCCTGACCATTGGGTGTGGCCACACTGGGTAGGTTTGTCCCAGTGTTGATGGCAATCACTAGCTTGTCGAAGTGATCGCGGTCAATTATTCCAGCATCCAGTGCCGCTCGAACTTCGTTGATATAGACCGTTGCCACAAACACATTATCACTGATGGCAGACAGGATGCCATTGGCCAAGAAGAAAATACCGGGCTGTGAGGACGGCTCCATAGCGAGTACCCACTCGATAACAGGTGAGAACAGATGTTGCTCATGGATTACCGCGACAATGGCAAAGAACACAACCAGCAGAGCGGTGAAGGGCAGGGCTTCTTCAAAGGCTTTGCCAATTTGGTGCTCCTCGGTCACACCGTTAAAGGCGGTTAGCAACACAATAATCATCAGTCCAATAAGGCCTACAGGAGCCAGATGAAGGGCCAGGGCTATAACCAGAATAATGGCAATAATAACCTGTGTTATCAGAGATGCCTTCTGCGATACGGTGCGATTGGACTCGGTATGGTCGCTGGATTGTTTAAGTATTTGCAGGACTTCCTCTGGAATCTGAGCGCCATAGCCCAATATTTTGGTTTTCTCCAGTACAAAGCAGCAAATCAAACCGCAGAAAAACACCGGTATAGTGACTGGCGCCATACGCAAAAAGAACTCGATAAATTCCCAGCCGGCCTTTTCAGCAATAAGCAGATTTTGCGGTTCACCCACTAGCGTGGTGACTCCCCCCAGCGCTGTACCCACAGCACCGTGCATAATCAGACTGCGCAAAAATGCCCGGAATTGTTCCAGATTTTCCATTTCAAGGGATTGCAATTGGCTGTCATCGTTGTGATTGTGCTGGTCATCGGTCATGGCTTTGCCCGATGCAACCTTATGGTAGACCGAGTAAAAGCCCACTGAGACTGTTATCAGTACTGCGGTAACCGTCAGTGCATCCAAGAAAGCTGACAGCACCGCACCGGCAAAACAGAATAACAGCGACAGCGTAGTCTTTGATCTAACCCCAAGCAGTATCTTGGTAAAGGTATACAGCAGCATATCGCGCATAAAATAAATGCCGGCAACCATAAACATCAGCAACATAATCACTTGGAAGTTGGCAACCGTCTCATTGTAGACATCTTCGGGACTGGCCATGCCGAGTACAATAGCTTCGAGAGCTAGCAGTCCACCCGGCTGGAGCGGATAGCACTTGAGCGCCATTGCCAAAGTGAAGATAAATTGAGCAATCAGTATCCACCCCATAACAAACGGACCCAGAAGGTAGAGCAGAAAGGGGTTAATGACTAAGAAGGCGACAATGGAATTTTCATACCAACCGGGTGAGTCCCCTAAAAAATTCGTTCTAAATGCCTGGGATAGGGTGGGCGTCATAAATGAGTCCTCTATTTGAATTAGGTTATCCGATTTTGCAATGTTGTTATCAATCTCGTGCCACAGGCGTCGGGTTATTCATGTTAAGCTTGCTGCGGCCCACAGCTGCTGAGATATATAGGTAAAATTCTACAGGTTAAGCTATACATATCTCAACAAAAATAGGACCCGATCTGATGATGGGCCCCTTAATTCCGGCGATTTGATGGAGCCTTTTATCAATATTCAACCAGCCCAAGGCAATTTGAAATACATTATAGCCCTAATAGATGACGTTGTTCTGATGCCTCTTTCGGAAGCAGATCACCCTTATAAATTCCTGCTTGCCGAGGATCGCGCTGATCACCTGCGGGTACTTTGTCAACACCAGTTAACTGTGGGCGAATGGCAGGGCCACGCGATTGAGGTCTGGGATTTGGATCCTCAGGTTACAGTGCCTAAAGGGTATCAGTTAGAGGATCTGCGCAGTTTACTGTTCACGGCTTCGACAGAAGTGCTGGGTCTGGTAAGCAGGGCGACTCAGCTTTTAAATTGGTATAAAACCCATAGGTTTTGTGGCAGTTGTGGAAAACCCATGATCAGACATGCCAGTGAATATGCAATGCGTTGTGAATCCTGTAATAGAGATGACTATCCGCGTATTTCACCCTGTATTATCGTGGTGGTCACCCATGGGGATAAATGTCTGCTGGCCAGACAGGCCCATTGGCCACCCGGGCGCTACAGTGCAATTGCTGGCTTTATTGAGATTGGTGAGACGGCTGAGCAAGCGGTATGCCGTGAGGTATACGAGGAGGTGGGCCTTGAGATAGACTCGGTTCGCTATATCAGCAGTCAGCCCTGGCCCTTTCCCAGCCAGTTAATGATGGGATTTATTGCCCGCGCCAAAACCACAGAGATTGAAGTGGATGGTGTCGAGATCAGTGAGGCGCATTGGTGGCACTACCAGCAATTGCCTGAATTTATTCCTCCTGCCAATGTTATAGCAGGCGAGCTGATACGCAAATTTGTAAGCGAAGTTGCTGAATAAGCGGCTTGGCATTGTCCTGCTATTAAATTTATCTATAATCCATGCTCAGTTATTAAGAGGAGAAAACTGTGGAATTTCTTGCAGATTACGGCTTGTTTCTAGCCAAGACAGTCACCGTATTGATTGCCTTAGGTGTGCTTATCAGCCTAATAAGTAATACTAGTGAAAAGATGCGTCAATCCTCTGAAAAGGGGCAGCTGGAGATTGTAAAGCTCAATCAGCAGTATGAAGACATGAGTGAGGCTATGAATCTGGCGATGTTAGACGAGTCCGAGCAAAAAGCTGCTGCCAAGAGGATCCGCAAGGACAAAAAGCAACAGGCCAAGGCGCAGAAAAAATCGCTAGCCAAAGCAGAAGCCGATCAAAACCATACCTCCCACAGGTTATTTGTGATTAAGTTCGATGGCAATATCAGCGCCTCTGGTGTGACCAACTTGCGCGAAGAGATCACTGCAATCCTCACTCAGGCCAGTGCTGAAGATGAGGTGGTGGTTAAACTAGAGAGTGCCGGCGGCATGGTGCATGCCTATGGATTGGCTAGCAGTCAATTGGACCGCCTGCGACAGCGCGATATCAGCCTAACTGTCTGTGTCGATAAGGTAGCTGCCAGTGGTGGCTATATGATGGCCTGTGTTGCCGATAAAATTCTTGCCGCACCTTTTGCCATTGTCGGTTCAATTGGCGTGGTAGCACAGATGCCCAATTTTAATAAACTACTGAAAAAACACGATGTAGAGTACGAAGTTCTCACCGCTGGTGAGCACAAACGCACCCTGACGTTGTTTGGCGAGAATACTGACAAGGGCCGCCAGAAATTTGTTGAAGACTTGGAGGAAACCCACAGTCTGTTTAAAGACTATGTCGCCGAGCGTCGCCCTCAGGTAGATATGACTAAAATTGCCACGGGTGAAGTCTGGTACGGTACTAAGGCAGTAGATTTAGCCTTGGTCGATGAGTTAAAGACCAGCGATGAATATCTAATGCAGCGCGTCGAAGATGCCGATGTCTTCGAGGTCAGTTACAAAATTAAACCCAAGTTGCATCAGCGTCTGGGCATGGCTGCAGAGCAGAGCGCCGATCGTCTATTGGTAAAGTGGTGGAATCGCTTTACCAATAACACAAACAGACACTTCTAGTCCCTGCGCAATTTATCACTGACGGCAATCGGGTTGGGGAAGTTAAATACCACGATATAGCTGGAGATTAAAAAGGTAATAATCGCCGCCGCCTGAATCAAGTGGGAGGCATTGTTGCCAATCAGCTGCAGATTAAATGCCATATAGGCAATTAACAGTGAAAATTCGCTGTTCTGTCCCAGTCGGAAGCCAATATCCCACGACAGGTCATTGCGCTCGCTGTGTGAGCGCAACAGATAGCGGTAGGTGACCGGTTTGATAGCTAGCATAGCGATGGCCAGTACTGCGGCTGGTAGCGCCACTTCGGGTAGCAAGGATAAATCGAAGCCGCCGCCGAGGGAGAAAAAGAATAGGATTAGGAAAAAGTCCCGCAACGGTTTTAAGTTGAGGGCAATATATTGGGCTATAGGGCTGGTGGCCAGGGAGATGCCGGCAATAAATGCCCCTACTTCTCTTGATAGACCCACGATTTCTGCCACTTCTGCCACACCCATACACCAGCCGATAGCCAGCAGGAACACATACTCACCCATCCGGTCAAAGCGGGTAAACAGCGGCTGCAGTAGATAGCGCACCAGCAGTATGGCGCCGCCGAACAGCAGGGGTAGGGCTATCAAGCTAATACCGAAGTCGATAGCACTGCCGCCGGTTTTGCCCACCGATAGTAGTACCAACAATACAAAAATCGCCAAGAAATCCTGCATCAGTAGCATGCCCACCATCAGTTCGCCCGAGTGCTTGTGATGCAGTGCAGTGGTGGGTAGCAATTTGATGCCAATTATGGTGCTGGAGAACATCATCGATGCCCCTATAATCAGGCATTCAATGGGCGAGTAATTAAACAAATAGGCAACCAGCAGGCCCAGTAATCCAAATAGTAGTGAACTGAAAAGGCTGATATGTGTAACCTCTCGCAGTACACGCAACAGTGCCTGAGGCTGCATATCTAAGCCCAACAGAAACAGCAGAAAGGCGATGCCAATGGTCGAGATATCCGAGATTAGCTGCACATCGGTAACCCAGCCAAGTCCATGAGGGCCTATTAGGGCGCCCAGCGCTATATAGGCAACCAGAAGGGGCTGACGACCAAATAAGGCAATGGAGGCGAGCAGGGCACCGCCGCTAAACACCAGAAAGAATATTTGAAATATAGGCTGTTCCATAAAATAAACCTTACGCTGATAGCTGATGGCGCTTCCGATCAAAAGGTTGAGGCAGTGTTTAGTTGGTCGATCCTGAAAAATTGTCTAGCTGACTGTTGGCTCAAACTAGCTCAGCTCACCCTAAAGTAGCTAAAACAGTGGATTATTGCTAGTAAAAAATCATGTTGGAGAGGATTAATTGGAAATTAATCCTCCTAGGGGTAATTGCGAAATATAGGCGTTTTTGGCTAACTTAGGTGCGAAATGTTAGCGCCGCTTAAATAGGGGCGCTGGTTGTTCGACACTGCTCTGGTAGGCCTCCGAGAAGTCTTCCAATGAGGCCGCCGATTCGGCGAGGTCGATACCGCTTAATTGAAAGCTATTAAAGCCGCACCCTTTGAGCAAATAGAGTTGATCGCGGAGAATATCCCCAGTGGCTCTCAGTTCACCTCGATAGTTGTATCGCTCCCGCAACAGGCGCGCCAGAGAGAAGCCGCGACCATCGGCAAACTTGGTGAAGGCAATGGCGATCAGAGGCAGCTCTAGGCACTGGCTGGGAATGTCCTCTAGTTCAGTATCAGTATCGAGTAAGATGCCGATATTGCCGCTGTGCTGGGGCAGCTGTGCAGCGAGCTGATGCCACTGGGTAAGGGTCAGCAATAAATCGCCGGAGGTTGGCAGTGACACTAGATCACCGTCGACAGTTTGCCAGCTATCCGCAACAACGCCGCCGTCTTTAAGAAGTTGGGCCATAGACTCGCTCCTTAAATTTGTCTATACCTATACGCCGGTAGGTGCTGAGAAAACTCTCCTCGTCCAGACGGTTTTCCACATAGACATCGAGAACTTTTTCAATGCCGTCGGTAACTGCCTCACGGGAGAGAGAGGGGCCGAGAACCTTGGCCAGAGAGGCGTCTTTGCCGGCATTGCCGCCCAGCTGAATTTGATACCACTCCTGTCCCTTCTTATCCACGCCCAAGATGCCAATTTGGCCCACATGGTGATGCCCGCAGGCATTCATGCAGCCGGAGATATTCAGCTCTAGATCACCGAGGTCATAGACATAGTCAAGATCTGAGAACTTGCGCTGAATGGCTTCGGCCACTGGAATTGATTTGGCATTGGCCAGGGAGCAGTAATCACCACCGGGACAGCAGATCATATCATTGATGGTGCCAATACTAGGTGTTGCCAGGCCCGCCGCTTTGCTCTGTTGCCAGAGTTCAAATAGATCTGATTTGATTACATCAGTAAGTACGATATTTTGATTGTGGGTAGAGCGCACCTCGCCGAAGGAATAGCGATCGGCGAGATCGGCAATGATCTCCAGCTGTCGGTCTGTGACATCGCCCGGCGCTACACCCGCCGGTTTAAGGGAGAGGGTTACCGACACATAGCCGGCTTGACGCTGGGCTCTGGTATTGCGTTCGAGCCATCGTGAGAAGGCTGGGTTATCTGCAGCTAGCGCATCGACTTGTCGCGTAAGCTGTTGATCGTCCACGGACTGATAATTGGGGGCGGTGAAAAAGCCTTTAACGCGATTTATTTCATTGTCAGTCAGGGTGCTAGGGCCCTGTTTAAGATGTTCCCATTCCGCTTCGACCCGCTGGGCGAATACCTCTGCAGTCCATGCCCGCACGAGGATCTTGATTCGCGCTTTGTATTTGTTGTCGCGGTTTCCGTAGCGATTGTAGATGCGCAAAATCGCATCCAAATAGGTCAGCAAGTGTTGGGCGGGGAGAAACTCCCTAATAGAGGAGCCAATCACGGGCGTTCTGCCCAAGCCGCCGCCGACATACACATGAAAGCCCAGTTCCCCATCGCTGTTTTTAACTAGCTGCAGGCCGATATCATGGAACATAAAGGCGGCGCGATCCTGTTCCGACCCACATACCGCTATTTTGAATTTACGCGGCAAGAATGCAAACTCGGGGTGCAGTGTCGACCATTGGCGAATAATTTCACACCAGGGACGAGGATCTTCGATTTCGTCGGCGGTCACGCCGGCAAACTGATCGCTGGTGGTATTGCGAATGCAGTTTCCACTGGTCTGAATAGCGTGCATTTCAACACTGGCCAGCTCCGCTAGGATATCCGGTACCTGCTCTAGCTGAGGCCAGTTTAATTGGATATTCTGGCGGGTGGTGAAGTGCACATAACCTTTGTCATAAACCCGTGAAATCTCCGCTAATTTGCGCAGTTGGGCGCTGGATAGCATGCCGTAGGGGACCGCTATTCTGAGCATCGGTGCCAGTCGTTGAACATAGAGGCCGTTTTGCAGTCGCAGGGGCAGAAATTGCTCCTCGGTGATCTCTCCAGCCAGGTAGCGCTGAGTTTGATCGCGAAATTGTGAAACTCGCTCATCAACTATCTTCTGGTCAAGGTGGTCGTATCTATACATGGTGTGGTATGACAGCTGCTCTAAAAATTGGCCGCTATCATACAGATTCCCTCAGTTCATTTAAATTACTATTTATTTTGAATGTCTCTGGTCTATCTTACATAGCAAAAGCTAGCATCTATGGGTGGAGAGTGAGACAGATGATGTTAATGCTCGGAGCGAGAGAGACAGTTGACTAAATGCTTGATAAAATGCGCGCCTTCAGATTGGGTGGCCGCCGATTAGGGCGCCAAAAATCTCAAATTACAGACTTTTTTAAGGGTATATTTCGATGACTGATTCAAACGACCAGGATAGGGGCGACTCTATCGCCGATGCTATAGCGGCTGTGGCCGTGGTTACAATTATTGTGGTGGCTGTGGTCTACTGGCTGACGACAGTCTAGGATTCTGATGACAGTTAATACCGGCAATAATCGCGCCTCAGCGCCCTCTGATATAGTTGTAGAGGCCGATATCAGCGCTGTTGTGTCCGAGGATCCCAGGTCAATAGTACAGCGCTACCTCAATCAAGTGCCCAACAGCGTTGAGGTATCATCTGCTGATCAGGAGACCATTCGGCAACAAATCAAACAGTTGCTGCGAGACAAAAATGCGGTAATAGTGGCGCATTATTACACTGATCCGCTGATTCAGGCGCTGGCTGAGGAGACAGGTGGTATTGTTTCAGATTCCCTCGAGATGGCGCGTTTTGGCAATAATCACCCAGCGGATACGCTAGTCGTTGCTGGGGTAAAATTTATGGGCGAGACTGCCAAGATTCTCACCCCCGATAAGCAGGTCATAATGCCTACCCTTGAGGCTACCTGTTCTCTAGATATCGGCTGTCCGGCCGATGATTTCTCGGCTTTCTGTGATCAGCACTCCGATCGCACTGTGGTTGTGTATGCCAATACCTCTGCCGAGGTCAAGGCCAGAGCTGACTGGGTAGTAACATCCAGTATTGCCGTCGATGTGGTCGAGCATCTAGATGCCTGTGGTGAAAAGATACTCTGGGCCCCCGACAAGTATTTAGGTAGTTACGTGCAGAAGCAGACCGGTGCCGATATGGTGCTATGGGATGGCAGCTGTATTGTCCACGAGGAGTTTAAAGCCCAGGGTATTGAGCAGATCAAGCAGGTATACCAGGACGCTGCAGTGCTGGTTCATCCCGAATCGCCGCAGTCAGTAATTGAGCTGGCGGATGTGGTGGGCTCTACCTCCCAGCTGATTGCAGCAGCTAAACAGTTGCCACAGCGGCAGATGGTAGTGGCTACCGATCAGGGGATCTTCTACAAAATGCAGCAAGCGGTACCGGACAAGGAATTGATTATTGCTCCCACAGGCGGCAATGGCGCCACCTGTCGCAGTTGTGCCAACTGTCCCTGGATGGGCATGAATGGCCTTAACAACTTACTGAGCTGTCTGGAGAATGAAACTAATCGCGTTGAAGTCGATCCGTTGATTGCAACCCGTGCGCTCAAATCATTGCAGCGCATGATGACTTTTAAACGTGATAGCTAAAGCTTCTCTAATCGCTGTTGCATCAGCGCCAAATCTCGCAGCCGCTGTTTAACGACCGATAACTGCTTAAAGTCGGCCTCTACCAATTTTGCTGCTAAACCCAGCTGTTTTCTAGCCATGTCCAGAGCGCCGACGAGTATAAAATATTCCGCCCGAGCTCTGTGTACCCCAGAGATATCGCCGGCCAGACCCCTAACTTCCGCTAATTTGTACCAGATATGGGGATCCTCAGGGCGTTGTTCACTGAGTGCTTCAAGAATTAAAGCGGCTTGCTCATAGCGGTGGGCACCCCAGAGAGCCTCGGCTTGGAGCACTCTCAGAGGAAAGCTACTGGGGTTGATCGCCAACTGCTTATCCAGACTGCCCAGCGCCCGGCTAAAGTCTTTCGCGGCGATATCCACTTCAATAGCTGAGTAGACAAAAGGTATATGCTCAGGTCGCTTTGCCAATAATAGTTGAAGAGCAGATTTGGCCTGAGCGTAATTTTGGTCTCGCAGATAAGCCAGAGCCAAACCATAACTGGCGGCCTCATGCTGTTGGGTATTGGCTGCCAGCTGTTGCTTGAAATGCTCAATAGCGGCTTGCGGCTTTTTCTGCATTGCTACTTTGGCTCTCGCTTGCATAAGATAGAAATCTGGATTGTCGGGGTAATGACGATTTTGTATTGAAAAGGTACGGGCGCGGGCATCTGTAACTCGCCGCTCGCTAATTGGATGGGTTAACAGAAATTCGGGGGCGCGGTTGCTGCTGTTTCTGGTCTCTCTTAAAAGCTCCATAAACATATCCGCAACGGAACCTGGATCGCGGCCAGCGCGTATCATTGTATTGAGTCCAATTCGATCAGCCTCCTGCTCATTGCTGCGGCTATAGCGCAGTCGATTATCCAGAGATAGCGCCTGAGAGGTTGTCATTGCAGCCAGTCCGGCATCACCGCCAGCGGTGGCGCTGAGTACTAGGGTCGCCAAAATTCCGGCCAGACTGATCGCCGAAGCCTTGCGATTGGCCTCAATGCCGCGGGCGAAATGGCGCTGGCTGAGATGCGCCAGTTCGTGGGCCAATACGGACACCATTTGATCTTCAGTTTTGGCATAGGCAAAGATACCCAAATGAAAGCCTATGATGCCGCCGGGAACTGCAAAGGCGTTCATAGTGGGGTTGTTGACTATAATCAGGGTCAGTTGAGGATCTGGCAGATCGCTATGGGTAGCCAACTCATAGGTCAGGTATTCGAGATAATCTTGTATGAGTGGATCATCGAACTCATCGACACGACTTCGAAATGCCTGCAACCAGGTTTTGCCCAGACTGAGCTCCTGAGATTGGGAAATGATTCCTGAAGCGCTGTCACCCAGCACTGGCAATTCTATATTAGCGGCGCGCAGATCCTGGGTGTAGAGAACTAACCAGGGAATAACGAAAATAAATTTTTTTATATGACAGTTAAAACCTAGCTGTATTTTCTGGCATACCAATTCAGATGGAACTATTATGCGGTTTAATAAATCAATCAAATCAGGACCAATGACAGTTATGGTTTATTGAGATAGCGTAGTTGGTGAAAACAATTCGACAGCACAAAGTGGAATAAGTTTTACGCAAGCTATGTCACTACCGAATTGGGATACTAGTTCTATCCACATTGATTTACAACAGGGCAGGAGCTCATATGGGGCAGATATTAAAGAAGTGGTTTGATCAATACTTTGGCAGCGAAGAAGCGGTCTTTTTAGGGCTTTTATTATCCCTGTCGATTGTATTGTTAATTGCATTAGGGGATATTTTAGGCCCATTGATAGCGGCGACCATTATCGCATTCTTGCTGCAGGGTATCGTCAATTTACTTTTGAAGTACGGCCTCAAGCCGCTGGTTGCAGTGCTGACGACCTATCTGCTGTTCCTTCTGGGTTTTGTATCCATTTTGGTTGGGCTGATCCCTGTGGTGGGCAGTCAGACCTCACTCCTGATCACCGAGTTACCCAACATGGTAGGGCAGCTAAAGCAGTTGCTCACTTCGCTGCCGGAAAAATTTTCTGCCTACATAGGGCCAGATCAGTTTCAGCTGATTCTGGTAAGACTGTCGGAAGAGGTAGCCAATTTGGCCGAACAGTTGCTGTCTTTTTCGCTCAGCAATTTCCAGGGTGTCTTGGGGCTGTTGATCTATCTGGTGCTAGTCCCCCTGTTGGTGTTTTTTATGCTCAAAGACAAGGACCAGCTGTTGTCGTCAGTATCTCGAATCCTGCCTCAGAAGCGCGGGGCTATGAAGGCCATAGGTGAAGAGATGAATACTCAGCTAGCCAACTATGTCCGCGGCAAGGCTATCGAGATAGTGATAGTGGGTACGGTTTCGCTGGTTGCGTTTTTAATCTTAGGTGTGAAGTATGCGGCGCTGCTGGCATTGTTGATCGGACTATCGGTGTTGATACCTTACATCGGAGCCACGGTGGTTACCATACCAGTGTTGTTGGTGGGGTATTTTCAATGGGGTTTTTCCAATGAGTTCGCCTGGTTGGTTGTGATCTATATCGTGATTCAGGTGATTGATGGCAATGTGCTGGTGCCTCTGTTGTTTTCTGAGGTGGTCAATCTGCACCCGGTGGCGATTGTGGTTGCAGTGTTGTTTTTTGGCGGTATCTGGGGTTTTTGGGGCTTTTTCTTCGCCATACCCTTAGCTACCTTGGTCAAGGCGATTTACAATGCCTGGCCAAGGAAAGTTGCAGATAGCTAGCTGCACGGCAAAAACGCAGAGTGACACTGATGTCTAAGAGTAATACAAAGTCAGCAAAATCAAGCCTGTTAATTTTATTATTTATTGCGCTTTTATCCTCTTGCAGCAGGCTTGATATAGGCCTTGATAGCAATGCTGGCCCCTACAAAAGCGCTAATGATCTGCGTCAGTATCGGCATTTGACCCTGGATAATAATCTCGACGTGTTGTTGATATCTGACCCGGAGGCCGACAAGGCAGCGGCCTCACTGGATGTCTATATTGGTAGCTATCAGAACCCCGTTGATCGGCTGGGGTTGGCGCATTTTTTGGAGCATATGCTTTTTCTGGGAACAGCAAAATACCCGGATCCAGGTGAGTATCAAGCTTTTATAAGCCAGCATGGCGGCTCCCATAATGCCTATACCAGTCTCGAAAACACCAACTATTTTTTTGATATCGATGCCCAGTACCTCGATGAAGCTCTAGATCGGTTCGCGACCTTTTTTGTCAGTCCAAATTTTGATGAAGCCTATGTCGATCGCGAGCGCAATGCGGTTGAGTCCGAGTACCGTCTAAAAATCAGAGATGACGGTCGCCGCCAGTGGGATGTGCTGCGCGAGCTGGTTAATCCGCAGCACCCGCTGTCAAAATTTACCGTCGGCAACCTAGAGACTCTGGCCGATAACACTGATAGCCCCGATAGTTCGGTACGGGCCGATCTGTTGGCCATGTACGACCAATATTACTCCGCCAACCTAATGAAGCTGGTGGTTCTCGGAACTGAGGATTTACAGCAATTGGAGTCGATGGTTGTTGCGAAATTTTCAGCCATCAAAGATCAGCAGACCAGCGTAGAGCCCCATGGCCAAGCATTTTTTCAGTCTGGACAACTGCCTCTGCAAGTTCAGATTTCACCGATCAAAGAGCTGCGCGAGCTCAGCTTGATGTTCGAGCTACCGAAAATGACGCCTCACTGGCAGTTAAAGCCGTCACAGTATTTGGCCGCTTTAATAGGACATGAAGAAACTGGAAGCCTATTAAATATTCTTAAAGAGAAGGGCTGGGCGGAAAATTTGTGGGCGGGAGCCTCCTTAGAGGATCGCCAAAGCAGTCTTTTTACTATCAACATCAGTTTGACGCCAGAGGGGCTAATTCAACGAAATGCTGTGGTGGAGCAGGTATTTGCCTGGATTGAATTAATCAAGCAACAGGGCATTGAGCGCTGGCGTCAACAGGAGTTAGCCAGGGTAGGGGAGATTAACTTTAGATTCTTAGAAAAGCGCAATGCCAGTCAGACGGTTGCCAAACTCTCTTCGGCAATGCAGTTGTACCCGAAATCTGAAGTGCTGCGTCAGCCCTACCAGATTAGTGGGTTTGATCCGGATTTAATCGAAGCCCTGTTAGATCGACTCATTCCGGACAACATGCTGATAATGCTCACTGCGCCAGATTTACCGATGGACAGACAGTCGGCGTTCTATCAGGTTCCCTACGGCATTAGTAAGCCTCAGGCGCAAACCCTAGATAGCTGGCGTTCACCTAAATCAAACCGATCATTGGCGCTGCCAAGAAAAAACCCATTTATCCCCACCGAACTGAGTTTGATCACGCCTCAAGATAGATCACAAAAGACCCCCAAAATGATCGTTGAACAGCCTGGACTGCGAGCTTGGCACTTTGAAAATACGCAATTTGGTGTCCCTAGATCGAATGTGCTTATTCAGATGGGTACCGATAAACTCGCTTCGGTCGACCAGCAAACGCTTGCTGAGCTATATATAAATTTGGTTGGGGATCAGCTCAATTCTGAATTGTATGCGGCCACAATTGCAGGCCTTAGTTACCGGCTCAATGTGGATCAGCGCGGTATTGCTATCTCACTGGGGGGCTACTCGCAAAACCAGGGCCTATTGCTAGATTCCATTCTTAAGGTGCTGTTAAATCCCGACTGGTCGCCTGCGCGATTTGAGCGAGTTCGGCAGCAGCTTTACAGGGCTAAATTAAATGCAGCAGATGACTATCCATTCAGGCAGATAATTGCTCGGCTGTATGCCGCCCTGCAGGGTCGTTCACTGCCCGCTGAACAGGCATTGGTGTTGGAAAATCTCAATCTGTCAGAGTTGCAGCACTATGCCAAGCAGTTGCTTAAAAGCTTAGATATGGATGTGTTGATCAGTGGCAACCTAGACACAGCCTCCGCCAATCAAATACTGTCGTTATTGAATCAGCTGCCCGCCGCGGAGGTTGATTATCCCTTCCAAGTTGCAAAGCTATCGGAGGCAGAGTTAAGCCAGGCTCAAGAAATCAACCATCGGGATGCTGTGGTTGTGCAATATATCCAAGGGGATGCTGATACGCTCGAGGAGCGCGCGGTGACCAGCATGATCGCACAGATGCTGTCTGCGCCATTCTTTAATACACTGCGAACCGAGAAGCAGCTGGGTTATGTCGTGTCCGCTTTTCCATTGCATATAAGTCGGGTTCCCGGAATAGCCATGTTAGTGCAGTCACCAACAGCCAGTGAATCGGAGTTGCGACTAGAGTTTGTATCTTTTTTACAGCAATTTCGAGATCAGCTAGAGGAAATGGCGCCACAGCAGCTGAGCCGACACAAGCAGGCACTGTTGACCAATATCGAAGAGGTGCCTAAAAACCTGAGTGAAATGAATGGTCGATTTTCTGAGTCTCTCAGGTTGGGATACAGAGATTTTCAATTTAGACAGCAGTTGAGCGCAGAAATCCAATCGTTGACCTTAGATGAAATTAAACATGCCTATCAGAGGCTGATTGTTGAAAAGCCTCGACAGCTTTGGGTGCAGACTTTAAATGATGCAAATGTTGATAATCTGAAGGAGGGTTCAGCACCGCTTGGTCAGGTCTATCGTTATCCTTTCTAACCGACCTGTAAGCGCGCGGCCACCCTTATTTGTAGTATAACTAACTATTTAAAAAGTCAGTATAAAATCAATAATAACAATGGCTTATAAATTTTTATTAAAATAATATAAATTTATTTGAATAAAAATACTTCAACTTATCAATTGATTTTGTAGCTAAGCTACATTAATATCGGTATTATCAATTAGAGGTAAGGATTCTGCGGAATGCCTTATTGCAGGCACTTTGCCTCTACCTATTTTAACTTTTCAAGGTAATTGGTGCGGTATGACTGTGGATTCAGACTCCCTAGAAACTCAGGAATGGTTAGATGCCTTTGACGCTATTTGTCGAGCTCAGGGCAGCGAGCGAGCCACCTTTATTCTCGACCAATTGCAAGAGCATGCCACTCAGCAAGGCATTCAACTCCCTAAATCCGTCACCACACCTTTCTGCAACACCATCCCAGTTAACCGACAAAAGGCCATGCCCGGCGATCTGTTTATGGAGCGTCGTATTCGCTCACTGGTGAGATGGAATGCGCTGGCGATGGTGATGCGAGCTAACCAGAAGAGCGAGGGAATAGGTGGGCATATTGCCAGTTTTTCCTCCGCTGCCACCCTCTATGATATTGGTTTTAATTATTTCTTTCGCGGCAATCAAGGCGATCATTTAGGTGATTTGATATTTTTCCAGGGACACAGCGCCCCGGGCATGTATGCCAGATCTTTTCTCGAGGGTAGATTGTCAGAACAGCAGTTGGACAATTTTCGGCGCGAAGTCGACGGGGAGGGTCTATCCTCTTATCCCCATCCCTGGTTGATGCCTGACTATTGGCAGTTTCCCACAGTTTCAATGGGTCTGGGGCCCATTCAGGCGATCTATCAGGCCCATGTGATGCGCTACCTATCTGCTCGCGGGTTAGTTCCCAGAGAAGATCGCAAAGTCTGGGCATTTCTCGGTGATGGTGAATGCGACGAGCCAGAGAGCTTAGGTGCCATATCGCTAGCCGGTCGGGAAGAGCTTGAGAATTTGGTATTTGTTATTAACTGTAATCTGCAGCGCCTGGATGGACCGGTGCGCGGTAATGGCAAAATTATCCAGGAGCTGGAGGGTGTCTTTCGCGGTGCCGGCTGGAATGTTATCAAAGTCATTTGGGGCCGACATTGGGATGCACTTTTGGAAAAGGATACCAGTGGCCTGCTAGTTAAGCGCATGAATGAAGTCTGCGATGGCGATCTACAAAACTACAAATACAATGGTGGCGCCTATACCAGAGAGCACTTTTTTGGAAAATATCCCGAGCTTCTGGATTTGGTCAAAGATATGACTGACGATCAGATTATGGCACTTAATCGCGGCGGTCATGATCCATACAAAGTCTACGCAGCCTATGCTGAAGCCATGGAGAGCAAGGGCAAGCCTACAGTGATTCTCGCCCATACTGTCAAGGGCTATGGCCTAGGCGGGGCGGGTGAGGCGGCCAATGATACGCACTCGGTTAAGAAGCTAGACGTCGACAGCTTGAAAAAATTCCGCGATCGTTTCGCTATCCCCATCGCCGATGATCAACTTGAATCCGTCCCCTATTATCGACCAGCCGAGGACAGTCCCGAGATCAGCTATATGATGCGCCGACGGGAGAATTTGGGCGGGCCACTGCCTGCTCGGCGTGCCAGCTTTGAAGCCATGCAGGCCCCCCCATTGGAGGCCTTCAACAAGCAGCTGGAGAGCAGCGGTGAGCGGCAAATATCCACCACCATGGCCTTTGTTCGGGTGCTCTCAACCCTGATTAAAGATAAAAATATTGGCAACCGCGTGGTGCCGATAGTTCCGGATGAGGCCCGCACCTTCGGTATGGAAGGCATGTTCCGTCAGCTGGGTATTTACAGCTCGGCTGGCCAACAATATGTGCCCCATGACCACCAGCAAATTATGTACTATAAAGAGGACAAAAAGGGCGTGATTCTCGAAGAGGGGATTAACGAGGCGGGTGCTATGTCAGCTTGGCTGGCGCTAGCTACGGCCTACAGTACTAGTGCCTGTCCGATGATTCCCTTTTATATCTTTTATTCGATGTTTGGATTCCAGCGCATCGGTGATCTCGCCTGGGCCTCCGGTGATAGCCAAGCTCGCGGTTTCTTAATTGGCGCCACTGCAGGGCGCACCACCCTCAACGGTGAGGGCCTGCAACATCAGGATGGCCACAGTCATATTCTCGCCAATACCATTCCCAACTGTAAAAGTTACGATGCCACCTACAGTTATGAGCTGGCGGTTATTGTGCAAAATGGAATCAAGTGCATGTACGAAGATCAGGAAAATTGCTTCTACTACTTGACCACTATGAATGAAAATTATGTGCAACCTGAAATGCCCAAAGGGGTTGAGGATGGCATTATTAAAGGCATGTATCAGTTCGCTGGCCCAGTTGATGCAAGCGCAAAATTAAAGGTTAAATTGATGGGGGCTGGCACCATCTTTAATGAAGTTCTGGCCGCAGCAGAAATTCTTAGGGAAGACTATCAGGTAGAGGCCGATATATGGAGCCTTACCAGCGTAAATCAGTTAGTCAGGGAAGGGCAGGCTATAGATCGTTGGAATTTGCTACATCCAACCGACAAGCCGAAGACTGCCTATATTACCCAGCAACTTGGCGACAGCGCCGATCCTGTTATAGTAGCCACTGACTATATGAAAGCCTATGGTGAGCAAATCAGACCCTATGTGCGCCAACCGATGCATGTGCTGGGAACTGATGGCTACGGTCGCAGCGATAGCCGCACAGCACTGCGCCACTTTTTTGAGGTTGATCGTCATTTTATTGCCCTATCAGCGCTGAAAGCACTGTCGGATCAGGGCAGCATCAAGGCCTCTGTGGTTAAACAGGCGATCAAGAAATTTGCTATAGATCCAGAAAAACTCAATCCGCTGTATCAGTAAAATGATAGGGCCAATGGACTAAAAGGGCTTTACCCAGTGAGCAATCAAGTGGCAAAAGAAGTTGTAACAGTTCCAGATTTAGGCGGTGCCGACGAGGTTAGCATTATCGAGCTGTGTCTGAGTGTTGGTGACAGTGTAGAGCTGGAGCAGTCGCTGCTGGTACTGGAGTCAGATAAGGCGACCATGGATGTGCCCAGCCCAGTTGCAGGCAGTTTGGCAAAGTACTTAGTGGCAGATGGTGATACCGTGCGTGTTGGCGATCCTATTGCCGAGATTGAATTATCCGCAGATAGCCAAGAGCCCTCCGAGACAGCTGCGCAAGAGACGCCAGACGCTCCACAAGGCAATCAATCGCAGAGCAACCAATCTGATACCAATAAACCACCGGCAGTAGCTGACCCTTCGGAATCTGATTCTGAATCTCAAGAACAAATCGTTCTAGTACCCGATATTGGTAGTGAAGATAAGATTGAAGTGATTGAACTCTCGGTATCTGTGGGTGATGCAGTAGAAGAGGGTGACACGCTGGTCGTATTGGAGTCCGACAAAGCCACCATGGATGTGCCATCATCCCACACCGGAATTATTGTTGATATATTGGTCACTGAGGGAGACAAACTTGGCACGGGAGACCAGGTCGCCAAGTTACAACTCAGTGGCAGTAAAACAGTCGTTCAAGTGCCGGTGGAGACAGCCGTTGCCCCAGTGGAAAACAAAACTGAGACACCCGCAGTGCCAGAGGTTGTTCCCAGTGAACAACCCAAAGCAGCGACCGTTTCTTCTGTAACAGCCAGTAATGAAAATGTTTATGCGGGTCCCGCGGTGCGCCTGTTGGCGCGAGAGCTGGGTGTGGATCTCACCCAGATAAATGGCACGGGTCCTAAAGGGCGCATCCAAAAAGATGATCTCAATAACTATGTTAAATCTGCACTACAGGCTTCCTCACAGCCCCAGACTCACGCTGGGATTCCGCAGATTCCGGCAGTTGATTTTAGTCAGTTCGGTGAAGTAGAAACGGTAAAACTGAGTAAAATCCAAAAGATTACCGCAGATAATATGCATCGCAATTGGCTCAATGTGCCTCATGTGACTCAGTTTGATGATGCCGATATCACCGATTTAGAGGAATTCCGCAAGTCACTCAAAGAAGAGAGTGAAAAGCGTGGCGTTCGGGTAACCCCAGTGGCATTCCTGATCAAGGCGATTGCCGCCACACTGGCAGCTAATCCGGCGTTTAACCGTTCATTAACTGCCGATGGTGAAAGTTATATTCAGAAACACTATATTCATGTGGGTATGGCCGTTGATACGCCTAGAGGCCTAGTGGTGCCAGTGATAAGGGATGTCGATAAAAAAGGCATATGGCAGTTGTCTGCGGACATTATGGATCTAGCTGACAAGGCTCGTCAGGGTGCTCTCGTGCCCAGTGATATGCAGGGTGGGTGCTTTACGTTATCCAGCTTGGGTGCCATCGGCGGCCGGGGCTTTACCCCCATTGTAAACAGCCCAGAAGTGGGTATCCTCGGTGTCTCAAAATCGCAGATAAAACCAGTTTGGAATGGTGCTGAGTTTGTCCCGCGACTAATGTTGCCGCTGTCACTATCCTATGACCATCGTCTAATCAACGGCGGAGATGCTGGTCGGTTTATGACCCACTTGGTGAAGTTGTTGGGAAATATAGGATACTTGGCGCTGTAGTCCAGCAGATCTAAATAAAACCTTTTCGGTAAGGTAATAACTGGGTAGCCTGTTCTTGATGGGTTTCCACCATAGAATTTTCTTCTTTAAGAAATTCTGCTATTGCCTGTCTAAACTCAAGATGCCTAACCCAGTGCAATGAGGAAGTTACAACCGGCTCAAAACCCCGCACTATCTTGTGCTCGCCCTGAGCGCCGGCATCGTATCGCTGAAGCCCTCTTGAGAGAGCAAATTCTATCCCGCAGTAGTAGCACAGCTCGAAGTGCAAAAACTGGAACTCGTCTACACTCCCCCAGTAGCGTCCATAGAGCGTTTCATGGTCAAAAAAATACAGGGCACAGGCGATGGGGCGATCATTCAGAAAGGCTACTGCCATAGCAATCTGCTCGGGCATAGATTCTGCGATCTGTTGAAAAAAACGCTCAGTTAAATAACCTCTGGTGCCATTGCGTTTGGCATAGGTGCGTTGATAGAGATAATAAAATAGCTGCCACACCTCTGGTTGAATAGCACTGCCCACCTGCACTTGGGTATTGATGCCCTGAGCTTCCACCGCCTCTCGTTCCTTGCGGATCATTTTGCGTTTGCGGGACGTCATTGCCGCAGTAAAGTCGGCAAATTCCGAATAGCCGTGGTTAAACCATTGGTACTGGACTCCTCGACGTTGCAGCAGTGGCTGGTCTTCAAACAGCTGGAGTTGTTGTTGATCGGGGAACAGCAGGTGCCAGCTGGAGGCCTGAGTAGACTCTGCCTGTTCAAGTACTTCCTCAAATAATTGATCACAATGGTGGGATTGCAGCGGTTCCGAATAGGTTACTCTGGGGCCGGTAGAGGGCGTAAAAGGGATAGCTGTGACCAGTTTAGGGTAGTAATTAAGGCCGTGGCGGTGATAGGCATCAGCCCAGGCGTAATCAAATACATACTCGCCCATACTGTGCTGTTTTAAGTAGAGTGGCATAAAGAGTTCGCCATTATCATGCTTGAGCTGTATGTGTTTGGGCTCCCAGCCAGTATCGGCACTGGTGCTGCCGCTGTTCTCTAGTGCGTCAAGAAATTCCCTGCGAATAAATGGATAACGGATAGGCTTATTGGAATCTGTCGGCGGCATAGTTGAAAGGCGTGAAAATCGTTTATGAACGGTTACATCATACGATAGCTATAGGCTTTTGTGATTAGCGAAGATTGAAATTTAGTTGATCTGTCAATTAAGCTCCTGACAAATGCTCAATTAACTGGCATTTAAGGTATCATACGCCACTTGATTAACAACTAAGCTACTAACTGCTACAAGCTACTTATAAGTGGAGCCACTCAAATGATAATTAAGCCCCGCGTCCGCGGCTTTATGTGTATCACCACCCATCCTACGGGTTGTGAAGCCAATGTCTTAAACCAAGTTAACTATATCAAGTCCCAACCGGCTCTCGACATTCCCAAGCGTGTATTGGTGATAGGATCATCTACCGGTTACGGCCTTGCGGCGCGCATAGCGGCGGCCTTTGGCGGTGGTGCCTCTACATTGGGAATTTTCTTTGAGAAAGCCGGCAGTGAGCGCAAGCCGGGCACGGCAGGATGGTATAACAGTGCCGCATTTCATAAATTTGCCGACAGCGAGGGCCTCTATGCCAAGAGCATTAACGGCGATGCGTTTTCCAACGATGTGAAGCAACAGACCATTGATATTATCAAACAGGATCTGGGTCAGGTCGATCTGGTTATCTACAGCTTGGCGGCGCCCCGACGTCAACATCCTGAGACCGGTGAAGTCTTTAATTCGACACTTAAACCGGTCGGCAAAGACGTTACGATGCGCGGCATCAATACCGATAAAGAGCAGATTCAAACGTTTAGCCTCGAGGCCGCCACGCAGCAGGAGATCGATGATACAGTTGCTGTGATGGGAGGTGAGGACTGGCAAATGTGGATAGATGCGCTGGACGCTGCCGGTGTTCTCGCTGAGGGTGCCAAAACGACCGCCTTTACCTATATTGGCGAAAAA
Source organism: Porticoccaceae bacterium (assembly GCA_049612225.1). Lineage (GTDB taxonomy): Bacteria > Pseudomonadota > Gammaproteobacteria > Pseudomonadales > Porticoccaceae > HTCC2207. The sequence goes on along the minus strand of JBMZBJ010000006.1, from coordinate 108,747 downwards.
ATAACCTGGGATCTTTACTGGGATGGCACCATAGGTCAGGCGAAAAAGGATCTGGACAAAAAAGTTTTGGATATTCGCGGCAAGCTTGAAGCCAAGGGTGGTGATGCCAGGGTGTCGGTATTAAAAGCTGTAGTGACCCAGGCCAGTTCAGCAATACCAATTATGCCCCTGTATCTGGCTATGCTGTTCAAGCAGATGAAGCTTGCCAACACCCATGAGGGATGCATTGAGCAGCTCTATCGACTGTTCAGCGAATGTCTCTTCAGCGAAAATCCGAGGCTTGATGAGGTCGGCCGTATGCGTGTCGATGATTTGGAGATGGATGCCGCCATTCAAGATGTGGTAGCTGATAATTGGGCTGCCATCAGTGACGAAAATCTCACTGAACACGCCGATTTGGAAGGCTATAAAAAGGAATTTTTAAATTTGTTTGGCTTCGAAGTAGAGGGTGTCGACTACCAGGCTGATGTCAATCCAGATGTAGAGATCACAAATCTGTACTAGTACAGTCGCCCATCATTATTATGCGCCCAACCCGACCATCGTTGACTGTGCAGCTTTTCCATCCACGATTATGGGTTACCTGGCTGTGGTTTGCACTCTGGTACCTGATTACCCTTTTGCCCTATCGTCTGCTATTAGTATTAGGTACTGGATTGGGACTGGCTCTGCACAGACTTCCCACCCGTCGCAAGCAGATTGCCCTGACTAACATACAGCTGTGTTTTCCCGAGCTCGATAGTAGAGATCACAGCAAACTTCTAAGGGAAAACTTTGTCAGTATGGGCATCGCAGTAATGGAAGTGGGCATGGCCTGGTGGTGGCCCAAAGCGCGACTGCAAAAGTTACTGCATTTTAAGGGATTGGAACATTTGGCAGGCTTAGATGATCGAGGCGTGATTATGCTGGGTATTCATCATACCACCCTTGAGATAAGCGGCGCTGCACTGTGCAGTAGATTGCAGTTAGATGGTATGTATCGTGCCCACAATAATCCGGTTTATGAGTTTCTACAGATCAGAGGCCGGCTCGCCAATACCACAGAGGGTAGCAGACTCCTAAAGCGCGATAATGTCAGAGAAACAGTAAAAAGCCTAAAATCTGGGCGCAAACTCTGGTACTTACCTGATCAAGACTACGGTGTTAAACAGGGTCTTTTCGCGCCGTTTTTTGGCGTTCAAGCAGCAACCGTCTATACCACTGCCAGGTTTGCCAGCAAAACTAACGCCGTGGTTGTTCCCTTTAGTTGTCAACGATTGCCGGCAGGAAAAGGTTATCAGCTGACGGTGCAACCGCCTTTAAATAATTTCCCTACTGATAATGATTTGGCAGACGCGACGCGGATCAATCAGATTATTGAGAACCTAATAAAATTAGCACCAGAGCAATACCTGTGGGCTCACCGTCGATTTAAAAACCGTCCCTCTGGCGAACCGGATGTGTACAAATTGTCAGCTGAGGGTAAAGGGTAGAGAAGATAAAGTGTTATACTTTTCCAATAGACACTGTCGGTCTACTTTAAATATGTCCACGTTACCAGATTTACACCTCGAGGAGCGCAAATGATCACTGGAAGCATAGTCGCGCTGGTCACTCCAATGCATGCAGATACCTTGGAAATTGATTGGCCTGCGCTAGATAGGCTAGTCGAATGGCATATAGAGCAGGGAACCGATGCCATTGTCGCTGTGGGTACTACAGGTGAATCAGCCACGCTGGATGTCGAAGAGCACAGTGCGGTTATTGGCAGAGTGGTAGACAAGTCAAATGGCCGTATTCCGGTAATAGCTGGCACCGGGGCAAACTGCACCAGAGAGGCCATAGAGTTGACTCGAGCCGCCCAGAAGCTGGGAGCCGATGCCTGTCTGTTGGTCACTCCCTACTACAATAAGCCTACCCAAGAGGGCCTTTACCTTCACTACAAGGCGATTGCCGAAGCCGTAGATATTGCACAAATTCTCTATAATGTGCCCGGGCGTACCGCCTGTGATATGCAGCCGGAGACGGTTGTGCGCCTAAGTGCCATTGACAACATTGTGGGCGTTAAAGAGGCTACTGGAGATCTCGAGCGAGCGGCGCTGATTATTGACAAGACACCGGATGATTTTGCGGTTTACTCGGGAGATGATCACAGTGCGCGAGAGCTTATGTTGTTGGGTGGGCAGGGTGATATATCAGTGACCGCGAATGTAGCCCCAAAATTAATGGCGCAACTGTGCGCAGCTGCCCTACAGGGAAATCGGGATGAGGCTCTGGCGCTAGACCAGAAATTACTTCCCCTTCACAATGCCATGTTTGTCGAGTCAAATCCAATTCCAGCAAAATGGGCATTGAGTAAAATGGGTTTAATTGATCAGGCAATTAGGCTGCCAATGACGCAACTATCCAAGAAAAATCAGGTCGAAGTGGATGCGGCAATTGAATCGCTGGGCTTGGCTTGAGTGGTTGTAAAGGTTTAGTAACTATAATAACGAAGCAGTAATGGATAGGGCTATGAAATTAATAAAGTTATGTGTTTCTGTCAGTTTGATTATCACACTGAGTGGTTGTGGCTGGCTGGGAATTCGGGATCGTAGCAATGATTATTTGGCGGCACAGGAAACCGAGCCTACCGTTATTCCGGCCGAATTAGACAGTGTAAAGTTGGGTCAGGCCTACCCGATTCCCCAGATTAAATCTCAAGTTGAACTGACAGCCGGTTTTGAAGTCCCTCGGCCTCAACCGATCTCTGTTAATACCTTCGAGCAAATGGTTAAGATACAGAGTATCAGTGACCAGCGCTGGATATTGGTTAATAGCGCTCCCAGCGAACTGTGGCCGCGTATTCGCAATGCCTTAAATAGAAATGGTATACCTGCAGCGCGAGCTGAGGGTTCTGAAGGGTTGATCGAAACCATATGGCTCAATTTTCAATCAGATAATGAAAATTCTCATAGATTTCAGTTTTCCATATCCCCCGGTGTGCAAATAAATAGTACAGAGATTTCAGTACTGCACCATCAGGTCCCCAGAGGTGAGGAAGAGGGCAGTACTTGGCCCGATCAATCGATCAGTGATAGGCGTGAGAGCGATATGCTGTCACTGCTAGCCAATCAACTGGCCGCCGAGCCAGATTACTCCTCTGTTTCATTGCTAGCGCAAGAAATAGGTGGTGAATCCAAGGTTGATATGGTCAAACCAGAAGTGGCTGATCCCTACCTTTTGGTCAAGTTGGCCTTTGATCGAACCTGGGCATCGGTGGATTACTCTGCATCTCGAGGTGGGTTTACCACAGTTGATAAAAACCGCAATGATGGCCTATTGATGGTCAACTACGGTGAATTGGAAGAGGACGACGAACAGGGGTTTTTTGCCAGCTGGTTTGGCGACAAAGGCTCTGAACAGGCTATTATTGATGCCAATTATCAAATCTTAGTGCAGACAGTTGGCGCCAACACCGAAGTCAGGATTGTGGACGCCAATGGTGGCAGTGTGGATAAGCCGACACTGCTAAAACTTCTGTCTGTACTGCGCAACAATATGACTTAATTGCAGATCAAGAAAATGCCATTTGCTTCCTGAGTATGCAGTCAGACTTGTTTTTGCTGATTTTAGAGCGACCCCATATTGCACAAATCAGGTTCTGGATACACTAACTAACAGTATGCAGAGCCGGGACTCGCGGCCTTCAAGAATTCTAAAATAATTCTTCTATTTCGCCTTTATCAAAAGCCTCATCACCTTCATTTTCGGGCAGGAAATCCTCTATATCAAACCCATTCTGATGAATATAAATACTCTCGTCTATTATCATTTCGAGTGCCAATATTCCGCCAACATAGGTTGGGTATGTTCCAATGCCAGTTTTAATTTTTTTGTCGATTAGTAATTTGAGCTGATTATTTTGACTTTTTTTCATCACTGATCGGAATAGATTCAATATCCCAGATATCTCGAATTCCCTAAATGGTCTTTGGCCATATAAAGCGTTTAAGTAGCTTGTATTTAGTGAGTCAACATAATTGGCAACATATTCGATTGGAATCTGGTCCAGTAAGTCAACTCCGGAAATAAAGAACTCATTTTTAAAGTTTATGTCTGACTCAGTAAATTGATTGATCAAAAACCTCTCAGCTTCCAAAGGAGGCATTAATAGCGTCTTCGATCTTAGCCACGGGATAAAGTCGTATAAATCTCCACCATTTTGATCCCAGTCATTATTCTCAATAGTTGTATTTTGTTCGGCAATCTTTTTTGCACGCTCCTTATCAATTGTACTTGCCATACTGGCCATTTGATTGATTTTTCTATTATGCTGTTCAGGTGATGTTGAGTTTTCATACAGGGTTTTCATACCAGGATGAGCAGTTTCGTTAACTGCGTTAAGAAGTCTTAAGTTCATATATTGTCGGGCAAGAATTTGCTTATCCTTCTGTGAAAGGTCATAGCTATAATTGTCGAAAATAGACTCAATATGATTCTCGTCAAGAATTTGTCCGGCATCACTTATTGCCATTGACCTTGTCTTAGTATTGTCAACTAAGTCGAGTGCCATCTCTTGAACCTTGTCATATTCATCTAAAGTGAGAGATGCTTGTGAGAAACTTTCAAAAAATGTCATGACCAACTCTCTAAGTAAAACTTCATCCTCCTCTTGTAGGATGGTGGCGTATAGGTTTTCGATCTTCTTGAATGTAAACCCTCTGAAGTATAAATCCTCCAAGATCTGTGCTATGCCCATCCCAAGCTCTGCACTTTGAACATTCTCCAGATCAGACATACTTTGCAAAGTCAGTGATGTGTTTTCATTTTCCATCACTTTTGGGAGTGCTAGGTAATTAAAAAGAGCCCAGAGGCTGTAGACTACAACCAGACACAAAAGAGAAACTAAAGTGGCGTATTTTCCATGCATTCCTATGAACTCCATTCAATCCGTATTTATGTGGGGCTATTTCCTCGAAGCCCCAGCCATGACATATCTGGAAACATATAGAAAATTGTTCTCAGATATCTATTGGGGTATAGAAAGGGTAGTGCAAAATCCCAATGGTTTTTATAAATATTCACATAAAATGCCCTAGAAAAGATTAGATCAATAGATCAAGAAGCGTACTGAGTAGCCATAAAATCTTGTATTTCTTGTCTGCATACCACAGTTAATGGCATCTCTTATGGTAAGATTAGATTAATACTTCTAATATAAAATGTCGTCAGCCCCAATCGATATAGACTTAACTATCTCCGGCTATTGTCAATTGAATAACTGACAATACTTAGAGGTAATATCTGCTAAGGAAAAGCTCTATGCGCTTTGCTTCTTTAGGAAGTGGCAGCAAGGGTAATGCCACCCTTGTTGAGACAAAAAATACCTGTTTAATGATCGATTGTGGGTTCTCTGTCAAAGATGTCACACGTCGTTTAGAGTGCCTCGGTAAAACTCCCCAAGACCTCCATGCAATTCTGGTTACTCATGAGCACAGTGATCACTGGAAGGGCGTTATACCTCTTGCAAAGCGTTTCGCTATCGATGTTTTTATCACGCCTGGATGCTTAAGAGCAGTTGGTCTTGACGCGTCCAGTTATTCGGGAATAAAGGTTATTCAAAGCGATAGGTGCTTTGATATAGGTGATATAAGAGTACAGCCTGCCACAGTGCCTCATGATGCCCGTGAGCCGGTACAATTTTTATTTTTTGATGACAAGCTCAAGCTGGGTATCTTGACTGATTTGGGAACAGTGCCGCCTTACATAAGGAACTTATATAGTGACTGTGATGGGCTGATTGTTGAGGCTAATCACGATATTGATTTGTTGGCTAAAGGTGACTACCCTAGTTTCCTGAAAGACCGAGTTGCTGGTCCTTGGGGGCACTTAAATAATGACCAAACAGCATCGCTGGTAGCTGATTTGGACCAAGAGCGTGTGCAACATATTGTTATCGCTCATATCAGCCAGGCTAATAATGATCTTGATCGAGTTAAAAATTCAATTGAATCAGTCTATAGTGGCACAGGAAATATTTACTATGCTACGCAGGATGAGGGTTTTGACTGGCTTGAAATAAGCACCTAGAACTAATTTGCTAAATCTGGTCAAAAATTATTGCCGAATCTTGTTGCATGATTAGTTAAAAAAATGGCATGCAAATAGAATTATTTTGTTTAATTTTTGAAATTTTTCCACAGATACTCTTACTATCTAAACCAGCACTTAACTATCCTTTGTAACTTATTGATTCTTCATTGAGAGATCTGTAAGTTGTTGATTATATTAACTTTATTCTATTGGTTAAAAATTAACCAATTTGTACTAATGCCCCACTATTTAAGGCTTAAATGCAGTTGCTCAGCCGGTTTCCCACAAAGTTATCCACAGGAATTGTGGAAAACTACAGCCCTTTGGATTTCACTTTTTTGTCATCACCTTGACATTAAAAAGCTGTACGCACCACTATGGAGCAAAAATTCAATCCGACCATAAATTTACTGATAGATAGGAACAAATGTTCGATAGTGTTTATTGTAAAAGTACATTAAATGCTATTTGGAAGGGGTGTTATGAAAATCCTATGTAAGCAATAGGATCTTTACCCGCAAAAAACAGATCAACAGTGCCATGATTTCGGTATATATGATTAAATTCGCAGATGATCAGTATCGCAATTTCCTACACAGAGGCCGCATTTGAAGTGGTTGCCCAACAGGCTGCCCAAGAGCTCAACCTTCCTCTAATTTTAGATAGTCAGAACCTACTTGATCAGCCACCATCTTTTCAGTCTGACTCTAGTGTCGATCAAGCCAGGGAACAATTTGTCCTGCACTTTGGTTCGAAGGGTCTTACATTAATGTGCCCAGAGAGCAATGGCTTCACTTCAGTCCGCTGTGATTTCACCTCAGGTGCCAACCGTCACAGAATGCATCATGGCGGTGGTAATGGTCAGGCGATCGCCAAAGCGGTCGGTATTTCCGGCAAGTTTGCGCCGCTGGTATTAGATTTAACCGCTGGTATGGCAGCCGATGCCTTTGTTCTGGCAACTCTTGGCTGTCAGATCAGGCTTTTGGAGCGCCATCCGATTGTGTATAAGCTACTAGAAGATGGTCTTAGCAGAGCGGCAGTTGAAGCAGAGACTGATCCTCAGCTGGCAGCGATTCTTGACAGAATAAACCTAGTCAAAATTGATAGTGGATGTTATTTAGATGCCCTAGAGCAGAGTGACTGCCCAGATGTGATCTACATAGATCCTATGTTTCCACCACGAAAGAAATCGGCCAAGGTTAAAAAAACTATGCAGGCGTTCCATAAACTTGTCGGTAGCGATGATGATTCTGCAGGGCTGCTTGAGAAATCCTTGGCTAAAGCCCGCTACAGAGTGGTTGTTAAACGCCCGTCACACGCGGATTTTCTTGCATGCGCTAAACCCAGCTATAGTCTCAAAGGGAAATCCACGCGCTTTGACATATACACCCTGAAAAAACTACCCGGCTAGTGGATTGCTGTACTAGGTCAGCAGCTGCTCCAGAACGCCACGATAGATCAGGGTAAGTTTATCGAGCTGCTCCACATCGACATGCTCGTCAACCTGATGGATACTGGCATTCACTGGGCCCAGTTCCACTACCTGACTGCCGAGAGGGGCGATAAAGCGGCCATCGGATGTGCCGCCGGCAGTGGATAATTCTGTTTCAAGTCCAGTGTTCTCTCGAATTGAGGTCACGCAGGCTTCCACAAGACTGCCTTCAGCGGTAAGAAACGGTGAACCGCTGAGATTCCAATCAATCTCATACTCTAAATTATGGCGATCTAAGATAGCCTCAGTGCGCTCGCGAAGTTGCTGCGCTGTAACTTCGGTTGAAAAGCGAAAATTTGCCAGCACTTCGAGTTGCCCAGGTATTACATTAGTCACACCTGTGCCGGCATTGATATTAGAAATCTGGAAGCTAGTGGCAGGAAAGAATTTATTACCCCGATCCCAGACCTCAGATGTCAATTCTGTCAGGGCAGGGGCCGCGCTATGTATAGGGTTAACCGCCAGATGAGGGTAGGCCACATGGCCCTGTTTGCCTCTAAAGGTTATTTTTAGACCCAGAGAGCCACGGCGTCCGTTTTTAATCACATCGCCACAGGTATTGGTGCTCGAGGGTTCACCCACTAGACAGTAATCGGGAATAATCTGTTGATCGCGCAGCCAGTCGACAACTTTTACCGTACCGTTGATGGCAACACCTTCTTCATCACTGGTGATCAAAAAGGCAATCCGCCCAGAGTGCTCAGGATGCTCTGCCACAAAGGACTCAACCGCTACTACCATAGCTGCCAGCGCACCTTTCATGTCTGCGGCGCCACGACCATACAGCTGCCCGTCAGCTATGGTTGGCTCAAAAGGTGGGCTCTGCCAGTTTTCATGCGGTCCGCTGGGCACTACATCGGTATGACCCGCAAAGCATAAAATGGGCCCCTGTTCACCGCGAATAGCCCAGAAGTTGTCCACATCCTCAAACGGCAATCGGTGAATAGTAAAGCCAATCGCAGCTAGTCGATCGATCATTATCGCTTGGCAGCCGGCATCATCCGGCGTTACTGATGGCCGGGAAATAAGCTGTTTGGTCAAGCGAATAGTGGGTGAGTCTGTCGACATCTAATAACCTATAACATCATTTGCGGGGAATTCTTTAGCAGCACTTATTTGCTAAAAACCTGAGAGCGCTATTGTAGTGGGCATTTTGCAATTGGGCTAGCTACTGGATTGGCGAATTATTCGATTGTAATTATTGCTACTCCATATGAAATGTTCAACCAACGGGTACCACTTATTAAAGTTACGCCATTGCACTATGAAAGATCGGTAATGATTTGCTGCAATTGCCCTCAGCTTACGTTTCGTCAACTGGTCTGGTTGTGTGAATAGCAAAGTAGCTTATGCGGTCTAAAAATTCAGCCTAAAGATATCCTTGTCACCAGCATTAGCCCCGATGCCCAAGACATACGTACCGATGTAAATTGTTCCTTGGCCTCTATAGCTTCCATGAGCGCGGGCACCTTGGGTGCATGTCCCTCGGGCCAGTTAGCCTGGGGCATCAAATCGTCAATAATATAAATGCCACCCAGTGCCAACAGATTTAAGGCCTTATCCAGCTGTGCAAACTTCCCCGGCCAAGCATCGGCAAAGATCATATCAAAAGTTTGATCTTGATTATCGTTCAACCACAGTTCAGCGTCAGTACAGATAAAATCAACCCGTGGATCCTGTCCCAGATGATTGCGAGCGACTTGCTGTACCTCAGGGTCGCTATCCAAGCTAACCAGAGTTGATTGATGATCCATTCCCATCAGCAACCAAGCTGTGGAAAGACCAGTACCCGTGCCGATTTCAAGCAACCGGCCGTTGGGTTTGCTAGCGGCTAACGTTTTCAACAACTGACCGGTGTTCAACTCAGAGGGCATATCAAAACCCAATCTGAGGGTATCTTGATTGATTGCCGCTAGGGCTTGGGGGAGTTGATAGGTAGTAGGTTGATTCTCCATTATCTAAACCTCTGTGAAAATTTAAATCAGCTTATCCTTGGCCGAGTTGATTTTAGCGGCCAGATAATCACTGCCGCCACGATCAGGATGCATTCGCTGCATCAGCCGCTTATGCGCCTTGATAATATCCTGTTCAGAGGCGCCGGGCTCCAATCCCAGCACGCTGTAGGCTTCATCCTCAGACAGATCAGCATAGCCGCCGGGTTTGAAATCCTCTGCCCCCTGAAAACCCTGCGTGCCACTGCGCAGCAGATAGGCCTGAAGAAGAACAGAAGATTCTCGATCGCTGCCCCTAAGTTCCTCGGCAAATGCTTTCAATTGCTCCTTGGATAGCTGTGATAGCTGTTTACCAGCATGCTCTCCCACCAGTATTTCGCCGTCCATCTGACCGCTGGAGAAGTTGATAGTTACCACCAGAGACCGAGTGCGAAATTGCGAGGGGGTGGTTTTAAATCGCCGCAGTATACGCATCAGGGGCAGGGCGCGGAAACTCAGCGCAATCAACCCTTTCACTAGGGGAACCAAGGCGGCTAGCCCCGCTCCCAGCCAGTGCATACGGCCGGTGTAGACCAGCAGGATAGAAATACCCAATACCGCCCAAAACCCGCTTTTCCACAGAAAACCCCGCCGCTGCACTTGAGGCAGACGCTTTTGATAGGACCACCAGTACCAGACAGCGACTATTAACCCCAGTAACAATAGTAATTTAGGCATTTCCTTGAAGATTCTCCTGTGGGAGGGTATTTGTTATTCAAGTATAACGTAAAGACGATTATTTTCACGCTAACCTACGATTGAAGTGGTGACTTCCGATTGGTTCTTGTTAAGTCAGGCTAATGCATTGCACCTTAAACTGTTTGCACGAAGAAGCAATGCTCCTTGAATGATTGTTAGATGTTATCTATATTTTCTTGTATAGAAAGATTGAAAAGCTAAATAAGTCTGCTATTTTTAATTCATATATGCAAAAATCAGGAATAGAAGCCATTTAAAGGAATCAGTGGCGATTGATTTGCATAAAAGACTATAGATCAAATAAAGGTGAGAGATATGGAAAGTCCCGAATTATTTGTTGTTGCACTCAATATCATCCTAATTGCCAGCACATACTTTTGGTTCTACCCAAAATTTTGTGGTTCCGATGGTAATAAAATCATTATCAATGACTTCCTTGCGAGTGCTGCAGCAGTGTTTATTGTTGGTTTCTTTTACTGGGATAGCGGGACAGAATTCAATATGTTTTTCACAACAGCCAATTGGTTTTGGTTTACTTTGATTACTTATTTGATTATTGAAACACCATTGATATTTTGGTATTTCAAGAAATATGATGTTTGGTCGACTTTTGACGTATAACAACTTTTACAAGTGCGCTCTTGGCTTGATTACGCCGAGGACGCATAAAATCACTTATCAGACTAATGGAATCATAATGAAAATTTCCCAAATACCTCTATTGCTAGTATTTCTATTTCTGCCATCCTTATCTTCTGCCGATGCTGCTTCCGAGAAAGAGGCAGAGAAACTTTTGAACCTAATAGGTATGGAGGAAGTTTTTGCGCAATCTATCTCTCAAATGCTTGATGTTGAGCTACAACATGATCCGGCACTGGCGCCATATCGGAGCGTAATGCTAGAGTTTTTTAGTAAGTATATGAGCTATGAAAGCATGAAGCCTGAATTGTTAAAAATCTATTCGGAGGCTTTTACAGCCGATGAGCTCAGAGAGATCAGGGGTTTTTACGCGACAGACACTGGCAAGAAGACGCTCGAAAAAATGCCGACATTGATGGCCGAAAGCAGTCAAATTGGTATGATGCGCGTACAGGAAAACATAGCCGAACTCCATTCCATGATAGAGGCAGAGTCGAAGCGCATCCAAAGTTTACAGTCGAAACAATAATATAAATTTGTGGTGTTATTGTGCCCTGAGCACTAATAAGCAATTGAGCCAAGGCTGGTTAATGATAGTGACTATTGCTTTATTTAAGGTCGGGATTTTAATCCTGGCACTATTGGTTCCGAGTCTGCTGCAGGCGGATAATCTAAAACCGTTTACCAGTGACGGATGCAGTTCCTTTCCAGATGGCACACTCAAACAAAAAGAATTATGGCTATCCTGTTGCACCAGACATGATTTCGCTTATTGGAAAGGTGGCACCTATCAACAAAGACTGGAAGCAGACCGAGCACTTGAAACCTGCGTTTCAGAAGTTGGCGAGCCAACCATAGCATTGTTAATGTTGGCAGGTGTAAGAGTGGGCGGTACACCATTTTTGCCGACAAAATTTAGATGGGGTTACGGTTGGTCTTATCCTAGATTCTATCGAGCGCTTACCCAAGTGGAGCTAAATCAAATAGAGGATTTAACCAATCAAGCCAGTGGGTTGCCGTAAACAATCACTTCTTCAAGTCGTTATATTCTGAAATAATAAAAACCTTGTATAAAAAACTAACTAATAACCGGTTTGGAGTATTCAATGAAATACAAAATCTTGCCTATCCTTGTATTAGCTATGGCGCTAGCTGGCTGTGACCGAGCAAGAGATTTATACCTACTTACTACGCATGAAATTACCTTGAGTGATACATTCCCTGTTGATACCACAGTGACTGAGGTGACAGCTCATAGTGATAGTCAGGGCCGAGCTGCAAACATACTCTCAGCTTTTTACGGTCTTGACGACGACTTGCCGCCACTCTCAGGTTTCGCAATCTGTGAAAATGCAGGGCGTAAAGATGGTATGCCAGTTGTTTTCTCTCATACCATTGACTTCGCGACAATGCAGGCCGGTGATTTCAAGGTAACAACAAAGTCTGGCAAGGTTGGTGAAATTATCTGTGTCACCCTGGCACCGGCTGATGACCTTGATGAATATAGAACGGTGTTGGTTGTCGGGCAGTATGGCAGTATTGATGATCAACCTGTCCGAGTGGAAATCGTTGGTAATCTACTCTCTCATGACAATAGTTTAAATTTTAAAGGTCTAAGTGCTGAAGTCACCCCACTTGAAGCCGGTCCATCGCTAGTACTGGCTCAGATTGTGCCAGCTGAGCAGTGGAATCTGGAAAAGACTGCTTCCCCTCTACCATTTGGCGGTGGCAGTGGATGCCCCATAAATACCCAACAGGTGCTTCGAGTAACCTGGGATGGTGGGGTGACTAAACCGGGTGGCGCTGAAATTGACGATAAAGAGCGGCAGTTATATCAAGTTGCTGTTATGCAAGAAAATGGCCACAAGACTGAAGTCAGCCCCTTTGCGCTAGGTGATTTAGGGGATGGTGATAATAATCATGAACTCTGCATGGATGTTGTGGGTACACCTGTGTCTGTCTCTTTTCCAGCGGGATATCTAACAGATCCGCGGGAAGATCTAAATCCTGACACTGCAGTGGAGATCACAGGGTCATAGCAGTTTTTACGTTCTATCAACTACTGCTCCACAAGAGGGTCAAGTCTTAGATCAAAGCCTATTAAATCAGGGTGTTTCGCCTCGTATTATGTTTTTTTACCAGGGAGAGGTAATGCTTAAAATATTGTTATTTGATAGCAATCTTTTTTGCATAGGAAAATTGAAAAGCTGGAAAAGTCTGCTATTTTTTTAATTGATCAATGTATGGCTTGAAAGGTCAGAAACGATTGTAAATCAAATGACTCTGATCCCATTGATCGGTAATCGGTAGAGGATTTAATCAGGACTTTATCTACAGAGACAAATCGGTTGATATCAACCTAAATAGAAATAATTTTGGTTTTGGCTCTGAACAATCGACAACACTCGTATATGTATTTACACCTGCATTAGCCGAAGTTGGAAAAACAGAAAATCTTATTTATGAAGATACAAGGAAAAAGAATGCTGAAAAGGCTGTATCTGATTTATAGAAAAGGAGAAATGTCATGAAGCAAATAAGAAAAATATCAAATATTTTGTTATTGCTACTAAGCGCATATATGATTTTTGATGGATTGATGGTTTTTATAGGCACCTCTGGCCGTGTATCCGGTAGTGAATTCGGCATGTTAATTGCCATAGCCAATCAGTTAAGCCTGATCATGCTTTGGCTGGCTACATTTGCCATCCGTAGTTTTTTGCCAGAGTCAGAAAAGGCATAATCATGACCTTTTCAAAGGATACAGAACTGATTGATTTGCTGAGAATAAGAAAGTCAAATGGTTCCGTTTCCATTGGTTCTAAAGATTCATGCTTAATCTAGCTGCGATACTTTTAATATTTATCGGTTTAGTTCATTCATACTTGGGCGAGCGCTATATTTTAATACGCTTATTCAAGCGTGACTTGCCAAAACTCTTCGGTGGTGATGGTTTCACCAAACAGGTTCTGCGTTTTGCTTGGCACTTAACAACTATTGCATGGTTTGGCTTTGCCGCATTACTGATTGGTATTTCCTATGCCAAGGGTGAGCTGTACCAAATAACGCTGTACACAACAGCTACTGTGTTTTTGTTAAGTGGTCTAATGTCATTTGGCTATACTAAAGGTCGTCATTACTCCTATATTGTGTTTTGGTTTGTTGCGATTATTTGTATGGTAGCTGCTATCAAAGGGATATAGCCGATTTGTTTTCCTTTGACCCTTTAGAAAGTAGTTTTTATAAGTAGGAATAGATCAAATTACTCTGACCCCATTGACCGAGATGGTTGTAAATCAAATGACTCTGACCCCATTGATCCCCATTGATCCTTACCTATAGAATTCCTAAAACAGGATATTTATAAGATGGATGAAGAGAAGTATTTAGGTTACATAAAGTATGTTGGCAGAGATGTTGAAGACGGTCTACTTGATGCGAGGAAAGCTGCAGATGCTCTAATAGGATTTGATAAATGCTTGCGCTTTTTCATGATTCAACAAATTCCTTCTTTAAAGGGCATAGACTTTGAAATTCCTGTTCGTATTCGAAAGGGTTCTTGGGAAGTACTTATCCCTGAGACAGTTGGCCAGGTGATAGGAGCTTATATGACAGCTTACTCAATTCAAGCCATCGTTAAAATGGCTTCGAACGATATTGGAGATAAAGGAACAAAAGAAATTTTGCTAAAAGCAATAGACTTCCTCAAAGGAACTTTGTGTATTGGAAAGCACATGGGAAATTTAGCAATTAAAAAATTCAATGATGTCCAATTTACAGACAATAACGCACTTGTAGGGGTTCGAAACGATAAAGGAGAGATTCTTTATGTCTCCAAAGAGATGCTGGAGATATACGTGAAGTGCGATCCTACATTATTTACGGAGTTAGCATCTATTGTCACACAAGATCGGAAATTAGTAATTGGCTCGATTGATGAAGGTAAAAGTGAGGAGGAAGAGTTATCCTATGAGCATAAAAATATTTTTTTTGCGGATGTGGAAGGTGTTGATGAACAGGTTATTCTTCCAGAACTAATTCACGGAAATCAGGTTGTTTTAGATGGTGAGGTAACTAGAGAAAATAAAACATCAAATTCTATGGGATTTTTATATGAGGGACACATCTTAACGGCTTATCCAGAATCTAAAAATATTGTTCCTTACAAGCCTCTGCTATTCCTCAAGTGTCGCTTATATGGCGTTGTCATCCGGTTGGATGATAAAGATGGTACTACCGCACGTAGACCAAAGCTCTTATTTTCTCGTCTGGAACCTCTGGAGCAAATTGAGCTTTCAAAGCAGAATGGAACAAGCGGAGATTTGTTCAACGATTTATAGAGGAGCATTGATTTCAGACTAAGCATCATTCATGTCCTATAAGTTTATGCCTATTGTGAACCAGAGTTAGATTCTAGTCTTTAACACATCCCGCAATTTATCAGCCATACCCACTAGCGACTGCTCAGTAGTCTCCCAATCAATACAGGCATCGGTCACCGACACACCATAGGTCATTTCATCTCTATTACTAGATAGCTTCTGATTGCCGCCATGCAGATGGCTCTCGAGCATTACACCGATAATCGATTGGTTGCCTTCGATAATTTGATTGGACACATTATCTAGCACCAGCGGTTGCAGATTGTGGTCTTTGTTGGAGTTGGCGTGGCTGCAGTCAATCATAATATTGCTTTTGATTCCCGCTGCTGCCAATTCCTGCTCACAGATGGATACGCTAACCGAATCATAGTTGGGTTTGCCATTGCCGCCGCGCAGTACCACATGGGCGTAGGGATTGCCGCGCGTGGTAATTACCGAGACTTTGCCATCGGAGTTAATTCCCAGAAAGCGATGGGGGCTGGCCACTGACTGCAGGGCGTTTATCGCCACGGTAAGACTGCCATCGGTACCATTTTTAAAACCTACAGAGGAGGACAGCCCAGAGGCCATTTCACGGTGGGTTTGGGATTCGGTGGTGCGCGCACCAATAGCGGACCATGCAATCAAATCCTGCAGGTATTGGGGCGAGATTGGATCCAGGGCTTCGGTGGCGGTTGGCAGACCGATTTCCAATACATCCAGCAGTAGCTTTCGACCAATCTGTAAGCCATCGGTAATTTTAAAGGAGTCATTCATATGGGGATCATTGATCAACCCTTTCCAGCCCACCGTGGTGCGGGGTTTCTCAAAGTAGACCCGCATCACAATTAGCAGGGTGTCACTGACTTGATCTGCCAGTTTTTTAAGTCGTTGGGCGTACTCGTGGGCGGCATCGATATCGTGGATAGAGCAGGGGCCAACCACTACTAGAATGCGATGATCCCTGCCTTCGAGAATGGCTTCAATGGCTTTTCGGCCCGTGGCAACCGTTTCTCTGGCCGCATCGGTCAGAGGTATTTTCTGCTTTAACTCTGCTGGTGTAATCAGAATTTCCGGCTGTTCAATATTGATGTTTTCTATGGCTTGCGTTCCCATATGCCAATCCCCAATGCTGGGTTAATTAATAGGCGGCTTATTGTACTTAAAATTTACTTGAGTAAAAGGCTATTTGCTATAAACCTCATGGAATAGCGCTACTGAGGGGAAATATAGCGCACATCGCACCGGTTTGTTGTCATATCGGCTAAATAGAAAGGCGTAGTGGTTTAATTGACTCTGGTATTGATCCGCTTGCCGTTGCGCAAATTCCTCAAGGCTTTCGCCGAGCTCGGGGCTGGAAAACTTATAGTCAATAATCCAGCGGGTGCCGTCGGCAATAAAGGTTCTATCAATAATGGATGTGGCAATTTTGTTAGCAGTTTTATTGAAGTAGGAGAGGGCATATTCCGATTGATGATCGGTGTGGGGCTGCAATACCCACTGGCCTTGGTTATCGGCAAGCATAGATTCTAGGGCTTGGCTAAGTTTATCCAGTTCGGTGTCTGTAGCGATAATGCCCTGTTGTTTTAACTGGGCAGCCCACCCCAGGGGTAGCTGTTGGCGACGTTTTAATGGCCAGTTTTCTAGTCCTTCCACGGCTATCTGCTTTAGGGTTCTATGCAATACAGTGCCTTGAACCCGTGCTCTGCTATCTAGATCGGCTAGGTTGTTTGTGTTCTCTCCAGTTACTGGGGTTATTTCTGAGAACGGTTTATCGTCAACCCCCAGTCCCATCATATTGCTTGGCATTACCACGGGGTTAAAGTCTGGTGGTAAACGGCGCAGGGAATCTTCTTTAAGCGCTGCAGTCTGTTGAGACAGTTGAGGGCTATCGTCTTCGGGCAGTTCGGTGACTTGGTAACTACATTGGTCGGTCGCTGTATATACCGCCTCCTTTTCGTCGCTGTCTGAGAGGGTATCAAGATTGGACTTTAGGGTTGGCCACAGGGCGGCTAGAAGGGTTGATTTGCCGGGTTTTTGCCAACTGTTTTTGGTTGATTTTACACTGGCAAATAGATGCAGCTGTTTGATAGCTCTGGTGGCGGCTACATACAGCACCCGGGCATTTTCTAGTTGTACTCTGGCGCCTTGCTCGTATTTTAAATAACTGTACAGCGGGTCATTATCTTCATCATGAGGCCCCAGTGCGGCAATTAATAATGCGCGGTTATTGTCTTCATCCACCTCTTCTTGCCAGCGCAACAGAGGGTTGTCATCTGCCCTGGGGGATTTATTAAGGCCGGGCAGGATAACTTGGTCGAATTCCAAGCCCTTGGCTTTGTGGATGGTCATAATTTGCAGATTGCTCTTGCCGTTCGAGCCAGAGCCTGATTCATCGCGGTATTTGCTGGCTGAGCCAAATAGTTTTTCTATGGCTTTTTGAAACTGCGACCAGTCCTCGATAGTGCCGGCCACCTGCCATTTTTCCAGAAGATCAAGGTAGGTGCGGATATCAGTAATATCACTATCGCCCAGTAGGGTGGCCGGACCACCGAGATTAATCCATAGGCGTTCAATCACGCTGCGTAGGTTGTCTCTACAGCGATTATCCCAAGCTTGAGTTAGCAGGGGCGCCACGCGGCTGAGAATTGTATTGCCCTGATCAGACAGTTGAGGAAACGCCGTTTTATCAGTCTGCCACTGCTGTAACCGGTGCAAAAGTGAAATGGGTCCGGGTTTTCGTTTTTTATGGCTGTTTTTAAGGGCGCTGTCGTCAGTATTGTGGTTTGCCAGTGTATCTGAATTCCCGCTTGCATTGGATAGTGCCAGTAAATCGGCCAGGGCCAGGCCACAAAAGGGCGCACGCAGAATCGCCAACCAAGCGACTCGATCGGCTGGGGATAATAGGGCTCGGGTCAGTGACATCATATCAATTACCGGCATTAGATCAGCCAGCGGATCTATATCCACCGCATCCCAGTGCAGTTGGGCACTTTTGAGTGCAGGTACGATACGGCGTAAATGGCTGCGATTGCGAACTAGAATAGCCACGGATTGTTCCGGATGGTCTTGGCTTAGGGATTTACACAGTTCCGCAACACGCTGTGCTTCATAGGTTTCATAGGCGTCTTTTTGCTTGCTGACAATGCCATAAAAGTGGACTGCTGGATTGTTATCAGCAGTTTTTACCGCCACGGAGGGGTTATAGGGCACAGCCCCGCGATTAATATCGGGGGTATCTGGAAATGCGTGAGTAAAATTAGCATTAACCCAGTCTACAATGCCTTTTTGTGACCTAAAGTTACTGTCTAGGTATAGGGGTTTACAGCGTACATTGCCAATGGGGTGGTCTTGTGCATTGATAAATAGTCCCACGCGGGCGTCACGGAAGCTGTAGAGTGACTGCATAGCATCGCCCACTAGAAACAGGGTACGACCATCATTCTCCTGCCAGTCGGATACCAGATGCTCTAGCAGTTTGATCTGTGACCCTGAAGTGTCCTGAAACTCATCGACGAGGATATGTTTAAGTTGGTAATCCAAGCGCAGGGTAATATCGGAAATCTCACCCTGATCGCTATCGGTATTTAATGCGTCCAGTGCGCTCAGGGTTATTTCGGGGTAGTCACACAAATTGTGTTGCTGAAAGACTATTTTTAGCAGGGCAACCAGTTGCGGCAGTAGCTTTGCCAGCGCATTGATAACCGGTTGCTGTGTATCGGCGCTAGCGTCACTGCCACGGCTAGTCATATCGGGTAGATGCAGGGCATCGATAAGTAATCCTTGCAACAACGTATCTTGGGCGTAATAGGCCAGTATGGCTTCCATGCGCTGTTTTTCAGCGCGATATTTTACTGGGAACCCCTCTTTGACGGTGAGACGTTTTCGCGGCTCTAGGCCGCCGGTAACCAGTAGCTTTAGCAGCACCTTCCACTGGGGAAGCCCTTGCGCGGTTGTCTCTGGTAGCTGGGTGATGCCTTTTAGCCTAACCAGTTCATTGTCTTCACTGATATGTGTGGCGGCAAAATCTGCAAGTTCGATCAACTCACCGGCAATAGGCGCCAGTTGATGAGCCAGTTTATCTAAGCTGTTTTCTACTAAGGTGGCGACAACCTGTTGGAAGTAATTTTGGTTATCCGCAGCATCGTAGATATGGGGGAGCCATTGATCGCGTTTGCCGAGCATATCGGCCAATAATTTTTCGCAGCGTGCTAGGTCATTACCTGTATGTTGAATAAGAACGCTCAGCAGCCGAGCAGTCTCAGTATCGCGCTCTAGGTGTTCGAGAAATTCTCTGGCTGCCATATGGTAGTAGATGATGGGGAATTCGCTCTGTTGGGGCATGGTGCCCAGATCAGATTCCAAGGCGAATTGTTTGCTGACGTAGTTGCAGAAACTGTCGATGGTCTTGATGCGCAGTCGACTGGGCATATGCAATAGATCCCAGCCCATTTTATTATTGTGGGACAGTGCCTGAGTGGCCAGATCCCAGGTTTGTGCTTCAAATTCATCATTGGGACGCGGGTTTTCAGCGGCAGTTAACAGCGCCTTATGGATGCGGCCTTTCATCTCTGAGGCCGCTTTGCGGGTAAAGGTAATACACAGTATCTCTTCGGGATTTTCCACGCCACAGAGTAGCCCCAGTACACGCTGAGTAATCAGGCCGGTTTTGCCAGATCCCGCCGGAGCAGAGACAATATAACTTTGCTGAGTATCTAACGCCTGCTGGCGGACCCGGTAATCGCTTAGGTTATCTCTATTGTTGCTCTTTGCGTTCAATTAGCTTTCTCTCAATTACGCGCTATCAGCTTTTATTCTTCAGAATCTGTCATATCGTTTTGCTCATTCCAACGATTAAGCGGAATAAGGTAATCCTGATAGGAAAAGGCCTGTTTGTTGTAAACCTGTAGTTTGCTTTCACCCCGCGTAAATTCGGTGGCTAGGTTATGCAGCGCCTGCTGCCATTCTTGTACCTGTTGCGGCCAGTCGGCGCAGTTGCTGAGATCGGCGATAGATGGCTCTTCCATAAGGCCGCTAAACTTTACATTATTACTTTTAATCTGCGCAAAGGCACAACCATGAACAGTCTCTGTGTGGGCTAACACATAGAGTGGTAGTTGGGGATCTTCTGGACGATCTCCCGCCCAATCTTTGGCGTTTACACTGCCGGTCTTGTAGTCGATTAACAGTGTTTTGTTATCGACAGAATCCACTCGGTCTAGGGTCAGGGATATCTCTAGATCGCCTAAACGAATTTGCGCTTTTTGCTCTACAGCGAGAACCTCAAAGGGTGCGCGGTTTTTCTCCAATTCAAGCCACTGCATGATTAACTTATGTAGTCGTTGCTGCTCTAGTTGTTTAAAGCGTGGCCCCTGCAGAATGGGGTATTTCTTGCCCTGCTCGGTGAGCACTGCTTGAATATGTTGATTAACTTGGTCTGTTAATTCCTCAGCCGGTAAACCTATCAATGTCTGAGCGTTTTTCCAGTTGCTCCACAGACGGTATAGGATTTCATGGAGAATGTTGCCCCGCGCCATGGGATTCAGTCCCAATATCGGCTCCTTGCGTTGATCTGCCGCCAATCTATGCATAGCAAAGGCATTAAAAGGGCAGGTTGACTGATTTTTTAGGATGCTGCTGCCACCGCCAACCACTTCTAATTGGCCATCAAATGCTGGTGCGCTGTCTGCAATTAATTCGCACTGATAGTCTTGTTGCAACCAAGGTGGTAAATCGCCATGATTTGGGATTAATTGATCAATTTCCATCTGTGCAATACCTTTGATCAGCGGGCTGGCTTCAATATCACTCTCACCCTCTTTAAGGGGCCAGCTGTAGATAATTTTTTTGGCGTTGTTCTGGTAGCCATCCAATAGCTTGAAGGCAATTTCCAGCTCGCGCTCGGGGAGGCTGTGGGGCATGGCATGGACGCGCTGAAACTGCGCCGGCAGAATGGGATCCATTGATTGGCCTGACGGGAAGTTGTCACTGCTTAGACCCATAATCCACAGCTGATCAAAGAGTAATCCGCTACCCTCAAGCAAACCCAGTATTTGCAGCGGTGCATCTCCGGTTTGGGGATGGAAGATATGTTTGCCTGCCATCTGTTGCAGGTAACCGAGTGCCTTGGAAAGGTTTAGATCAATGCCTAAACTGTCCAGTTCGCAATATTTGTTCAGTAACTTATGCCATTGCTGTAGCTGCTGGCGCTCAAGGCTATCCAATTCGCGCGCCCCGGGCCATTGCATAGTGTCGGTGTATTGATGAAAAAACAGTGCCCAATCAGAAAATGTTCGGTTACCTTCGGCTTCTTGTTTTAACCGAGCTCTCAACCCATACAGGGGTTCGAGAAGGGGTTGCAACCCATCTGGATCCTCTACATTGCCGTGAATGCCTCTCACTACCTGTATAAATTTATCTATAGTAACTTGGTAGCTTTGGGTCTCTCGCAGCGCTAGTTCACAATCAACCTTAAATTGCACGGGAAGTTTCGCAAAAAAACCATAGGGGGAGTAGAGGAGTCGAAGCCATTCCTCCAGGGTCTGCCTATAGGTGCATAAATTGAGTAAATTGAGTGCGGTATAGATTAAGGGCGTTTCATTTAGGGTTACGCCGGCAGAGATATTAACGTCGGTCGGGCAGTTATACTGGGCGAGTGCTTCGCTAATAGTGCGCGCTGTCGGCTGAATGCTGGTATTAAGTTCTGGCACCACAATGCCAACTCTTTGATTGGGGTTTTTCTTCAGCGCCAGAGCGGCCCACTTGGCGGCGCTTTCCATTTCTTTTTTGGTATCGGCACAGGCGACTTTTACAGTTTCGCTAATGCGATCGCTGTCGACAATTTCAATGATGGTGTCGCCGGCAGATTCTAGGGTTGTCTGTTGCAGCGGTGGTATGGTTTGAAAGCCATATAGGGCTATGGTCGACTCCTTTGCCAGAGCGCCGCACTGAAAACCCTCTCTAATCAGCGTCCAGGCAGTAGCGCTAGTTACTTGATGGTTTTTATCCAGTAACTTTTGATAGCTAGGGCTCCAAGTGCGGAATTTATCAACGCTGTCTGAACTAAATTGAATGTCGTTTGTAGTGAGGTTCCAGCGCTGAAGTAGATCATGGCAATTGTTAGCCATACTGGCAAAGGCACTGTTTGGTTGATCCTCATGCATGGCCACAGCTTGCTCCCAATAATAGAGGCTGTGTATTTCCCCTAATTTTGTTAGCCCTCGAACTAGTGGGTGGTTTTGATCTTGAAGTTCATCCCAGCAAAGGTTTTGCCAGTGCTCTAGGGACATAATACGAGGGGTCGGCCAGACCGATGTGGTGCCCAATAATGTTTGACCCCAGGCCTGCTGAATTTGCGCTGCTAGGCGCTGATTGGAAGTCAGGATTAGATGATCGTTCTCAATTGCATGGCGAAATAGGGCAATATCAACTAGAAGTGGTAACATTCACTGGGTATTAAGCTGTTATAAATAGTTGTTTAACGTGACCTTTGCACGAATGATTTTTCGCCCCCATACGGCGTTAAAACCGTACTCAATCGGTCATTTACGGCATGTAAACTCCCTATTTCCGTGGGATTTTGCCTTGTCTGATAATAAAATCTCTATTCGTGCAAAGACCTTTTAACGACTATAATCGCAAAATAGCAGGCTAAATAATAGGGGAAATTAAATTAATGCTTTCTGCAGTTTTTCAAGGTGGAACATTCTGGACTTTACTAATGGTGCTGGCAGCCGTAGCTGTCGGTTTTATGTTGGGTCGTAGAAACGGTAGAAATGCCCATAGCGCTGAAATTTCGGAGCTGTTAACTAGCAGAAAGTTACTCGAACAAAAACTGGCCGATCAGCAAGCTCACTTTGAAGCACAACTCAAGTTGCTAGAGGATGCAAAGACCACTCTGGGTCGGGAATTTGAAAATCTCGCCAACCGTATCTTTGACGATAAACAGAGCAAATTCTCTCAGCAGAGTAAGGAGCAGTTGGAAAACTCCCTCAGTCCACTGCGTCGCGATATAGGGGAATTTCGCCAGCAGGTTTCCACTGTCTATGAAAAGGAAAATGCCGATCGCAATAAATTGGTGGGGCAGATTAGCGAGTTACAAAAGCAGACCCTACAAATATCTGCTGATGCGGTTAGTCTGGCCAACGCGTTGCGCGGCGATAACAAACAGCAGGGTAATTGGGGCGAGTTTGTTCTCGAGAAGCTACTTGAGGACGCCGGTCTCACTGACGGCAGGGAATACGAGACGCAAGTGGCGCTAAAAGATGAGCAAGGTCAGCGCCGCAACCCGGATATTATTGTCCATCTGCCTGAGGGTAGGGATATTATTATTGATGCTAAAGTCAGCTTAAGTGATTACGAGCGCTACTTTCATGCTGAAGATGAGGTAACCCGTCAGCACTGTCTAACCCAGCATCTCAATTCCATGCGCAGTCATATTAAAAACCTCAGCGTAAAAGATTACGAGAGCCTTGAGGGTGTCAATAGCCTGGATTTTGTGCTGATATTTGTTCCTGTAGAATCGGCTTTTATGCTGGCTTTAGATGGTGATCCAAATATGATGCGAGATGCTTATGACAAGGGAATTATTCTGGTCAGTCCCAGCACCCTAATGGCAACCCTCAGAACCATTAAAAACCTTTGGCGCTACGCCGATCAAAACCGCAATGCCCAGTTAATTGCCGATAAAGCGGGCGCACTGTATGACCAGTTTGTGTTGCATATCGAAGCACTGGAGGATATTGGCAAGCATCTAGATAGAGGCAAGGAGGCGTGGGACCTTGCTCACAAGCGGCTGTCGTCTGGTCGAGGTAATCTTGTGCGTCGCTCAGAAGAGCTGAAGAAACTGGGCGCAAAAACCAAGAAGAGCATACCGGAGCGAATGCTGCCTGACAGTGAGACCTAATACTGGGTCGTTAACAGGTTGTCAGATACGCTGCAGATAAACCCCAGACTCTATATGGTTAGTCCAGGGAAACTGATCAAACAGAGCGACCTTTTGAATTTTGTGGGTCTGGGTAATGGATTTTAAGTTTTGAATCAGGCTATCGGGGTTGCAGGAAATATACAGAATATTATCAAACTCAGTTACTAACTTTTCAGTGCCTGCATCGAGGCCGGCGCGCGGTGGGTCGACAAAAATTGTAGAGAAGTTATAGCTATCTAAATCCACTTCAGCCAGGCGGCGAAATTCCCGCTCCCTGTTTAGGGCTTGAGTGAGTTCTTCACTGGACAGCCGGGCTACAGTGACATTATCGATCTGGTTGCTTTTAAAGTTCTCTAAGGCTGAATTCACCGAAATTTTTGCGATCTCTGTAGCCAATACGCGATCAAAATGCTGAGCCAGAACCGCAGTAAAATTGCCGTTGCCACAGTAGAGTTCTATCAGATCTCCGCGGCTGTCTCTCAGGCAATCGCTGGCCCAGCTGAGCATTTTGCAGTTAACTTCAGCATTGGGTTGGGTAAATCCTGACTCTATCTGTTGATATAGATAATCTCTGCCCTGAATAGACAGGCACTCGGTAACATAATCCCGATTAAGCACCAGCTTTTGCTTGCGACTTCGGCCAATAATATGGATATTGAGATCAGCTTGAAGTTGCTCTGCCGCCCGTTGCCAATCCTGATCCAGTGGGCGGTGGTAAATTAGGGTGATGAGCGCCTCATCCCTGGTTGTGGTGAGAAATTCGATACTAAATAACTTCTTGCTGAGAACAGGATTCCCATTAATAGCACTTAGAATGGGAGGCATCAGCGTGTTGATCAGTATCGAACCTATAGGAAAATCTTCGATAATATAGGGTTTCTTTTCCCCGGGATGGTTCATGGCGTAATGCGCCTTACCCTGTTCGTGCCATATGCGGAACTCAGCGCGCATACGAAAGCCGGTGGGCGCTGAAGGGTAGACATCTATAGTAGGCACCGGCAAGTTGGCGTCTGCTAGCTTTTGTCGAAAAACTTGGCTCTTGCGGTCTAATTGGGTCTGGTAGTTATTATCGCTAAACCTAGGGTCGGAACTCATCGAGATTGGTACACCTGTTGCGTTTTCGCCGCCATAATAAAATCATTCAAATGTAACCCGCTGAGGTTGTGAGACCACCAGGCTATTTGCACCTGACCCCACTCAACCAACAAACTGGGGTGATGGTCTGCCAGTTCTGCGATCTCTCCGACCTTATTGGCGAACTCTATGGCCTCGACAAAATTAGCAAATTTAAAGACACAGCGCAGTTGGGGGACACCATCTATGCTATCAATAGACCAATTGGGTAGCTGCGTTAATAGTGTTTCCCACTGATCTGTGGCTAGTGCAGTACTACCCGGTGTCAGCTCGCTGATATTGTAATCGTTTAAGTGCATGGCAGGCCTACAGACAGTTCTTAGGTTTTGGCAGACCAGCCAATAGGGCAACGATTTTTGCTGGGCTACCGGGGAATAGCTTGTTTAGGTAAACACTGCGTCCTTTTTCAGTACCCAGCTTGCTTGCTGTGAGTTTGCACAGCGGACGCATGGAGGGAGAGAACCCGTAAGTGTCATAAAAATCTCTGGCCACTAACAGAACATCAATATGCTGATCCTTGAGCTCAAGTTGCTGCTGATCGGCGACACTCTGAGCCGATGCAATTGACCACTGGGGCAACTTGTCTAAATGATTGGGTGATTCAGTCATAAAGTCGATTAGACGTTGGGCATCAAAAAAGCCCTGTGACTCACAGGGCTTATTGAAGCCTAAGTAGCGTTAATTATTAATCGTCGCCCATAATGCCAATAATCTGTAACAGGCTTAGGAACAGGTTATAGATCATTACAAATAGGGTCACAGTGGCAGAGATATAGTTTCTTTCCCCGCCGTGAATAATGGCGCTGGTCTGCCACATAATGATGCCGGCCGAGAGGAAGGCAAAAACCGAGCTCACTGTGACAGCCAGTGCGGGAATTTGCAGAAACACATTGGCTATGGCGGCAACAAAGGCTACTAGCATACCTGTCATCAAGAAACCGGTCATAAAATTAAGATTCTTTCTCGTGGTGAGCACATAGGCCGATGCACCAAAGAATACAAGGGCAGTAGCTCCCAGAGCCATCATAATCGGTTGGGGCCCAGAGACCGCTAGATACATACTGAGGATGGGTCCCAGGGTAAAGCCCAGCCAACCGGTAAGAGCAAAAACCCAAGCAATGCCCGAGGCATTGTTTTTGTTTTTCTCAGTCATCCATAGGCACAGAAAGTAGGGGAGCAGTGTCCACAGCCCAAAGAAGGGCGCTCCAACAGCCATTGATACCCCGGCCATCAGTGCACTAAATGCTAGGGTAACTCCCAGCAACATATAGGTACTGCGCAGTACTTTGGCCGCCGCTGGATCTAGGGCAGTGCTCTGAATGCCCGAGGGCATAGTTTTGGTGGTATATTTATCAGTGTCCATAGCAACTCCTTTCAGTTGATGTTGGAATATCTTGGCTTAGCATCAATAACCCAGTCTTTTAATGCTAAGGGTTATAAGTAACAGTCCTTTTCCGCTAGTTTCCTTGAGTAAAACCTTATTTTCTCGTTGGGACTAGTGATATAGGGATAATAATAACTGCAAACCCAGAGATTTCTAGTGTTGAAATGAAATAAATGCGCGTCCATACAGGGGGCTTTAGTCATTTCAGCTTCTGCTAAACTGCGATACTCCTAGCTATTTAATATCAAATAGCTACGTAATATTATAGTTACGTAATAACGGATAGTTACGCAATATCAAAGCACTGCAGTTTAAAACCACTGTTGTTTAATCTAATCATCCAGCCCTGATCGTGCCAATCGCCCAATACGATGCGTTCACCACTGCTGACTACGTGGCGTTTGGGCCGGTGAGTATGACCGTGAATTAGGGTATTCACTCGATGTTTTTGCATCACCTTGTCAACGGCATCAGCGTTGACATCCATTATGGCACGGGGTTTATTGCTGTTGGCAGCCCGGCTTTTAGCACGCCAATCAATTGCTAATTTTTGTCGTCGTTTTAGAGGCAGCAGACGGAGAGCCCATTGGTAGACCGGATGACGGGCTTTGCGCCGAAAACGCTGGTAATCCAGGTCGTCAGTACAGAGTGTGTCACCGTGCATCAGTAGTGCTCGATGACTGCCGTAGTTCACTATATGCTCATCTGCTAATAGTGTGGCTCCGGTATTGGCTGCAAAGCGTTTGCCCAAAAGAAAATCTCGGTTGCCCTGTTGGATATATAGCGAAACGCCGGAGGCACTCAACTGTTTGAGTGCCTGCTGAACTTCTAGGCTCAGAGGGCTATTGTCATCATCGCCGATCCATGCCTCAAACAGATCTCCAAGAATATACAGCGCTTCCACGGAGTCTGTCTGCTGCTGCAAGAATTCATAGAACGCCCGAGTAACTGCCGGGCGCTCAGGCGATAGATGAAGATCGGAAATAAATAAAATAGCCATCAAGCCGGTCAGTCAGTGCTGATTATTTATCGGCGTAACTATCGCTGATAAGCGTTTCGGTAATCTCTATAGGGTCCACGGGAACATCTCCATGCCCCATTAGATTGCCGGTGGGCACCGCCTTAATAGCTTCAATCACCTCCATGCCTTCCACAACGCGGCCAAATACTGCATAACCCCAGCCCTGCATGGTCTTGCTGCTGTGATTTAAAAACCCATTATCGGCGACATTGATAAAAAATTGTGATGAGGCGGAGTGCGGATCGCTAGTGCGGGCCATGGCGATGCTGCCGATGTTGTTCGCAAGGCCATTGTCAGCTTCATTCTCTATGGGTGCATTCGTGGGTTTAGATTGCATATCAGCAGTCATACCACCGCCCTGAACCATAAAGCCGTTAATCACTCGGTGGAACACCGTATGATTGTAAAAATTCTCTCGGGCGTAACTGAGGAAATTTGCTGAGGTAACGGGTGCTTTGTCAAAATCTAATTCAATGGAGAAATCGCCCATGGTGGTGCGGAAAGTAATCATAAAAAATCCATAGTTTGTGTGAAATATAGTTTGAGTAAAAAACAGACAGTGCATTTTAGTTTTGTCTAACCATTAAAGCAAAGCCACTGATTTGATAACGGCTATGTAAATGGATGCCCTTTGAGGATAGCTTGACAGCAATATTGTTGGTATTTAGGTTTATTGAATTACCCCGCAAGGCTATAATCCGCCCCTTTAGTATCCTATCAAGCAGGCTGATATGGCCCCTACAGACCAACCAAGCAATTTTATTCAGCAGATTATCGATGCCGATATCCAATCTGGTCGAATCGAAACCCTAATCACCAGATTTCCTCCGGAGCCCAATGGTTACTTGCATATAGGGCACGCTAAATCCATCTGTCTCAATTTTGGTCTGGCTCAGCAATACAATGGTCACTGTCATTTGCGATTTGACGATACCAACCCAGACAAAGAGAGCGATGAATTTGTTCAGGGTATTATCGAGGATGTTAAATGGCTGGGTTTTGATTGGCACGGTGATATCCGTTATGCCTCTGATTATTTCCAACAGTTATTTGACTGGGCTTGCGAGCTGATTGATCAGGGTAAAGCTTATGTCTGTGAGCTCAATGGGGATGAAATGCGAGCACACCGCGGAACCCTGACCGAGCCCGGTCAAAAAAGTCCCTACCGAGAACGCTCCAGTGCCGAGAATCGTGAATTGTTGGAGAAAATGAAGATCGGGGATATTCCTGAGGGTGCGATGACTCTGAGGGCAAAGATAGATATGGCCGCTGCTAATATCAATCTGCGGGATCCGGTTATTTATCGCATCAAGCACAGCGCCCATCACCGAACAGGCGATCAGTGGCATATCTATCCCTCCTATGATTTTGCCCATGGCCAGGAAGATGCCATAGAGGGCGTAACGCACTCGATCTGCACCCTTGAATTTGCCGCTAACCGCCCCTTGTACGAATGGTTTGTAGAAAACCTCCCGGTGCCTTCAGAGCCCCGCCAATATGAGTTTGGTCGTTTAAATCTCAACTATACCGTGACCAGTAAACGCAAGCTGAAGCAACTGGTGGATCTCGGGCATGTAGATGGCTGGGATGATCCGCGTATGCCGACGCTCTCGGGATTGCGCCGTCGCGGTGTCAGTGCCAGCGCTATCCGCAATTTTTGCGCCAGTTTGGCAGTGGCAAAAACTGACGGGGTCGTGGATATGTCACAGTTTGAGCATTTTATTCGCGACGATCTCAATACCAATGCGCGGCGAGCTATGTGTGTGCTTAAACCCGTACTGGTTACCTTTGTTAACTACGATAGTGAGGGCGAGCGATTCACTGTGCCTGTGCATCCCCAGCGAGAGGAGTTGGGATCCAGAACACTGCCTTTTGGAAGGCAAGTCTATATAGACGCCAATGATTTCAGTGAGGATACCAGTCTATCGCGCAAAAAATTTAAACGCTTGGTGATAGGTGACTATGTGCGCCTGCGTGGCGCTTACATTATCCGTGCAGAGCAGGTGGTGCGCGATTCCGATAACAATATCCAGGAGATAAAGGCTTCAATAGTACCCAATACGGTAGGTGCAGACGCACCTGAGGGTATCAAGCCGCGGGGTGTTATTCACTGGGTCTCGGCGGTGGATGCGCTAGACTGTACAGTCAATCTCTACGACCGTCTATTTGCCGATGCGGAACCTGACGCAGGGGATAAAAATTTCGTAGATCATATCAATCCAGATTCCTTGGAAGTCATTGAAGGCTGTAAAGCAGAAGCCAGTTTAGGTGCCGCTGAGGTGGGTGAGCACTACCAGTTTGAGCGTGAGGGGTACTTTAGTCGCGACTGTGCCGATAGCGATAAGTTGATTTTTAATCGCACCATTGGATTGCGAGATAATTGGAAGTCCTAAGATGTCATTAACTATACACAACAGCCTAAGCAGAAAAAAGGAGCTCTTTCGGGCCATCGATGCGCAGCGGATCACCCTGTATGCCTGTGGCCCCACGGTATACAACTATGTGCATATTGGAAACGCGCGCCCAGCGGTGGTGTTTGATACCCTATATCGGGTTCTGCAAAGTCTCTATCCGAATGTAGTGTACGCCCGCAATATCACTGATATTGATGACAAAATAATGAATATTGCCAGTGAGTTAGGTGAAGAAATAGAGGTAATTTCTAGACGCTATTCAAAAGCCTATACTGAGGATATGGCTGCGCTTAACAACCTTGAACCCGATGTAATTCCCTATGCCACTCAGCATATTCCGGAAATGATTCAGATGGTTGAAACTTTGGTTGAAAAAAATCATGCCTATGCAGCAGACGGCGAAGCCCAGGGTCATGTGCTTTTTTCAGTGCAATCTATGGCTGACTATGGGCAGTTATCCAATCGATCCCTTGATGAAATGGAAGCTGGTGCACGGGTCGAGGTGGCGGATTACAAGCGCTATGCGGGTGATTTTGTACTTTGGAAGCCCTCCCTTGACACTGAGCCGGGTTGGGATAGCCCCTGGGGGCGTGGTCGCCCGGGCTGGCACTTAGAATGTTCAGCAATGATTAAAAAGCATCTTGGTGACACCATAGATATACATGCTGGCGGTCAGGACCTTATCTTTCCTCACCATGAAAATGAAATAGCCCAAAGTTGCTGTGCCAATGACGATAAACCTTTAGCCAACTACTGGATGCACAATGGGTTTATCAATATAGATGGCGAGAAAATGTCCAAATCTCTGGGTAATTTCCGGTTGGTTAGGGATTTACTCAAACAGTATCCGGGAGAAGTGTTGCGCTATGCCCTGTTGTCATCACATTATCGCTCGGAGCAAAACTTTAGCAAGGATCTGCTGGATAGCGCTTGGCGATCGCTAGATGCCCTCTATGGCTGCCTGCGCGGTGTCCAACAGATTGAACCGAAACTGGACCAAAATAGCAGCGGTTATAAGGCTCTGCTTGATGATCTCAATACCCCGGTGGCTTTTAGTGAAATTCACCGTTTAGCGAAAGCGGTAAACCAGTCATCCGGCTCAGAACAACAGGATAAAATAGCTGAATTACTGGGCTTGGCCGGTCTTCTGGGGCTTTTGCAAGAGGATCCTCAGCAGTGGTTTGAGCGGGTGAGGGGAGAGCAGCACAATCAGATCACAGCGTCGGAAATTGAGGTGCTTATTACCCAGAGGCAGGAGGCCAAGCAAAGCAGAGACTTCGCTCGTGCTGATAGCATTCGACAGCAGTTACTAGACCAGGGTGTGGTATTAGAAGATAGCCGTGAAGGCACGCAATGGCGAAGAAATTAAAAAAATAGCCCTTGAAATTATAATTTAATAGTGAATAAATAAAGGTTCAACCCTAAAAATTATAAAAGAGGTGTAAAAAATGGAAATGGAAATTTGGTCTATATTCTCGTCAATGAGAATTTCATCAGCAATAAATGGTTTCGCAGGTATGTTCGCAATCTGGTTGGCCGCCCGATTCGCTTCAGTCATGATGGACAAAGGTCCCAATATGTTAGCCAAGGTGATCGTCTCTGTCTTTGGCGTCTGTGTGATTTTGATGAATGTGATGTTTTTAATGATGGCTCAAAACGTTTTTATCAACACTAGCAAAGCTTTTACCGCACTCCGCGACTCTGGCACTGAGATTAGTGCCGGTGCATCTCGATTTATTGAAACCTACAGTGCTAACGCTGAACCAGCCTTAACTAATACCCCAGTGTTAGGTGTAATGCTGTTGGCAGCGCTACTTATTATTATATTGCCCATCTGGATGCCCAATAATAAATAAGCTGCTGTTTCTGTATAAAAAAGGCGCTCCTAGAGCGCCTTTTTTTATTCTTACCTTTATTGCAGAAACACCAGCCTAGAAATCATTAATGCTAAATGTTTCTATCATATCCACCCCTCTGGCTAGCAGTGACATTGCTAACTCCAAAGTTCCCACCTCGTAGACTGCCAACATCCCCTGTTGAAATAGTTTGATAGTCTCAAGGCGGGCATTTCTGGGAATAATCCGATAATCGCTAAATATATAATTTGGGCGGCAGTTTAAAACACTGGGATTTTCCACATCGGACCACTTTTCGAGTACCACGCCAACCTGAGGCCAATCCGTTTCTCTAAATTGATTAATCAATGAATAGTCGTAACTGATAATTACCACCTGATTCACAACTGGCGCTAAAATCTCAGAAACCCTCAGTAACATATGTTGCCTACTGCAGTGGGCCAGGGACTCTGGTTTAAGTTCGACAAAAGCGGTAACGGACGGATTGGATTCCAATAGTCCTACCAGCGATTCTAAAGGCGCAATTTTTTCCTCTAGATAGCGCTTGCCGAAGCGCTGAGGTTCATAGGCAGGGTAGTTGATTAATTGATCTACAGTGAGATTGCTGACTGTCTTGTCAATGCCGCTAACCCGTTGCAAATCCATATCATGATAGATAATGGGCTGTTTATCCGCAGAGAATTGAACATCCAGCTCAACAAATAGCGCACCTGCATCTATGGCCTGCCTCATAGAGAGTAGGGTGTTTTCTGGATATTGGCTTTGCAGGCCTCGGTGCGCTACCAATTTTGCTGCGGGTATAGATGGGGCTGTAGATTGAGACATGGCGAGCAATATATTCGCTATTTCTGTCGGACTCGGTGTTATTGTCCGACAATCTTATTGATTGATAGCTTTCTCAGCAGCAACAACTGTTTGCAGTATCAGCGTATTAATCGTCATAGGGCCGACACCTCCGGGCACGGGGGTATAGGCAGACACGCGACCAGTTAGAGGGCCTAACTCTATATCGCCGACACCACCCGGATGATAGCCGGCATCTACAACCACAGCACCATCTTTAATCCATGCGGCGCTGATAAACTCAGGCCGGCCCACAGCGCCAACCACCACATCGGCCTGTTTGATGATTTCAGCAAGGTTTTGGGTTTTTGAATGACAGATGGTCACTGTAGCATTGGCGTTTAGCAGCATCATTGACATGGGCTTACCCAAAATAGGGCTTCTACCTACCACCACTGCGTGCTTTCCGGTCAGATCAACTTTATAGCCTTCTAAAATGCGCATTATCCCCTGTGGCGTGGCAGAGCCATAGGCCGGCTGATTCATGGCCATTCGCCCAAAACCTAGACAGGTAACACCGTCGACATCTTTTGCCGCACTGATGGCATCAAAGCAAAGTCTTTCATCTATTTGTGATGGCACCGGATGTTGTAGCAGTATCCCATGACAGTTAGGGTTGTTATTCAGCTCGTCAATTTTTGCCAGGAGCTGTTCAGTGGTAGTGGTTGCAGGCATCTCAACTGCAATACTCTCCATACCAATCCGCTTACAGGCATTTTGCTTCATCTTGACATAAGTAGCTGAAGCGGGATCATCACCGACAAGTAGGGTCGCCAGGATAGGTGTCTGGCCGCTGTTTGCCGCCTTGATAGCTTCCACGCGCTGACTGAGTTGGGCCTCTGTTTGCGATGCCAATGCGCTACCATCGAGAACTAATGCTGACATAATAAAATCCAATAGTTATGACAAGAGTTTAGTTGCCATGATATTAACAGTTATTTATTCCGATCTACCATCAAAAACTGATAGCTCGGTATTTATCTGAGGGGAAATGGGGTGGACGACGGGGATTGAACCCGCGACCACCGGAATCACAATCCGGGGCTCTACCAACTGAGCTACGTCCACCATTATAAAAAAACAAACGCTGACCTAGGGCCACTTATTTTTGGGATTCACTCAAAATAGAGTGGCGCGCCCGGCAGGATTCGAACCTGCGACCCACGGCTTAGAAGGCCGTTGCTCTATCCAGCTGAGCTACGGGCGCATTTACAGCCGGAAAGTGGTCGGGGATGAGGGATTTGAACCCCCGACATCCTGCTCCCAAAGCAGGCGCGCTACCAGACTGCGCTAATCCCCGAATTTCTTGCCAAGCGGTCTCATATGAGATCGCGCATCATACTGACCGCGTGGGTTTCCGTCAATCTGAAATCAGCTTAAACGCCACTTTGATAACCATTACTTGAGGATATAAAGGACATTGGTGGATAGCCACTTCCCTAGATCTGTTATCAGTTATAATCCAACCGGAAATTACGCTGTGCCGCCACCTGTATCGATGGTCAAATCCAATCCCAGATGGCCTCATACAGGCTAATATAGGCAATAAAATAATTATTCAGGAAATGTAAGTAGTATGTATTTAGGAAATACCCTGAGTCTTATCGGGCTCGAAAACGGATTTGTCGAGCTAAACTTTAACAATGCCAGTGCGCCGGTCAATAAATTTGATCAACAGACCTTAGGGGAATTGTCCGAAGCGCTGGAAAAGTTGTCCACAACGCCCGAGGTAAGGGGGCTATTGTTGTCCAGCAGTAAAAGCAGTTTTATTGTCGGCGCTGATATCAGTGAATTCAATACTCTGTTTGCGATGACTGAGGAGCAGTTTATTGAATCTGTGCAATCGGTTAATCGTCTATTGTCTAAATTGGAGGATTTTGCTTTCCCCTCAGTTGCCGCTATTAATGGTCATGCCATGGGCGGCGGTCTTGAGATTTGCTTGGCCTGTGATGCCCGGGTTATTACCACCGAGGCGGTGGTTGGTCTGCCTGAAACTGGTCTGGGAATTTTGCCCGGTTGGGGTGGCACAGTTAGATTGCCGCGGCTGAGTGGTTTCAAAACGGCCTTGGCGTGGATTACATCGGGTGCTCAGCACTCATCGGAAAAAGCCTTGGAGCAGGGAGTTGTAGATGCGGTTGTGGATTCAGATCAGTTGCGAGAGCAATCTCTGGATCTACTTGAGCAGATGGCTACTGGTCAGCGTGACTTTACTGTCTCCCGCCAGGCTAAATTGGCCGAAGTATCTATTCCATCGGCAGATAGAGAACAAATCACGACAGATTACCGAGAAGCTATTACCGCTAAATCGGGCAGCCATTACCCAGCCCCTCTGGCAGTGGTTGATCTGATGCACAAGTCATCCCAATTAACTCGAGATGCCGCCCTCGAGCTTGAAGCCTTGACTTTCTATAAGCTCTCCCAAACCCCTCAGGCCCGGGCGCTTATAGGTCTTTTTACCGGTGAACAATATGTGAGTAAGTGCGCTAAAAATGCCCTTCTCAAGCTCGATCAAGAGCCATTGAAAATTAAAACGGGTGGCGTTATTGGTGCCGGTATTATGGGAGGGGGCATTGCCTACCAAAATGCTATTAGCGGTTTCCCGATCGTTATGAAAGATATAGCGCAAGCTGCACTGGACACCGGCATTGCCCAGGCAGATAAGTTATTAAACAAGTCGGTTGCTCGGGGAAAGCTTGATGAATTTGAAGCACAGCGCACCTTGGAGATGATTACCCCGAGTTTGGATGATCAAGATTTAACCCGCTGCGATATGGTTATCGAGGCTGTAGTCGAGCAGCAAGCGGTCAAACAAATGGTGCTCTCTGCACTAGAAAATCAGCTGCAACCCGGGGCGATTATTGCCTCCAATACGTCGACTATTTCCATCAACCAATTAGCTTCAGAGCTACAGAGGCCAGAGCAGTTTTGCGGTATGCACTTTTTTAATCCGGTCAACGCAATGAAATTAGTTGAGGTGATTCGCGCCGAAAAGACTGCGGACAGTACCATCGCAGCAGTCTGTGATTATGCTTTGAAATTGGGCAAGAAACCGGTTGTGGTCAATGATTGTCCCGGATTTTTGGTGAATAGAGTCCTGTTTGCTATGTGCTTGGGTATGGAGATGTTACTTCGCGATGGCGTAGACTTTCAACAGATTGATTCGGTGATGGAGGCCTGGGGTATGCCCATGGGGCCAGCTTATCTTATTGATGTAATTGGCTTGGATACTGTATTCCACTGCTACAGCGTTATGATGGATGGTATTCCGCAGAGATTCACCAGACATCCCGATGGCTGGCCCACTGAATTATTATTTAAGGAAGATCGACTGGGCCAGAAAAATAGCCTTGGTTATTACCAATACCAACGTTCCGATACTGGTAGAACAGTTCGAGCACCTGATCCGCAAGTGAAAAAAATGCTGCAGTCAATGACTCCGCCAGTGTCTGACATCAACTCTCAGGAAATTATTGATCGTCTACTGTTACCACTGGCTATGGAGATGGCTCACTGTCTAGAGGAGGGCGTGGTAGATTCACCGACAGAAGCCGATATGGCGCTGATCTGGGGTATCGGATTTCCCGCATTCCGCGGTGGAATCTGCCGTTGGATGGATGAGCAGGGGCTCGATTCAATCTGTCAGCGCGCTGAGCAATACACTGAATTGAGTGAAATTTATCGGCCGACGGAAAATCTGCGCAATATGGCGCTTGCCAATCAGTTATTTTATCCCTGAGTAAAGACGCAAGCTGACGCTCAGTGGGCTGAATTTAAGGCGTACCCTGAATAAAGGGTCCGTCGACACAGATGCGCCGGCCATCGGGCGTGGCGCAGGCACCGCAGATGCCCACGCCGCATTTTGTCAGGTAATCAATAGCGCTGTGGATTTGATCGTCGCGACAGAACTCCCTCTGAACAGCGGCGGCGGCGTGAACCATTGGTGCGGGACCGCAGTTGTAGAAGACTAAATTATCCCGTTCAGCTGGGGACATAGCCTGTAATTGTTCACGCAGAAGCTCGGTGACAAACCCCTTATATCCCAGCGTTCCGTCATCCGTAGCTATATGCACCTCGGCGACTTTTTGACATTCCTCTAGGTAGTAATGACGATTGGCGGTACGCGCTCCGGTAAATATCTGTGCATTGCCAAAATCCCGTGCCAGTTGATACACGGCGGCCAGGCCGGTACCGCCAGCCACTGCCATAATCTTGGCACCCTCCGGTGGTGAAGCTGGTATGCCATGGGGTCCGCGTACGTAGACCTCGGTGCCAACCTCAAGATCCATCAGCGCATGGGTGAACTGACCTACATCGATCACTGCTAGGGTGAAGGGATCGTCGCAAAGGGCAGAAAACGGTTTTTCGCCAACCCCGGGAATCCATAAGAATACAAACTCGCCAGCTTGAATATTGATCTTTCGGTCAAAGGTTAAAACACATATATCTTCACAGACAGTCTGGTTTTTAACCAGGACCACTGGCTGGAAGTCCATATCAATATCGTAGCGAACATGGCCTTCAGCTTTGTTGGTATCGAAGTTAATATCGGCCTGTAATTGGTCAAAATAACTGACCATTTCATCTGTAGTCATGCCGGTCAGCGCCGATCCTATACCGACAATATTGGCGCCGCACTCGATAGCCTGGCGCACATCGGCGGCACTGCTGAGACCGCCGCAGCCAATAATTGGCAGATCGCAGACTTCGCGGATCTCGCGGATACATTTCAGTGCTATAGGCAGCACACCTTTTCCAGACATACCGCCCGCTCCATTGCTGAGAACTGAATGACCCTGGGCAGCGGTATAGCCCGGCCCTACGGTATTGATAGCGCAGAGGGCATCGGCCCCACCCTCTACAGCAGCCAGTGCAATCTCGGCAATATTGGCTGTATTGGGCGTCAGTTTTGGTATTACTGGGATATCCACTGCCGCTTTGACTGCTGCAGTAATTTGGCGAACCAGCTGTGGATCTTGACCCATGGCCATACCGTAGCCGGAGGCGTGGGGACAGGATAGATTTAATTCGAGACCATCGGATACCGGCGCCATAATTTTAGCGACTTCAACGAATTCGTCGACACTGCCGCCGAAAATGGAGGTCAATAGAAAGCGATCTTCAGGAATTTCGAGCTCAGCCATCATGCTTGCGGCGGCGGTTGCGCCTGGATTGGTCAGACCCACCGCATTCACAAAGCATCCTGGTGCATACTGGCTGTAGACCGGCTCGCGATTTCCCAGTCGCGGTTCGAGTCCAACACTCTTGGTAGTCACTACGCCGATCTGTGGTAACTGATCGAAGATATTCTGGATAATCGAAGTTGCGGTGGTAACAATGCCCGATGGCACGGTAAATTGGCCTGAAACTTTTTTGCCGAGAAATTCTGTGGTCAAAGCATATAACCTAAAAGCTGGATTGTGGCCTTGGAGTAAACTTTGCACGGGCTGTTTTGCAAATTTGTAACACAGGGCAAAGCAGGTGCGCTGAGTTATTGTAACAAATCTGCCAACAATAATCTGCTGTGATTATAAGGTTGAGAATAAAAAAAGGGCGGATACTGGATCCGCCCTTAAGAGTCACAATGAACTAATTAGATTAGCCAAACTGGTTCATTGTATTGTCTTTACCAGAGGCTTTCAGAGCCTGATCGCCAGAGAAGTACTCTTTGTGATCATCGCCAATGTTTGAACCGGCCATGGCCTGGTGTTTAACACAGGCAATGCCCTGACGAATCTCGTTGCGCTGCACGCCAGCAACATAAGCCAGCATACCCTGATCGCCAAAGTAACCCTTAGCGAGATTATCGGTGGAAAGGGCAGCGGTGTGGTAGGTTGGCAGGGTGATCAGATGATGGAAAATTCCGGCATCTCTGGATGCGTCAGCTTGGAAGCTCTGGATCTTTTGATCTGCAGCTGCAGCCAACTCAGAGTCATCGTAATCAGCGCTCATCAGGTTATTGCGATCATAATCTGACAGATCGCGTCCCTCTTCAGTCCAAGCATCGAAAACTTGCTGTCTGAAGTTCAGAGTCCAGTTAAACGAAGGCGAGTTGTTGTAGACCAGTTTTGCATTGGGAATCACCTTGCGGATCTCGTCAACCATGCCGCCGATCTGACCCACATGGGGTTTTTCGGTTTCAATCCACAGCAGATCAGCACCGTTTTGCAGGCTGGTGATACAGTCGAGGACACAGCGTGCTTCGCCAGTGCCGTCTTTGAATTTGTAAAGGCCATTGGGCAGTCTGGTAGGCTTAACAAGGCTGCCGTTGAGTTTGATTGCAGTTTCGCCCTCTTGGATATCTTCTATTGAAGAGACTTCAGTGGTCTCCAAAAACTCATTGTATTGCGAGGCTAGATCGCCCGGTGCAGTTGAAACTGGAATCTTTTGAGTTAAGCCGGCACCCAGGCTGTCGGTGCGGGCAACGATAACACCGTCGTCCACGCCAAGCTCGAGGAATGCATAGCGAACAGCGTTGATTTTTGCCAGGAAGTCCTCGTGAGGTACAGTGACCTTACCATCTTGGTGACCACACTGCTTGGCGTCAGATACTTGGTTTTCAATCTGAATACAGCAAGCGCCAGCTTCAATCATTTTCTTGGCCAGTAGGTAAGTGGCCTCTTCGTTGCCAAATCCAGCATCAATATCAGCGATAATAGGCACTACATGGGTTTCAAAGTTGTCGATAGCATCTTGGGCGGCAGCTTCAGCAGCGGCATCGCCGGCTTCACGTGCATCATCTAAATCTTTGAACAGTTCACCGAGCACCTTGGCATCAGCCTGGCGGAGGAAGGTGTAGAGTTCTTCAATCAGAGAGGCCACCGAGGTTTTTTCATGCATAGACTGGTCGGGGAGTGGGCCAAATTCTGATCTCAGTGCCGCAACCATCCAGCCGGAAAGATACAGGTATTTCTTGTCAGTAGTGCCGTGATGTTTTTTGATAGCGATCATTTTTTGCTGACCGATAAAGCCATGCCAGCAGCCCAATGATTGGGTGTAAGAAGCGGAGTCGGCATCGTAGGCTTCCATATCATTGCGCATTATGCCTGCAGTGTAACGCGCAATATCTAAGCCGGTTTGAAAGCGGTTTTGCATACGCATTCTAGCTGCATATTCTGGGCTTATCGCATTCCAAGAATCAGTTTGTTTGCCAATCAGTGTTGACATGGCCTGTTGTTCATTAGTGTAAGAAGTCATGGTTGTCCCTTTTGATATTTGGTTGCCGCTAATACGCATGTACCGATTAATCACAATCATGCGTGTTGACTGATTTTGCAGTTTAGGTATGATGCGCATATTTATCTAATTTATACTTTTAATCTTGAGTATTCTGGCTATGAATGTTTCTAGAGTTGATTTAAATCTCTTGGTTTATCTGGATGTTCTGCTTCGCGAACGCAATGTAACCCGTGCTGCCGAAGAATTGGGAATCAGTCAGCCGGCTATGTCAAACAGCCTTCGCCGCCTTCGAGATCTATTTGGTGATCCAATATTAGTTCGCACCAGTGACGGCATGGTGCCCACAGACCGCGCTATGGAACTTATGCCCTTAGTGCGCAATGTGCTGATTGCCGCAGAAGAGGCAATCTTGCCCAAAGCGGAGTTCGAGCCCAAGATATCCAATCGTATTTTTCGCATTATGGCTAGCGACTATACAGAGTGCACACTGTTACCTGTCCTTCTCAAGCAGATTCGTCAGTCAGCCCCCGGTGTCTGTATTGATGTGATGACGCCCAGTGACGTCAATTTTTATGATGTTGAGCGGGGTAAGGTTGATTTGATTATCAATCGGTTTGATTCTCTACCGCAGTCTTTCCATCAGGTTCATCTCTGGGAGGATAGTTTCTGCTGTGTTGTCAGCGCTAACAATCCAGTTATTAATAACTGGAACTTGCAAACCTATCTAAATAGCAATCATGTTTGGGTTAGCAAAACTGGAATGGGTGTAGGCGTGGGTATGACGCCCGATGATGTGCAGCGCTTAGGCTGGGTCGATGAAGCCCTGAGCAAGCTCGACAAAAAGCGTAACATTGGCGTATTTACCCGGCACTATCAGGCGGCTATTCGATTGGCCGAGCAGGATGATTTGATCGTTACACTGCCCAGTTTGGCGGTTAATGCGGTATCCAACAAAGAAAAAGTGGTCGTTTTAAATCCGCCTTTTGAGATCCCTAAAATGGGCTTAAAAATGGTTTGGAGTCCGCTGCTGCAACATGATCCAGGTCATAAATGGATGCGACAGTTGATCAAATCCGCCTCGGAAGAGATCGTCGCCTCCAGTCTAGTGTAGAGTCAATAAGTCTTATTTTTTCATTGAATAGCAAAGATAAAATCCATAGATTTGGAAAATAATTGCACAGGCCATAGACTCTTAATTTTTAATATGCAGAGAGAGCATGATAATGACTGAGTACGTAGAACAGTCTGGCCTGAAAATTGCGAAAGTAATCCACAGCCTGGTTAACGATGAAATTTGCCCAGAATTGGGTGTTGATACCAGTGACTTCTGGGATGGATTTGCGGGTATTATTCATGACTTTGCGCCGGTAAATGCAGCTCTTCTTGCCAAGCGCGATCAACTTCAGCGTGAGATTGACAATTGGCATCTCGAGCATCGCGATTCTTTTGATTTTAATCAATACAAGGCTTTCCTTAGCGAAATTGGTTATTTACTGCCCGAGGGTGATGACTTTGAGATTGGTCCTCGCAATGTTGACCATGAAATTGCCCTGCAAGCTGGTCCCCAGTTAGTTGTCCCCATTATGAACGCGCGATTCGCCCTCAATGCAGTGAATGCTCGATGGGGAAGCTTGTACGATGCGCTTTATGG
Organism: Porticoccaceae bacterium; assembly: GCA_049612225.1. GTDB lineage: Bacteria > Pseudomonadota > Gammaproteobacteria > Pseudomonadales > Porticoccaceae > HTCC2207. The sequence goes on along the minus strand of JBMZBJ010000006.1, from coordinate 67,106 downwards.
CAATGATGTAATCTCTGAGGAGGGTGGTGCCGAGAAATCAGGGCCTTATAACCCTATCAGGGGACAAAAGGTGATTGACTATGGTCGTAATTTCCTCAATTCCGCAGCACCTCTAGCCTCAGGTTCTCATGCCGATACAGTTGCCTACAGCGTACGAAACGGGCAGTTGGTCGCCACTTTACAGAATGGCTCAGAGTTGGGTTTAAAAGATAGCAGTCAGTTTGTGGGCTATCGCGGGGACCCTGTAAATCCAGAATCTATTCTATTAAAAAACAATAATTTACATATAGAAATTCAAGTAGATAAAGAGAATAATATCGGCGCTACTGACCCCGCCGGCGTCAAGGATATTGTCCTTGAGGCGGCGTTGACCACGATTATGGATTGTGAGGATTCAGTCGCGGCGGTGGATGCCGAGGACAAAGCGCTTGCCTATCGTAACTGGCTCGGTTTGATCAAAGGCGATCTTGAGGAAACGGTTCAGCGCGGCGATTCAAAGTTTGTCCGCACCATGAATCCGGACAAAACCTTCCTAAATGCTGATGGTTCAGCCCTATCTCTGCATGGCCGCAGCTTGATGTTTGTGCGCAACGTCGGTCATTTGATGACCAATTCGGCGATTCTCTATGGCGATGACAGCGAAGTTCCTGAAGGGATTATGGACGGCGTTATTACCTCGCTTATCGGCCTCTATGATCTCAGGGTAACTGAGGGTTTGAGCAATTCAAGAACTGGTAGTATCTATATAGTTAAGCCGAAGATGCACGGTCCAGAAGAAGTCGCCTTCACCAATGATCTTTTCAATCGCATTGAAGATTTATTGGGGATGCAAAGGCACACGCTCAAAGTTGGGATAATGGATGAGGAGCGTCGCACCTCCATCAACTTAAAATCCTGTATTCGCGCCGTTAGAGATAGAGTTGTGTTTATCAATACCGGGTTTCTCGATCGCACTGGTGATGAGATTCATACCAGCATGGAGTCGGGTCCGTTTGCGCTGAAAGCCGATCTAAAGCAGATGACTTGGATTAGTGCCTACGAAGATCAAAATGTTGATATCGGCCTGGCCTGTGGATTTCAGGGCAAGGCACAGATAGGTAAGGGCATGTGGCCAGTGCCTGATAATATGGCCGATATGATGTCTGCCAAAATCGCCCATCCCCAATCTGGTGCCAATACCGCCTGGGTGCCTTCACCGACCGCTGCGACTCTGCACGCCATGCACTATCATCAAATTGATGTATTCGAAGTGCAACGTGAGCTTATGGATCGTGCCAGGGCAGATGTAGATGATATTTTGAAAATCCCGTTATTGGGTGATCAGTCATTGAGCAGTGAGCAAATCCAACAGGAGTTGGACAATAATGTTCAGGGTATTTTAGGTTATGTGGTGCGCTGGATCGATCAGGGTGTCGGTTGTTCCAAGGTGCCAGATATTCACGATGTGGGTCTTATGGAAGATCGGGCCACACTGCGTATCTCCAGTCAACATATCACCAATTGGTTGCATCATGGCATCTGTAATAAGCAGCAAGTGCTGGATACATTAAAACGCATGGCCCAAGTGGTCGATCAACAAAACGCTGGCGACATCGCCTACAAAAATATGAGTCCAGATTTTGATCGCAGTGTTGCCTTTAAGGCCGCCTGTGACCTGATATTTAAAGGCGCTGAGCAGCCCAGCGGTTACACTGAGCCATTGCTGCACAGTTACAGAGCTCAGGCTAAAGGTTTAGCCTAATGAAGCCGACTCCTGATCTCTGTGATGATTATCCAAATCAGGTACAGGTCCTGGCGCCCATTTTGCGCAATTTTGGCGGCAGAAGCCAATTTTGTGGCCCTATAGTAACAGTCAGTTGTCCAGAGGATAATTCCAAAGTGAAAGAGCTGTTGGCCACGCCGGGTGAGGGTCGGGTGTTAGTGGTTGATGGCAATGCCAGCCAGCGCTGTGCCTATCTCGGTGATATGCTGGCTGCCAAAGCTTCTAGCAATGGTTGGTCTGGGATTGTTATCAATGGCTATATTCGGGATGTGGATCAAATTGAAGCCATGGATATCGGTGTACAGGCTCTTGGAACCTTCCCCGTCAAAACTGAAAAGCGAGGGTTGGGCGATATTGATCTGCCAGTGACCTTTGGTGGAATTACTTTCACCCCAGGACACTACCTCTATGCCGATAACAATGGAATTGTCGTGGCAAAGTCTGCTCTTTCCGATTAATTCAAACCGGCTATTGAACTTACCTCAGCATAAGTTTTTATCTGTATGCCCATGCTAATTTGAATATTTCCTGTCGATCTTTTCGACTTAGAAGTGCTATATTGTGTTATCTGATCGAACTCTGGGAGTTACCTCAGTTGAGATACCTGCACTTACTTCTAACTTTAATCATAATTCAATTTTACAGTGTAGTAGTCAGCGCCAATACGCTAACCGTCAATAACGGCTTTTATCTCGATTCCAGTGCTAGATTCCATCCAGTGTTTGGCGAGCTGGGCATGGTTGTCTCCCAGGAGAGGATTGCCAGTAAGGTGGGTGCTGATATCCTAGCCGCTGGCGGCAATGCAGTAGATGCGGCGGTCGCCACCGGTTTTGCCCTAGCCGTCACTCTGCCCAGGGCGGGCAATATTGGTGGCGGTGGATTTATGTTGGTGCATCTGGCCGAACAGCAGAAAACCCTTGCTATCGACTATCGGGAAATGGCGCCAGCCGCAGCCTACAAGAATATGTTTCTTACGGTTGACGGTGATGTTGATAACAACAAAGCCCGATATAGCACCCAGTCGGCTGGTGTTCCCGGAACCGTTGCCGGCTTGATTTACGCTCAGCAAAAATACGGTCGTCTTTCCCTCAGTGACACCATTAAGCCAGCAATTAATCTCGCCAGACACGGATTTGAGGTCAGCCCAGACCTTTCTGATTCACTGCGGTCACGCTATGATCGACTTCGCAAACATCCCTCTACTAAGCGATATTTCTACAAATCCAATGGCAGCTTTTATATGCCTGGGGACAGATTACTACAACCGGATCTCGGAGCAACCTTGGCGCGCATAGGTGCCTATGGTGTGGATGGTTTCTATAAGGGCAAAACTGCCAGTCTAATTGTCAATCAGATGCAAAAGACCGGTGGGCTTATCACCCTTGAAGACCTCACCAACTACCGAGTTGTCGAGCGCCAACCAGTCTGTGGAGAATACCGAACTGCCAGTCTCTGTGCTATGCCTCCACCTTCCTCTGGTGGTGTGCATCTGATTCAGATGTTAAATATTCTCGAAAACTGGCAATTGTCTGAAATGCCGCACAATAGTGCAGACCATCTTCACCTAATGATCGAGGCTATGCGTCAAGCCTATGCCGATCGCAGCCTGTATCTGGGCGATCCTGATTTTGTTCCAGTGCCCTCTGTAGAGTTGATCGGTAAACAATATGCTGCACAGCTAAGTGCTTTGATAGACAGCCGAAAAGCCCGAAGTTCAGCATCGGTATATCCCAGTCTTAATATTTTTGACGCTAAGTTGCCAGCGGAAAGCCCAGAAACTACCCATTTTTCAGTCTGGGATAATGAGGGTAATGTGGTAAGTAATACCTATACCATCAACTTCTCATACGGCAGTGGAATCGCTGTCGAGGGAGCTGGTTTTCTGTTAAATAATGAAATGGATGACTTTGCGTCAAAACCCGGCGCACCCAATGGATATGGTTTAGTAGGTGGGGCTGCCAATGCCATCGAGGGATTTAAAAGACCGCTATCCTCTATGACTCCAACCATTGTCTTCGACGCTATGGGCGCGCCAATACTGGCTACCGGCAGTCCCGGCGGCAGTACAATTATCACCATTGTATTGCAGATGATAATTAATATGGTGGACTACAATATGGGTGTTGCCGAAGCCACCGCGGCGCCCAGAATTCATCATCAATGGTTGCCTGATACCGTCTATTATGAAAAAGGCATTTCCGCAGATACCTTAGCGGTGTTGGAACAGATGGGGCACAATATTCACGCTAATCCCAGGGTGCTTGGCTCAACGCAATCTATCAGTAGAGAGGGCGATCGCCTGCATGGAACATCGGATCCTCGCCGGCAAGGTGGTGCTGTAGCTGTACAGTGAGATAAGTGACTGTAAGCTTATCAAGCGCAACGGTTTAGGTCTTTTCAACCTCGCCATTTAAAAAGCGTACGATTTCACCTGTTTGATCGTTTTTAATCGTAGCTGAGCGCCCCGCACCGGTGGAGTTGACCAAATTTGGCTGTTTAGGGGTTGTCATATACTGAGCAAACCAATTCATCAGCATTTGATCATCACGCAAACTGTGCTTAATTAACCCTCGAATTTGCTCAAGATATGCAGGTGAAATAGGCTGAGAAGCCATTTCTGGTGTCAGTGGTGGATCTTTCAGGTGATCGAACAAATTCTGTTGGCTGATAAGCTCGGTGGTTAAATCGTCTAAGATCTCTACCGCTGAAGGTGCGCGGAAGCCAATCGAGAAGGTGGTGCAAGGGCCCAGGGCGACACCATGATGACTGTATCTGGGAGGGAGATAGAGCATATCTCCAGGGTTGAGGGTCCATTGCTGGTTGAATTCTGGGTCGGCGAGAATTCTAAGATCCGCGTGGATTATCAGTGGACTATCCTTATCACAGGGATCGCCTACTGACCACTGGCGCTGTCCCTGACCCTGTAGCAAAAACACATCGTAGTTATCAAAATGTGGGCCGACGCTACCACCCTCAGCGGCATAGCTGACCATAATATCGTCAATTCGCCAGCGGGGTAGGAAGCAAAACTCATTGAGGAGAGCGGCCACCTCGGGTACCCACTGATCCACGCTTTGCACCAACAGCGTCCAGTTGTGATCCCCTAGCTTGGCAAATCGACTTTCATCAAAGGGCCCGTGTTCAACACACCAGTCGTTGCCAATAACCAGACGCGACTCCACTTCATCCTCTAGCGAGAGCCCTGCTAGCTCATCGGGACCTATGGGAGGGATAAAATTTTCGATTGCATTGGGGATTAACAAGGGCTTTTTCTGCCAGTATTCTTGCAGAAATTTTTCTGCGGTGATGCCCCCCAAGACTGGATAGTGACCCATAGCAGTGCTACCTGAGCTAGTTGTCAAGATCCTCGGCCTGTTGCGCAGCGTTGCCGGTGTAGGTGCTGGGCAGCATAGCGGCCAATTCGCTCTTTGCTTGCTCTGGGATTTCTAGACCATCCACAAATTTCAACATCGTGGCCTGATTGATTGTATTGCCGCGAGTCAGCGCCTTCAGTTTTTCATAGGGCTCAGGGACGCCATAGCGGCGCATTACCGTTTGCACAGGTTCAGCCAGAACTTCCCAGCTAGCATCCAGATCCTCAGCTAATCGCTCTCGATTGAGTTCCAGTTTGCCCATGCCTTTTTCTAGAGAGGCGTAGGCAATACAGTTGTAACCTATGCCAACTCCCATATTGCGCAATACCGTGGAATCAGTGAGATCACGCTGCCACCTTGAAATCGGCAGCTTAGCACTAAGGTGGCCGAATATAGCATTGGCCAGACCCATATTGCCCTCGGCATTTTCAAAATCGATTGGATTGACCTTGTGCGGCATAGTCGAAGATCCAACCTCGCCGGCTACGGTTTTTTGTTTAAAGTAGCCGAGGGAGATATAGCCCCAGATATCTCGTGCAAAGTCGATTAACAATGTATTGGATCGCGCCAATACATCAAACAGCTCGGCCATATAATCATGGGGTTCAATTTGCGTAGTATAGGGATTGTGCTCTAGGCCTAAACTCTCGACAAATTGCTTGGCTCCAGTTGCCCAATCAACGGAAGGATAGGCCGCTAGATGGGCATTGTAATTGCCCACAGCACCATTTATTTTGCCCAACAGCGGAACCTCAGCAATTTGTTTCAACTGGCGATGCAGTCGGTAGGCGACATTGGCAAACTCCTTGCCAACCGTGGTGGGGGAGGCGGTCTGCCCGTGGGTGCGGGATAACATCGGCACATCGGCAAAAGCCTTGGCCATCTCAGTGAGTTTCTCAGCTAAACTGGAGAGTGCGGGAATTACCACCGTATCTCTGCCCGCCTTCAGCATCAGGGCATGGGAGAGATTATTGATATCCTCGGAAGTACAGGCAAAGTGGATAAATTCAGAGACCTTTTCAAGCTCAGTGTTTCCAGCGATCTGCTGTTTAATAAAGTACTCCACCGCCTTGACATCGTGATTAGTGGTCCGCTCAATCTCCTTGACCAGTTCCGCTTGCTGTGGAGAAAAATTATCAACTAGCTCGTCCAGCTTCTCATTTGCCGCGTCCGAAAAAGGGGCAACTTCCGGGATATCTGGATGCTGACTGAGATATTGTAGCCAGCGCACTTCAACTAACACGCGATACCGGATTAACCCATATTCACTAAAAATATCCCGCAATGACTGAGTTTTTGCGCCGTAGCGACCATCGATAGGGGAGACAGCAGTGAGAGAGGAAAGTGGCCAGTTATCCATAGAAAAATTTCGCTTTTGATATAGGATTTAGCTGCCAATTATAACGCGATTTTAAGCTGTTGGTGCGACAACTTCACTTACAAACCATCTTGGGCCTGTTTTCGCGGTGCAGGCCGTAAATGCTTGTTATGAGTGCCAATCCATTGGAAACCAATGCAGGGTAGGAGCCAATCAATAAATTATGTCCTATCCACCCAAAAATACATAAAATTAGAAGAATACGCATATTTTTGGCCCTGACTTGTAGATTGCCAATACAGAAAAATAACAGCGCCAATGACGAGAAAATGGATGGAATACCCTGCCATGAATACCAACAAACCAAGGGTGTTAACAGCAGAGATAGCAAATAGACCGTTTTGAATTTAGGGTGCGACTCCAATGGCACAGCCAACAATATTTGAATGCCTGCAAAAAACACCACTATTGCTCCGGTAGTGGCGCCAAGCAACGCAAAATGGATGCCCATCAAAGTGCAGGCGACAAACTGTCCCATCAAAAAAAGCTGGCGATTTTTGATTAGTGGCCAAATTGTATTGGCGAAAACACCAAGAACCCCAAAGTTTGTTGCGATATCCATTCGATGATTGTCCTAGTGGGTAAACTTCATAATAGCCGGTTAAAGCAGGGCGAGCCAGACTGTTATGTATTCTGTTCACCAAGCAGTGAGCCGTAGAGATTGGTCAATTCCGTTGAGTATACTTTTTTAGCTACAAGCCACTACTTAATATCGTTAGCAGTACAATGGTGCTCTTATCCCTAGATTTAAAGATTATCAATAGGCAGATAGCAACTACAATAAATTTTCACGAAAAGCTTTGATTATCTAATCTCGAGCCTATTAAAACACATGGGCCTACTTGATTTAGCTGTGAACTGATGGGCTGGCTTCCGGGAGTGGGTAAGCGTTATGCAAGCGGTAATTTGCCTTCGTAAGTATGGCTATACGAGATTTTGGTTAGCCCTGTATTAGTGGATCTGCGCAGTATTGAGCTTTTCCACAATGCTCTCCCGCTGCAGAAGAAGATGACGGCGTTTTCCACCCAGCTGACGCCATAGAAAGGCATTTCTGATCGCGGCAAATAGCATACATCGGATACGCGCAGCTATAGCGGCTTGTTGCAGGTAGACGGCTGAGCCGGATACTTGGATTCTTAGGCGCATCTTGCTGATAGTAGTCTGATAGAGGTCGGCTATGCTGCTGTAGACATTTTCATGGGTATTAGAAAAATGCGCTGCCTGGTTATTGGCGCGTTCAATTCCCTGGCTAATAGTTTGCATTGTCGCGGCTTTTTTACCCAACTTACTGGCCAGATGGATGGTGGACATTACATAGTTAATCACTTCTCTGCTATCGGAACTGCCAGACTGCTGTTTGGGGCTGGCAAAAAAAGTCTCCATTATGGTTGCACCGGCTCTCAAGTTCTCGGTTGAACCGTAGAGATCGCTCAGGGAGGAGGGGTCCTGGTTTAATAGGGTCGACATGGAGAATTCCATCCGGCTAGCTTCGGCATGACCATTGTGCGCCAGCTGATAGACAAGCTCGCAGGACTGAAAAATCGCCGCTAGCGCCAGGGCTTGATCATGGGTTGGTTTTGAAAACACGGTCATTATTCTCCAGTTAATCGCCTTGTTACAATTCTAGTAAAAGTTGCAGTGGCCACTAGGCTTCAAAGTGTATTGTTCCAGGCCTCTTCAATCACGCCGCCCCCAAGACAGTGGTCATCTTGATAAAATACCACCGACTGCCCAGGTGTTACCGCGCGTTGGCGGTCGGTAAAGTTAACTTGCACTCGATCATTTTCCATAACCGTCACCGTGCAGTGCTGATCCGGTTGTCGGTAGCGAGTTTTGGCCCAGCAGGTAAAGCTTACTCCCGATTCGGGTATGCCATTGATCCAGTTGATGGTCGAGGCGGAAAGGCAGTTAGTATAGAGCAGGGGATGATCCTGTCCCTGACCCACAATCAATATATTGTTATCTAGATCTTTCTCTAAGCTGTACCAGGGCTGTTCACTAGCATTTTTGACACCGCCTATGCGAAGTCCCTGTCGTTGACCTAGAGTGTAAAACATCAGGCCTTGGTGTTCACCCACGGTTTCGCCCTCTGGGGTCATCATCAATCCCGGCTGTGCTGGGATATATTGTTTCAAGAAGTCACTAAAGCGACGCTCGCCGATAAAACAGATACCTGTACTATCTTTCTTTTTCGAGGTGGTAAAGCCGGCTTTAGCTGCCAGTTTCCTAACGGTCGGTTTTTCTAACTCGCCCAGAGGAAATAGCGAATTTTCGAAAGCCTGCTGTTCTACTGCATGCAGAAAATAACTTTGATCTTTATTGCTGTCCAATCCTTTGAAAAGGGCGGTTTGCTCATGATAATCCCCGCGCCGGACATAGTGACCTGTGGCTATATAATCTGCCTCAAGCATTTGGGCATATTCGAGAAATACTTTAAATTTGATCTCTCGATTGCACAGTATATCGGGATTGGGCGTTCGGCCGGCTCTGTATTCTTTGAGAAAGTGCTCAAATACATTGTCCCAATAATCGGCGGCAAAATTGGCAGTATGCAATGTGATCCCCAGTTTGTCGCAGACCTGTTGGGCATCGGCAAGATCCTGTTTGGCGGTACAGTACTCGGAGCCATCATCTTCATCCCAGTTTTTCATAAATAGGCCTTCCACGCAAAATCCCTGTTGCAATAACAGCAATGCCGCTACCGAGGAGTCGACCCCACCGGACATGCCTACAATCACCTTTTTTGAATTTGTCATTAACCTATTGGCCGCTCTTTGTTCTGGGATAAAATTATCGTAAAACTTCCTCAATCCAATTTATTTCGAAATAGATCCAGGGGATATGATTTGCCGTTGAGAAAGTCTTCAATACATTTTATCACTAGGGGGCTGCGCAATTCATGCTCAGATTGGCGAATTTCTTCGACCGTCATCCACAGAGCCTCATCGATATCGGGGTCGAGAGTGGATGTGCTGTCTAAGTTAATTGGTTCAGCGGCAAAGCATAATCGGTAATAGGTTGCATCTTTGTGTATGGGTTTGTAAGCGTAAACGCCGAGAAAGCTGGTGAGCTTGACCAGCCAACCGGTTTCTTCGTGAGTCTCTCGTACCGCAGCATCGACTATATTTTCGCCGGCTTCAACATGACCGGCAGGCTGATTAATCACGGATATACCATCAACAGTTTCTCGAACCATGAGGAAGTGACTGTTTTGCAACACAACAGTTGCCACGGTTAAATGAATATTTGCGGACATCAGTGTATTTTTGAAGGCCTGAGTTTGCTTAGTACAGCGTTAACAGACTGACCAGTGATGGTTTTATGGTCCCCCGGTTGCAGTTGCTGCAGGGTAAAGTTACCTATTTGTGCCCGAATTAGCCGCAGAGTGGGTAGGCCAACCGCTGCAGTCATTCTTCTAACCTGTCGGTTGCGACCCTCATGTAGTTCAAGTTCAATCCAGCTGTCGGGCACATTCACACGAACCCGAATAGGGGGATTTCTCGACCACACCAGCGGGGGTTTGATCGGCTTGCAGGAAATAGCCTTGGCCATGCCGTCTTTAAGTTGCACACCTTCAAGCAGTTGGTTGCAATAACTCTTATCCGCGATGCCCTCTACCTGTGCCCAATATTTTTTTCTGAGCTTGTGCTTTGGGTGGCTGATTAGAGACTGTAATTTGCCGTTGTCAGTGAGCAGCATAAGCCCCTCTGAATCATAATCCAGCCGTCCAGCCGGGTAGATGCCCTTTGTGGAAATAAAGTTTTGAAGTGTCATGCGCTCGCTACTATCAGTGAATTGGCTCAAAACCTGATAGGGCTTGTTAAAAACCATTAATTTGACCACTTATATACCTAAAGTTATCTTGAAAATTTGAAACAAAGTTACAAAAAACTGTATTAATCATGTTAAAATTTGCACATTCGGTAGATTTTTTACAAAAAAATTCAGTTGCAAATATATAACTCCATGGAGCCAGTCAATGGGATACCAGCATATACAAATACCTGCATCAGGCGAAAAAATCACAGTTAACTCTGATCTTACACTAAATGTACCAGACAATCCGATCATCCCATACATTGAGGGCGATGGGATTGGCTACGATATTACTCCGGTAATGATCAAGGTAATCGATGCGGCTATTGAGAAGGCTTACTCTGGTGAGAAGAAAATTTCCTGGATGGAAGTGTATTGTGGTGAGAAGGCCGCTGAGCTCTATGAGGGGGATTGGTTCCCCAGCGAGACTTTGGAGGCAGTGAAAGATTATGCTGTATCCATCAAAGGCCCACTGACTACACCGGTTGGTGGCGGTTTTAGATCCCTCAATGTGGCACTGCGTCAAGAGCTGGATCTTTTTGTCTGTCAGCGCCCAGTACGTTGGTTTAACGGTGTGCCTTCCCCGGTGAAAGAACCCAATAAAGTTGATATGTGCATATTTCGTGAAAATTCTGAGGATATTTATGCGGGTATTGAATGGCGCGCCGGCACTGATGAGGCTGCAAAACTAATTGACTTCCTCAAGCAGGAAATGGGCGTTACCAAGATTCGATTTGACCAAGACTGTGGTATCGGTATCAAGCCTGTTTCAGCTGAGGGCACCAAGCGATTGGTATCCAAAGCTATTCAGTATGCTATCGATCAGAACAAGCCCTCAGTTACCCTGGTGCACAAGGGTAATATTATGAAATTCACAGAAGGTGCCTTTTGTGATTGGGGTTATGAAGTGGCCAGAGATCAATTTGGCGCGAAACCTCTTGATGGCGGCCCATGGCACAGTCTAGTTAATCCCAATACCGGTGAAGAAATTATTATTAAAGATGTAATTGCCGACGCAATGCTACAACAGATTATTTTGCGTCCAAATGAGTACAGCGTCATTGCAACGCTAAATTTGAATGGTGATTACATCTCAGATGCCCTTGCAGCTCAAGTCGGTGGTATCGGTATAGCGCCTGGGGCAAATTTGTCCGATGATGTCGCCATCTTTGAAGCTACCCACGGCACCGCACCTAAATATGCTGGGCAAGATAAGGTTAACCCTGGCTCATTGATTCTATCTGCAGAGATGATGCTTCGTCACCTCGGTTGGTTCGATGCCGCCGATTTGGTAGTTTCTGGTATTGAAGGCGCCATATCCAGCAAACAGGTAACCTATGATTTTGAACGCCTGATGGATGATGCAGAGCTTAAATCCTGCTCTGCATTTGGTGATGCAATTATCGCCAACATGTAGTGGTGCTGAGCCCGACTGATACTCAGTCGGGCAGTTTTTCTTGCAGTAGGCAATTCCTCTTAAAATATAGCATTCAAAGGATGCCGTTCTATTGATGCAACTTAGGAGGGGTTAACGGGCACAACGTTAATGGCGTGCAGTCCCTTATCTCCCTGTTGGCTGTTAAAGATCACCTGCTGACCTGCCTTTAGGGTTCTATATCCATCAATCAAAATAGAGCTATAGTGTACAAATATATCTTTTTGATCGGTTTCCCTTACGATAAATCCAAATCCCTTGGTATTGCTGAACCATTTGATCGTTCCCTGTTCTTTAGCTGTCTCTTTCTCTTCCATCACTTGTAGCCTTCATCCTTGACTTGAGTTAAAAAAGCAGTACATAAATATACTACAGTGATTATTATAGTCATTATTTTTCAATTAAGGCATATATAAGGTCAATTTATTATTCGCTATTTCGCAAACTGATAATCCGTTTATGTTATAAGGTAAGTATTGATTAAGGTGTGTTATATGAGTTTTATAAATGGCTGACCACAGACAGATTCAGGACGGAGACATTGATGAATTGGCCACGATTAGGGAGGCTGATCCGAAGCTCGAGAAGCCGCGCATGTTTCAAGTGGTGTTGTTGAACGATGACTTCACTCCCATGGAGTTTGTGGTTGAATTGATCGAAAAGTTTTTTTTCCATTCCAGAGAGGATGCCACTCAAATTATGCTTAAAGTGCACACGGAAGGTAAGGGCGTTTGCGGGATTTATACGGAGGATGTCGCGGCAACTAAGGTTGCCCTCGTCAATCAGTACTCCCAGGATCATCAACACCCCTTGCGCTGTCAGTCAGAACCCTGCAATCACGATGAGTCCTAACTATGTTAAGTAGAGAGCTAGAGGTTACTCTAAATCTGGCGTTTAAAAACGCCCGCGACAAACGTCATGAGTTTATGACAATCGAACATATGTTGCTGGCATTACTTGATGATGCCTCAGCCACAGAAGTGCTCAAGGCCTGCGGCGTTGACTTAGGCATATTGCGCCACGATCTAATTGAGTTTATCGATTCAACCATCACTACTATCCCAGATGATTACAGCGATCGCGAAACCCAACCAACCCACGGTTTTCAGCGAGTTCTTCAGCGCGCTGTGTTTCAGGTCAGCTCTACCAACAAGAATGAAGTTGTGGGTGCAAACCTGATAGTGGCGATCTTTAGCGAGCAGGAGAGTCAAGCTGTCTATTTCCTGCGGCTGCAAAATGTCGCTCGAATCGACATAGTGAATTACATCGCCCATGGTGTTGCTAAAGTCACGGATGAATCCGATAACAGCGACAATAGCACAACTACTAAAACTGACGACCAGGATCCTAAAAGCTTGCTAAAGCAGCTGACCACTAATCTCAATGAACAAGCCTCGCTGGGGCATATAGATACGCTTATTGGTCGTGCGGATGAAATCGAGCGTGTCAGCCAAATACTGATTCGTCGACGCAAAAATAACCCCTTGCTAGTAGGGGAGTCCGGTGTTGGCAAAACTGCTATTGTCGAAGGGCTTGCCAAACTGATTGTTGATGGAAAAGCGCCGGATGCCATAGCTGCCAGCACTATTTATGCCTTGGATATGGGCTCTTTGCTGGCGGGGACCAAGTATCGAGGTGATTTCGAAAAACGCCTCAAAGGTTTGATTAAAGAGCTTTCTAACCTAGATAATGCGATTCTGTTTATCGATGAGATTCACACTATTGTCGGTGCAGGCGCCACGTCTGGAAGTGTGATGGATGCCTCCAATCTGCTCAAACCGCTGTTGTCATCTGGCAAGCTTAAATGCATAGGTTCTACCACGTTTCAGGAGTACCGCGGGATATTTGATCGAGATCATGCACTGTCGCGTCGATTCCAAAAGATTGATATACCCGAACCCTCAGTGCAGGAGACCTATGAAATTCTCAAAGGGTTAAAAGCCAAGTATGAGGAACACCACAGTTTGAGGTATACCAATCCGGCACTGCGCGCCGCCGCTGAGCTGGCAAGTCGACATATCAATGATAGATTTATGCCAGACAAAGCTATAGATGTGGTAGACGAGGCTGGTGCTCAACAGCGCTTGCAACCCAAAAGTCGCAGAAAGAAAACTGTAGGTGTCGGCGAAATAGAGGCGGTGATCTCAAAGATAGCGCGTATCCCTTCCAAAAGTGTCTCTAACTCAGATAAGTCGCAACTCAAAGGGCTCGCCGACAAACTTAAGATGGTGGTTTTTGGGCAAGACAAGGCTGTCGATGTGTTGGTCACTGCTATTAAGCTGGCTCGTGCAGGCTTGCGCGAGGGCGAGAAGCCAATCGGCAGCTTCCTTTTTGCCGGCCCAACTGGGGTTGGTAAAACTGAATTGAGCCGCCAGCTTTCCAATCTATTGTCCATCCCATTAATTCGCTTTGATATGTCGGAATATATGGAGCGTCATACGGTTTCCCGGCTAATCGGTGCGCCGCCGGGATATGTGGGTTTCGATCAGGGTGGGTTGCTCACTGAGGCCGTGACTAAGCAACCCCATGCAGTGGTATTGCTTGATGAGATCGAGAAAGCCCATCCCGAGGTATTCAATCTGCTCCTGCAGATTATGGATCACGGTACCCTAACGGATAATAATGGCCGCAAAGCTGACTTCCGCAATGTTATTTTGGTGATGACCACCAACGCAGGCGCTGAGATGATGAGCAGAGCCTCTATTGGCTTTACCCAGCAAGATCATCGATCTGATGGTATGGAAGCTATAAAACGGATGTTCACGCCAGAATTCCGCAATCGCTTAGATAGTATTGTGCAATTCGGCAATTTAAATATTGAAGTGGTCAAAACTATTATCGATAAGTTTTTGGTTCAGCTGCAGGGACAGCTGGATGAGAAAAATGTCTTTTTGCAGGTTACCGACAGCGCTCGAAACTGGTTGGCTGAAAATGGCTATGATCCGAAAATGGGTGCTAGGCCCATGAGTAGATTAATACAGGAAAAGATCAAAAAACCACTGGCTGAAGAAGTACTTTTCGGAGAACTTTCTAGTGGCGGTGGCACAGTGACTGTCTCCGAAGTCGATAATGAACTGGTGTTATCAGTGGAGACTGAGGAACTAGCAGGGGTCTAAGGCTGCGTCTTAAGTTGTACTAGTCGCAGCACCTGCAATTGAACTACCGCTCGCGGAAGGTTATCCGCCCCTTGGTGAGGTCGTAGGGGGTCATTTCTACTTTGACCTTATCACCAGTCAAAATTCGGATGTAGTGCTTGCGCATCTTCCCAGATATGTGGGCAATGATGGTGTGACCATTTTCCAATTTAACTCGAAAAGTGGTATTGGGCAGGGTATCTATAACCTCGCCATCGAATTCGATATGATCTTCTTTCGCCATAAATTAATTGTAGTCTATTTTAAAAAGGGCGCAGTTTGCCCTAATTTTCGCCATATAGCAAAACCAATTGTGAGCAGACCTTAAAGCCATTAGGTCAGGCCTGCTCTAGGGCTCTTAGAGCGCATTTAAAAAACCTAAAACAGTGTTTAAATGATTGCTCAGACTATTGAGCTTAGTCAATCAAGACTACTACCTAACCTATTTCAACTCGGCCTACAGCCAGTCAATTGATCTGTTTTTTTGAGTCGCGATTAGATTTAAGAAATCTTGTCTATTCATGGATGTAGCGCCCATACTTAACAGATGATCGCTCACAATTTGACAGTCTAAAAGACTGTAACCCTGTTTGATTAGATGGCGACAGAGATAGACCATAGCAATCTTCGACGCATTGGCTCTGTGACTGAACATGGATTCGCCACAGAAAATACCCCCTATTGCCAATCCGTAAATGCCACCGATCAGATCGGAGTCCTGCCAAACTTCGATAGAATGGGCGTGTCCCTGCTGATGAAGCCTTACATAGGCTGCAATCATTTCATTGGTTATCCAGGTGCCCTGATTATCCTTCCTGTCTGCACAGTTATTGATTACCGCAGTAAAAGCTTGATCAATAGATATATCAAAGCGCTGCTGCCGAAGTTGTCTATTTAAGCTTTTCGATATGTGGATGCGATGAGGGTCCAGCACACAGCGAATACTGGGTGACCACCAGAGCAGGGGATCACCCTCGGAAAACCAGGGAAAGATACCCATACGGTAGGCGGATAAAAGGGTGGAGGACGACAAATTGCCACCTACAGCTAACAGGCCGTCGGGTTCTAATGCCGCTGAATTGGGGTCGGGAAATTGTGGTGTTTTACTGTTTAAGAGAATCAAATTACAGTTATAGTCGGCTGGGATTAAAGCGCCTGCACTGACAATCTAAGATCCCAGCCGATGATATTTGCATTGATCACTAATTCTCGAGGTAGCGTTCAGCATCCAGAGCGGCCATACAGCCACTGCCAGCTGAAGTGACGGCTTGGCGGTACACATGATCGGCCACATCGCCAGCGGCAAATACGCCTTTAATACTGGTTTCAGTGGCATTGCCTTCGAGGCCGCCGGCAATCTTTAGATAGCCGTTGTGCATAGCTAATTGACCGGCAAAAATATCCGTATTGGGCTTGTGGCCTATAGCAATAAACACACCAGCCAGCTCAATTAATTTTTTCTCTTCGGTTTCAGAATTAGCAATTTGTATACCCGTCACACCGGCATCATCGCCGACCACCTCGGCAAGGTTGTGGTTCCATTCTATAGTGATATTTCCATCGCGCTCTTTTTCAAACAGCTTATCTTGGAGGATTTTCTCGGCACGCAGTGAATCTCTGCGGTGCACAAGTACCACTTCCGAGCAAATATTGGATAGATACAAAGCTTCTTCCACTGCCGTGTTTCCACCACCGATAACCGCGACTTTTTTATTTCGATAAAAAAAGCCATCACAGGTAGCACAGGCGGACACACCCTTACCCATAAAGGCCTCTTCAGAGGGTAGGCCCAGATACTGCGCTGAGGCGCCGGTAGCGATAATCAGTGAGTCGCAGGTAAAAGTACCCGTCCCATTGAGGACAAACGGGCGCTGCGAGAGATCCACGGACTCAATATGATCGAAGATCGTCTGAGTATCGAAACGCTCAGCATGATTTTGCATTCGCACCATCAGTTCCGGCCCCTGAACACCCTGATCATCACCTGGCCAATTATCGACATCGGTAGTGGTAGTCAGCTGTCCTCCCTGTTGGATGCCTGTGATCACTACAGGGTTTAGATTGGCTCTGGCGGCATACACCGCGGCGGTCCAGCCTGCAGGTCCAGAACCCAGTATGATTAATGGATGATGTTGTTTTTCAGGCATAAAATTCTCTCTAAATTAAAAAACTGCAAAGCTGATGATTAGAATCACAGTGCCATTGATTGATGTGCTTATCATAATCATTCTCAGCTAAGTCACCAATTGGTTTTTTAAATTCTCTAAATAGCTTGCCGATATCATGCTGAAGGCCGTGGTCTTTGCCGCCAATTAAGCTACAATTGGCTACTCAAGGGGACTATAGGGCACAGACCATTGAACAGCAAAAAAAAACCATCATCGAAAGCCAAGGCAAATCAATCATCAACCACTAATGCCAGAGCGTCCCGAGTCATTGCTGAAGGTGCGCTAATCGGTTGTGTTGCCCTGTGTACGATAATATTGGTAGCGCTTATCAGCTACTCTCCCGAAGATCCTGGCTGGTCCCAAACCGGTGGCTCCTCCGACATCAACAATGCAATTGGACCTGCAGGTGCTTGGTCAGCAGATATTCTCTACGCCCTGTTCGGTGCAATGGCGTACCTATTTCCTGTACTGTTGGCAGTTAGGGCGTTACAAATACTGAAGACGCGCTTTATTAGCGAGCCGGTGCCCTTTGATATAGTCATTTTCAGTTTGCGCCTACTGGGCTTTGTACTGGTGATGGTTGCCGCAACCTCTCTGGCCAATATCCAATTTGAGCAACATGCAATGGACTATCCCTTTGGGCCCGGGGGGATTTTGGGTATTAAAATTAGCGAGTCAGTGATGGCGGTATTTAGTTTCACTGGCAGCACAATGATTCTGCTAGCTCTATTTTTATTCGGTCTTACTGTGTTTGCCGATATTTCATGGATAGCTGTAATCGATCGTCTCGGAGCTATTGGAATAGCCCTTTATGATCGCTCAGTTACGCGACTGGCGCATTTTCGTCATCAACGACAGGAGAGGGCGATTGCCAAGCAGGCTATCACTGAAAGGTCAGACAAAGTTGCCTCAGTGAAAAAACATCAGCAACAGCGAACGCCACCGACAATCAATCAACCAGAAACCAAACCTAAGCCCAGTAAACGCGCCGAACGGGAAAAACAACAGCCGCTATTTATCGATGATAAAGTCGTCGGCACCTTACCACCGCTCAATCTGCTGGATAAGAGTGATCAATCTACCGATAAAGGGTACTCGACCGAATCACTGGAACACTTGTCGCGACTTCTGGAAGTCAAACTTCAGGACTTTGGCATCACCGCCAATGTCGTAGAAGTTCTGCCCGGCCCCGTGGTCACCAGATTTGAGATTCAGCCCGCGGCAGGCATTAAGGTCAGCCGTATCAGTGGGCTCGCCAAAGATCTAGCTAGATCCATGGCAGTGATCAGTGTGCGGGTGGTTGAAGTCATCCCCGGAAAATCAGTTGTCGGTATTGAAATACCCAACGAGAACAGACAGATGGTGCGACTGCGTGAAGTACTGTCCTCCGATGCCTACGAGCGTTCCAGTTCACCCCTTTCATTGGCCCTAGGTAATGATATAGCCGGTGTGCCGGTGGTAGCTGACTTGGCGAAAATGCCCCATTTACTGGTGGCTGGCACTACCGGTTCCGGCAAGTCGGTTGGTGTTAATGCAATGCTGCTCAGTATCTTATTTAAGGCTTCCCCCGAGGAGGTCAAGCTAATTCTGATCGACCCCAAGATGTTGGAATTGTCTGTCTATGATGATATCCCGCATCTGTTGACACCAGTGATCACCGATATGAAAGATGCCTCTAGCGGCCTGCGCTGGTGTGTTGGTGAAATGGAACGTCGCTATAAGCTGATGGCGGCACTCGGGGTGCGCAATATTGCCGGCTATAACCGCAAAATTGAGGATGCTGAAAAGAGTGGCAATCCTATTGCAGACCCGCTGTGGGTCTTTAATCCGGATGAAATGGGTTGGGATGAAACCCAAGAGCCTCCAGAGGCGCCGCTCTTAGAAAAATTGCCCTACATAGTCGTAGTGGTCGATGAATTTGCCGATATGATGATGATTGTTGGCAAAAAAGTTGAGCAGTTGATCGCCAGAATAGCCCAGAAAGCGCGAGCTGCCGGTATTCACCTTATTCTCGCTACTCAGCGCCCCTCTGTTGATGTGATTACCGGTTTAATCAAGGCCAATGTGCCATCCCGCATAGGCTTTCAGGTCTCATCTAAAGTCGATTCCAGAACTATTCTCGATCAGGGTGGGGCAGAGCAGCTTTTGGGTCATGGTGATATGCTATTCCTGCCACCTGGCACTAGTGTCCCGGAGCGGGTTCACGGTGCCTTTGTGGATGATCACGAAGTGCATCAGGTGGTGGCGGACTGGAAGCGTCGCGGCGAGCCCACTTATCTCGCTGAAATAACCGACGAGGCAGCAACCTCAAATGTTCCAGTGCCCGGATTTAGCACTGAAGACAACGGTCAAAAAGATGATGAGAGCGATCCTCTTTATGACGAAGCAGTGGAATTTGTGATTGAAAGTCGCAAAGCGTCGATATCCTCAGTACAGAGAAAACTCCGAGTCGGTTACAACCGAGCGGCTCGTCTGATTGAGCAAATGGAGGCCAGTGGCGTGGTCAGCCCAATGAATACAAATGGCAGCAGGGACGTGTTGGTGCCCTCTCGGGGTCGTAGTTAGATGCTCGATAAGGTCCAGCTACTCGGCAGAGCGCTATTGGTTTTTGCAGCTTGCACTGTATTTCCAGTGCAGGCTGAAAATAGCCTAACAAATCCTAATTTGAGCCAGTTGCTAAGTCCAATTAAAACCATGACTGCAGCTTTCACTCAGACCGTCACTGACGCTAAGGGTGTTGTGTTACAGGTGTCCAGTGGCGAATTGTCTGTAGCCGAACCCAACCGTATTCGCTGGTCTGTCAATCAACCCATGCCTCAGCAAATTATTAGCAACGGCGTGCGTATCTGGCTGTTTGATCCCGACCTCGAGCAAGTTATTATTCAAGCCTACGACCCCAATCTGGCGGCAACCCCGGCGGGTTTGTTTTCAGGGGATTCAGAGGCCATCAACAGCGCCTTTTCTGTGACCTATGACCAAAGTGTCTCGGCAGTTAACTCGTATATCTTGATACCTAAAGGTAATGATGCGCTCTACCAATCACTGCGCTTTGATTTCTCGGAGCGGCAACCACAGGCACTAGCGTTTATCGATTCACTGAATCAGACCACCCGAATTGAGTTCAGCGATGTGGTGCTCAATCCAATACTGGCTGATAAGCTTTTTACCTTTGAGATTCCAGACGGTATCGATGTTATCAACCATGTCGACTGATCTGTTTGCTCAGCAGGGCTACCAACCACTCGCCTCCCGCCAACGACCCGATGATTTGCAAGGGTTTTGCGGTCAGTCGCACATTCTAGGGGAGGGCAAGCCGCTGCGCGAGGCTATCGACAGAGGCCTGCCTCACTCGATGATTCTCTGGGGTCCTCCAGGTGTTGGCAAAACCACACTGGCAAAAATAATCGCAAACCGATGTGATGGGCATTTTGAAACCATTTCCGCAGTCTTGTCTGGCGTCAAGGAAATACGCGCCGCAATAGCCTCAGCACAACAACAGCGAGATATGCACAACCGCAAAACGATTCTTTTTGTCGATGAGGTCCATCGTTTTAACAAGTCTCAACAGGATGCATTTCTACCCTATGTAGAGGACGGCACTCTGATTTTTATCGGCGCCACAACCGAGAATCCATCCTTTGAGCTCAACAATGCACTGCTCTCCCGCTGTCGGGTCTATGTATTAAAAAATCTTACCACTGAAACCATTAAAACCTTAATCAAGCGGGCACTGCCTAATTTATCGAATGCCACTAATGACGTAGTCAATATTGATGTTAAAGCTCTTGATATGCTGGCTAGTGCTGCTGATGGCGATGCCAGACGCGCACTCAATCTCTTGGAAATCGCCTCCGACTTAATCGGTGATAGTCAATCGGCCACTGGCATTGACCAATCGGTAATCGAACAGATATTGACCACCAGCCATCGTCGCTTTGATAAAAACGGTGAGTATTTCTACGATCAGATCTCGGCACTGCATAAATCGGTGCGCGGCTCTGACCCTGATGCCGCGCTCTACTGGCTGTGCCGGATGCTAGACGGTGGCTGTGATCCACTATACATCGCTCGCCGCATGGTGCGCATCGCCAGCGAGGATATTGGCAATGCCGATCCCCGCGCTCTGGAGATTGCCCTCAACGCCTATCAAGCCCAAGAGCGATTGGGCAGTCCCGAGGGTGAGCTTAGTCTCGCTCAGGGAATAGTTTACTTGGCCATCGCTGCCAAGAGTAATGCAGTCTATACCGCGTTTAAGCAGGCCATGACGGATATCAAAACGCTTCCCAGCTATGAAGTGCCCCTGCATCTGCGCAACGCCCCCACTAATCTGATGAAAGAAATGGACTATGGGAGTGGCTACCGATATGCCCATAATGAAGAGGGCGCCTATGCCGCAGGAGAAAATTACTTTCCACCCGAAATGGCGGGCAAGCAGTACTATGTCCCCACCGATCGCGGCCTTGAAAGTAAAATAGCTGAGAAACTGAACTACTTGCGCTCCCTGGATACAGCGCAAGAGGATAATAAGTAATGCAGTGGCTGGCGGTTGCAATTGGCGGCGCGCTGGGCGCTGTCTGTCGTTATGGTATAAGTTTTCTGCTGCCACACCATGCCAATCAATTTCCCTATGCCACACTGAGCGTCAATGTGGCCGGCAGTCTGATTGTAGGCATTCTATATGTGATTATCCTTGAGCGAGGTATGCTGCCTGTAGAGGCGCGAAATCTGTTGATGGTTGGATTTTTAGGTGCATTGACAACTTTCTCAACATTCTCGCTCGATGCCCTAGTTCTGTGGCAAAATGACCAGCAACTAATGGCACTGGCCTATGTGATCGCCACACTGGTTCTCTGTCTGCTTGCCGTCAGCGGCGCTATCTGGCTAACTCGATTGTTTTAAGGAACCTATTATGCTCGACCCGAAACTGTTGCGTTCGGACCTAGACAACATTGCACAGCGACTCAAAATAAAGGGCTATGATCTCGATTGTCAGCGCTTTGAGGCCCTTGAGTCAGAACGCAAGGTGCTGCAGCTGGCAGCTGAAAACGCCCAGCGAGAGAGAAATACCTACGCCAAATCCATGGGCGCTCTGATCGCTGAGGCCAAGGCTAAGGGAGAGGATGTAACGGATCTTAAATCTCATGGCGAAAAGCTTAAAAATGACTGTGCCGCCGCTGAGGCGAAACTGAATGAGATCCAGCAGCAACTGGATCAGCTACTCTATGAAATCCCTAATGTTCCCGACAGCACAGTGCCAGCCGGTAAAGATGAAAGTGACAATGTCGAGATTCGCCGCTGGGGTACGCCCCGTGAGTTTGATTTTGAGATCAAAGACCATGTGGATTTAGGCGCAGCCATTGATAGCCTAGACTTTGATCGAGCTGCCAAGATCACTGGCTCTCGCTTTGCTCAGATGGCTGGCAGTTTGGCCACGCTTCACCGTGCATTGACCCAATTTATGCTCAATACCCATATTCAAGAACATGGCTATCGCGAGGTCTATGTGCCCTATATTGTCAATCGCGATTCTCTGTTCGGCACTGGTCAATTGCCCAAATTCGAAGAAGATCTGTTTAAACTCGATGATGAGCGGGATTTCTATCTGATTCCCACCGCCGAAGTTCCGGTGACCAATATTCACCGCAATGAAATATTGGAGAACCTACCGGTAAAATATGTCTGTCATAGCCCCTGTTTTCGCAGTGAGGCCGGCAGCTATGGGCGTGACACCCGGGGTATGATTCGCCAACACCAGTTCGAAAAAGTTGAAATGGTGCAATTTGTGCACCCAGATCAGTCGGAAGAGGTTCATGAAACCCTAACCGCACAGGCCGAGGCTATTTTGCAAAAGCTCGAGTTACCCTATAGAACCGTTGCTTTGTGCGGCGGCGATCTGGGCTTTTCCGCCGCTAAAACCTACGATATCGAAGTCTGGTTGCCGTCGCAAAAAACCTACCGTGAGATCTCCTCTTGCAGTAATTTTACCGACTTTCAGGCGCGGCGCATGAAAGCCAGGTATAAAAATACTGCCGGTAAACCGGCGTTTTTACATACCCTCAATGGCTCTGGACTCGCGGTAGGACGAACGCTGATCGCCGTGATGGAAAACTATCAGCAGGCCGATGGATCAATTCTGATCCCTGAGGTATTGCAGCCATTGATGGGCGGGCAAACACAGATTGCCTAATGGACTTTTTACCTCTCTTTCACAACCTTAAGGGGCGGCGTGTCCTTGTTATTGGCGGCGGCGAAATTGCACTGCGCAAAGTTCGTCTGGTGAGTGAAGCCGGTGCGCTGATAACCCTAGTTGCCAAGGATTTTTGCGATGATTTACTGGCCCTGGCGGCTGATAACAAACAGCGTGGTGGTGATCATTTTGAGCTGGTAACTGACTGCTATCAAAAGCACTACATTGATACCTATCCTGACGCCGCGCTAATTATAGCCGCGACCAACGATACCGAAGTCAACCGTCAGGTATCAGCCGATGCACTGGCCGCCCATAGGCAGGTCAATGTGGTCGATGACCCCGGATATTCCACAGTTATTTTTCCCTCTATTGTCGATCGATCCCCTATACAGATCGCGATTTCCAGTGGCGGCGATGCGCCGGTCCTCGTGCGCTTATTGAGAACTCAACTGGAGAGTCTTATACCCGCTGGTCTCGGCAAGTTGGCAGCGCTTGCTGGCCGCTACAGAGACAGGGTTAAAGCTATTTACAGTAATGGGGCAGATCGCAAGGCCTTCTGGGAAGAAGTTTTTAATGGCCCAGTTGCTGAACGGGCCTACGCGGACAATCTCGATGTTGCCGAAAGCCTGCTTAAAGCCAAATTAGACACTGGAAAACCCTTTGCTACCGGTGAAGTGTACCTAGTGGGTGGTGGGCCCGGAGATCCGGACTTACTGACCTTTAAAGCACTGCGGTTAATGCAACAGGCGGATATCGTGCTGTATGATCGCCTAGTCTCAAAAGAGGTGCTCAATTTAGTTCGCCGCGATGCAACCCGCATCTTTGTCGGCAAGACTGCCGGTAATCATCCAGTGACTCAGGACAATATCAATCAAAAATTAGTCGATTATGCCCGTGAAGGCCATCGGGTGGTTCGCCTTAAAGGCGGAGACCCGTTTATCTTTGGCCGTGGGGGAGAGGAGTTGGAAACGCTTGCCGAGCACCATATCCCGTTTCAAGTGGTCCCAGGCATTACCGCAGCCTCCGGTTGTGCCAGCTATGCGGGAATTCCACTGACACACCGCGATCACGCTCAATCGGTGCGCTTTATTGCCGGTCATCTGCGATCCGGCAAATTGGATCTCAACTGGCAGGATCTGGCTCAACCCAATCAAACCTTAGTTTTCTACATGGGCCTCAACGGCATGGAAACTATCTGCCAACAACTTGTGAGCCATGGCTTGCCAGAAAACACGCCGGCGGCCTTAGTAGAGAAGGGCACTTCCGACAGACAACGGGTGTTTACTGGCGATTTAAATACCCTGCCAGAGACTGTTCGTCACGCTGAAGCCAAGGCCCCGACACTGCTGATTATAGGCACTGTGGTCAGCTTGCACGCTAAACTGCAGTGGTTTGGTCAATCCTTATTAAAGGCAGAATAGTCAATGAATTTTGATTTTGATCTCTTTGTTATAGGTGCAGGTTCAGGCGGTGTTAGAGCCGCGCGCATGGCGGCATCAATGGGCAAAAAAGTCGCGGTGGCTGAGGAGCGCTATCTGGGCGGCACCTGTGTCAATGTCGGCTGTGTACCGAAAAAGTTGTTTGTCTATGCCTCCCATTTTTCAGAGTTATTTAAGACCAGTAAAGGCTTTGGATGGGATTTAAAAACCAATGCCGAGTTTGACTGGTGCCGGCTAAGAGACAACAAAACCGCTGAAATACAGCGTCTTAACGGTATCTATCAACAGTTATTGGATAATAGTGGTGCCCAGATAATAAATGGCACAGCTAAGCTCGATGGCCCTAATCAGGTGGTGGTGAATGGGCAGCGTTACCGTGCTAAAACTATCTTAATTGCCACAGGCAGCTGGCCATTTATCCCCGATTTTCCCGGCAGTGAACTGGCCATTAGCTCCAATGAGATGTTTTACCTAGAACAGCTGCCAGAGCAGGCAGTGGTTGTAGGAGGAGGTTATATCGCCGTTGAATTTGCTGGAATACTCAATGGCTTGGGCGTGGAAACCCATTTGATTTATCGCGGGAATAAGCTGCTTAAAGCTTTTGATGATGAAATCAGCGAGAAAGTACGCCAGGGTATGGAGGCCAAGGGCATTGCGATCCACTTGAATACCGAAGTTGAAAAAATTACCAAAAATGGTCAACAACTCAGTATCACCTTGAATGACGCTAGTGTGATTCAATCAGGAATTGCGCTATACGCCACTGGGCGAGTGCCGAAGACAGATAGCCTAGGATTAGAAACTACCGCGGTAGAGCTCAGCAGTCAGGGTGCCATTGTTGTGGATAATCATTTCAGAACCAAAGAGCCCAGTGTTTATGCCCTTGGAGATGTGATTGACCGCGTTCAATTAACCCCAGTGGCTATTCAGGAGGCTATGGTGGTATTGGATTATCTGTATGGCGAGGGGCGGTTGGAAATGGACTATAACAATATCCCGACCGCAGTGTTCTCTCAACCGGAGCTGGCAACCGTAGGTCTAACAGAGGCTCAGGCGAAACAACAATACGACAATATTCAAGTTTACCGATCCGACTTTAAGCCCATGCTGCAAACCCTAGGTGGTGGCAGTGAGCGGATCTTTATGAAGCTGATAGTCGATCCAGCCAGTGATAAGGTAGTTGGCTGTCATATGGTTGGTGAGCATGCTGCAGAGATTATTCAAGGGCTGGGTATCGCCATTAAAGCAGGGGCCACCAAAGCGGATTTTGATCAAACTATTGGCATTCATCCGTCGGCTGCCGAAGAGTTTGTCACCATGCGAAGCTAAATCCTTTAAAATATAAAAATCAATTGCCTATTTAAGTAGGCTATGGCTATTGGCATATTTCTCTGTATGCATTCTAGCTCTATTGCTTAAAGATATAAGCGCCATATTTTACTCTATGCTATTTCATAATTTTTAGCGAACTGGTTGCTTTTTTTTGCATCTAACCCTAAATGACGCAATGAAAAACAGTAACAAGATACCCCCACCAGAAGCCTCTATAGCTATATTTTTCCTGTAATACGAAGTTTTTTATCTTTTTGACTATTCTAGCCTATCGCTTAAACTTATGAGCTCTAATGGATAACCTACGGACATCCGGTTTATTTCCAAGCCGGGTGTCCCGTACCCTTAAACAAACCAATTCATGCATCGAAGAATAAGATTTACTCAATCATTCCTAGTTACTGCTATTTGGTTACTTCGCTCTATAAAAATACAGCGGTAAAGATAATTATTTAAAGAAAGTTAATTCTCAGTCTCCAGCTGTAACTAAAAACCCCCACAATTAAGACTTATCACTAAGGGCATTCCCGTAAAGATAGTCTTTTTGTCATTCTTGACATAAACTATTTACCTCGCCAAAAGAGTGAATAAGAATTATTACAGGATAAATGTAGCGCTGGTGTAGTGTTCAAATTATCAATAACAGAATATTGGCGTAAAATGCCGAATAAAGCAGTGGAGTGAAAAAAATTGCAACACAAAGTAGCAGGTGATGGCCGTCGTGCGCGAAGAGCGCGCAGTCGGCAGGCTATACTTGATGCCACCTATGAAATCATGGAGGAGGGGATTCTTGCACCGACATCACAGGATATTGCAGACCGCGCTGGGGTTGATATTCGTACGTTATTCCGCCAATTTCAAGGTATGGATGACCTCTATGCCGCTGCAAATGATTCAAAAAGATCATTATACGATGCCATGTTTGCCCCCAAGAGCTGTGAGGGTTCATTTGATGAGCGCCTTTTACAGGCTGTTGAGCAGCATGCAAGCGGTTATGAAGAACTGAGAAATGCCTTCCTGCTAACGCTGAATCAACGCTGGCGGTCGCCTGTATTGCGTGAAAATTATGCGATGGAGAACCATAGATTGCGCAGAGGTTTAGAGCTCTGGCTGCCCGAACTAAATTCAATGCCACAATCTATCCGTGAGGCTGTGGATGCAATTGCCTCTTTTGAAATGTGGCACCGGCTTCGTGAAGATCAGCATCTGAGCATAGATGCAGCAACTAAGATTATCTACGATACATTGAAGCGACTTATTAGTGAACCATAGCCAGTACTGCTATTAGTGTGTGCAATTATGATCCATCCCTTAATGCCATTAGAATTTAGGCTATAAAAAACATTACTAATTCGCTATAACCCACTGTAATAGCTATATTTTTCTAGACTTTCCGGATCTTGCGCGCTCCTTCATATCGGACTGTATATAAACCTGATCTGTAGTACCCATACTGGCATGACCCAGATCATCAGCCATATGCTTTAGGGGCCTTGAGTTGATATCTTGCGAAGCCCCAGTATGGCGCAACCAATGGGTGGTTGCCTCGCGGAGAGCCTTGGCTTCGTCAACAAAACCCTCAGAGACCATTTTGTCATAGGCGATATCAAAGGCCTGTTGAACAATCCGCCGCAATTGCCTAGATGTCATGCCGCCAGAGCCACGGTTTTTAACCACTAAGGGCGAATTACTGCCAAAACTCGACGTTAATTGGACACGATATTGTTGATAGCGCTCAATATAGGGAAATAGGGCGCTTGGAACCGAGACATCGCGAAGTTTATTACCTTTGCCAAGCACTTTGAGCCAATGATTACCCTCTGAATCTTGCCAGAAATGTTGCCAAACGGGCTGCCAGTTTGGCCGATCAGAGAGCTCTGATACGCGTAAATAGAGTGTTTTGAGCAACGCGACAACAAATAACATACGCTCATACTGGGCATTTAAGTCGGCAGCAGCGCGGGTACAATCCAGCACATATTGCCACTGCAGGTCGGACAATCGTTTAACACTTTTTTGCGTTGCGCCTTTGATTAAATAGGGTGATTGCTTGCGGATAGCAGGAATAGGGTTGCCAACAGCGTACCCCTCATCCACTAAATAGTCGTAGAAACAGGCAATCGCCGAAAAGCATATTTTCATCGCTTCACCAGAGAGAGTGTGGCCAGACTTGTGGGGTGCTATATCTGAACCCCCTGCCAGTGCTTTTTTTCGGTCCTTTTTGCTTATTTTGGCAACAAATGGACGCCAGTTTTGATTTTGACGATATTCTCCACCGATTGCTTTAAAGCGCTCCTGTACAGAATCTCCAATCCATTTAGGATGTGGTTTGTGGGCGAAATCAAAATAATTCTCTAAATCAGGTCTTCGCAAGTCAACAACTGATTTCTCAGCTTCAGTCCAAGCCCATAACAACAGCCGCTCAACTTCATTGCGATAACTGCGATACGTGGCTTCACTTTTGCGGCTGTAGCTTCTTAAAAATGCTTGGGTATGGAGGTAATCCTGATTGATAGCGGGTATCTGCTGGGAAAGATTATCTATAAAACGCTTAGAGTCGGGATAGTCGTCCAACATAGCGAGACCTGGAGACGAGCGTACGAAAGCTCTGTGCGCATCGAATAAGGGTGTGGCATTGAAGGTATTTTTTCTACGCAAAATCAGTTACTCACTGCATTGATTGAGATTGAAAATGGATTAAACATCAATAGTCTTACTTTAACAGCCCCATTTTGCCCTGTCTACTTATGTCCACTAATTGAGATTAGAGGAATTAAGGAGATTAGGTTCCAGTTCCCTACTGGAATAAGGTTAACTACTCTGAACTATGCTGATATTTTGTTATCGATAACATTTATTCCGTATAATGATTTAAATTCAAAGTCCGAACATTACTAGCTCTTATGCGCCGTTTAGTTAACGCAATCATCTTAGCCTGCTCATTAAATGCCATTGCTGCGGTAACCGCAGAGTCTGAGCTGGCGCCAATCAAACCGGAATCTGCTCAGCCCAAAGTTTTTAGAGAGATCGTCAATCGCCTAGCAACCAAACACTATCGAATTAAACAGGTGGACGATGCCCTCTCCAGTGATTACTTAGCTGCCTATATCGAGACCTTGGATCCGCTCAAACGCTATTTTCTCAGCAGTGATATCCAAGAGTTTAATCAGTGGCAGTACAAGTTGGATGACTTGGCAAAGCGCGGCGATGTGACTGTAGGGTTTTATATCTTTAACCGCTTGAGAGAGCGTGCTACGGCGCGCCTTCAACACAATATAGATACGCTTAATAATCAAGAATTTAAATTTGATTTTGAAACTGATAAAACAATTACCCTAGATGCTGAAGATCGCCAGTGGTTTAACTCTACCGCTGAGGCCAACGCTTTTTGGATTGACAGCCTGCAGGACTCAATGATCCGTTTGATGCTCAGTGATAAAGACCAGCAAGAAGCTCGCGAGCTGCTAATTAAACGCTATCAAACGCAATTGACCCAGTATCAACAGCGCAATAGCGACGATGTATTTGAGCTTTACAGCAATGCCCTAGCCTCTCTGTATGACCCGCATACTGCTTACTTTTCACCGCGTACTACTGAAAATTTTCAGATTAATATGTCCCTATCCCTAGAGGGAATCGGCGCAGAGCTAACCACCAAAGACGAATATACTGAGGTGGTTAGGTTGATACCCGGGGGGCCAGCCGATCTTCAAGGCATCCTCAAGCCAGAGGATAAAATCGTTGGGGTTGGTCAAGATGACCAGGAAATTATAGATGTGGTGGGCTGGCGGATCGATGACGTGGTAGAACTTATAAGAGGTGAAAAAGGCTCGGTGGTGCGACTGCAAATAAGCACCAATGCCGATACACCAAAAATTGTCTCGATTGTCCGTGACCGCGTGAAACTGGAGGACAAATCAGCGCAAAGCAAGGTGCTGCATATAGAATCTACCGACAATAATTACAAGTTGGGTATTATCGAGATTCCCACTTTTTATATGGATTTTGAAGCCTACAGAAAACGAGATCCCAATTTTAAAAGCTCATCGAGAGACGTCTATAAGCTATTGCAAGATCTGCAGGCACAACAGGTAGACGGTATTGTGCTGGATCTAAGAAATAATGGTGGTGGCTCGCTATTTGAAGCCACCGCCCTCACCGATTTATTTATCGATTACGGGCCTGTGGTGCAAATTCGCAACGCGGATCAGCGCATTTATCGCAACCACCGAGCGAGCTCAAAAGCCATTTATTCGGGCCCCCTACTAGTACTAATTAATCGTCTCAGTGCCTCCGCTTCAGAGATATTTGCCGGCGCCATGCAGGATTATGGTCGTGCTCTGGTGGTCGGCAGTCAGAGCTATGGTAAAGGCACGGTACAGGATGTGACACAACTCAGCGCCGGCCAATTAAAACTGACTATCTCCAAGTTCTACCGCGTCTCCGGTGACAGTACTCAACATATGGGCGTAGTTCCGGATATCGCCTTCCCGTCACTCTACAATATTGAAAAAATTGGTGAGAGCCAAAAAGATCACGCCCTACTCTGGGATCAAATTCACAGAGTTCCCCATCAACAATCAAACCAGCTTCAAGCATTGATTCAACCCCTGCTTGCCAAGCATCAACAGCGTGCCTATCAAGAGCCGCATTTTGCTCAAATGGTCGACCAACTACATCTCACTCAGACCTGGCAGGATGAGCAAACTCTGTCACTGAATCTGCAACAGCGCGAAACCCGCAGTGAGGATCGAGATAATCAGTTGTTGGCCCTTGAAAATAAACGCCGCAGGCAACAGCAATTGCCGCCCTACCCCAGCGTTGAAGCCTGGGAGGAAGAACGAGATAATCGAGAAGCTGAAGATAAAGAAGATTTAATCACCGCAGAATCTGACCCCATGTTGTACGAAGCTGCACAGATTCTCGCTGATCAGATCAATTTATCCGCGCCACCTAAGCCCAAGGCTAAACCTACGGTCGCCGATAACAGTTTTCAAAAAGGTGTGATGTGATGTCTTCCAAGATCATGTCCTTTAATGTCAATGGACTTCGCTCTAGATTGCACCAGCTTAAGACGGTGATCGACAACCATCGCCCCTCTATTATTGCCCTTCAAGAGACTAAAGTCAGCGATGAAGAGTTTCCCTATGAAGCTATACATGAACTGGGCTACCATGCAGAAATCTATGGCCAGAAAGGTCACTACGGTGTCGCCCTGCTGAGTCAGGCGAAGCCACAGTCGATACAGCTTGGGTTTCCCGGCGATGACAGGGACTCTCAACGGCGCCTGATTCATGGCCGCTACAGCTTTAATAATAAAAATCTCAATATTATTAATGGCTACTTCCCCCAGGGTGACAGCCGTGCCCACCCTACTAAATTTCCTGCTAAAAGAAATTTTTATCAGGATCTGCTCGATTATTTAAATCAAGATTTCAGCAAAGACGATTTAGTATTAGTCATGGGCGATATGAATGTAGCACCAGCAGATATTGATGTTGGCATCAAACCTGAAAATGCCAAGCGTTGGTTAAAGACCGGCAAGTGCGCCTTTCTTCCTGAGGAGCGGGAGTGGTTGCAAAGCCTGCTCAATTGGGGTTTGGCTGATAGTTTTCGCAGCCATAATTCAACTATTGAGGGAGCCTATAGCTGGTTTGACTACCGCAGTCGTGGCTTTGAGCAGCAGCCAAAACGCGGCTTGAGAATTGATTTGATACTCGCATCTCTGTCTGTAATGCCCTGCATTGACGCTACAGGGATTGATATAGAGATGAGAGGCCATGAAAAACCTTCAGATCACTGTCCTGTTTGGGTCGAGTTAACCCTGTAAGTAAACCACAGTCAACTTATTGCGTTAAAGTAACCAATAGAATTGAGCAACTCATTATTGTATGGGTCGCAAAACAATCAACTGGCGGAAAAGTGTTGTTGTTTAAGGATTATCAGTGAGCAGACAGCCAATTGAGCAATTTCTAATCTCAGTGGAAAAGCGAGCGCTACAAATGTCAAAGTTAGCCATTGGCAATGCCGATGCATCCATGGACATAGTTCAGGATACAATGCTTAAACTAGTTCAAAAATACTCTCACAAACCCAGCGAACAATGGCGCCCGCTGTTTTTCCGAATACTCAACAATAAAATTACTGATTACTATCGTCGGCAAGCGGTTCGCAAAAAGATATTTTTAATGGATCTTAAATCGCCAGATGAGGAAGACAATGATCGCTACTCACTGGTTGCTGCGGCAAGTCATTCGGATAATCCAGACTTCAAACTACAGAGCGACCGACGCTTAGAGAAACTGATTGAGGCAGTTGGCGGCCTGTCTATTAGACAGAGACAGGTTTTTATACTGCGCTGCTGGGAGGGAATGAGTACTGCAGACACAGCCAGTGCTATGCGTTGCGCCCAAGGCAGTGTAAAAACCCACTATTCGAGAGCGCTACACAATTTGAGAGATATATTGGAGGAATACCGAGATGACTGATCAGCAGGAGGTGCTAGGTAGACTCAGAGAACAACTTGAGCGCACAGAGGGCAATCTGCTGCCTGAGGAAACCATTGCACTGAGCAGAGCAAGAGCCAATGCGCTGTCTGGTGGAGCGCATTTATCCTGGCGCGGGTTTTACCCCAGTATGGCTTTACTAGCGCTATTAATTGCTACGGCAACTCTGTTTGATACAAGTTTTTATAACTCTATGAATTCTGAGAGTTTCAATCAGGTTAGTACAAGCTTAGATTCAGCGCCTCAGGCTGTTACCGACTCTGAGACATGGAGTAATAATGAAGGCGATGAACTAGATGTCTACTACTGGTTGGCAGAGAGCAGTGAAGAATTAAATGCGCTCTATGGCTGGAATTCCGGCCAATAAAAAAGGGCCGCAATGGCCCTTTTTTGAACTGATAACCAGTCATTAAAGGCTGGAATCAAGCTCTGGCACAGCACTAAACAAGTCAGCCACCAAACCGTAGTCGGCCACCGAGAAGATGGGTGCCTCTTCGTCTTTGTTGATTGCGACAATGATCTTACTGTCTTTCATACCGGCGAGGTGTTGAATGGCACCGGAAATTCCGACTGCAACATAAAGATCGGGGGCGACAATTTTTCCGGTCTGCCCCACCTGCATATCATTGGGAACAAAGCCTGCATCTACTGCAGCTCTGGATGCACCTACAGCAGCCCCCAGCTTATCGGCTACATTGTATAGCATCTCAAAGTTTTCTCCATTGCCCATTCCGCGTCCACCAGAGATAACAATACCGGCGGCGGTCAATTCAGGGCGATCAGATTCAGCCATCTCTTCGCTAACAAATGCTGATGTCTCAGTATTATGCACAGAGGCTAGCGGCTCTATAGTTGCAGAACCGCCCTCTGCTGCTGCTGCATCGAAAGCAGTCCCGCGCACCGTCAGCACTTTAATTTTATCTGCAGATTGCACTGTGGCGATCACATTGCCGGCGTAGATAGGACGCTTAAAGGTATCTTCACTGATAACTGCGCTGATGTCAGAAATTGCTTGAACATCCAACAGCGCGGCTACCCGCGGCATAATGTTCTTACCAGTGGTGGTCGCTGTAGCCAGGATATGGCTGTAGTTGCCGCCTAGCTCGGCAATTAAGGGTGCAATATTCTCTGCAAGAAACTTTCCGTAGGCGGCGTTATCTGCAACTATAACCTTGGATATACCGGGAATATTGGCAGCCTGTTCGGCTACCGCTTGACAGGATTCACCGGCAACCAACAGATCAATATCTCCACCAATTGCCTGAGCGGCGGCCACAGAACTCAATGTTGCAACATTGAGCTGACCGTTATCATGTTCAGCACTAACTAAAACACTCATGAGATCACCTTTGCTTCATTTTTCAATTTATCGACTAACTGGGCCACATCTTCTACTATAATTCCGGCCTGTCTCTGTGCTGGTGGCTCTACCCCCAACAGCGTGACCCGCGGCGCAGTATCAACGCCAAGCTCATCCGGCGTCACAGTATCCAGGGGTTTCTTCTTGGCCTTCATAATATTGGGAAGTGAGGCGTAGCGCGGTTCGTTGAGACGCAAATCAGTGGTCACTATAGCAGGCAGGTTTAGGGCAAGTGTTTGCAGGCCGCCATCAACTTCTCTGGTAACCATGGCCTTGCCATCTTCAATACTAACCTCAGAGGCGAATGTTGCCTGAGGCAGGTCAGCCAGTGCGGCTAGCATTTGGCCTGTCTGGTTATTATCGCCGTCAATAGCCTGTTTGCCCATAATAATTAGGTCTGGCTGTTCTCGATCGATCAGTGCTTTCAGGCATTTAGCAATCGCCAACGGCTCCAAATCGCCCTCTGCGCTAACCAGTAATCCTCTATCAGCGCCAAGCGCCATCGCTGTGCGCAATTGCTCCTGAGCCTGTTGCTGGCCAACCGTGGCAACAACGATTTCACTGGCTGCACCCTTTTCCTTTAATCTAACCGCCTCTTCAACAGCTATTTCGCAAAAGGGGTTGATGGACATTTTCACATTGGCTAGATCGACATCAGAATTGTCGCTCTTTGGCCTTACTTTAACGTTGTAATCTACAACGCGCTTAACTGCTACCAATACTTTCATAGTTAACCTTTATAGATTGTTACAGCTGGATCGACGGGCGTATACAAAGTCTACAACCCATAGTTGAATGGCGCCGTATAATGCCTAGAATGACTGCACAAATCAAGCCTTTGGATATCTGGGTGCGACCGGTAGGTCAGCGTATCTACTGGGTTTACGCTGGCTATTTTAGATATAAATGTTCAAAATAGCCGCAACAGGCCATCAGCGTTAAAATAGACAGCTGAAATAAACTATCAGACGGGAGATTTATCTTGGAACGCGAATTTATGGATTATGATGTGGTTGTGGTAGGTGCAGGTCCTGCGGGCCTCGCTGCTGCTTGCCGATTAAAACAACTCAATTCAGATATTTCGGTCTGCGTTGTTGAGAAAGGCTCCGAAGTTGGCGCCCATATCCTCTCCGGCGCTGTATTTGAACCAACTGCTCTCAGTGAACTATTCCCCGATTGGGAAAGCATGGGTGCACCGCTTAAAACTCCGGTCTCAGATGACCATATCTTTGTATTCACTGGAGCTGAGAAGCGCATTAAAGTCCCCGGTTTATTCGCTCCTAAAACCATGCACAACAAGGGCAACTACATCATTAGCCTGGGCAATCTCTGCCGCTGGTTAGCTGAACAGGCAGAAAACCTCGGGGTGGAGGTTTTTCCCGGTTTTGCCGCTGCTGAAGTACTCTATGGTGAGTGCGGTGAAGTAAAGGGCATTATCACCGGCGATATGGGTATCAGTCATAGCGGTGAGCAGAAAGACTCCTACATGCAGGGAATGGAATTGCGCGCAAAATACACCCTGTTCTCCGAGGGTTGTCGCGGTCATCTGGGCAAGGAGCTAATTGCTAAGTTCCAGCTGGATAAAGACAAGGATCCCCAGCATTATGGTATTGGAATCAAGGAGTTGTGGAAGGTTCCTGACAGCCAACATAAGCCTGGGTTGGTGGTGCATAGCGCAGGCTGGCCTCTCGATACAGGGTGGCCTTTAGATAAGATGAAAAACTCATCAGGTGGAGGTTTTCTCTATCATCTAGAGGATAACCAGATTGCTGTCGGCTTAATCGTCAATCTCTCCTACACCAATCCTCATGTTAGCCCCTACGATGAATTTCAACGCTATAAGCATCATCCTGAGATCAAGCAGTACCTAGAGGGCGGCGAACGCCTTACCTACGGTGCTCGCGCCCTGCTGAAAGGCGGTTTGCAGTCCCAGCCCAAGATGTCTTTCCCCGGAGGATTGCTGATTGGCGATGATGCTGGCACGCTTAACTTCGCTAAAATTAAGGGCAGCCACACGGCAATGAAATCTGGGATGATCGCCGCTGAAACCGTTGCCGATGCCCTGGCCTCTGATACTAGCCATACTGATCTTGAGACCTATGGTGAAGCCTATAAAAAATCTTGGGCTTATAAAGAGTTGCACATGCAGCGAAACTTCGGTCCCGCTCAGCACAAATTTGGCAGTATTTTGGGCTCTGCCTACGCCTTTATTGATATCAATCTGTTTAATGGCCTGCTGCCGTGGACCATGCGAGATAAAGTCGCCGATCATGAGACGCTAAAGCCAGCAGATCAATGTCCCCAGATCGACTACCCCAAATACGACGGTAAACTGAGCTTCGATAAGGCATCTTCGGTGTTTTTATCGAACACCAATCACGAAGAGGATCAGCCCTGTCATTTGGTGTTGAAGGATCCGGAATTGCCAATTGCCAGCAATCTGCCTCTGTATGATGAACCCGCTCAGCGCTACTGCCCTGCGGGAGTTTACGAAGTGGTAGCCAACGATGATGGCATTCAGCGATTCCAGATCAACGCTCAGAACTGTGTTCACTGTAAGACCTGTGATATTAAAGAGCCGAGCCAAAATATTAACTGGGTAGTGCCTGAGGGCGCGGGTGGTCCAAATTATCCCAATATGTAACCTCTGAGCTGGAAACCGATAATAGATTAGGTGCTAGTGAAGGTCATAGTTGAGATACTATGGCCTCTCACCACAGCAGCTTCAGCCTCAGAATTCACCGAGTGAAAACGAGCCACCCATACTATCGATAACAAGCTGGTTCCCACCAGTTGAGTCAGCGACCTGATAGCCCCAATCAATCAATTGATAGTAGACCGAACGGCTGATAAGCCCCATCAGGTTATCCCGCACTCTGACCAGGGGGAGGGTTTCACCCTGTGCAATATTACTATCCATGATGATTGGATAATCGGAACTGACTATCACTGGATCCTCGGTTTTAGTCTGTAGACAAATTATCTGTTCAGAATTGCGGGTTTGCCGAGTCGCCTGGGTAATGAAAAATGGCGCTACAGTCACATTGATCTGCCATTTTTCCACGGGTGTTACCAAAAAAAAACTGCCCTGCTCATAAACCAGGATACGGGAGAACAGTTTGACCATCGCCTGCCGCTTGATTTCCCGCCCCTCATGAATCCATCGACCTTCACGATCAATCAGCAGGTCCATATCACCAGTTTTATCGGGATTCCATAGATGAACCGGCGGGAGCTGCTGCGAGTGCAATGTGACTTGTTGGGTAATATCGGAGAACAGCAATTCGAGGGATGAGCTTGAACCCTTTTCTGTGGTCACATTCAGGACTTTGGGGTCTGTGAGTTGGAATTGCGATATTGGCCGCGGTTACCCATGGTAATACCTATATTGGTGATAAACTCCATCAGCTCTGTGTTGTCAGTCCGGTAGTTCCAGCTCTGATTGAAACACAGCTCTACAGCCCCTTGGGCTAGAGCCCAACAGGCGAGATAATGGTAGTGCGGCGGCACATCTTCAAGCACATCTCGATCGATAAGCTTGGTCATCAATTCGGACAGATCGTCCTCGTTGGAGCGCCGCAGCTGATGAAGTTCTTCAATTTGCTCGGCCAGTTGACCGGACTCAATTAGGCGAGTTTCGAGATTCTGCATAAGCCGATCTCGCTCTGGGAATTCCAGACGCGCATTAAAATAAGCCTTTGCCGCGGCTCCAGAATCACCCTCCTCTGCTTGCTCAATGCCTCGGGCCAGGCATTGGGTGATGTGTTTTTCATAATCAAAAACAAGTCTGAACAGAATATCGTTTTTGGTGAGAAAGTGTTTATAGACAGTTCCCTTACCAATTCCTGCCTTGACAGCTATTTTCGAAACCGAGACTCGATCTATGCTCTGCTCTAGTAGCAGTTGCAGAGTTGCTTTAATAATACGCTGCTCGCGGGCTAGAAAAAGTTTCTTTTTCTCCCTGATTCGCTCGGCACTGGCATTGGTACTGGTCATCTGCAAATCGCTAATTACAAACTAATATCTCTGTTACTAGCACGAATAAACTCTCGCTTTAGCTCATCAAAGGTATGCACAGCGGGAAACTGCGGGAACTCTTGAATAACATTTTCAGGCGCGTGAAAAAGAATACCCGCATCTGCTTCCGCTAACATAGTTGTATCATTATACGAGTCTCCGGCAGCTATAGTTCGATAATAGATACTTTTTAGCGCAACGATGGCCTGCCGCTTTGGATTTGCCTGTCGCAATCGGTAATCTGCTACATTGCCTGCACTATCTATCTGCAACTTGTGACAGAGCAATGTCGGGTACCCCAGCTGTTTCATAAGCGGGGTGGCGAATTCATAAAAGGTATCGGAAAGGATGACGACTTGGAAGCGCTCTCGCAACCAGTTGACAAAATCTACTGCACCTTCGAGAGGCTTAAGGGTTGAGATGACTTCCTGTATTTGTGCCAGTCCCAGACCATTCTCGCGAAGAATATTGAGACGATACTGCATGAGCACATCGTAGTCAGGCTCATCCCTGGTGGTCTTTTTTAATGCCTCAATACCGGTCTTCTCAGCAAAGGCAATCCATATTTCAGGAACTAGAACACCCTCTAAGTCTAAACAAGCAATTTCCACGGATTTTTCCTATAGGTTAACTTCAGTATCACTCTACTGAATTTATACGATCGACGCAATTTAACAAAGGCAATGTGCGACAAATTAAACGCTTTAAACAATACACATAAGGTTTAAGCAGGCTTTTTTAAGCGGTATAACGAGAAGCTAGTAGTTATATCCAAACGCTATAGATTTATTAAAAACAGGTTGTATAACCAGCGGCGCTTTTCTGCTAATATCCGCGCCGTCAAAAGTCACCTAAAATCCATCAACCAACAATTGGAGAAACTTATCCATGGGCTTAGATTTAGAATTGATCAACAGTCAATTACAGCACAAATCCCCCGATGAAATTGTTCAGTGGGCCCTGCAACAGGGTAACAAGCCTGTTGTAACAACGAACTTTCGTCCCTATGAAGCATCAATTCTGTATGCCTGTGTAAACAATATGGCAGCCATGCCAGTGATCTGGTGTGACTCCGGATACAACACCAACGCGACCTACAGGCATGCTGAAGCAGTGATTAAACAGCTAAGTTTAAATGTCGCACTCTATGTACCACAGCAATCAGCTGCCCACCGCAATGTAGTGATGTCTGGGATACCTGAAGTGGATACGGAATTGCATGACAAATTTACAGAACAGGTCAAGCTTGAGCCTTTCAGCAGAGCTATGGCCGAGCATCAGCCAGACATATGGTTTACCAATCTCAGGAAGGGACAGACAGCCTTTAGGGATTCCCTAGATATTATTACTCAGGGCGCTGACGGCGTGATTAAGGTCAGTCCGTTTTTCTATTGGACAGATGAGGAACTGGATGCCTATCTTGCGGATCACAATCTGCCCAACGAGCTCGATTACTATGATCCAACGAAGGTCCATGAAAACCGTGAGTGTGGACTGCACACTAGCTGAGGTGATTTCACGCCCGGTTAATCCATAATAAGAATTAGGCCTGCGCATGCTATATCCGCAGGCCTAAATTATGGAATCTAGTAGGTCGGCAGCTCAATACTGTCAAAGAAATTGACTCGCGCTTGCCTATCGCTTATTGCCGTGACCTTTTCAATCACATCCCTAGTTAGATGCGGGGCGAAAGCATTGATAAAGTCGACCATATAGCCGCGCAGATAAGTCCCTTTGCGGAAGCCAATACTGGTCACACTCGAGGCAAATAGATGACTGGCTTCAATCGCTACCAGATCCCTATCTTGCTCATCATCGTAGGCCATATGCGCAACTATGCCTATTCCAAGACCAGCACGCACATAGGTTTTAATCACATCTGCATCGGTTGCAGTGAAAACAACCTTGGGGCTTAAACCCAATTCATTGAAAGCATCATCTAGCTTCGAGCGACCCGTAAAGCCAAATACATAGGTAACAATTGGATAGTTGGCAATATCTTCAAGAGAAATTTGTTTAATGGATGCGAGTGGGTGATCTCTCGGAACCAGAACACAGCGGTTCCAACGATAACAGGGCATCATAATCAAATCGGAAAACAGATCTAGGGCCTCTGTGGCTATAGCAAAGTCAACCGTACCATCGGCAGCTTTTTCAGAGATCTGCAGTGGCGTACCCTGGTGCATATGCAGGGACACATTGGGATACTTATCAATAAAGCTTTTAATGACCTTAGGCAATGCATAACGGGCTTGAGTATGAGTGGTCGCCACCGATAAACTGCCGGTTTCTGGACTGTTGTACTCTCTGGTCAGCTGTTTGATACTGTCAGCTTGATTGAGGATATTGGTAGCAATTTTGATAATTTGCTGACCAGTGGGTGTTATTTTGGTTAGGTGTTTACCGCTTCGTGTAAAAATCTCAACACCGAGCTCGTCCTCTAGTAACTTAATCTGTTTGCTGATACCGGGTTGCGAGGTATAGAGACTGGCCGCAGTCGCCGAAACATTGAGATCATGCTTGGCCACTTCACAGATATAGCGCAACTGTTGTAATTTCATCGGCAATTCCTAGCTAAACCATCAGATATCAGCCAAACCTTATTCGCTTAAGCTATAAAAGTATACAATTTAATTACTTCCTAGAATACAACACAGTTGCTACAGTGCGCCAGTTTTCTCAATTCCAATCACCACTATGATCGATTTATTATTCTATATCGCCGCTGGGGCAGCTGTGGGTCTAGCCATCGGCCTAACCGGTGTCGGCGGCGGATCGCTGATGACGCCTCTGCTTATTCTGTTTGGCTTCCCCTACCATATTGCCATAGGTACCGACCTACTCTACGCCGCCATCACCAAAGCTGGAGGAATGGTTACCCATGCCCGACAAAAGACCGTTGAGTGGCGTATTGTTGGTTTTTTAGCTGCTGGCAGCATCCCCGCCTCTATACTAACCGCGCGATTTTTAGGTGATGTGTTTGCTGATGCCTCCCAGTATGAATCGATTTTGACCCATAGTTTAGGGATTATGTTGGTACTGACTGCCCTGGTGATTTTATTTCGTCCTAAACTGGAAAATCAGGGCTTAAATAGACAAATGGTTCCCAAGAAAAATGCTGATACTGTGGTTTTATTCGCCGGTATTTTCCTCGGAATATTTGTAACCCTCTCATCGGTGGGCGCCGGTGCCTTTGGGGCGGCGGTGCTAATGGTTTTATATCCGCGCTTGAAGGCTATCAATATAGTTGGCACCGATATCTCTCATGCTGTACCCCTGACTCTGATAGCCGGATTGGGGCACCTGTTTATTCTGGGAAATGTTGATTTTGTATTATTGTTTAGCCTTCTTGTGGGCTCCTTACCGGCTATTCATATAGGGACTAAAGTAGCTAATCGAATACCTGGCAACCTACTGCAGACTGGAATTGCGCTGTTACTGTTGGGATTGGGCGTAAAATTCGCACTGTTTTAGACCTACAAAGGTTTTTTTGTGTCTAACCCCAGCTCTAAACTCTAGAATATTTTTCCTGAGACTCTATTTTTCCTGAGACTCTATTTTTCATTGGCAACGCCGTGGGGCACATGA
This sequence comes from Porticoccaceae bacterium, assembly GCA_049612225.1. Classification (GTDB taxonomy): domain Bacteria; phylum Pseudomonadota; class Gammaproteobacteria; order Pseudomonadales; family Porticoccaceae; genus HTCC2207. The sequence continues at coordinate 25,607 of JBMZBJ010000006.1, read as the reverse complement.
CCAGTGGCTACAAATTCACTGGCCGATGAACAGTGCATCTGTTGATCATCAAAGAATACATCAGCGCCAAAAGACTTCAAGAAGTCGCCCTTAGTTAAACCACCAAGAAACAAACTCTCGTCGATTCGAACATTCCAATCTCTCAGGGTTCGCACTACCCGCTCGTGTGCCGGTGCGGCGCGAGCAGTGACTAAAGCGGTACGTATGGGGCATTGATCGCTTGGAAATTCAGCCTGTAGTGCTTGCAGGGCCATTAAAAAGTTTTTGAACGGACCCGGATCTAGGGGTGTATGAGCAGATTGCTTCTCATTTTCAGTAAAGGCATCTAAGCCCTGCTCTTTGAAGATTCGCTCCGAAGCATCAGAAAATAATACTGCGTCACCATCGAAGGCAAAACGCAGCTCATCAGAGCTATTTGAACCGCCCTGAGAGGGAATTAACGTGGCGGCTGCCATACCCTGATCTAGCGCAGTGCGCACATCTGCAGCATTGGTAGACAAAAAGAGATGACAGGCAAATGCAGATACATAGCGGTACGGACTTCCCCCGCCAGAAAATGCTGCTCTGGTGATATTGAGGTTGTGATGAGCAATAGAATTAAATACCCGCAGACCGGTATCAGCCGAATTTCTAGATAGCAGAATAATCTCAACTTTGGGATCACCACCCAATTTTTCATTGATGTGTAATAGCTTTGACGCCAGTGGAAAAGCTTCACCCGGCTCGAGGATCACATCTTCGTGCTGGCGCTGATACTCCGCATAGGCAGCGACGCCCTCCTCCTCATACACCCTATGGCTCTCTCGCATATCGAAAAGCGCGGTGGACGATATAGCAATAACCAGTTTAGGACTCTGTTTCTCAGACATTTTAGCGCTCGTGATCGACAGTTTCAGCGTGCATTTCAGGCTGAGCAAAATAACTTCGAGTCAATTTAAACACCACAGGAGAGAGAAAGATTAATGCGATCAGATTGGGGATTGCCATCAGTCCGTTGAGCGCATCTGACAGCTTCCACACCATATCGAGTGTCATCTGCGTGCCTAGAAACACGCCCAGCACCCAGAGAATACGGTAGGGAACAATGATTTTCGGGCCTACCAAAAACTCCGCACAGCGCTCACCGTAGTAGCTCCAGCCCAGCATAGTGGTAAAAGCAAACAATACGATACACACAGCGAGGATATTAGCACCATAGGGCAAACTACTATTAAATGCCCCTAATGTCATAGCAGCACCCTGAGCATCGCCAGTCCAGACATCGGTCACAACCAACACCAATCCGGTCATAGTGCATATAATCAGGGTATCGATAAAGGTCCCCAACATGGCGATAGTGCCCTGCCGTACTGGACTGTTAGTCTCCGCCGCCGCATGGGCGATTGGCGCCGACCCCAGACCGGACTCATTGGAAAATATCCCCCGCGCCACACCCATACGAAGCGCCAAAATCAATGTGGAACCCGCAAACCCTCCGGTCGCTGCAGCACCATTAAACGCACTATCAACTATTAGAACCAGCGCTGAAGGGATTTCGGTTATATGGAACAGCAGGATAGCCATAGTCGATAGAATATAGATCAGGGCCATCAATGGGACTAATTTTCCCGCTACTTCAGCAATCCGTTTTATGCCACCTAAAAGAACTACGGCGACCAGTGATGCCATAACGATTCCGCTAATCAGTGTGGGGATATTGTAATTAGTGGCCAGTACCTGAGAGACGGTATTGGATTGCACCGTATTGGCCAGACCAAAACCCGCTAGACTGCCAAAAATTGAGAACATTATCGCCAGTGGCATCCAACGTTTACCCAGGCCATTTTTAATGTAGTACATAGGCCCACCGATCTTTTTACCCTGAGCGCCGGTCTCGCGGTAATTTACCGCCAATACAGCCTCCGAGTACTTGGTGGCCAAGCCAACCAGAGCGGTACACCACATCCAAAACAGCGCACCGGGACCACCGATACCAATGGCGGTGGCAACCCCAGCTATATTGCCCGTTCCCACGGTTGAGGAAAGCGCTGTCATCAGTGCATTGAAAGGACTAATTTCACCCTCCCCACTGCCCTGCCGACCCTTAAACAGCTGCTTAAAGGCATAGGGTATCCGAACAATGCTCATTCCCCGCAGACCAATACTGAGATAGATGCCGGTTCCCAGCAACAGGGTCAGCATAATCGGCCCCCATACTAGGTTGTTAACTGTATCAATCAGTTGTTCAAACATATGACTCCTCTCACTAAAGATTTAGTAGCTGCTGTTGCGCCAGCAACCCAAAGAATCCGCCTGTATGCATAAAGACAATATCATCATTGGCGTTAAATCGTCCCTGCTTGATGGTTTCCACCATACCGTAGAAGGCTTTGCCAGTATAGACGGGATCGAGAACAATGCCCTCCAGTTTGGCTAGGAATTTAATCAACTCAAACACCGGCGGATCGGCAATCCCGTAGCCGGGACCTATAAATTGGTCATCCGTTTGAATCTTAAGATCTTCAAAGTTGATTGATGCCGCGTATTTTTCCCGCCAACTGAGGATATCATCGCGTATTTTTTGCTCAAAATAGCGTCGATCATCACAGACTGCATAGCCTACAACCTCGGTAGAGAGTCCGAGAAGATTACAGCCTAGGGTCAGTCCCGCCTGAGTGCCTCCTGACCCTGTGGCATGAATAATTTGATGTGGCTTAATATTTTGGGCGTGGAAATCCTGCTGTAACTCTTCTGCCGCGGCAATATAGCCCCATAAACCTGTGCCGTTACTGCCACCTGTGGGAATTGAATAACTACTCAGAGCTTTTGCAGCATAGTGCTGTTGCCAGTGATCAAATAAGTGGTCTAGGCGACTAAATTCTTGAGGTGAATAGTAGCTAATTTCAGCGCCGGTTAATTGATCTAGAAATAGATTACCGGTGCACTCTGGCTCTCGATCCAAGCGCAGCAGCAAATGAACCTTAAAACCCAGTTGTGCACCTAAAACCGCTACGGCCCGGCAGTGATTAGACTGCACGCCACCACTGGTTATCAGCACATCGCAACCTTGAGATTTAGCCTCAGCCAACAGAAATTCGAGCTTTCTAACCTTGTTGCCCGATGTCAGACAACCGGTGAGGTCATCGCGCTTTATCCAAAGTCGAGGTACGTCACTACAGGCCTTTTGCAACTCCGCCCTATACCTATCCATCGGATAGAAAGGCGTGGGCAATTGCGCAAGTTTAAGTCTCTGGGGGTAGTCGATCATAGTTACCACTAAGCGTTATCGCCAAGATGGATAGAAAACCTTAAAACAAAGCTTAAAACTGTACAGTCTTATTCCCTGTTAAATAAATGTCTCAACAACCGAGCAGGTGCCTCCCAAGCTGATCAAATCGCCTTGATAGTACCTTTGGGCAGTACTGCATGAACTGCGACTTTTTGAAACTTTAACTCCTGACTGTTATTGACCTCTAATGCCAGGTAATCACCTTCGATTTTGGTGACCTTACCCAACAGACCGCTGGTCATTACTACTTCATCACCTTTGGCCAGAGAGGACACCAAGTCGTTGTGCTCCTTCTGGCGCTTTTTCTGTGGACGGATAATGATCAGATACATAAACAGAAACAGGCCACCAAACATCAGCAGGGTGAACATTGGGTTGGGTTCATTGGCGCCAGCAGACTGTGCATAAGCATTAGAAACAAAGAGCATAGTGAGTTCCTTAATTTAAGATTAATTATAGAAGTATGGGCATATAGTTAGATAATTAGCTGAGATTGGCTTTTATCCAACTGAGGACGTCATCGTGGTGGGTTTTGGTTTTTACCTTATCCATTACCATCGCGATAACGCCTTGTCGATCAATAACAAAAGTGGAGCGCAAAACACCCATAAATTCGCGACCCATAAACTTTTTAAGACCCCAGGCACCATAGTTCTCGGTGACGGCATGATCCTCATCGGATAACAGCGTAAAGTTGAGCTCTTGCTTGTCTTCAAATTTAACCAAGCGGTCCACTGAATCAGGGCTTACAGCTAGAACTACGGTATCTAGGGATTCAAATTCAGAATAGGTATCGCGAATACCACAGGCCTGTACCGTACACCCCGGGGTCATCGCTTTGGGATAGAAATACAGAACCACATTTTTGCCGAGGTAGTCAGATAGAGAGACAGATTTGCCCCGCTGATCTAATAGGGTAAATGGCGGTGCCGGGGTTCCAACGGTTATTGATGTCACTTCTACCTCTCTGATTCAATAAAATTTATAGCTTATACTTTAGATGAAAACCGTTGTAAAAAGCTAGATCAACAGACAATTAAATCGATTCAGGCTAATAAAAAGACACCAATAACTTGATAATAGCTGTATCTAAGGACTAATCTACTTCGACTTGGCGCAGGTCACAATGTTTTTTGTTTATCACAAAATAATTATTTTCAGTTTATGAGGATATTTACGTTGTGGCTGTCACACATCACTTCACGTTTGTTGAAAGGTGGTAATGGCACGAACTTGAGCGGGAATAACCTCCCACCCAAGCCGCAGCCATTTAAAGCAAAAAACCAAAAATTACTGTCCGCCACGCACTAACCGTACTGCAGAGCCAGCGATATCGCCACCATTGTGGGAGTAGCCTTCGACATAGCCAAATTTGAAATCGACAATCCATGCCTCGCTACTATCGTTGGCATTGGGGGAGGACGACCAGTATCTGTATACAGAGATATTGGGAAATACCCGGGGGTTGATCGCCGGATGATAACGATTAAAGGCCACAATAGAGCGCAGTTCTTTCCTATTGGGCAACCGCCAGTCGCTATAACCGGCAAAGATATTGCGTTCACCCCTATCCAATGCTCCCCACCAACCATCAAGGATGGCGCTGCCATCACAGGTGTTATCGTTACCAATCCATTCTTGTCCGATGCTACAGCGTTGCCACATCAGCCCGGTCCAAGTATCAGTGACGGTGCCATTAGTGTGCAGAGTATAACGATCATCAGGCGTTTCATCGAGAATATATGACTTAACGGTCTGAGCCTGTAGCGATATCACAAATAAAGTGCAACAAAGCAAGAAGGGCAGCTTTACTTTTAACATTAGGTTTCTCCTATTGGTATATTTTGCTGTCGTTGCCATATTTTTCTTAACTGAAATCATTCACTATGGTATAGATTAATATGACATTTTTACTGCGAGTGTATGATCTGGTCTTGAGGCCAGAGTAGCTGCACCAATTGGCGATGCTTAACGGTTACTCTAAAAATGCACTTTTTTCGCTCTGGTGTCGTCAATCTCGTGCTCCAGCCGTCATTTACTCCCTGTAAACTCCGGCTCTGCGCGCGATGCTTCCTTGCCAGCACCAAACAATCACTATTTCTAGAGGCACCCTTAAGGCACCGATGAATATAACCTTGCTCTGATATCCACGCATAGGGCCTAGCAGCACTGCGATCAGCGAGTAGTTGCTGGTGCAATTGGAGCAGGGGATATTCTCGATCAGGTTGGCGTGCATCGATAAAATGGCGACCTTTTTGCACCCATACTCTGTGCTGTGAATAATGAGTCAAAAACCACCGACACTTAGCGACAAAGCGATACAATTTGCGATTTTGCCACCGGGGTATCAGTTTGCCTTGATTAAGACCATAAAAATGCTGGAACCAAGGCATCTGTGCAAGCAGTTTATCTAGCAGAGAAAAATAGCTGGTCTGTTGAATATGCCCCAAATAACTGGCACAGACAGATTGCAACTGTGCCAACCGCTGTGGTGGTAGTCGGTAGAGTCCGTTACTATGGGCTACCCCAGCCCGCCATTGTTTTAGCTTGCTGCCCCAGTTGGCCAGCACTCGCCGACGTACTAGAAGATAGTGGGGACGTACTATATAGCCAAGAAAATCCGCACCGGCATTCAAGGAGCGCAAAATAGTTTGGGGCTTTAGTTGTAACTGCAGTTGCTGTTGCAAAAATGCCTCAATAGAACGCTGCCAACAGTACAATTGCTCAGCACTTTGATGTACAAAGATAAAATCATCCACATAGCGCACATAATGTTGGCACTTGAGTTGGTGTTTGACAAATTGATCTAGGGGATTGAGGTAAACATTACTAAAGAACTGGCTAGTTAAGTTGCCAATCGGCAGTCCACAGTTAGACGCTGCCTGTTGTAGCTGTTTATAATGCTTGTTTAAATAGGGGTTAGTATGCATATAAAAATAAAAACCCCAAAAGTTACTGTCCGCCACGCACTAACCGCACCGCATGATCATATCTGCGATCGCCGTCGTAGCGGTAACTGCCATCGTTGAAATCGACATACCATGCGAGTTTTTTGTTGTTGTCGCCGACATAGCCGACATAGGGGGAGGACGACCAGTACCAGTCTGATATGGTATTAGGGAAATAATTACTGTCGATAGACGGGTTGATGCGGCCTGCATCAACAATACTATCTAATTCCACGAGGGTAGGCACTCGCCAGTCGCTAAAGCCGCACAGGGGTTCACCATTACTGTCATCCACTAGGTCATCCCAGTAATTATAGTGCCTAGCCTGTTGAGTCACTAGAGCTGTTTTATCGCCCCAGCGGTATGCTCTATTTCTATCATGAATACTGTTATCGCGGGTTTTAACCTCCCAGATTAACCCAGTATGGTTATCGCGCACACAGACCCAGGGTTGGCTAGCGTAGTCGCCATTGCCGGCGTAGTCACTGCCATCGGCATTGAGGCGGGTAAAGTCAAAGCCCGCAGCACCGCCGCCCACTTTGCTTAGGGTACCGGCGGCTGCCTGGGCATCGCGGCCATGGCTACAGTCCTGTTGCGCCACTATGGTTTCACTTTCACCTTCGCAGGTGCTGTTGTTACCAGTAGTATAATCACGACCCCAAGTAATACCTGTGTCATTGAGTTTAACCCGCAATAACGGCGTTGATGAGACCTCGCTGCTGGCAGCACTTTCCTGATTGTAGGCATCAACAGCGATGACCCTGAAGAAATATTCGGTGCCATTGGTCAGTTTGGTAATGGTTTTCTTCGTATCCCGGATGTCAGGCAATAACCCTCTATCCTTAAGCGCTCTACAATTATCGAACGTTGTGGTGGACTCCTCGGCATAGCAGATACTGTATCTATTGGCAGAGGTAACACCACTCCAGTTGAGAGTTACCTGTTCGTAGCTTGGGGTTGCGGTAATATTAGTTGGTGCGCTTGGCACAGGCGGCATCGGCGTTGCATAGACCTCTCTGCTGGGAGTACTTTCCTTATTGATGGCATTAACAGCGGTGACCCTAAAATAATATCGGGTGTCATTGGTCAAACCGCTGATAATTCGGTTTGTATTGGGGGTATTCAACGGAGTAGCGTTGTCCAGTGCTGCTGACGAAGTGGCATAGTAAACGCGATAACTTGTCGCACTACTAACGCCACTCCAAGACAGGGTTACCTGACGGTTGTCTGGGGTTGCGGTAACATCAGTTGGTGCGCTTGGCACAGGCGGTATCGGCGTTTCAGAGACCTCGCTGCTGGGAGTACTTTCCTGATTGATGGCATTAACAGCGGTGACCCTAAAATAATATTGGGTAACATTGGTCAAGTTGGCAATGGTTTTCTCCGTATCCTGGATACCAACCAATAATTCGCCCCCCTCATACGCACTACAATTATCGAACGTTTCGATGGACTGCATGGCATAGCAGATACTGTAGGTATCGGCATCGCTAACTACGCTCCAAGTGAGGGTTACCTGACCGTTGCCTGCCCTTGCAACAAGGTTAGTCGGTGCGCTTGGCACAGGCGGCATCGGCGTTGCAGAGACCTCGCTGCTGGGAGTACTTTCCTGATTGCCGGCATTAACAGCGGTGACCCTAAAATAATATTGGGTGCCATTGGTCAAACCGATGATATCTCGGTATGTAAGGGCGGTATTCAGCGGAGTAGCGTTGTCCACTGCTGCTGACGAAGTGGCATAGTAAACGCGATAACTTGTCTCACTACTAACGCCACTCCAAGACAGGCTTACCTGACCGTCGCTTGGCCTTACAAAAAGGTTAGTGGGTGCAGCTGGTTGAGGGGTTGTTCCTTCAACAACAGACATATTGATAGTTTCAGTATCAATGACATTGTCCTTAGAGGAAGTATCGTAGGCACGGACAGTAATAGTTTTTTCACCTGCCGAATCAAAGGCACGAGTATAAGTCCATGTCAGGCCATCCTCACTGCTGCCCATAGGCTTTTCTTCAAGACCTGAACCATATTGAATAGTGACAAGTCCTGGAGCAGAATCAAACTTAACTGTGAAGTTAACATTTTGCCCAACAGTAATATTGCTTGATGGGCTGACTGTAACTTCAGCATTAACTGCGATTCCTTCGTTCGAGGATTCATCTTGACTGTCTTCAGATGAAGGTATGGTTTCACTCACAGAAGTCTGAACATCATTTTCAGATTGATTAGGCCCACTACCCTTACAGCCCGACAATAGGAAAAATACGAGAAGAAAAAATAATGGAAAACGGGGGAATATGTATCCGTACATAGTAAGTAACCAATCCATGGTTGATCAAAAGCATTTAACTCTTTCTAAGAAAGGTACATTAAGCCATAGATAAGTGTCAAGGCTAATTTACTAGTGCGCCACTAAATTGATTCTGTTATTGAAAATTTTTACTTTGGTGCGCCCACAGCCAGAAACTTGGGCAGCAACTTCACAGAAGTCGATTACCGCTGTGAATGTTGTTGCCCCTAGAGTTATCTGTAATTAATGCAGGCACCAATTACCTGTAAATGCGGATCATTCAGGGAAGTAGATGCTCAACTCCACCCTTCTCTTCTAAAAGCTCCTGTTCTGTGGCACTCATACGCTCTCTTGAGAAGTCATTAATTTCCAGACCTTGAACTATCTGCCAATCGCCATTGGTACAGGTGCAGGGGAAGGAGTAGATCAGCCCCTCGGTTATACCATAGCTACCGTCACTGTAGACACCCATGCTCACCCAATCGCCCTCGGCAGTACCCAGCGCCCAGCTTCGCATATGGGCAATCGCCGCATTGGCAGCTGAGGCCGCACTGGAAGCGCCGCGAGCTTTAATAATTGCAGCACCACGCTGTTGTACTGTGGGTATAAAATCGTTTTCATACCAAGCTTGATCAATCATCTCTATGGCAGATTTGCCATTAATTTTGGTGTAGTGGACATCGGGATACTGCGTTGCGGAATGGTTCCCCCAGATAGTCATATGGGTAACATCGTTGATAGTGGTACCGGTTTTTTCAGCAATCTGACTCATAGCGCGATTGTGATCCAGTCGGGTCATCGCAGTAAACTGACGGGGATCTATGTCCGGCGCATTGCGCTGGGCGATTAGTGCATTGGTATTGGCGGGATTACCCACCACTAATACCTTGATGTCCTTACTGGCATGGTCATTGATGGCCTTGCCCTGGGCTGAGAAAATTGCTGCATTGGTCTCTAGCAAATCTTTGCGCTCCATGCCTGGGCCCCGGGGGCGTGCGCCCACTAGCAGTGCGTAATCCGTGTCTTTAAATGCTACTTCAGCACTGTCGGTACAGACCATTCCCGCCAATAGGGGAAAGGCACAGTCATCGAGCTCCATTGCCACACCTTTGAGTGCCTCGAGAGCCGGGGTAATTTCCAGCATTTGCAGTATTACAGGCTGATTGGGGCCCAGCATTTCGCCAGAGGCAATTCTGAACAACAGTGAGTAGCTAATTTGGCCTGCTGCACCAGTAACGGTAACGCGAACGGGTTTAGTCACGGTTTGTCTCCATATAATTGATAAGGTGTAAGTTGGTATGTCAAAGTGGCGCTATTATAGTGATAGGTCAAAAAATTGCATTAGCTACCCAGTAATTACCAGTATTCAAGGGCACAATTTATTGCAAGTAGCTTTTAAAGATAGCTATTGTAGGTAGACTGCATTTCCCGATAGAGGTCATCTTTGAAGCTGGCAGCGGAGGTATCGAGTTTGGCAACTATTTCAACCAGATGTTCATTGTCCTCTTTGCCACCCCATTGCTTTTGATAAGTGCCGTCTTGATAGCCATTGTCCTGCCTGAAGAAATTGAGAACATTCTTTCCCACATAGCCAATGTAAAGCTGATCAAAATTCATATTAATGCCCGCCATTAGAATGGCAAAACCGGCGACATCAAAGTCCTTGCTGATAAGTACCTGAGTGGTAAAAGCTTCCAAGTCCTGAGGAAAATCACCACCGGTTTGAGCATCGGACAAATGCTCGACAACTAATTCGGCAATCTGTTCATGAGATTGATTTTTCAACAACAGCAGACTCAGTCCAAAGTGCCAGATATCCACCAATTCGAGGGCAATTTGATCAATATCGGGCTGTTGTTTTTTCCACCATTTCCAGCCGTAGTGGTCGAGCAGTTCTGCACATTCAATCCAGATAGCACGGTACCACTGAAAATTTTGCGATCGCCACTCGGCGTGAACCTTTCGGTTCATGCTATCTTGTAGGTCGAGCATAATTTTAATCTGTTGTTTCATAGCCATTACCTTGGGATCATCTAGACACGAACAAAATTATTAGCATTTTTTTCATCGCCAATACGGGTGTTTGGACCGTGTCCAGTAACCACCACTGCGTTATCATCCAGACTGTATAGACGCTCTTTGATAGAGGTAACAATTTGATCGAAATTGCCGCCGGGGAGATCGGTTCGCCCAATTGACCCTTGGAATAATGTATCGCCGGCAATAAGGGTTTTAAATTCTTCGAACCAGAAACTGACCGAGCCCGGGGTATGGCCTGGCGTATGGATAACCACACCACCGCAACAGCCGAGATCTTGGTCATCTCGCAACTGATGATCGGGATTGGGTAGGGATACCGGCGGCACACCAAACGCTTGACACTGCTGGCCAACCATATCCCATAAAAATTGATCGGATTGATGCAAATAGATTGGCGCTCCAGTGGCGTTTTTAATTTCACCTGCCGCTAGTATATGGTCCAAATGGGCGTGAGTATGAATAATCGCCACAACCTTGAGATCCAGCTCTTTTAACAGCGCCAGTATTTTATCGGCATCGCCACCGGGATCGACTACCAGTGCGCGACCAGATACTTTATCGCCGATAATGGAGCAGTTGCACTGCAGGGGCCCGACGGGGAACGTTCTAACAATAAATGCATTTTCTGCAGTACTGGTTTCAGCCATCTCTGGAATCCTTATATGAATTCAACACTTCGGTATTTTAAACAGTCGGAAAAAATTTTCACTGGTAACTTCTGATAATTCCTGCAAATGCATCTGCTTTAATTCAGCGACGCACTGGGCTACCTCGCGGACATACTGGGGTTCATTTTGCTTGCCTCGGTAAGGCACCGGCGCCAACCAGGGAGAATCAGTCTCTACTAGCAATCTATCAGCTGGCACTTTGGTTACCACTTCACGAAGGTCTTGGGCGTTCTTGAAAGTGACAATTCCAGAGAAGGAAATATAGAAACCCAGATCTAGGGCTGCTTTGGCCATCTCCCAGGTCTCGGTAAAGCAATGCATTACGCCAGCAGCATCAGAGGCGTATTGTCGCAGTAAACTCAAGGTCTGCTCGCGGGCTTCTCGGGTGTGGACTATAACCGGCTTGTTGACTTCACGACTGGCGGTCAGGTGATTGATAAAACTCTGGGTCTGCCAGTCAATACTGTCTGCACTGTAGTGGTTATCTAGACCGGTTTCACCAATAGCCACCACCTTGGGGGCCTGTGATAGGTTGACCAAATCCTCGACAGCGGGAACTTCTATAGGGGTATCCTGAAGTGGGTGAGCGCCAACCGATGAGTAGATATTGGGATAGTTTGCGGTGATATCAATTAGAGATTTTGAGCTTTGCAAGTCCACGGCAACGGTGAGAAGATGACTAACACCGCGGTTCTGAGCTGACGCTATCACTGCGTCTAGGCCGCCCTCGCGCGACGAGAGATCCAATCGATCCAGATGACAGTGAGAATCTACCAGCATATCGGCACCTTAAAAAATGTCAGCCGCGCTTATTGGCGAGACTGCTGAAAAATTTGCGCCCATTCTATAAACAACTGCTCCCAAAGTAACTGGTTATTTGTATTGGATCCGCTAAGTATCCAACCTCTGGCTTTAATTAAGCTATCAGCGAAACTGAACAGCGCTGGATTGAGACGATCCTGCAATTCAGTGGTCACCAGTCGATGCAGGTATGAGATCGCCCATTCAATCGAATTGTCTGCATCATATTGCTGCACCTGTTGTGCCGCATCAATGGGATTGACATCGCCATTGCGAAGGGAATTCAGCAGCTCTTCGAATTTTAATCGGTGTTCTATACCCTCCCCTTGTATATATTCAAGTGCCAGCAACGGGCGCCCTCCAGTTATTTCCAGCGCATCGGACACCTGCTGGCTGTCTCCAGCTACATTGGTCAACCAATCTAGAGATTGATCGGCTGTTGGGATTGACAGGCTCTCGATTTGACAGCGGCTGCGCACAGTAGCCGGAACCTGACTGAGTCGGTGGGAGACTAAAATAACCAGGGTATTGGGTCTGGGTTCTTCGAGATTTTTAAGCAGCGCATTGGATGCCGCTGTGTTCATAGATTCGGCCGGACTAATCAGAGCGACCTTCCAGCCTCCCTGCTGCGCGGTTTTTTCAAGATAGCCACAGAGCTCTCTAATTTGATCCACCAGGATCGCGCCACCCTTTTTAGAGGGTGCTAGTTGCAAAAAATCGGGATGACTCTTGGCAGCTAACAGTTGACAACCTTTACAGACGCCACAGGGGTAGTCGCTATCCTTGCTCAAACACAGCAGCTGGTGGGCCAAAGCGCGAGCTAACCGCTCTATGCCTATACCCTCAACTCCACTGAGCATCAGCGCATGGGGCACTGTATTGGCTTCAATGCGATAGCTAAACCCCTGCCAGAACTGCGCCTGCCAAGGCAGTGGCAATATCAGATTGGGATCAATGGGCGCTGTCGAGGACAATATTAGTCGCTCCCTTTCGCAGACGATTGGCAGACGGATTGCCAAAAGTTTTCAAGGGCTATTTCAATCTGTTCCTGAACTCTGGAGAGCGATAACGAGGCATCAATAATCACACAGCGCTGAGGATCAAAATTGGCAATCTGTAAATAGCAGTCGCGAACTCTATTAAAAAATGCTGTTTTCTCTTGCTCAAAACGATCCAGATCTCCGCGCTCACCAGCGCGTTTGAGACCGAGCTCAACCGGGATATCCAAGATCAAGGTTAAATCGGGTTTAAGCTCACCCTGAACTATAGCCTCCAATTCAGAAATAATCTGATTATCCATCTCTCTGCCGGCTCCTTGATAAGCGTAGGTGGCATCAGTAAAACGGTCACAGAGCACCCAGTTACCGGCCGATAAGCTGGGTTCAATCACCTGGCTGAGATGCTGAGCGCGAGCAGCAAACATCAGCAATAACTCCGCTTTGTCACAGACTGGCTCATCTCTTGGCCTGAGAAGCGTCTGTCGTATTTCTTCAGCCAGAGGGGTGCCACCTGGCTCGCGAGTGGCCTCAAAGGCTATCTGCTTGGCTTTTAACCAACTTTGGATAAACTGGATATTGGTAGTTTTACCAACCCCCTCAGTGCCCTCAATGGTGATAAATTTTCCACGCACGATTGAACTAATCACGGTGATGATTCCGATATTGGCATGGATTGATAATTCTTAGAGCGCTGATTGATCTGATATTTCCTCACTGCACGACGATGTTCGTCAATGGTATCAGAAAACTGATGGCTACCATCACCCCGCGCCACAAAGTAGAGACTGCTGCCAGACTCAGGATTTAACGCGGCATCAATCGCAGCGGCTCCCGGCATGGCGATGGGTGTGGGAGGCAATCCATTTATTCTATAGGTATTGTAGGGCGTGATTTGCTGTAAATCGCGACGCCGAATATTGCCATTATAGCTATCTCCCATGCCATAGATTACCGTGGGATCAGTTTGTAGGCGCATACCGCGCTGTAGGCGGCGGACAAACACCCCGGCAATCGCAGAACGCTCCTCTGCTAGGCCAGTCTCTTTTTCGATAATTGAGGCCATTATCAATGCCTCATAAGGTGTTTGGTAGGGAAGGTTTTCGCTTCGAACCTGCCAGGCCTGATCGAGCGTTCGCTGCATCTGGAGGTAGGCTTGATGAAGAATATCATAGACCAAGTCGGAATCATTGTAATTGTAGGTATCAGGAAACAACCATCCTTCCGGGTGATCTTCATCTATGTTGGCAAGCTTTAAAATTTCCTCAGCTGATTTGGACCCTATCTCGGAAAATTTCGAGATTTTTGCCAGATGATCAATCCACTGCTTAAATGACCAACCCTCTGGGAAGGTGATGCTGTATCGAACCACATCACCATGATTGAATTTATCCAACAGAGATTTAACAGTATCCGATGCTTGTAATCTATAGGTTCCCGCTTGAATACTGGTTCTGCCCATCAAGATGGCATAGGCATTAATAATTTTCGGATGGCTAATAATGCCCTGTGTTTCCAGTTCATCATTGACTTGGCTTAGACTGCTGCCCCTATCAATAGACCAGAGCAAATACCCCTGAGTATTTAGATCGAGATTTTCTGAAAGTACTATAGGCTGGCTTAAAGTGAACTGGACGGAGAGCCAGATTACGAGAATCAGCACTGTACCTGGCAAGGCGACTAACAGCATCAATTTTGAGGCAAGATTTTTCATCGAAGGCCTTGCGGAAAGTTTACTGGTAATGGGGGTAGTTGTTCACCAATTCTGTCATCAGCATACGCATTTGCCGATCTCTGGGCAAAGTTTTTTGCAGCACACCACGCTCGTTGTAGATGTCAGTGACCGGGATAATTCCGCGGATTGAATTGCAGATAAACAGCGCCTGACAATTGAGTAGTTGTTGGCGATCAATATCGGTTACCTTGACAGAAACACCAATTTTAGGAAACAGCTCCCCCAATAGTAGTGATCGCATGACGCCAGCGATACCCGAAGCTTTCAGATCCGGTGTCAGCCATTGGCCTGCGGCATCTTTTAGGAAAATATTGGCAGATATGGCTTCAATCAACTTATCTTCTGAGCTAAACATCAAACCCTCGGCATAGTCAGCACTGTTCCATTCACTGCGCGCTATGACCTGATCGAGCCGATTGAGGTGCTTGATACCCGCCAGGGTAACATTTGCAGGAAGTCTATAATCACAGCAGCGAACGCTGATACCCAACTGCCTCTGGGCATGAAGATCATCAGGTAATGCTGAATAACTACAAATCAAATTTGGCTCAGGGGATAAGGGAGATTTGTATCCTCGACCGCCCTGTCCCGCTGTGGCAATCACTTTAATTGCGCCATCATCAATTGCATTTTCACTGAGCGCTGCGCAAAACTGCTCTATATATTGCGTCAAGGTCTGACTGCAAATAGTTATACCCAAAGCCTCAGCATCACTGCATATTCGCTGTCGATGGTGATTTAACAATGGAAGTTGACCATTGCGGAACAAGATTGTTTCAAATAATCCATGCCCATAGGCCAGGCCGCGGTCGTTGATCAAGGCATTGTCCTGTGCCTCGGTAGGCATTAGATGCCCATTGATACTAAACCAGACTGTCATAGTAACCTAAGGATAGATTGCTTATTGGGAGATTATGACATTTTTGATAGCCATAAAAAAACCGCCCCCAAAAATGAGAGCGGTTATTTGTGATGCGGCGATTAACTGTTAGCTTGAATATAGTTGACCGCATCTTGGACGGTTGCAATTTTCTCTGCATCCTCATCCGGAATCTCTGCATCGAACTCCTCTTCGAGAGCCATAATAAGCTCCACAGTATCCAGTGAATCTGCACCCAGATCATCAACAAAAGATGAAGTTGCTTGGATGTCTTCTTCTTTCACACCGAGTTGTTCGGCAACCATTTTAATTACTCGTTCTTCGATGTTACTCATCGTTGTTTCACTCCTCTAAGGGGGTCAGATCTCGTTCTTTTAACTTAGCAAGTGCAATTTAACTACTAACAAATGCTTAGGGCGCGCATTTTACCTCACAAATTGCAAAATACTAGTACTCCGTGGAAAAAAGTTGCAACTCCACCTTGTACAGAAGGTTTTAGCTCATATACATACCACCATTGACATGAATGGTTTCGCCAGTGATGTAACTGGCTGAGTCGCTTACCAAAAAACTGACAACAGAGGCAATTTCATCGGGAGCTCCCAAGCGCGAGAGCGGGATTTGACTGAGCATTGCCTGTTTTGCCGCCTCCGGTAAATCTCTGGTCATATCAGTATCAATAAACCCGGGAGCCACTGTGTTGACGGTGATACCCCTGGAGCCAATCTCTTTGGCCAGGGATCGAGAGAATCCAGCCACACCGGCTTTGGTGGCGGAGTAGTTGCTCTGACCCGCATTCCCCATGGAACCGACAACGGAACTGATATTGACAATGCGTCCCCAGCGGGCTTTAGTCATAGGTTTTAAACAGGCCTTGGCAAGGCGGAACACAGCTGTCAGATTGGTCGTAATTACATCTGTCCATTCATCATCCTTCATTCGGAGCAATAAATTATCCTTGGTAATCCCTGCATTATTTACCAGTATAGCCGGTGCTCCATAATCTCTAGACATTTCTGTGAGTAGATTATCAATTGATTCACTATCATTGACGTTCAAAACCATTCCTTTACCAGTGATACCTTTAGACAGGAAACGCTGAGTAATGGATTCAGCGCCAGATTGACTGGTTGCTGTACCTATAACGGTGTGGCCTTGAGCACCTAAAGTATCGGCTATAGCCGCCCCTATTCCCCGACTGGCACCGGTAACTAGGGTTATTTTGTGATCATCCGACATAAATTGCTCCTAAGAGGATGGAAATTGTTGTAGTGAAGTCTCAAAGCTCGCAGGATCATCGCTTGCTGAGGCGGATAATTCTCGATTAATGCGTTTCGTCAAACCATTTAAAACCCGACCTGGACCACATTCCAACAAATCGGTAACGCCGCTGTCTGAGAGATAGTTGACGCAGTCAACCCATCTCACAGGATTATATATCTGCTCTAACATTATAGAGCCGATTTTCTGAGGATCATCTTCGACCTGTGCATGGACGTTGTGAACTACGGGGATAGACGGCGCGCTAAAAGTTGTCGAGTTGACTAAATCGCTCAACTGATCAGCTGCCGGTCGCATAAGTGATGTATGGAAAGGTGCGCTGACGGGAAGCGGTAAAGCTCTTTTGGCCCCAGCCTGCTTACACAGCTCAATTGCACGCGCCACAGCTGCTGAGGATCCGGCTATAACCACCTGCCCTGGCGCGTTGAAATTAACTGCATCGACCACCCCGAGGGATGATGCCGCGGCACAGGCATCGGTAATATCAGCGTCTGCAAGACCTATAATCGCCGCCATGGCGCCCTCACCCAAGGGAACAGCCTGCTGCATATACTGACCGCGAGCTCTAACTATTTTCAGCGCATCGGCAAATTGCACCACTCCGGAACAGACTAGAGCTGACCATTCGCCGAGACTGTGACCAGCCATTAGGTCTGGATTAGCGCCAGAACAGGACTGCCACAGACGCCAGATTGCAACACTACTAGTGAGCAAAATTGGCTGGGTGCGTTCCGTGAGATTTAGATCCTCTTGAGGTCCCTGTTGAACAAGCTGCCACAGATTGTAACCCAGGGCGTCAGAGGCCTCATCAAAGGTATCAACCAACGAGGGATGGGCAGCAGCCAGGTCGGATAACATACCAACCTTTTGAGAACCCTGCCCTGGAAATACAAAAGCTAATTTTTTCATAATTGTTACTGTATCTCTCGGTCTGTTTTTTAATCAATAGTTTGTTAATTGGTCGCCTATTGAGTGGTTAGGCTAGTTTATAGGTTCAAATACTATGCTGCTTCCAGCGATTTTGAATAGTCAACAGCCATCTCAAGTGCAGCTCTAAATGCTGACACATCTGCCCCACCGTGACTTTTTATCAAGGTACCCTGCAAGCCCAATAGAAAGGCGCCATTGAACAAAGCGGGATTAATTGACTGCTTAAAAAGGGATAACCGCTTTTTAAAGAGCCAGCCTAAGAATCGCGCTATCCATCCACCACGCAATTGCTGTTTAGCTCTGTAGGCGATTAAGTTGGCAACCCCCTCGGCGAACTTTAAGGCAATATTGCCACTAAAACCATCACAGACGACTACATCAGCCTCGCCCGCAAAGACACCATGTCCTTCGATAAATCCCTGATAATTTAATTTTGCATCGTCACGGAGTATCTCATCAGTTTGTTTTATCAGCGCATTGCCCTTAACCGACTCAGTGCCTACATTTAATAATTTAATAGCGGGAAATTTTAGTCTGAGTACCCGGGAGGCCATTTCAGCACCCAATTCGGCAAATTGGTGGAGCTGGGTTGCCGAGCAGTCTACATTAGCGCCCAAATCCAATACTAGACAGCGTCCCGTCTGAGTGGGAACCTCAGCGCAAACTGCCGGACGAGAAATATTCGGTGCTGTGCCGAGGATTAACATGCCCATTGCCATCAGAGCACCGGTGTTTCCACCACTGATGCAAGTATCAGCACTACCATCGGCGACAGCTTTAATTGCCATAGCCATAGAGGAATCACGATTGGAACGCAGAACCGCGGAGGGTTTATCCGAGCTGCTTACGGCAGTTGGACTGTGATGAATTTCAACTCTCTGGGCGAGGTTATTATCGAGCATGGTGCTGACGAGTGGTGACAACAGCTGTTGATCGCCAAACAGCAACAATTTTAGATTGGGGTTGCTCTTTAAGGGTTCCTCAAGAGCCTCCACTACGATTTGGGGGCCTAGGTCACCCCCCATAGCATCAATGGCAATTGTGAGGCGCATGCTGAATGTAATGGTTTAATTACTCGGCGTCTGTCTCGATGACTTTGCGACCGCGATAAAAACCATCACTGGTAACGTGGTGACGAAGATGCTTTTCTCCGCTGGTTTGATCTGTAGAAACAGAAGCAGCGGTAAGGGCATCGTGCGAGCGACGCATGCCGCGTCTAGAGCGTGTTTTACGACTTTTTTGAACAGCCATGGGTATATACTCCTATAATGCAGTCACTATTTTTTTAACTGCTCTAAAATACTAAATGGACTCTTGGCAGCCGCCAGCTCACCGGAGTCTGATCCGGCTGGTTTGAGCGCACTACCCGTACATTCTCCTATTTTGTGGTAACTCACAAATGGCAGAACCAGTAGTATTTCATCCTCTACCATTGCGATAGGATCGGCGATCCTATCAACCACCACCCAGGGCTCATGCTCGGGTGACACATTTGCAATCTGATCCTCAGACCAGATGATTTGCAGTGAAAAACTTGACTGCAGATTGCTCTTGAACGGGTCAAGACAGCGCTGACAGGTCAGCTCAACTTCAACAGAAGCCAAACCCTTTGCAAATGACTGCCCTGTCTCATCTACTTCAAATTGAATAGACACTGAGAGAGGACTTACGACACGATTGACCGCTGATGACAATCTAGCCAGATCAGCACTGTCAATATGACCCTCTAAAAGGGCGCCCTTAAGGGCTAATTTTCGTGGGTCTATTTGCGATGGCAGCGCCATAATTCTAGATGCAATCCAGTTAGGCGCGCATAATAGGGTCAAGACAGTGAACTGTCAAAGAAAAATGCTTAATATAACGGCAGTGAAAACCTAACTATTTGCAGGCAGATTGCACTCCTGATGAAAAATTCAATAATACTGGCTTCCTCATCGATCTACAAACAAAGGCTAATGCAGCAACTAAGGCTGGAGTTTGACTGCGAGGACCCCAATATTGATGAATCTCCACTCAGCGATGAATTGCCTAGGGCAATGGTAGAACGTCTTTCAGTTGCCAAAGCGACAACCATCGCCCAAAAATTCCCCGGATCCCTCGTTATTGGCGCTGATCAAGTCGGTGAATTGGACGGCGAAATACTCACTAAACCAGGTTCCTATACGCAGGCAGAGGCCCAATTATCTGCCCAGTCAGGGCGCGCAGTAAATTTTCATAGTGGTATAGCCCTAGTGCAAACACTTGAAAATCAAAAGTCAGTAATAAAATCCGCTGTTAATACCACTGAGGTGGTGTTTAGAACATTGAGCAAACAGTGTATAAGCAATTACTTATTGGCCGAAGAACCCTACGACTGTGCGGGTAGTTTTAAAGCAGAGGGCTTGGGAATAAGTCTGTTTAAAGCGGTGAATAGCAGTGACCCAAGTTCGTTAACAGGCTTGCCGCTGATTGAATTGTGCACCCTGTTGTCAGAAATGGGCTTTGATATAAACTAGATTCAGACTTATATTAGCCTATTAACTTATTGATTATATTAAGTTAATTATCTTTGAAAAACAGTCAATACAGGCAATGGGCTGGTATTGTTTCAGCCGTTCCGCACTGTGGGCACCATAGCTAACAGCCAGACGCGGCATGGCGATTTGTGCTGCCATTTCCATATCGTACTCCGTGTCTCCTACCATAAGCGCCTGCTCTGGCTGCAATTGGAACTCCTCTAGTAACTGCTCAAGCATTAGCGGGCAGGGTTTAGACTCGGTTTCATCGGCGCAGCGCGAGCTGTCAAAGGTCACTTCCAAACCGGTCGCTCGCAGTGCCCTATTCAGTCCAGCCCGACTTTTGCCAGTGGCAACTGCCAACAGATAGTTATTAGCTTTGAACTCTGTCAGTAATGGTAATACATAGGGGAAAAAATCAGGGGGGCCACTCTCAAGACTGCGATAATGAGCAGAGTAACTACGGCTTACTTCAGAAACCAGCTGCTCATCAGCATCGGGGAATAGGTATCTAACCGCCTCGATCAACCCCAATCCAATAATATTTGACGCCTGTTGATAACTGGGCACAGGCAAATGATGATCAGACGCCGCCAATTGAATACATTTAGAAATACGGCTTACTGAGTCAGAAAGAGTGCCATCCCAATCAAAAATTAGTAGCTTGTAGTCTGATTCAAGGGCAGGTTTCATGATAAAGCCTCAACAGTAGCCCTAAGCTCCTTGGGTAAAGGCGCTTCAACCTCAATCCTATCTCCCGAGATCGGATGACAAAATTCAAGGCGAGAGGCGTGCAAAAATAATCTTTTAAGACCGCAGGCCCTCAATTGCTCATTAAACAAACGATCACCATATTTTGCATCACCGGCAATTGGCTGCCCGGCAAATTGGGTATGCACTCGAATTTGATGCGTTCTACCTGTCTCTAAGAGCACCTCTAACATACTTGCACTCTGAAATCTTTTAATGACTTTAAAATGGGAAACCGATGGCTTACCTGTTGGGTCGACGCGAACCATGCGTTCACCCGAGGATAATTGATTCTTCTTTAAAGGTGCATTGATGGTTGATTTACCCTTGTCCCAATGCCCCTTAACCAGGGCTGCATAGTACTTCTTGACTGCATCTGCCTGCATAGCTCTATGAATTTGCATCAAAACAGCACGACTTTTGGCTAACATCAAACAGCCTGACGTATCCCGATCCAGCCGATGAACTAGCTCCAGATACCTACTATTGGGTCGCTGAGCTCTAAATCCCTCGATAACTCCAAAGGACACACCACTGCCGCCATGCACAGCAATGCCACTGGGCTTATTGATAATCAGCAGGGCGTCATCCTCAAAAATAATACTATCGACGAGCCTCTGCTGTAGCTGACTTCCCGGCGAATTGGATGCTTCACGATCGGCAACTCTGATCGGTGGTATGCGAATTTGATCACCCATTTCCAATCTGCGATCGGGCTTTGCCCTGCCCTTGTTAACTCTGACCTCTCCTTTGCGAAGCAATCTATAGATTCGGGATTTGGGTACACCTTTGAGAATCCGCAGCAGATAATTATCCAATCTTTGGCCGACAAAATCTTCTTCGACAGTTTGGAACCTAACCGATGCAAAAGGCTTGTTATGATCTGGATCTGACAAATTGATAACTACGCTGTTTAAAATGCCGCAATTATAACTTTGTTACTCTGGATTAGACTAACGCTATTGGCGTTTAACCCTGTTTATTTGATAGCTAGATTGAAGAGGCAACTGTTTATTGTTATATTGCCGCCCTATAGAGAGCAACAACAAGCCCTCTCTGCAAATCCCAAGCTGTAGGCTTTGGGTAAGAATTAATGGCTGCTTGGCGCATAGTATTTGCGACAAGCATTTAAAACAGTGCTGACGAAGCTCAGCAAAAGAAAGATTAGAAGTACTAGAACCAGCAACCCGTAAGTGACAGATTGGCCCCAAGGGTCACAGTTAAACATTTATACAGTTAACGGGTTGGCATCTAGGATAAGACAGCGTGCACTAATTGATAAACTATCGTTAGTTGCCCATAAAAATTTGTACGCTTTGCCCAAACCTGTGCTCTGTGCACTGTTGGTGCTAGGTATATAAGTTAACTGGCATTATTAAAATGCCACAGTTAATGTTTAGTTGGTCCTGTGGTGCTCAGCACACAGTTTATGACCCACTCTATCTGCCTGTCATTTCCTCTATCTATCTTTATGCTGCGGTCTCATCGGCTTTACCGAGATAGGTTTAATTATGAAAAGAATGTTAATCAACGCCTCCCATACCGAGGAGATGCGTGTTGCTATGGTCGATGGACAGAGACTATACGATCTGGATATAGAAAATCGAACCAGAGAACAAAAAAAATCTAATATCTATAAGGGTAAAATTACCCGAGTAGAACCCAGTTTAGAAGCTGCCTTCGTCGACTTCGGCGCCGAGCGTCACGGCTTCCTCCCCCTCAAAGAGATCTCCCGCGAATATTTTAAAAAGAAATCTTCCGATAACGATCGTGTACGAATTGTCGATGCGGTTAAAGAGGGACAAGAAGTTCTCGTTCAAGTGGAAAAAGAAGAGCGCGGATCTAAGGGCGCTGCACTGACAACATTTATCAGCTTGGCGGGTCGCTACCTCGTTTTGATGCCAAACAACCCTCGGGCCGGTGGCATCTCCCGCAGAATTGAAGGTGATGATCGGGCCAACTTAAGAGAGGCGATGCGTGATCTACAAATTCCCGATGGGATGGGCGCTATAGTTCGCACAGCGGGTATTGGCAGAGCTGCCGAGGAATTGCAATGGGATCTGGACTACCTACTGCAACTATGGAATACCATTACCGACGAAGCTAAAGGCGCCAAGGCACCCCATTTTCTGTTTCAAGAGAGCAATGTGATCATCCGCGCTATTCGTGACTACCTGCGACAAGATGTCGGCGAAGTCATCGTTGACAATGAGGATGCCTACGCTCTGGCAGCTGCTTTTATCGGCACCGTGATGCCTGACTTCAAAAGCAAGGTTAAGTTCTATCAAGATGAAATTCCTCTTTTTAATCGCTACCAGATCGAAAATCAGATTCAAACTGCTTTTGAGCGTGAAGTGGTACTACCCTCAGGTGGATCAATCGTTATAGATATTACCGAGGCCATGGTATCGATTGATATCAACTCCGCGCGTGCAACCAAAGGTGGCGATATTGAAGCCACCGCCTATAACACCAATTTAGAGGCGGCCGAGGAAATTGCTCGACAGTTGCGCCTGCGAGATGTGGGCGGACTTATCGTGATCGACTTTATCGATATGCTTAACAATCGCAACCAAAAGAGCGTCGAAAACAAAATGCGCGATGCCCTAGAGATCGACCGCGCTCGCGTTCAAGTTGGGCGTATATCGCGATTTGGACTGATGGAAATGTCACGACAGAGACTGCGCCCCTCTCTAGAAGAAACCATGTCAAAAGTCTGTCCCCGATGTAATGGTCAAGGCACCATACGTGGCACCCGATCACTAGCACTATCCATCCTTCGATTGGTCGAAGAAGAGGCGCAAAAAGAATACAGTCGCGAAGTTAGGGCTATAGTGCCTGTTTCAGTGGCAACCTTTTTGCTCAATGAAAAGCGCAGAGAGATCGGCGCTATAGAATCGCGAAATACTATAAAAATAACCGTTTTGCCTAACACTCATATGGAAACACCCAACTTTGAGGTAGTTAGAATACGCACACAGGATGAGGACAATTCGGATTTTAGTTACAAACTAGCGGAGGATTTTAAGGGCGCTGATACGCAAATTGAAACAGAACATGACCAGCAATCTGTAAGCCTGCCTCAACCTGCTGTAAAAACCATAGTACCATCGACCCCTGCTCCGGCCCCAATTCAATCTCCTGAAAAATCATCTAAAGGCCTTATCAAGCGACTGTGGTCGACCATGTTTGGAGATGAGCAACAACAGGAAGAATCCAAACCCGCAGCTAAAAAAGCCAGCAATCAAGATCGCAAGGGCCAAAAAAGACGGCCCCAGAGAAATGATCGTGGCTCAAGAAGTAAGCAAAATTCGGATGGCGCGAAATCTCAGCGTCCAAACGATAAAAAAGACCAGCGAAGTAAAGACAACCGTTCAAACAAACGCAGGTCACAAAATAAAACTGCAACTGACGAGTCATCCAAAAAGACTACTGAAGCCAAACAACAGACTTCAAAAGATCAGGGAAATGATCAAAAATCTGCTATCAAACGCCGCCCAGATGATCGACGCAGAGGCCCTCGCAGACGCAGAAGTCGCCAAGAAGTGCCCGCAGCTCAGATCGAGAATAAGGGAACTACTGATCAAGTAGTATCTAAAGATCAAGCCCTTGCCGATCAGGATCAAATTAAACCAAAGGCTCCGGCCAAGCCGCCAGCCGCTGATCCAGTAGTAACTGAGTCCATACCAGTAGAGAGCACTAGTGGCACGTCAGTCGAGTCATCAGCAAAAGATCCAGAGGTTACAACTACTGAATCCACAACAGTTGTCGCTGAAAATCTCGAACCTGCAGCCAAGCCAGCCAGGAAGCGAAAGCCAACAAAACCAAAAAATGCCCCCAAACCCAAAGCTGAAGAGACCACAACCGAGAGTTCTGATGAGGTTTCAATTGGGGGCACTGAGGAACCTTCAAAGTCTGAAGAAACCAAGCCAAAAGCCAAGTCCAAGCCTAAAGCAAAGCCGAAAGCTAAACCCAAGCCTAAAGCAAAGCCGAAAGCTAAACCCAAGCCTAAAGCTAAAGAATCAGCTGATCAAAGCCCAGCTACCACGGCGATTGAAGCTAAAGAACAGCCATCGTCAGCGGCAAGCGATCAACCGGCACGCGCAGGCAATGATCCCAGATCAAAACCCAAGCCCGTTAAGGCGGTCGAAGTTAGCACTGAACAGCCAACTATCACTACATCGCCAAATAAGGCTCAGCAAAATACCGCTGATGATGCGGTTAAAACAGCTCCCAGCAAGCGTGCTGCCAACGATCCACGTCAAAAAAGACAGTCGGATAAAGGGTCGCCGAGTTCTGAAAGTGAAAAATCAGAGGAAAAATCACCTCAGGCGTAAACCGAGCTTGTCACTCGGAAAAGGCGCTGTATAATCAGCGCCCTACCCTTATAGATGGCATTTGCCGTCTATGAAAAGTTTCGGAGAGATGGCAGAGCGGTTGAATGCACCAGTCTTGAAAACTGGCATACGTTAATAGCGTATCGAGGGTTCGAATCCCTCTCTCTCCGCCAAAATAACAAACCCCCGAAA
>JBMZBJ010000005.1:125744-154510 GCA_049612225.1 Porticoccaceae bacterium | reverse complement strand
ACGACTCAAACCGCGGGAAAAGTTAGCGGTTATGGAAGCTTTTAAATCCGGCGAGCTCCATTTACTGGTGGCAACCACAGTGATTGAAGTAGGGGTTGATGTGCCCAATGCCAGCCTGATGATTATTGAAAATGCCGAGCGCCTCGGGTTGTCGCAACTGCACCAGTTGCGCGGCAGAGTGGGTCGGGGCACAACCCAGAGTCACTGCGTGTTGCTCTACAGTCAGCCGCTATCAAGCAATGGCAGCGAGCGGCTAAAAATTATGCGCCAGACCAGCGACGGCTTCGCCATAGCGGAGAAGGATCTGGAGCTCAGAGGGCCGGGGGAGCTGCTGGGGACCCGCCAGACCGGCGACCTGCAATTACAGATTGCCGATCTGCGGCGCGATGCTCAGTTACTGCCCCAAGTAAAGCGCGCCGCAGAGTATTTACTAACTGAACAGCCCCAAGCTGTAGCGCCTCTACTTGACCGCTGGCTGGGCAACAGCCAGCAGTATGCCCAGGCTTAACAAAAATGCTTTTGCCATTTACAGGTTAATCTTAGGGTTTAACTCGCCGGCTGTGTAACGTTCAGTCATACCCTCCAGCCCGATGGGTTTTATTTTGCCGGCATTGCCCGCGGTGCCAAAGGCCTCATAGCGGGCGGCGGCGATATCTTTCATTGCCGTTACCGTCTCTTTTAGGTAGGCGCGGGGATCAAAGGCCGCCGGGTTGTGCGCCAAAAAGCGGCGGATAGTGCCGGTGGAGGCCAGACGCAGATCGGTATCTATATTGACCTTGCGCACCCCGTGTTTGATGCCCTCGCAAATCTGTTCCACGGGCACGCCATAGGTCTCGGGAATCTCACCCCCATACTCATTGATAATGGCCAGCCAGTCTTGAGGTACCGAGGAGGAACCGTGCATCACCAGATGGGTTCCGGGAATCCGTCGATGAATTTCTTTAATGCGATCAATGGCCAGTATATCTCCGGTGGGTGGCCGGCTAAATTTGTAGGCGCCGTGGGAGGTGCCACAGGCAATCGCCAGGGCATCTACCTGGGTTTTAGCCACAAAATCGGCGGCCTCTTCGGGGTCGGTGAGCATCTGGTCATGGGTCAATATGCCCTCGGCACCAACCCCATCCTCTTCTCCTGCCTGTCCCGTCTCTAGGGAGCCGAGACAGCCCAACTCGCCCTCAACCGACACCCCGCAGGCATGGGCCATATCCACCGCCGTCTTGGTTACCGCTACATTGTAATCGTAGCTGGCGGGGGTTTTGCCATCCTCCTGCAATGAGCCGTCCATCATCACCGAGCTAAAGCCCAGTTGGATAGAACGTTGGCAAACCGCTGGACTGGTACCGTGATCCTGGTGCATACACACCGGGATATGGGGCCACTCCTCCATAGCCGCTTGAATCAGGTGGCGCAAAAAGGGTGCGCCGGCATATTTGCGGGCACCGGCTGATGCCTGCACAATCACCGGGCTGTCGGTCTGATCGGCAGCCAGCATAATCGCTCGCATCTGTTCCAGATTGTTGACATTAAATGCCGGTACCCCGTAGTCATACTCTGCGGCGTGATCCAGTAACTGTCTCAATGAAATAAGTGCCATGGTCTCTTCCTCTTTAACTCCCTTAAAATCTGTTTAATTCAACTTTTCTTTAACGCTAACCGCGCTCTTCTAATAGGGCAACCGCCGGCAGCTGTTTGCCCTCAACATATTCTAAAAAGGCACCGCCGCCAGTGGAAATATAGGACACCTGCTCGGCAATGCCGTATTTATCGACCGCCGCCAGCGTATCGCCACCGCCAGCGATGGAAAATCCTGAACTCTCGGCAATGGCCCTCGACAGTGCCTCAGTACCAGACGCAAACTGATCGAATTCAAATACCCCCACTGGGCCGTTCCAAATAATGGTACCCATACCGGCAATCAACTGTGACAGCTGTTGGGCAGATTGAGGACCAATATCAAAAATCATATCCTCTGGCTCAACTGCATCTACTGAGACTATTCTGGCTTCAGCAGTGTCAGAAAATTCTCTGCCCACCACCACATCGGTTGGAAGTGGTATATCAACCTTTGACATCAGTGCCTGAGCCGCCGGGATTAAATCGGGTTCGTAAAGCGATTTACCCACTGGCTTGCCAGCCGCTGCCAAAAAGGTATTGGCAATGCCGCCGCCGACAATCAACTGGTCAACCTTAGTTGAAAGGGTCTGCAAAACCATCAGTTTGGTGGAAACCTTTGAGCCGCCGACAATCGCCATCACCGGCGGATTGGGCTTGGCGGTGGCCTTTTCAAGGGCATCCAGTTCACCGGCCAACAGGGGGCCAGCACAGGCGATCGGCGCAAATTGCGCGACCCCGTGGGTGGAGGCCTGTGCGCGATGGGCAGTGCCAAAGGCATCCATTACAAAAATATCACAGAGCTGGGCGTAGGCTTTAGCCAGGGTCTGATCATTGCTCTTCTCACCGCGATTAAAGCGCACATTTTCCAGCAGTACTGCACCCCCTGGGGAGAGATCCAAATCCTGCTGCCAGTCTCGCACCAACGGCAGATCTATATTCAATAGTTGGCCCAGATAATCAGCCACTGGCTGCAGACTGTACTCAGGATCGAACCCACCCTCAGTGGGGCGACCCAAGTGGGACATTAAAATAACTTTAGCGCCCTGATCTAGGGCGTGCTTTATAGTCGGCAATGCCGCTCTCAGGCGAGCGTCGCTGGTAACTTTGCCATCTGTTAGGGGTACATTGAGATCTTCGCGAATCAGCACTCGCTTGCTGGCAAGGTCTATTTCGGACATTAATTTAATGGTCATTTTTATCCTTAAAAACTGTGGTTAACTACACGTTGCTTATTTGGCAAAAATTCCTACCCAGCGTTCTGTTAATACCAACTTTGCAGGGTGTCGAGCATTCTGTTGGCATAGCCCCATTCGTTATCAAACCAAACCAATACCTTGAGCAATTTCTGCTGACTCACTCTGGTCTGACTGGCGTCGACAACACCGCTACGCGGATCGTGATTAAAATCACAGGACGCCAGCGGTTCCTCTGTATAACCGAGAATACCGGCGAGCTCACCGCCAGCTGCGCTGGCCAGTGCTCGATTGACCGCTTCGACATCGGTCTGCTGATTGACTAGCACCGAGAGGTCAATAGCTGACACATTTTGCGTGGGCACGCGCATCGCCTGAGCCTGGAAGCGGCCGGCGAGCTCGGGCATTAGGCGATCAATGCCCAGCGCCAAACCAGTATCCACCGGAATAATCGACTGCATGGCGGCTCTGGTCTTGCGCAGATCAGTGTGGTGATAGGCATCGAGCACCGGCTGGTCGTTCATCGCCGAGTGAATGGTGGTGATCACCCCACCCTCAACCGAAAAATGGTCGTCCAGCACCTTGATCACTGGCACTACACAGTTAGTAGAGCAGGAGGCATTGGAAATAATCTGCTCATTCCCAGTGAGTCTATGATGGTTGTAACCATAGACAACCGTGGCATCCACATCGGACTCGGCGGGCTGAGAGAACAATACGCGCTTGGCACCACTATCGAGATGCTTCTGAGCATTGTTGCGATCACTAAAACTGCCACTGCACTCCAGCACTACATCAACCGCTAGGCGCTGCCAAGGCAACTGGTCCAGTGCCTCAATATGAAAGATCTCGATGCTGTCACCATTGATAATAAGTGAATGCTCACTTACATCAACGCTACCGCTAAACCTGCCATGAGTTGAATCATAGCGGGTTAAGTGAGCAATTGTTTTGCTGTCTGCAGGCTCGTTAATCGCCACGATTTCAATCCGCTCTCGCAGTCCCGACTCGTACAGGGCACGCAATACCGAACGGCCGATGCGACCGTAGCCATTAATGGCGACACGAATCATTAACTGAGGGTCTCCAGAACGCTGTTCACCACATTATCCACGGTAAATCCGAACGCCGCCATCAGCACATTACCAGGCGCAGATTCTCCAAAGCTATGCATACCCACCACTCGACCATCGAGGCCGACAAATTTGCGCCAGTAATCTGCGTGCAGCGCTTCTACTGCCACTCGCGCCCGCACTGCATCGGGCAGTACCCGCTCTCGGTAGTCACTGTCCTGCTGACAGAAAACTTCGGCGCAGGGCATGGAGACCACGCGTACCGGCACCTTTTGTTGCGCCAGTGTATCGGCAGCTTGCATCGCCAGCTCGACTTCGGAGCCGGTGGCAATCAAGATAGCGCGGGGATTTTCTACATCCCGCAAGATATAACCGCCCCGAGCAATATCGTCTACCTGCTGATCATCTCTAGACATCGGCGTCAGCCCTTGGCGGCTGAACACCAGGGCAGTAGGTCCATCTCTGTGCTCAATCGCATGCTTCCAGCTAACTGCCGACTCCACCGTGTCACAGGGACGCCAAGTATTTAAGTTTGGTGTTGAGCGCAGGGCACTCAGCTGTTCCACGGGCTGATGGGTGGGGCCATCTTCCCCCAAGCCTATGGAATCGTGGGTATAGACAAAAATACTCTGTTGTTTCATCAGCGCCGCCATGCGCACCGCATTGCGTGCATACTCCATAAACATCAGGAAGGTAGCGCCATAATTGATAAAGCCGCCGTGCAGGGCAATACCATTCATAATCGCACTCATACCAAATTCACGCACGCCGTAGTAAATGTAGTTGCCCTGGGCATTATCCCCAGTGATTGCCTTGGAGCCAGACCAAATGGTCAGGTTTGACCCAGCTAGATCGGCAGAACCGCCCATCAATTCAGGCAGCAGCGGACCAAAGGCGTTGAGGCAGTTTTGCGAGGCTTTGCGGGACGCCACTTTTTCCATGTTCTGCTGACATTCGCGGATATAGGCGTCGGCCTTATCGCTAAAATCGGCTGGCAATTCACCTTTGCAGCGGCGTTCAAATTCACTCGCCAGATCTGGGTATTCCGCCCTATAGGCATCAAACTGTTGATTCCATGACGCCTGCGCAGCCGTGCCTTTTTCAACACAGCTCCACTCGGCATAGTAGTTATCGGGAATTTCAAAGGGCCCATAGTCCCAACCCAATTGCTGGCGAGTGAGAGCAATCTCCTCCTCGCCCAGGGGTGCACCATGGCAGTCCTCCTTGCCCTGTTTATTGGGGGAGCCAAAGCCAATGGTGGTTTTACAGCAGATCAATGTGGGTTTATCTGAGGCTTTGGCCTGTTCGATAGCAGCGCGGATAGCGTCACTGTCATGGCCATCCACATCGGCTATTACCTGCCAATCGTACGCGGCAAACCGCGCCGGGGTATCGTCGCTAAACCAGTCCTCGACCTCGCCATCGATGGAGATACCATTGTCATCATAGAAGGCGATTAACTTGCCCAATTTCAATGTACCCGCCAGCGAGCAGACCTCATGGGAGATACCCTCCATCAAACAGCCATCACCGAGAAATGCATAGGTGTAGTGATCCACCAGCTGGTGTCCAGGCCGATTAAATTGATCGGCGAGAACCCGCTCGGCTACTGCCATGCCAACCGCGTTGCTAATACCCTGACCCAGGGGGCCAGTAGTGGTTTCCACGCCAGGGGCATAACCATACTCCGGGTGACCGGGGGTCTTGGCGTGTAATTGACGGAAGTTTTTTAACTCTTCGATCGGAAGATCATAACCGGTCAGGTGCAACAGCGAGTAAAGCAGCATGGAGCCATGGCCATTGGACAGTACAAAGCGATCTCGATTGACCCAGCTGGGGTCGGCGGGATTATGGGTGAGGAAATCTCTCCACAGCACCTCGGCAATATCTGCCATACCCATCGGCGCACCTGGATGCCCACTGTTAGCCTGCTGTACCGCATCCATGCTGAGGGCGCGAATAGCATTCGCCAAGTCTCTGCGTGAGGCCATGAAATAGTACTCCTAAACGGTGAAAATTTGGTGGCGTATTGTCGCTTAGACCGGACTCACAGTAAACCGATATTCACTATACTAATCTGCAACACCGGCATCTATAACGACAACAATGCTTCGAAATATTTTTATATAAAAATATTTTGATATAAAGCAGGTGGCGTGCTAAAGTGCTCTGCTATGACTAGTAATACATCAACATTCCCAGCTAGCGAAGTATTTGTCGACTCCGCGGTCGACAGCATCGGTCACCTGTGCAAAGCCGCTGGGGATCCACTGCGCATTCAAATTCTCAAAGTTTTACAGCAGAACGCCTTTGGTGTACTGGAGCTCTGCCAGATCTTTGATATTCGCCAATCGGCGATGAGTCATCATTTAAAAATACTCGCCAAGGCCGGACTGGTAGCCACTAAGCGTGAGGGCACCACCATTTTTTACCGCCGCAATCTGTTAAATCCAGATCTGGATCTGCAGGCTCTGCAAAAGGCGCTTTTTCTGAGCATTGACCAAGCCTCTGTAGACCCTACTGTGGCCACGCAATTGACTGCTATCAATCGGGAGCGCGCCAATGCTTCAGTGGATTTTTTCAACCGCAATGTTACCCGTTTTGAAGAAAACCAAGATCTTATTGCCAGTTGGTCAGACTATGGGGACAGCGTTGAGAACTTCCTCGATACGGCGGCCAACGGCACTGGGAGCGCGCTGGAGATCGGGCCCGGCTATGGTCAGTTTTTGAAAAAATTATCAACTAGCTTTGAGCAGGTTATCGCCCTGGACAACAGCGCCGAGATGCTCGCCCAGTGTCGACAGCGCAGCGCCCAACAGGGCCTTTCTAATATTCAGTTCATCCACGGCGATACCCAGCTGGCCTGTCAGCGCGGCCTCAAGGCTGATGCAATCTCTCTAAATATGGTGCTACATCACAACCCAGCGCCAGCGCAGATTATTCAGCACTGCGCCGATCTGCTGAACCCCGAGGGCGTCCTGCTGATCACCGATCTCTGTGCCCACGATCAAGACTGGGTCAAGCAGTCCTGCGGCGATCTGTGGCTGGGCTTTGACCCCCAGGAGATAACCAACTGGGCCGAGGCGGTGGGCCTCTCTGAAGGAGACAGCCTTTTTCTCACCCAGCGCAACGGATTTCGCATTCAACTGCGGCAGTTTACGGCCGCCAATTCACAACACTAACTCAGCATTGGAAAGCTATGTCTACTTATAATATTTTTACTTCTGAATCCGTCTCCGAGGGCCATCCCGACAAGATGGCCGATCAAATCTCCGACGCCGTCCTGGATGCTATTATCGGTGATGATCCCGACGCCCGGGTGGCGGTGGAGACTATGGTCAAAACCGGTATGGCGATTATCGCCGGGGAAGTACGCACTAGAACTTATGTGGATCTGGAACAGATTGTCCGCGATGTGATTAACACTATTGGCTACGATCACTCGGACAAGGGCTTTGACGGCAATTCCTGCGCCGTGATCAATGCGATTGGCAAGCAGTCCTCAGATATAGCCCAAGGGGTTGATCAGAGTGCTGATAAAGATATTGGTGCTGGCGATCAGGGCCTGATGTTCGGCTATGCCAGCAATGAGACCGATGTGCTGATGCCCGCCCCGATCTATTACTCTCACCGGTTGGTAGAGCGTCAGGCGGAACTGCGCAAGTCCGGGGCACTGCCCTGGTTGCGGCCAGATGCCAAAAGTCAGGTAACACTGCGTTACGACAATGGCGTACCCGTAGCTGTGGATGCCGTAGTGCTGTCCACCCAGCATTCACCCGATATCAGTCAGTCAGCTCTTCAAGAAACTGTCCGCGAAGAGATTATCCACAAGGTTTTACCAGAGCAATGGCTGCATTCAGATACCCAGTACCATATCAATCCCACTGGTAATTTTGAGATCGGTGGCCCTATGGGTGACTGTGGCCTGACCGGTCGCAAAATTATAGTCGACACCTACGGCGGTATGGCCCACCACGGCGGTGGCGCCTTCTCTGGAAAAGATCCCACCAAGGTGGACCGTTCGGCGGCCTACGCCGGCCGCTATGTGGCCAAAAATATCGTGGCTGCCGGCCTCGCCGAGCGCTGTGAAATTCAGGTGTCCTACGCCATCGGCGTATCCGAGCCCACCTCCATTAGTATCAACACCTTTGGCACGGGAAAATTATCCGATGATGCGATTGTCAGCCTGGTGCGAGAACACTTTGATCTGCGCCCCCGAGGTCTTATCGAGATGCTCGATCTGCGCCGACCCATCTACCGACAGACCGCAGCCTATGGCCACTTTGGCCGCACAGGTGATGATTTCACCTGGGAAAAAACCGATCGGGCTGAGTTGCTTAGAAAAGCACTCTAGCCTGTAAATAACTTTTTTGAAAAGGTAATCAAAGATGACTGCAATACAACTAGCCGACAATAAACAGCCCTTCAGCGACTATAAGGTTGCTGATATCAATCTGGCAGAGTGGGGACGCAAAGAGATCGCCATCGCCGAGACAGAGATGCCAGCGCTAATGGCATTGCGCGACAAATACAGCGCCGAGCAACCCCTGGCCGGCGCCCGCATACTGGGATGTATTCATATGACCATCCAGACTGCGGTATTGATTGAGACTCTCGAGGCATTGGGAGCAGAGGTGCGCTGGACCTCCTGTAATATCTTCTCCACCCAGGATCACGCAGCTGCGGCAGTTGCCGCCAATGGCACCCCGGTTTTTGCCTGGAAGGGTGAAACTGAAGAGGAGTATGACTGGTGCCTCGAGCAGCAGGTGCTCAAAGATGGCAAGCCCTGGAACGCCAATATGGTGTTGGACGACGGTGGCGATCTGACCGCCCTGCTGCATCAGAAATATCCCCAAGTACTGGAGCAGGTCCACGGCATTACCGAGGAGACTACCACCGGCGTGCATCGACTCTATGAGATGCTCGAAGCCGGCGAGCTGAAAGTCCCGGCTATCAATGTCAACGATTCAGTGACCAAGTCGAAAAACGACAATAAGTACGGTTGTCGCCACAGCCTTAACGACGCCATCAAACGCGCCACCGATCACCTGCTATCGGGCAAAAAAGCCCTGGTTATTGGCTACGGCGATGTGGGCAAAGGCTCGGCTCAATCCCTGCGTCAAGAGGGCATGATTGTCAAAGTGACAGAGGTCGATCCCATCTGTGCCATGCAGGCCTGTATGGACGGCTTTGAGGTGGTCTCAACCTATATTGAGGGCGATGCCAGCCAAGGGATCAACAGTGCACTGTTGGCCAATACCGATTTATTAGTCACCTCAACAGGCAACTACAATGTCTGTGACGCCGAGGTGCTGGGCGCCCTAAAGAGCGGCTGTGTCGTCTGTAATATCGGCCATTTCGATAATGAAATCGATACCGCATATATGCGCAAGGCCTGGGAGTGGGAGGAAGTCAAACCTCAGGTTCACAAGGTCTATCGCCAGCGCAGCAGCAATGATCATCTGCTTCTGTTAGCCGAGGGCCGACTAGTGAACTTGGGCAACGCCACCGGTCATCCCAGTCGCATTATGGACGGCTCTTTTGCCAACCAAGTGCTGGCCCAGATTGAACTCTATCAGCGCGCCTTTGCTAGCCAAGACAGTGCCACCCAAGCTGAAATGCTGCGCGTGGAGGTACTGCCCAAGCATCTTGATGAGGAGGTAGCGGCCCATATGGTGCGCGGTTTTGGTGGCGTGATCACCAAACTGTCCCAAGAACAGGCCGATTACATCAATGTGCCTGTGGCTGGGCCATTCAAAGGCGACGACTACAAATATTGATTTTCAACCACATCACCCTCAGCCTCTCAGGAGGCTGAGGAGTCTATAAGGCTAGTATTACCCATGTCCCAGACAGCTCACATAAGTTTTGAGTTTTTTGCTGCAAAAACTGATCAAGGCCGCAAAAATCTGCTGACCAGCTGCCAACAACTCAGCGTCTTCAATCCGGATTTTTTCTCGGTGACCTACGGCGCTGGTGGCTCTACCAGAGATACCACCAAGCAGCTGGTATTGGATATACAACAGCAGGGCTATCAGGCCGCACCCCATCTCTCCTTTGGCGGCGATACCCAAGAGGCGGTGCTGGCACTGGTGAATGACTACAGAAAAGCCGGCATCTCCAACCTGGTAGCACTGCGCGGCGATCTGCCCTCTGGTATCGGCGGTGCCAGCCAACTGGTTCATGCCAATGAGCTGGTGGCATTAATTCGCGAGCAAAGTGGTGAGCATTTTGATATTAATGTAGCCGCCTACCCGGAAATACATCCTGAAGCTGAGAGCTATAGCAAAGATATCTACTGGTTGGGTGAAAAATTCAAAGCCGGCGCCAATCGGGCGATTACCCAGTACTTTTACAACCCAGATGCCTACTTTAAATTTATCGATAACTGTAGCAAAGCGGGTATCGATAAACCCATAGTGCCGGGTATTATGCCACTCACCAACTATCGCAATCTGTTGCGCTTCTCTGAGAATTGTGGCGCTGAGATACCCCGCTGGTTGCGCTGGCAACTCCAGGAGCGCAGCGATAATTCCGAGGACCTGATCAACTATGGTCTAGACGTGGTCACCGAGCTCTGTGAAACGTTAATTGCCGGCGGTGCTCCGGGACTGCACTTTTATACCATGAATCAGTGGCAAATTTCTGATACCTTATGTCGCAATATAGGCCTGCCCACAAAATAATAGATGCGCATCCCACGAGTTTACTCGCCACAGTCAATTTCTATCGGTGACAGAATCCAACTTGAGTCCGGTGCTGCGCGTCATCTAACCTCGGTGTTGCGGATGACCACTGGGCAAGAAATTGTGTTGTTTAACGGTCAGGGCGGCGAGTACAGCGGGCAACTGGTTGAAACGAG
Organism: Porticoccaceae bacterium; assembly: GCA_049612225.1. GTDB lineage: Bacteria > Pseudomonadota > Gammaproteobacteria > Pseudomonadales > Porticoccaceae > HTCC2207. The sequence goes on along the minus strand of JBMZBJ010000005.1, from coordinate 143,768 downwards.
AAAGGGCTTCGCCGCAGTGCAAATCAACGCCTTTGCAGCGGTCGACCGAGAGTCGCCCCTCTCTATACATCTGGCAATTGGTATCTCCCGTGGCGAGCGCATGGATTGGATTGTGCAAAAGGCAACCGAGCTGGGTGTCAAAGAAATTACCCCGCTGTTTACCCAGCGCTGTGAAGTCAAATTAACGGGTGATAGATTGGCCAAAAAAATCCATCACTGGCAGCAGGTGGCCATCAGCGCCTGTGAACAGTGTCAGCGCAATAGGGTGCCGACAATTAACCCAGCGGTTGCTCTAGCGCACTGGGATCAACAACCACAGGACTTAAAACTGGTTCTGCACCATCGCACCACTAATCGCCTACAGGCTATTCAGTCAACACCCCAGAGCATCTGTCTATTGATTGGTCCCGAGGGCGGTCTCTCGGATCAGGAGATAGCAACTGCAACTCACCTGGGCTTTCAACCACTGGCCCTTGGACCCAGAGTATTGCGCACCGAAACTGCGCCCCTGGCGGCAATTAGCCTGCTTCAAGGCCAGTGGGGAGACCTGCAGTAATTTGCTATGGGTACCAATAGACCACGGACTGGGCTAGGGGCAAAGGCAATTAATTCTTGCCTACTCGGCCTTGCCGGAACTCTGTTGATTGGCCTATCTGCTGTAGTTAGGGCAACGTCCCCCGAGAGCCTGCTGGACGCCGCTGGCACCATCTACTGCGACGGCAAAGTCCGTGGCAGCGCGGTTTATATCTCCCCGCCTCAAGAAATAGCAGATATAGCAGATGATGTAGCCCTGGTGCTCACGGCGGCCCATACACTGTTCGACCTGCAAAGTGGTCAATCCTATAAGGTCTGTGAGTATCGCCCGCAAAATAAACGCCTATCTGGCATTGCCGTGAGTCGAGTTTCCCAGCATGGCTATCGAGTAACTGAAACCGATAGAATTGCTCAAGCGGAAAGTGATATTGCCTTTTTGATGCTCAGCTATTCTCCGCGCCAACCCGCATTACAATTGGGGCAACAGTCACAACTAATCAGTGGCCCGTTGGCCCTGTTGGGTTACCACGCAGAGCTTGGTGATATGACCGCGTCTAAGCACTGTCAACCGCAAGATTCTGACCAATTCCCGAGTACAGCATTACTGCTGCACAACTGCCGAGCCGGCGCCGGCACCTCTGGGGCACCTATTGTCGATTTGCTCAGCAGTCAGATAGTTGCCATTCACGGCGGTGCTCTGGTATTTGATCGAGCTGGCGAAGCCCAGCAGTTAGGTGCTATCGACCGTGATCAGATAGGTTCATCACAGTGGATTAATCAGGGGCGTATTATTGATAGTGAGATTATTAAGGTGCTGACGGACTTTGTTGCAAGCACACCTTGAAATGTGCCGCTCAATCAGTAGCGAGCCTGCCGTAAGTTGGCGCCCAGCACAATCTGCGGATTACTTGCCCAGTAGCTCTCACTTAAAACTGCAATTTACGCTACGCTGTGTGCTTTTGCGCTCTAGCGACTCTAATCACCACCGAGCCAGCCAACTTATCGTGCCAGCCCTGTTTTCGCCGATCAAAAGCCACCCACAATATACCAATCAATAATACCAAGGTTGCCGGCACATACCCCAAGTACCTGATAATACTCTGTTTGAGTGACAGGGCTGATAGAGTCTTAGCATCCACCACCTGTAGTCGGCAGAGCATTTTCCCCGGCGTTCCTAGAAACCGCAGCCAAAACCAGATGGTTAACACCACGGGGGCAATAAATCCGACCACATCCCAAAAACCATGAATGATTTTTTCACCCGCCCAATAGGCTTCAAAGCCATAAAGCATAGACAGCGGCAGACTAATAACTAATAGCAAGATAATGTGATCAATTAAGTTGGCGAGCACTCTGATCCAAAATCCGGCGTAGACCGGGGATGGACTCTCAAGTTGTTGTTGTGGAATCTCCATAAAACCTCCCTGTAGGTATCAAATTGAAAATCTATGCCATTAAGCATAGACCAAAATTTGCGCTATGCAAATTCATTACCCGAAAATCTCGGTTTATCCCATATCTTGGTAGGGGTTTTGCAGGTCAAACTGAATATCTCGAGCATATCCGGGCACATGGATACCCTGCTCGGTAAGTCTTACCGCCGCCTCATCAATCAGTGTCTCACCATAGCGATAGATAACATCCAGTTGTGCGGCATCGGCGCGTTGAGCATAGCGCTGGGCTTTAGCTCTAGTTAGCGTTCGCTTATCCAAGTAATCTCCATATTCCGCGGCGTGACGCACTGCCAACATGGCTTCAACCCGCTGCGGGGATAGCACTACCGCAGTGGCGTTATTGCCACCAAAACCCTTGGAATTAATAAATGCCACCTGCATTTTGTTGTCGCTGGTATCCAGATCCTGGAGTGGGAACAGGGTGTGCGCTTGACTGACATCCGCGGCAATTTCACCAGTGGTTTTAATACCGGGGATAATATCGTACTTAAAAGTTCCCAGAGCCGAGACCAACTGATCGCCACTGGCCGCAGAAATTGTATGGCCGACATAGGATTTAACTGCCGTGACTGGCCAATCATTAATATCAAAGGCGGCGGCAACCCGATTGATCAGCGCCGATTCTGTTGTGCGGTTGGCCGGAGTGCTAGAGCCGTGGGCGTGGACGAAACTGTGCTTTTGCACTGTCTCTTTGCCCACTATATTGACTGCTGCTGCCACCGCTCTGGCAAAGGAGATAATATTCCCCGCCCCAGGTGCAGAAATAGATTTTTTCACGCCGTCAGCATTGATAAATACTTCGGGCACCGCCCCGTGGATATCGGCACCCAATTCTATTGCTAGCGCGTCATCCATCAACACCAGATACTGGGTTCCCTCGGCGAGAGTAAAACCGCAATTATCGCCAAAGGGGCGACTGGCGCGACGCCAATCAGGCGAATCGGTAGCATCTAATTTACATAGATTTTCATCACTACCCAGAGCACTCATATTGGAGAAGCCCTCTGAAACCTCCGGCAGGACAATAGCCTCGGCATTTCCAACCACAGCCACTCGACGCACACCGCTGCGAATATCGCGCACAGCAGCTTGGAGGTTGTACAAGAATGTGGCACAGGCACCAGTGATAGCTTCGGTATGACCCACACTGCCCAGCACATAGGCATTGATAAAATCTGCAGGCATGGTGTTCAATCCCATAGGCACCTGCTTGGCCGTAGTCCGTCCACCCTTTAATCGCGATTGCAACAGGCCGCCGAAACCATCATTGTCCAGCTGACCCAATGCACTGGAGGAATACACACCAATTTGATCGGGGTTGACCGCATCGGCAATCTGTTGCCAGGCAATACCCACCGAGTGCAGGGCATCGCTGGCGCCCAACAGGGCCATCTGCAAAGATCGCGGATGAAATCTCGAATTGTAATGATCACCTGGCTTAAAACCATCCGGCAGCTCGCCACCCGCCTGGGCAACTAATTGATAATCCGCAGCCACCCATATATCCGTCAGCTGAGGCGCTGTAACCTCAAAGGTTCCATTACCCAGATCGCTGAGCTGCCAATCCTCGGGCAAACGGCTGGGCAGATCGCGCTTGGCAATGGTAAAAACTGTAGCCTGATCAGCACCCAAATTTACTTTCTTTTTCCCCGGAACTGCACTGGGATCAAAAGATTTTATACGACGCACCAAAGTACCCTTCAAAACAACCTCGCGGAATCGTCGATCGACCTCCGTTGCATTCAGTATATCGCCATCGGCAGTGGTGTATCCCTCTCCCTGCTTGCTGACACAACCCATTAGGCAGGCCAATCCGACAACCGTTTCCTGTTGTTGTTCAGAGTTCAGGGACTCCAGAATCATGCGTCGAAAACCCTGATGGGAGGAGCTGCGTCCCGCGGCATTGTATCCGCCGAAACCGACGATCAGTGGTAGCGAAGTAGTCATAAATTGCCAACTGTTGGTTACGCTGAAAGGGCCGAAGTATAGCGGCCATTAATCGCTTTTTATTTAGTTATTAAGCTATTTTAATTAGTATTTAAGACATTTTGGCTGGTAGAATGTGGAATATTGATTGCTAGTCGAGGATCGAGGTCATAATAAAATTGATCACAGCACCTAGTAGAGTCGAAGACCCCGCCCAGCCCCAAGGCAACCGCACTCAGGCCGGCAGGGTTACTCGACAGAATCCATTCCGCCATCTTCAATCCGATGAATTTTAAACTCACCCTATTGCTGTGTGACAGTATGCTGATCTCCAGCAGCACCCTGGCAGCGGAAATCTTTCAGTTTGCCCAAGCTGCAGCGCGGGCAAACCGAGAGTTGGAAAAAGCTGTGGAAATTCGCTGGGTAACACCAGATGGTCAGCCAGTGCAAACCTCGGCGGGATTTACATTGCAACCCAGCCACTATCTTGAGGATATCGCAGATACCGATCTGGTGCATATTCCGGCACTGTGGCGCAATCCGAGACCGGCGCTAAAAAAATATGCCGCCTATATTCCCTGGCTACAACAGCAACATCAGAGAAATTGCAATATTACCGCGGTGGGCACCGGCGTGTGCTTTCTGGCCGAAGCCGGCTTGTTAGAAGATAAGGTTGCCACCACCCACTGGCACTATTTTGATCAGCTACAGCGGCACTATCCCCGCATTCGTTTAGAGCGACAGCGATTTACCACCAGAGCGGGAAATATTTACTGTGCAGCCAGTGTCAATGCCATGGCGGAGTTGATAGTTTTTCAGGTGGAACGGGTTTTTGGGCGCATTATTGCACGGCAGGCCCAGCGGCATTTTTTTCATGAGATTCGCAATATTTCAGAATCTACCAGTTTTGACAGTCATCCACAAAGCCAGCATGGCGACGAGACCATAGCCCAGGCGCAGATTTGGATTCAAGACAATCTTGGCACGGCGCTATCTATCGCCGGATTGGCAAGCCAGTTTGGCATGACCACTAGAACGTTTAACCGTCGTTTTAAAGCCGCAGTGGGGCAAACCCCTGTCGACTACCTGACCCACACACGCATGACTTTTGCCTGTGATTTGCTAAAGAACACCGACTTGACGATTCTCGAGGTGGCCAATTACAGTGGCTTTAGCGAGGCCACTTGGTTTGCCTCGCGATTTAAACAGTGGTCTGGCAATAGCCCCAGGGCCTATCGCAAGACTGTCAGAGCAAAACTTTTCAGCTAAAGGCTACCAATTGCAGGAAACGTCACAGACACAGCTGTGAGTGTCGATCAGCTACACCGCGCGGACGCGTATCACGCCGTCTACCTGTTGGATTTTCTCCAAAATGGCTGCAGTCACCTGTCCCTCGACATCAACAATATTGTAGGCCACCTCATTGCGACTTTTATTCACCATATCAATCACATTGAGCTCTTCATCGGCGAGAATCGACAGCACATTGCCCAGCACTTTGGGCACATTGCTATTGGCAAAGGTGATTCGGGAACCACCAACCCGGGCCATTTTTGTCGGCGGGAAATTTACCGAGTTGTGAATATTGCCATTCTCAAGGAAGTCCATCAGTTGATTGGCCGCCATCACCGCACAATTTTCTTCAGCCTCAGCCGTGCTAGCACCTATATGCGGCATCAACAGCACGTTGGGGCGACCCAATAATTCAGGATTGGGGAAGTCACTGATATAGCCGGCGATTGTGCCCTGATCCAGTGCTGCCACCATATCTTCAGTGCTGACAATTTCCTCGCGGGCAAAGTTGAGGATTTTGGCGGTATTTTTCATCAGACTCAGCGTTTGGCTATTGATCAGGTGTTTGGTAGCAGCAATAGCGGGCACATGCAGGGTGACAAAATCCGCCTTGGCCAATAGCGCCTCCAAACTGTCCATGCGCTCAACGCGGCTGGACAGCTGCCAAGCCGCCTCAACTGAGATAGCCGGATCGTAGCCCACCACATCCATACCCAACTCGATACCCAGATTGGCGATAATCGAACCAATGGCTCCCAGACCTACAACCCCCAGAGTCTTGCCCATAATTTCCGAGCCGGCAAAACGCTTTTTCTCCTTCTCCAGCAATTTGCCCATCTCGGCGCTATCTTGCATAGTGTCCAGCCCCTGCACATAGTTCATACCGCCGTAAATATCTCGCGATCCCAGCAACAGGCCGGCAACAATCAGTTCTTTAACCGCGTTGGCATTGGCCCCGGGGGTATTGAAAACGACAATCCCGCGGTCGGTGTAATCGGCGACCGGAATATTGTTGACCCCAGCGCCTGCTCTAGCCACTGCCACCAAGCTGTCCGGCACCTGCTCCTCGTGCAATTTCTGACTGCGTAAAATAAATCCCTGAGGGTCAGCCGTGTCACTGCCAATCTGATAGTTTGCCTCGGGAAAACGGGCAAGACCTTTGGCGGAAATAGCGTTATAAGTGCGAATTTTATACATAGTTAATTCTCTACTGGATGGCCCGATTATTCACAGACCTGTTGATAGGCCCAATCGAGCCAGGGTAGCAGCGCTTCAAGATCAGCTTGTTCCACTGTGGCACCACACCAGATACGCAACCCAGCGGGGGCATCGCGGTAGGCACCTATATCGTAGGCGACTGACTCTGCATCTAATAGTGCAACCATCTGCTTGACCTGTTGCGGCTCAAGATCAAGGCTCAGACAGACACTAGTATTGGATATTTGATCACTGTTTTCGGCGAGAAAGCCAATCCAAGGCCGCGCCGCGACAAAGTCCTGCAACACCTGTAAATTCGCTTCCGACTTGGCAATAGCCGCGGGCAGACCGCCAATCGAGCGCACCCAATTTAATGCATCTAAGTAATCTGCCACACAGAGCATAGAGGGCGTATTAATCGTGGCACCGCGGAAAATACCCTCGATCAATTTGCCATCTTTAGTCATTCGGAAAATTTTCGGCAGCGGCCAGGGAGGGCTGTAGGACTCCAGTCGCTCCACCGCCCGCGGACTGAGAATCAACATACCATGAGCGCCCTCACCTCCCAGCACTTTTTGCCAGCTGTAGGTAACAACATCAAGCTTTTCCCAGGGTAAATCCATAGCGAACACCGCCGAGGTGGCATCACAAATAGTCAGCCCGCTGCGCTGGTCACTGATCCAGTCAGCATTGGGTACTTTGACCCCCGACGTAGTGCCGTTCCAGGTAAACACGCAGTCGTGATCGGGGTTGGCCTGGGTCATATCCGGCAACGACCCATAGTCGGCGGTATAGCTGTGAATATCCTCGAGCTTTAACTGCTTGACGGCATCGGTCAGCCAGCCTTTACCAAAGGACTCCCAGGCGAAAATATCCACCGGACGCGCGCCCAGCACCGACCACATAATCATCTCTACGGCGCCGGTGTCCGAGGCCGGTACCACGCCAACGCGATAGCCCTCGGGCAATCCCAAAATCTCAGCTGTTTCGGTACAGGCGCGACCCAGCGCTGCCTTACCTAGGGTTGAGCGATGCGAACGCCCCAGTGTATCTATAGACAACGCCGCAACGTTGTAGCCCGGTCGCTTGGCGCAAGGTCCCGAGGAAAAATTTGGATTCTGTGGTTTTACCGCTGGCTTCATAATTTACAACTACCATTTAAGCCCACATTTGGGCGAATACAGGGGGTCAAAGGATACTTGGGTTCGGGTTACTTTTTGGCGTTTTCAGCCCGCTCTTTCTCAATCAAAAAATCCGCTACACTCAGCATTCCAGCGAAGCCTCCAGCTTTTCTGGTACTGATGCGATATTTGCCATTGATCACCATCTCCGGCGTACCCTGGACACGGTAACTGCGCACCCGCGCCTTGGCCTGATTGACCATGCTGGTCATACCAAAGGAATTGTAGGCACGGCTAAATGCGTCGCCATCCACTCCCTTTGAGACAAACAGTTCAGCAAAATCCTGTGCGGTTGAAAAATTCTGCTTTTTCAAATGGAACGCCTCAAACAGCGGTCGGTGAGTACGGTCTAACTCATTGAGCATTAGGGCACCATAATAGGCACGGGCATAGGGCTCCATATTTGACCCCCAAATCGCCGGCGTGCGCTGAAAATCTACATCGGCGGGCAACTGTTTTTTCCAGGGAGTCACAACGTCCTCGAAGCTGTAGCAGTGACTACAGGTATAGGAAAATACCTCATTGACCTCAATCTTGTCTGGGTTGGCGGTTCTCACCGGCTGGGGCAGCAGCTCGTAGTGCACCCCCGCCTGATATTTTTCTGACTCCGCCTGACACATGGCCATCGGCAGTAATGCGATTACAAATATAAAGCGTCTAATCCAAAACATGACTAATCCCTCTCTCAATTGCTCCTCGGCTTGCTCAGTCTCAGTTGAGACCGGCGATATAGTTTGCCAGTGCCTTTATTTCTCTATCGCTCAGCGCAGCGGCAACTCCCTGCATAATTTTCGCATTGGCACCGGTGTTGCGTTCACCTCGACGGTAGGCCAACAGCTGCTTCTCAGTGTACTCGGCAAACTGGCCGCCGAGGGCAGGGTAGCCCGCAGGGCCATTGCCATGGCCGGCAGGTGAGTGACAGGCTATACAGGCGGCAACACCGGTTTCCAAGTTGCCGGCGCGATAAATTCGCTCCCCGAGTGCCAACGCCTGTTGAGGCTCACTGATGCCCACCAAAGTAATTTCCTGAGCGCCTGCTAACTGACGCTGCTGGCTATCGTAATAGGCGGCCATATCCTGCAGGTCCTGATCCGACGAGTTATCCAACAGGCCGGTCATTTCAACAATCATCCGCTCATTGGTTTTAATATAGCGCAACTGCTCAGTGAGATACTTTTCACCCAATCCCGCCAGTTTTGGGAAGGCGGCAATGGCACTGTTGCCATCACTGCCGTGACAACCGGCACAGACTGCGGTTTTGGCCTTGCCGGCAACCGCATCGCCAGCGGCCCAACTGGGGGATATCACAGCTGCAGCTAGCAGATAAACAACGAATAAAACGCTTCTCTTCATAATCAATCCAATATGGTTAATTCAACTCTCACAATCGGTTAGAATGGTGGGGTGCCAGTCAATACGCGCGAATACAATCTGTGGCTCTAATAGCCCAGCCTCGCAAGAGTCCTTTTCAGAGGCGCTTTAACAGGCTCGGGCGCGCGCATTATATACCAATAGGCGCTGTTGCTTAAGCCAAAAAATGATGTCTTTTTATGCAAACACCTAAAGTCGATTTTAAACAGATCAAATTTTTGCTCAGCGCCCCAACTCTGCGCCAGTGCCCAGAGGACAGCGGCTGTGAAGTGGCCTTTGCCGGTCGCTCCAACGCCGGCAAGTCCAGCGCTATCAATACCCTGTCCGGCAATCGCGGTCTGGCGCGCACCAGCAAGACCCCGGGGCGCACCCAACTGATAAACCACTTTCAACTGGATTCCCAGCGGCGGTTGGTTGACCTGCCGGGCTATGGCTATGCCAAGGTGCCCAAGGCGATCAAAGCCAAATGGGATCACCACCTGGCTGAGTATTTACAGCAGCGGCGCAGTCTTGTCGGGCTGGTGCTACTGATGGATAGTCGCCATCCGCTGCAGGTCTATGATCAACAGATGCTCAACTGGGCAGCGCAGGCCGGACTGCCCACCCATATACTGCTAACCAAGGCCGATAAACTCAAACGCGGGCCGGCAATGGCATCACTGTTAAAGGTGGAAAAATTACTGCGCGATATGGATCCGGGCTGCACATTGCTCTCAGCGCAGTTGTTCTCCTCGACCAAAAAAATAGGCCTTGAACGCCTTGAGCAGCAACTCAACCACTGGCTATTGCAGCAGCACACAGCATCCGTGGATCATCAGCAATAACAGCACAGCGCACCCGGTAACCTGATAGCCTAGTTTGCAGTGCTGAGCTTTTATGAGCGCGTTCAGACCACTGTATAGATCAATGCAGCGCTAAACTTTGCGGGGAAAAAAAAGCCCTGATCCAATAATTAGACCAGGGCCTGTTCTACATACTAGGAGAGTTTTACTTTTATTCTCAAGTTAGGGGGAGAATATGCAATCATTGTTTGCAAATATTTAGACAGCGGTTTTTGATTAAGTTCAAAATTTTTTAAATTAATTTACTTTTTATCATTTTGCTCCAAAAAAACCTCCGCACTCCTTTACCTAGTCGGTTCGATGCACAAGGTGACCACAAAACATATTGGCACCTGCCCCCCCATAAGACTTCATCAGAGAGCTCGTGTTTACACCTGCGAGATGGACTTTACTCTCTGAGGACAAATTAACCAGGGTTGATAGACTATGACCTGACGAGTAGCTGACCTGTGTGTAGAGGACGTCATCTACCCAAAGACCCGTTCTACCATCTGAGCTTGAGAAAGTAGTCCATGTAAAGTGATAAATCCCAGCGTAGGGTGCAGTAAACTTACCGGTAGCATTGTCATAGCTGTTTGTAGTGTCAAATTTTTCTGCATTTGCAATAAATGGAACGGTTGAAGAATTAGAAGTATTGGCTGGATTATCTTCTTTAGACGCACAGAAGGCTGGGACTTTTAGCTTCCTTACTGCAATAACAGTGGGCAATTTGTCATCATCGCTCGAGGATGCGATGTCGATGCTTGCAGCCACGCCAGTTGAGGCAGTATCGACTGACCCTATACTGAGTTGGCCCTCTACAGTAAGATCGCCTCCAGGGTCACTGTCAGTAGTTTTTGATATCTTTAGATCTGCACCCTTTATCTCTGAGTCCGCATTGGCCTCAAATCCCCAACCGCTACTGACTAGCAGCATTGCGCCAGCCAACACCCAAACTCTGAATAAAATACTATTTTTCATCACTATTTCCTTAACTATTTACCTGACTCAATTTAGTTTGAGACCTTTGCTTTATTCTTTTTCATTGTTAAATTAAGAACTCAAGTCTATGTCCTCATCAAGAGAAAGAATAAGCACTGGACTATGTGATTGCGATACAGAGCACATAGTAAAGTCATCATTTTAATCAATCCTAAAGCAGGGCTCACCAAACCAACATAAGCCTTTACCACCTTGATGGTAGGTATTTTTTGTCCGCAGTACTTGCAGCTTAATGACTGACCCTATTGGCTGAGCATTGCTTACACACAAGCCTCTTGAATTAGTCGCTCTACCAGTCTTTCCTAAACTATCTATCGACACATCCTGATGAGTCTTTAATCTTTATCTACCAGTGGTCAGCTGCATTGCCCCAGAAAAGGCTCAGACCTGCAGGAAAATACTGTTTTCCATCCCAATACAAAGCAAGTGTTTTAAGTGCAGTCTACTAAAGTAGGCAAATCGAGTTTTTTGGGTAGAGCCTGCCCCATGAGCGCAGCGAGTGTCTTGGGTAGAGCCTGCCCCATGTGCGCAGCGAGTGTCTGATGTCCCCAAACAGCGTGTTTCCTTAGCTAAAGCCTGACCCATGAGCGCAGGGAGTGTCTCAGGAAATATTTGGTCCAGTATTGCCGATTATGCCCTGCCCCATAAGCGCAGCGAGTGTCTGGGGCAATCCGCAAGATTTCCTTGCCTGATAACCCAGTCTGTAACCGTGGAGAGGGCTCTCTCAGTTTATTCCAACACCCCTGTTATCCGCAGGTAGCCGCGCTGTTCGGTGTAATCATTTAATCCCAGGTCATCGCTAAAGCCGGCGTAGTTGATACCTATACCCACTTCAATCTTGTTATTGAAGCGCCGCACTAGCTCTATCACTGTGCCATCTCGTTGATCATCAGCTGTCTGATCCTTGAGCAGTCGGTACTCAATATTGAGCAAGGTATCTTGTTGCAGACGGTAGCCAACGCGAGTCGCTAGCAACCAGCGTCGGGTGTCATTCCAGGGCATATCGAACATTTTCTGTTCGCCGTGGCGCGCTGCCAGTTTGCCACCAATACGCCATTTGGCATTGAGATCGAAGAGTACATCGGTAGCCAGCACATGGCCCTTCTGCCATGCAAAGCCGATATCGCCGGCCTGACCCTCGGGTTGCCTATCTTCGACCCAGCTGTATTTGCCGATAATATTGAGTCGATCGGTCTCCACAGGTCGATAGGCGGCACTGAGATCGAAGCGGTTGTTGCGCGCCTGCACAGCGTCACTGTCGCGGTCTTTGCTCTGCCCCCAATTGAGAGCGCTCAACAGGGTGATATCTTGATTGAGGCGACCCTTAACGTCGAGGTTGAGGCGCTGGGTATCGGTGTTTTGCTGACCGCGGTCGCTGCGCTGTTCGTAGCGTAGACGGCCTTTAAGTTGCTGCTGCTGGTCTTCATCAGTGCGAATGTAGCCAGCGCCGAAAGCAAAGTTTTTACGCTTGTCGAGACCGCCGTCGATTCGGTGTATATCTCCCTGTCCAAGGGTGATGAAGGCACTCCAGTTGCCGTCAATGTCAGCACCGAGGTTGATCTCATGTCCATCGCTGTGCTGCTGGTCATCCTCCTGTTGGGTGTAGCGACTGACGGCACCACGCAATTCTCGACCATCCGCCAATCGGTGGCTGATATTGGCATCGGTGCTCTGACGCCTGTTCTCGCCAGAGAGCGCAAAACTGGCACCAGTTCCCAGTGTGGTGCTGTCACTGAGTTGATGACTGCTACCGACATTTAGGGATTGACTGGATGTAGACTTATCACTGCGGCGCTGTTGCAGGGTCAGATTGTATTTACTGTCTTCACTAGGGCTGTAGCCAGTACCCAGTTGGGCAGTGGTGGTGCCCTGACTGTCTTGCTCTAGACCAGTGTTGATGGAAAGTTTATCGTGTAAATTGTAGGCAGTGTCTAGACCGTAGGCGACACCACTGTTATCGTGGCTCAGTCGACCTTGCAGTGAGAGTCGCTGATTGATGCGTTTACGCAGACCAATTCGGGTCTGATTGTCAGCATCACCACCGATGCTCGCCTGCTGGGTGAGACTGAGTTCAGTATCGGCATCAAAGCGATAGCGACCCTGCAGGGCAAGAGCACTGCCATCATCGTTATCTGCACCGCGGTTGGCGCTGTCGGCAACACTGCTGGCCTGATGACGCAGCTCACCACTGAGGGTAAATTTGTCGCCCATTTTGTAGCTGGCATGGAGGCTAGAGGTATTGCTGTCGAGGGCACCGCTACGACGATTGCTCTGAGCATCTCCGTCTCCCAGCTGACTGTTACGGTCGTGCTTAAAGCGCAGTGACAGATCTTGATTGACCCGATGGCTGATATCAAGACCGGCCGCGCGCTGCCCACGCTGATGATGGCTGCCGCCGGAGGAGAAGCCCTCGGCGATATCGCGGGCGTAGTAGCTGAGATCAATACGGCCATCTAGGAAAGTGGCGTCGCCCTGCAGGGAGGAAGCATCGCCGGTTAGATTGCTGTCAGCAGCTGTAATTTGCGACTCATTAATGCCCCAACTCAAGCCGCCATCGGTAGATAGGTATTTTGGCTCGGCACGGGATTCACTGCGGGCGTATTCCAGACGCAGGCGGTGGTTCTCACTCAGGTGCAAAGTGCTATTTACCCCTTCTAGGTTGTAGCTGCCGCCCTGTTGTTGTTCATCCACCTGGGTGACACCCAGTACCACGCGATCGCCCAATGCCTGTTGGATCTGACCGCCGCTAACGCCTTCACTCCACTCACCGGCTATGCTGTAGCTGTAGTCGGCAACTAGATAGATATCATCTACTGCGCCGCGCTCACCGCCGATCAGCAGCTCGGATTCCACTTCACGCTCTGGCGGCTCCCAGAAGCTAATGCGCCCCGCTGCGCTGTCGAACTGGTAGTCGTCGCCCAGGGTCAACGGACGGGAGGTTTTGACATTGCCGCTGAATCTGTCGCGCACTTCGACTCGCAACCGCAGGCTGTCGCGCAGGGCGCCCTGATGTTTGAGGTAGTAGAGACTGCTACCTGTAGAGTGGAACTCAATATGAGCGCTCTTCTGATAGGCAGTGGCGACAAAGGCATCAGCCTCGGTTCGCGGTTGACCGTAGGCAGTGCTCTCCAGCGACTCGTAGTGAACCTGGCCGCCCTGAACTGAACGCTTGAAGCTGACTATCTGATTATTGTCCAGCGCCGCTTGCAGACGTCCCCATTTGGCCCAAGATGCGTCTTTCTCCACCAGTAGATAGAGGGCACCATCTGATTCGGCGGCCAAGTTGTTTACCGAGGAGCTGTCGCCGTAAATGGCATAGCTGGCATCTGGATCCAGATTACTATAAAGGTCATGGCTGTCTCGCTCGGTGTCGACACTAGCGGTTATCAGATACTCTCCAGCTACTGTACCCTGGTAGTGCAGTTGGATCTTGCCGTCTTTCCAGATCTTGTCGGCGTAAACAGCGTCTCCCGACTTGGCCAAATCTACATTCCCACTCAGGTCTCGGTAGGCAATCTCGGCATCGACAATACCCACCAAGAAGTAGTCATTGGTTGGGGCAATTGCATTCAAGTCCACTTGCTGATCAAAGATTACCTGAGGTGTTGCTTGGGAGTGCGTCACAGTTTGGATCGGCACCTCGACACTATCCCGAGCTTGGTTCTCGATTGGCAGATCTTGCTCAGGCTCAATAGGCTGCTGGCCAAGGGCGGTCTGCACTGGATAGGGCTTAACAACTGCTGTGGTAATAGCTGGCTGTTGAGCCTGCTGTGAATTTGTATCTCGCACAGAGGCATGGCCCAGAACCTGAATATTGACTTTTTTGCGGGGCATAATCAGCTCCATCGCCAATTCATCAGAGCTGTCATTGTGCATCGATACACCGCGCATCATATGGATCAGACTGGATGCTTGACTGCTACTGCTGTAGCTAGGTATCTCAATGCGCTCGTGCACTGGATCTTCGGAGGCTATGCGCACTGCACTGTATCTCTCGCCTGAAACGCGCACCGACTTGCCCATCAGTCGAATATTACTGCGCTCGGTGCTGTCCTCTTCAACTAGGCGCTGCAACCAGCGGCTGTGATCACTATTGTTCAGCCGCGCTTTCGACTCAGTGTCTTGAGGAGTACTTACTGCACCTTTCCGGTCTGCACTAAAGGGATCGAACTCATCCCGTAGTTGGGCAACATTCACAGGACGAGGGTGGGTATAGGCCCGACGGCCATCGCTGTCTGTAACAACCAATTGCACTGTGTAGTTGAGTGCTGGATCAACAACTCCAGCATCGTCTGTTATGCCGTCCCAGTACAGCGGCTGGTAGAAATCACTGGCGGTACCAGAGAAAGTTTTTAACACTCGGCGACTAAAGTTCTCGGCGATTAACACCTGCCACTGGCTGATAAAGGCTGGATAATTGCTGTAGGCGCGGATCTCCAATGGCGCTGCAAAAGCTTTTTGATCATCGCTTAGATGAGCCGTGCCAAAGACAGCAATATTGAGCCGTGGCTTGGGCATTTTCGACAGTTGCTCAATCTTGATTGGGCTGGTTGTATCTCCCCCATGGGGCAATTGCACTGCGAAGTTCACTTTAGCTGGAATACCAGAGCGCACGTCAACCACTTTTGAGGCATTGCCAATAACAGTAGCACCATCTGGCAAGCTGCGCTGATCGAGGCGCATCACCATACGCCCGGGGCGCATGCTAGCCAAGTGATACTGACCATTGCCATCGACTCTAATCTGCTGACCGGAGGAAGTAATCAGTCGTGCATAGGGTATCGGCTTATCGCCAAGATCCTGCATACCGTTGCCATTGATATCGTTAAATACTTTACCTATGACTGTGGAGAGCTCAAATAGCGCATCTTCAACCACCCTGACATCCACCGATTTAGCAACCGACAGAGCTGTATCATCCGCAGCGCTGTTTGGGGTGCCATTATTGTCTACAATTATCGCGCTATTGCTGTAGGCGCCCTTATTGACGCCATTGCCAACTCGCAATTGGTAGCGCAAGGTATGCTTGGCCCCAGTGTCAATGTCACCCAGATTAAACTGTAGCTTTCCGTCTCTAAGCTGGGTGGTTTCAACCTTTTGCATCGGCGTTTCAGAGTTGCCATCATGATCCCAGTAGGCCGAACCCTTAATATAGTTAAAGCCCAATGGTAGTGTGTTGTTAATGGCCACCCTGTTTGCTGCGAAGGAAGATTCATTCTCTGCCTGCAGACTGTAGGTCACTGTGGAACCAGCCGTAACCTGTTTGCGGTTAACTGCCATGGTTAACTTCAGCGATGGCTTGACCACTGTGATTGGAAGAAGCAGTGAGGTTGATCCCTTGAGAATCAGCATATTGTCGCCAATATCTAAGGGTTGAACATAGTCACTGGGTGTCACAGTTAGTGGATATTGTCCGTTATCATCCGCAGTGGTTGCGGAGGTCAACTGCTTGGTTACCGGAACCAATTTACCATCGGAAAATCCATAGACATGTAAACTATGGTCTGCCTTTTCGGCGACGATTGAGATTGATGGCCGGCTGGATACTGCCATTGCCTTACCTTCCATGCCCATAGGGTAGCCAACTACATCGCCAACCTTGTGGGATCCGCCAGGTAAATCAGTGAAATGTAAATTGACCGATTCAAAGGTGTTATCTGTAGGATTCCATAGGAACAAGTTTTTGGTATTCAACGGCTTACCCTGACCCGTATTGGCAACTCCAGAGTCAGGCCCACTAATTTCGATATAGACCTCTAGGCCGGGTTTACCATCAACATCAACTAGACCATTTTGATCTCCCATATCCTCACGACCTGAGCCAACTGACACGTTATCGTCAATGCGATCATAAACTTTATATGCGGTGTTAGCGGTTTTGTTGATGCTAATAACTCCCAAGCTTAGCGCATATTCTTCCACCGCTTTTTTAGCGCCCTCATCGTCTTGTTTGACAGCTATTGTACTGGGGTTGAATACAACCTCGTCAGGATTACTCAATCGATCATTGACTTTGTCCACCAGCGCTTGAATCTTAGCCTTGGTATCGGCACCACCGTCTTCTTGGATCAAAACTTCAGAATTGACCAGTATCAGATTGTCATCAGAGATATTCTCAATCTCAGCTGCTTTATAAATAGCTAGGCCAGGTGGTGGCGGGGTACTGCCATCGCCTTTATTGAAGTCTTCTATCAGACTCACTGCAGTCTCGTCGTCGGTAATTGTTATGCTAACACTTTGGTCTTCGAGGCCATGATACTGAGCATCGCTGTTATCTTCGTCTATTGAAACTTTAATGGTTGCAATGGTATCGGTATCGCTTAGGCTGTAATCATCAACCGCGGTTACGGTTATGGTTTGTTCGGTATCCCAGCGTTCTGTTGTAAAGAGTAAGGTAGCCGGTGATACCGTAGCCACAGTCTCACTATCTGAGGACACGTTCAGTTTTACATCACCTGAAGGCTGGGCATTTAACCTCGCGGTAAAGGTGCCGGTACTGCCTTCTGTCACCTCCAGCATCTCCGCCGAGAGCCTAAACCCGGCATTATCATCATCTGCCACCGTCACCATAACTGTCTCGTCCGTTACGTCATGGAAGCTGGCATCACTCTGCGCATCGTTAACGGCCAAGGTAATGGCTGCAGTGCCATTGCCAGGGGTGTCGTTATCCACCCCAGTCACTGTGACCGTCTGAGCTGTATCCCAATTATCCGTGGTAAAGGTAAGTTCTGATTTATCAACCGTGGCGACACCATCGGATGAGGATGCCACTGTCAGCACCACATTATTAGATGTGGGTTTGGCATTTAACCTCGCGGTAAAGGTGCCGGTACTGCCTTCTGTCACCTCCAGCATCTCCGCCGAAAGGGTAAACCCAGCATTATCATCGGTGACGGTCACCTCAACCGGATCACTGGCACTATTGCCATCACTATCGGTCGCCACCAGGGTGTATTCGTAGACATTGTTACCATCGGCATCCACCGGTGACTCAAAGTCTCGCGCCACCATGCTCACCGCACCATCCGCAGCAACCGTAAAGTCAGCGGCATCAGCACCCGTCAAGCTGTAGGTCACGATCCCCACTGGGGTGCCCACGGTGAAGGTCGGGGCCGACGCACTGTAGGCCACGTTCTCTGCCACACCACTATTCTCGGTGTCGGATAGGGTTAAGCTGACTGTCTCGGTCTCATCGGTGACGGTCACCTCAACCGGATCACTGGCACTATTGCCATCACTATCGGT
>JBMZBJ010000005.1:0-125645 GCA_049612225.1 Porticoccaceae bacterium | reverse complement strand
GTCAGCGGCATCAGCACCCGTCAAGCTGTAGGTCACGCTCCCCACTGGGGTGCCCGTCAGCGTCGGTGCCGACGCACTGTAGGCCACGTTCTCTGCCACACCACTATTCTCGGTGTCGGAGAGTGATAACGGGGTAAACCACCCACTATTACCACCACTGTTAGTAGAATTGGTTTCACCAGGGGCACCAGAATATCCCGACAGGATAGAATCTTTGATATTTAGATGACTAGCAGTAACAGTTACATCAGTTGCTGATACATCCAAGGTCGCAGCATTATCATTAGAGGTGGATTGCAGGGAGAGAAGGTTATCTGCATCAGCACCTGCCAATTGCAAAGTGCCGTTTGTGCTAATAGTCTGAGTTTTGCCAGATTCAAATTTAATTCCATCGCCAACAAACTTTTTATGATCACTAACGCCACTCAAGTTTCTATTCGCAATAAGTTGGTAAAAGGTAGTCTCACCTTCAATCCTAGAGTGCTCATTACCAGTACCAGTCAGGTAAACAATGGTGTTGTTATGCACAAACCCTGTTGGGTCGGTGCTACCACTTGCTGGGGAGGTGTTATTTATCCAGTCGCCACTAACTAGTATTTCTGCACTGGTTGCGCCGTTTAGCTGCGCCGCTGATTCACTTTCTGATGCAGCATTAAGCGTTAGATTACCATTGACTGTAAGACTCTCAGATCCACTCAGTTGGAAGGTCTCACCCGCTTCAATAATCAAATCCGCCTGCGCTGCTGTGGCAGTTATCGCCAACAATAACAAGATGGTGCGAATGAAGATATTTCGCTGGAAGGGAAATCGCAAATTTATTTTCATGCCTCTATTCCTTGTGATGTCCGTATCAGCAGTTGGCCACTAGAATGTTGCCGTACCTAATATTCTGTTAATGCAATGATGCAATTAGGCATATCGACACTTGGGCCAAATACTTGAGTCTTACTGCACATAGGTGCTGGTGCACGTCCTCAATAGCAAAGGCGCTTAATACTGATGGCGCACTTTTCCGTTGCTTGTTAAAAAAGATTTAGATGCTGAAAATTTGCCTCTATCTTCAAGCCAGCTCAGTATTTTGCGGTTTAGACTCAATGCTGTGCCTTGATCAGAAATCCCAGTTGCGGGAGACTGAATAATCTCGAGTTCACATCGAATATGGGAAGATAACAGCTGAACTTCAGGACGAATGTCCTGAGGATGGATGAAGATGTGGTGATAAATGGAACACTGGGGAACCGTGGTTTTCTTACAATCCATTGTATGCGGGTCAATTTCCTTATTCGAAGAGTTTTTTATTGTAAACTAATGCATAGATCTACTACAAATTATTACCTGTTTTGCTGTTGAGATCTGTGAATTAAGCTAACAGCTAATGAATATATTATTCAATTAGTTAATAAATATAGATGATAATTCATTAATAATAAAAAAGATGCTTAAAGAATGATGACTTATTGGTCATGCTCCACCATCGTCCAAGTATCTGTGG
This sequence comes from Porticoccaceae bacterium, assembly GCA_049612225.1. Classification (GTDB taxonomy): domain Bacteria; phylum Pseudomonadota; class Gammaproteobacteria; order Pseudomonadales; family Porticoccaceae; genus HTCC2207. The sequence goes on along the minus strand of JBMZBJ010000005.1, from coordinate 124,153 downwards.
GTTCATAATATAAGGAACTATTTTCTAGAAGGCCCTGTCAGGAATGGTTGGCTACTGGTTTCCTAGATTAATGGGCTTGGTCCCAATTTTCTCCAACCCCCACATCGACGACCAAGGGCACTTTTAAGTCAGCCGCGCTCTGCATATGTTCGCGTACGCCAGTTATCACTGTATCCAACTCCCGCTGTGGCACTTCGAGAACCAGTTCATCATGTACCTGCATAATGATGCGACTTTCCAATTTGTCTGACTCCAACCAGTTATCGACATCGATCATTGCCAACTTGATAATATCTGCGGCGGTACCCTGCATGGGGGCATTGATAGCAGTGCGCTCTGCAGCTTGGCGGCGTACGGCGTTGTTGCTGTTGATTTCTGGCAGGTACAGCCGGCGACCGAAGTAGGTCTCGACATAGCCCTTTTCTGCGGCACTGTGGCGAATGCTGTCCATATACTGCTGCACGCCGGGGTAGCGCTGGAAGTAGAGGTCAATATATTCGGCAGCCTGTTGGCGGCCAATCTGCAGTTGGCGCGCTAAGCCAAATGCCGACATGCCGTAAATCAGACCAAAGTTTATCGCTTTGGCGCTGCGTCGCTGGTCGGCAGTGACCTGTTCTAAGGCCACGCCAAATACCTCGGCGGCAGTGGCACTGTGGATATCGAGACCCTGATCAAAGGCATTGAGTAAACTCTGGTCTTGGGAGAGGTGGGCCATAATGCGCAATTCTATCTGCGAGTAGTCGGCTGCTATCAGCTTGTTTCCCGGCGCTGGCACAAAGGCCTGGCGCACTCGCCGTCCCTCTGAGGTTCGGGCGGGGATATTTTGCAGGTTGGGATCAGAGGAAGACAGCCTGCCAGTGGCGGTACCGGCCTGATGGTAGGAGGTGTGAATGCGCTTGGTGGCCGAGTTGATCATGGTCGGCAGTTTATCGGTATAGGTAGACTTTAATTTGGCCAGACTGCGGTGCTCTATAAGCACTTTGGGGAGCGGGTAGTCGAGAGCCAGTTGCTGTAGCACTTCCTCTTTGGTGGAGGGAGCGCCTTTGGCAGTCTTTTTAAGCACTGGCAACTGAAGCTTTTCAAACAAAATTTCGGCCAGCTGTTTGGGTGAGGCCAAGTTGAACTGTTGCCCAGCCAGCTCCCAGGCGCGCGATTCGAGATGAATTAGGCGCTCGCCGAGCTCCTGACTGTGCTGGAACAGCAGGGTGTCGTCAACTAGGGCCCCGGTGCGCTCAATCCGCGATAGCACCTGAATTAGCGGCAGTTCAATGCGCTCGAAAACTGACTGTAACTGCGGTTCAGCGCAGACTTGCGGCCACAGGTTGCGGTGCAGTTGCAGGGTGATATCTGCGTCCTCGGCGGCGTAGGGACCAGCGCGCTCTAGGTCGATCTGATTAAAGGTGAGTTGGGCGGCACCAGAACCGGCAATGTCGGAAAAACTGGTGGTTTTATGGCCCAGGTAATGTTCGGCGAGGCTGTCCATATCATGGCGACTGGCAACTGTATTGAACACATAGGACTCCAGCATGGTATCAAAGGCAATACCCTGCAGCTCTATTCCCTGCTGGGCCAGTACACTGGTATCGTACTTTATATTTTGACCAACTTTCTTAATTTGAGGGTTTTCTAGAATTGGTTTCAACACAGCAAGGACATGGTCCTTAGCTAACTGTTGCGGTGCACCCAGGTAATCGTGACCAAACGGAATATAAGCGGCTTGACCCGCTTCAACGGCGATTGAAATACCCACCAGCTGGGCACTCATAGCATCGAGACTGGTGGTTTCGGTATCCACTGCCATCAGCTGGCAGTTTTCAAGCTGTTGTAACCAATGGGCAAGCTGTTGTTCGGTGAGCACTGTTTGGTAGTCGGCCGCAGGGTTGAATCCCGATATGGCGGTTTCGGTTTGGGTCTGATTTTCGCTCTGTTGATTAGCTGCACTCCCAGATTGAGAATCGGAGTCTTCACTGAGCTGCTCTGACTCCCGAATCCAAGTTTTAAACTCCATCGCTCTAAATTGGGTCAGCAGTGCCGCATTATCTGCTGGTTGATTGGTCAACTGGTCCACCGATAGCTCCATCGGTACATCAGTTTTAATCGTGGCTAGCTGGTAGGAGAGATAGGCCAACTCGCGGTGCTCTAACAGCTTATCTGCCATGGTCTTGGCGCCGCGAAATGTCAACTCTGCCACTTTGGATAGGTTGTTATAGATGCTGTCCAGACCGCCGAGCCCCTGCAACAGAGCCAGTGCGGTCTTTTCGCCAACTCCAGGAACCCCGGGAATATTGTCAGATTTGTCTCCCAACAGCGCCAAGTAATCAATAATGAGATGCGGGGGTATACCAAACTTATCTACTACCCCCTGTTCGTCTAGGACGGTATCGGTCATGGTATTGACCAGAGAGATATGCTGATTGACTAACTGGGCTATATCTTTGTCACCGGTGGAAATAATCACTGGCTGTTGCTGCGCTGTGGCCTGTACAGCTAGGGTGCCAATCACATCGTCTGCCTCGACACCCTCTATAGCCAAAAGCGGCAAGCCCATGGCGTGGATAATATTGTGGATGGGTTCGATCTGTTGCCGCAGCTCGTCGGGCATAGGGGGACGATTGGCTTTGTAATCGGGGTATAGCTCATCGCGAAAGGTCTTGCCCTTGGCATCGAAAATAACTGCAACAGTGCTCTCTGGGTAGTCTTTTTGCAGGCGTCGCAGCATATTGATAACACCCTTCACTGCACCGGTGGGCACACCTCGGCTATTGGTTAGCGGGGGCAGTGCATGGAACGCTCGGTAGAGGTAGGAGGAACCATCCACTAATATTATGGGTGTTTTATCGGCCATTTTTGTTCAACTTTTTTCAATGGTATACATGTTTTCGGTTCCCTGAGTGAAATATTTTCGAGCAACTCTGGGAAAAGGCGTTTTGGTGTTGGGCTGAGTTGCAAAACACTGTGGTTGGTCATGTTCCCTACCTGAAACTTAAAGCTCAGCACGACAGAACCAAAGGCCTATAACGCTATTCTACCCAAAACTAGTAACCCGTTAATATAAAAGGATCATCATATTGTACTAGTCGTTTTCGAGGCTCTATTCAAAACAGGCATTAAATTGGCTGGCGATCCCAGTCATATAATCGTTATAAGTCAATTGTTCAAATGATTGATTAGATAACTGTAGATCCAGTTGTTTGATTGGCAGTTGCAGATCCTCAGCGATTTTTAGGGCATCGGCACTGCCGTGCTGGGGCTCGACAAACACGCAGCGAGCAGCGAGTTCGCGCGCTTTGACGCGCAAGTTGTAATGGGCTTTGGCACCGCGAGCTTCCCCCATTTTAGTGCGTATCGTCAGTGGCGCCCGTAGATTGAACTCGGCGACAAAATAACCGATAGCATCGTGATGAAATAAGTAGTTTTTGTCCTGTGCGGTCCCCAGCATTTTTTGCATGCTAACCCTATCGGATTGGGTAAATATAGCTTTGGGGGGGAGGTTAAAGTGCTGTTGCAATACATTGGCAAGGCGATTGGCCAGCTTCGGGGAAAGCCATATGTGCGGATCAACGGTAAGCTCTGGATGACTGTTGTTTTCCGATTGCTTGATATCGGCGGCTAGTAAATCCAAGGCTGTTATCACCTTAGCTGGAGGAATTAATCGCAGGTGCTTTGCCATGCGCAGTTCAAAATGTTCTCCCAACCAGAGCACTAGTTGGGCAGCGGCTAAGGTTTTGGCGGCAGACACTGTGATTACAGCGTCATGAGGCGACTGACCGGTTGGGATAATATAGTCTACTCGCGCGTGATCACCCAATGCCGATTGAGCGATAATGGCCAGTGGTTTGGTCGTGGCAATAACCAGAGGTTTGCTGTGGTTATTGGCCACTGCGGTCATGGCTGACAGTGAGGATGCCCCTAGAACAATCCAAAATAGTGCAATGTTATAACATAACTTATTTATACTTCGCTGAAACATTGCCAACTACCCTTTTTAAGGTCTACTGATTGAAATTATATGTTATATTGTAACATAATTATCTTTTTTTACGGTCAGGCGCTTAATGCAGATGGCTTTTTACAGGTATTCATCCTTGAAACGCTACCCCTGTAGCTGTTTTCACAAAATCAATGTACTTAATCTGTACCATTTTTATTCTGTGAACCGACAGGCCGTCAATCTGCACAGGTGGCTATAAGATGCTTACCAATGCCCGTCTAGTGTATCAACCCCATGATCAGGATCGCAGCATCAATGCAGCAATCTCTCAGGCGCACCAGCTGTGCGCTAGTTCAAACAGGCGCCTGACCCCTACCCGAGAGGCTATTTTAAGACTACTGTGGCAGAATAACCAACCACTGGGGGCCTATCAGCTACAGGATTTATTGGCGGAAATGACTGGTAAAAAAATAGCGCCGCCTACAGTTTACCGAGCCATTGATTTTTTGCTGGATCTAAGATTGATTCACCGCATTCCATCACTCAACGCTTTTATTGGCTGCCCGTTCCCCACTTTCCCGTCACAGGAACACAGCAATATGTTTATGATTTGCGAACAGTGCAAAAATGTTGCCGAAGTCGCGGATCGGCAGGTTAATCAATTATTGGACAGCATTAGTCAGAAAATTAATTTTAAATTGAACAGTCAATCCATTGAGTTATTTGGGCGCTGTCCCAACTGCCGCGCTGGAGATACCAATGGATAACACCCTGATCAGGCTGCAAGCAATTGGTAAGTCCTTTGCCGGCAGAGCTGTATTGCAAAATATTTCTCTGTCAGTTGATCGCGGTGAGATCACTACTATTATCGGGCCCAACGGGGCTGGCAAGTCCTCATTAGTGCGTATTATCCTCGGATTGCTATCAGCGGACACCGGCAGCATAGAGCGCGCGCGGGATCTAAGAATTGGCTATATGCCACAGCGGCTGCATGTGGACCCTACACTGCCCCTCGACACCCTGAGGTTTCTGCAATTAGCCAATGCATCAGCGGAAGATTGCAACCATGCCCTGAGCTTGGTTGGGATACCCGAGGCTGGCAAAACCTCTTTTCACCAACTTTCTGGTGGTGAGATACAGCGTGTCTTATTAGCGCGAGCATTACTGAGAAAACCCAATCTATTGGTGCTAGATGAACCGGTTCAGGGTGTGGACATCAATGGTCAAAATGAACTGTACAGTATGATTGCACAACTCAGCAGACAGCTGAACTGTGCGGTAGTTATGGTTTCCCACGATTTACATCTCGTGATGTCAGCTACCGATCATGTCATCTGTTTGAATCATCATATCTGCTGCCAGGGCAAGCCCGATCAGGTAACTCAGGACCCAGCTTATATAGATATTTTCGGTGAGACCGCGATCTACAGCCATCGGCACAATCATCGCCACAATATTCAGGGACAGGTGCTGGATGCGGCGGGCAATCACCGCCACGGTGAGGGCTGCAATCATGACTGATTTCTTGCTGTACGCACTGTTGGCGGGACTGGGGGTGGCTGCAGTTGCTGGGCCTCTGGGCTGCTTTGTGGTGTGGCGGCGGATGGCTTATTTTGGCGATACCCTAGCCCATAGCGCACTGTTAGGTGTTGCCCTAGGGGTGCTTGCCAGTACCGATATAGGCATTACTGTAGCCTTGGTCTGTCTGTTAATCGCTCTGGCGCTAGTGGGCCTTGAACAGCGCGGTTCTCTGGCACTGGACACCCTGTTGGGCATTTTGTCTCATTCGGCACTGGCGGCCGGCCTGGTGGTGATGTCGCTAATGCCCAATGTGCAGGTCGATCTGATGTCCCTGCTATTTGGTGACTTGCTGTCAGTCACTAAGGCGGATTTATGGACTATTTACGGCGGCGCCAGCGGCGCTATTTTGTTGCTGGTACTGCTGTGGAAACCGCTGATCAGTATTACTGTGCAACCGGAACTGGCGGCGGTAGAGGGTATTAATGTCACTCGGGTGCGGGCTTATCTGATGGTTATCACCGCCCTAGTGATTGCTATAGCGATGAAGATCGTTGGGGTACTACTGATCACTGCGCTGTTGGTAATCCCCGCTGCCACGGCGCGCAGGATAGCGGTCACACCGGAGAAAATGGCCCTCGCCGCCAGTGCTTTTGCAATGATGGCAGTGGTGATGGGTCTGACCTTGGCTTGGTTTTTGGACACCCCGGCGGGGCCTTCAGTGGTTGTCAGCAGTACCCTGATGTTTGCACTTTCTCTGCCACTAGCACAGCGCGGCTAATAGCGCCTAACGCGGAAACACTGCCCGTTAACTACAGACCACTTGAGGCACTAATAGAACGCCAGGTGCTGCGCAATGTGGTTTCGTTGTGGGGGGCGCGAAAGAAACCATGGTAGTGTCCCTTGGGATTGATCAACACCAGTTGGGTGCTGTGGTCTACCGTGTAGTCACTTTCTCCCAACGGCACCCTATTGTAGGCGATATTGATCTCGGCGGTCAGCCGGCGTATTAGGTGTTTGTTGCCAGTAACACCGATAAACTCGGCGTTAAAGTAGGGCACATACTCTGCCAGCTTTGTCACGGTATCGCGCTCTGGGTCGAGGGAAATCATCACCACCTGCAAGCGCTGCTTCTCGGCGTCTTTGAGCTTGCTGTAGGTGTCATTGAGGACTGCCATGGTGGTGGGGCAAATATCCGGGCAGTGGGTGAAGCCGAAGAACAAAATAGTCCAAGTACCCTGCAGTCGGGCGATATCAAATAGCTCTCCGCGATGATCTAACAACTCGAAGTCACTAAAAATCCGCGGCTTATCCAAGACCACCGCACCATTGAGGCGGAGTTCCTCACTGGACATAATCACCGGTTGATTGATTCGCCAAGTGAAGCCGCCTACGACCAGCACCATAAACACTACCAGCACGGTTACGGTTTTTCTTACACCTAGTTTTTGCTGCATAGTTAGCTCTTTCGTCTATTGATTTTTATATGCCTAGAGGGCTGGTGACCTTTGCTACTAGGTAGTGATCTAACAACATAATGGCAAACAGTGCCATTAGATAAATGATCGAAAACTTAAAGGTCCTCATACCGGTATCTTTATCCAGCCACATCTGCAGACAGTAGTAGAGGAAGCCGGCACCCAGAATTAGGGAGGCGCTGAGATACAGCCATCCAAATAGGCCGGTCAGGTAGGGCATAACCGTAATCACCAGCAAGATCAGGGTGTAGAGCACAATATTAATCTTGGTATAGGTCTCGCCGTGGGTTACTGGCAACATGGGAATTTCAGCATTGGCATATTCATCTTTGCGGTGCACAGCTAGCGCCCAAAAATGAGGCGGGGTCCAGGCGAAGATAATCAGCACCAGCAATAGGGCGTTGTGGTGAATCTCGCCAGTGACCGCTACCCAGCCCAACAGTGGTGGGGAAGCCCCTGCGAGACCGCCGATAACAATATTCTGTGGGGTGGCACGCTTGAGGAACATGGTGTAAATAAAGGCATAGCCGATCAGAGAGGCCAAGGTTAACCAGGCGGTCAATAAATTGGTAAATAGCACCAGAACCATAACACCTACCAGCCCGGTGATCAGGGCAAATAGCACTGCCTGATTGGGTGTCAGTCGACCCTGAGCCACTGGCCGATTTTCTGTGCGTGCCATTTTGTCATCCACATGGCGATCGACCACATGGTTGATGGCGGCGGCCGATCCGGCACAGAGCGCAATGCCGAGATTACCGAAGATCAATATATCCAGCGGCACCATCTGGGTGGAACTCAGTAACATACCAATGACTGAGGTCAGTAGCATTAGCGCGACTACATTGGGTTTACACAATTCCAGATAGTCGCGCCAACTGACGCTGTTAGTGTCTGCGTTTGAATTCACTTCTAATCCCAATGTAGTTTCCTAACGATCTGGAGAGTATTTTAACAGATGTTTTAAGTCCTCAAGCAATCCATTGGCATCGTTATCTACACTGTAATACAGCACTGCTTGATGATCTGGTGTCACCACAAAATAGCGAGGCTGTTGCATATCCCAAGCCGCAGAACTGTTCTCTAAAAGCTCACTGAGCTGCTGAGTGTCTATAGCCGAAACCTGTAAAAAGGGATGCTCTCGGTTGATAGTTTCCAAATCAAGCGCCTGCAACTGATTTGTTTCAGGCAGGTAAATCCGCTTTAACCGCCCGGTGAGTTTACCCAACAGCATATGTACCTGTCTGGTGTTAAACAGTATCTGCTCACAGCTGGCATCACAACCTGTACCACCGGCAATAATTACCTGCCACTTGGGTTTCTCTTCGGCATACAAATCTGCCAATAGCGGACTGAGGTCTACGCTGGGGGTTACCAATGCTCCCTGGTTGGTGGTGCCAAACAGCTCGATCATACGCTGTCGCTGTTGCTCGGTTTTGGGAACCATGAGGAACCCAGCGGCGATAACACCAAATACAATAATCAGCATTAACCAGATCTGGTATTTGAAATTTCTCTGCTGAGTAGCTGGTGACTGTTGCTGTGCCATAACTGTGTTTCCTCTAAATTTATCGGTGTTAATCTGATCTGGACTCTGATCTGGACGATGTTAACAAACTCATCAGGTTTGAGTTGGCGGTAAAGGTCAAAAGCAATAGCGTCAGCGCCATAGCAAACCACTGTACCGCGTAGGCGGTGTGTTTTTGAGGCTGCACGGACACGGTTGGCCAACCGGTATCCAATGCTGCCAATGAATCTCGGTCGAGGCGCAATTGGTAGGGAAAAAAGTCCTCACCCCACAGGCGCTCAGCGCGTTCGACGCTTATCCACCCGACCCGCGTAGCGCCCGTTTCGAGGGTGTTAATGCCATCGTCGAGCTGATAACCCCCACGCAGGGTGCGGTATAAAAATCCTCGCAATGGCAGGCTGCCACCCATTGTCGGATAGTCGGGCAACTGATTACGATCCAGGGATGCAGGCACCCAACCGCGGTTAACCAATAGCTTTTTGGATAGGCCGGACGGCTCTCCAGACAACCTTGCTACCTGGAGAATTTCGTAGCCGGGGCGACCATATTTAACGCGGTTATCGAGAATAATCACCCTGCTGTTATCGATTTCAACCTCAAGCTGAGCGCGACGGTATTGTTGATCACGATCGCTATCCAACTCCCGGGCAAGGGTCAGTGGTGGCAATTGGCGATTGGTTTGATAGCGATCTAGTATCTGCTGCTTCTCCTCGGCGCGCTGCAATTGCCAGAATCCTAGACTCACTAAAAGCGGCAGGAAAAACATCGCAAACAACAAAATCTTGCTGTTGGGCTGCCATTCAAAGCGCGGTTTTTCCTGAGATTTATGGGTCATCTGTGATTAATGTTCTCTTGCAGCTTGGTCTGAGATCTGTGTCACTATAAAATGTAGTTTGACCACTGTCATTCTGACGGTGAAATTAACCTGGGTAAACCCTGAGCATGTTTTTAAAAACTATTATTGTTATCCTGTTTATTGCCGTGGTTATCAGTCTGTTTAGCGGTCTTAACTTTCTGGTAAAAGATCTCGGCAATTCTAAGAAACGCCTTCTCTACAGTTTGGGTTTGCGTATAGGTCTGGCAACTCTGTTGCTAGCAACTATTATCTATGGTGCCTACACCGGTCAGCTCAATAGTACAGCGCCCTGGGACCGACAGTTACATCCCGATACCGCCACTCCTCATGGTGTTACTGAAAACCCTTCGGGAGAGGAAGGTTAGCCCTTAAGCCTTGGGCTGAAACATATAAAAACGGCCAGGGGATGCCTGGCCGTCAGCATTACTACTTCAGTTTGATCTAGCCTAGTACATAGACAAAGATAAACAGCCCTACCCAGACCACATCGACAAAGTGCCAGTACCAAGCAGCGGCTTCAAAACCAAACTGATCATCATGACTGAAGTGCCCTTTGAGCCCTCGCAGCCACTGAATTAACAGCATGCAAGTACCCATGGTTACATGGAAACCGTGGAAGCCGGTGAGCATAAAGAAGGTGGTTCCGTAGATGCCGCTCTCAAGGGTTAGCCCCAAATGCTGATAGGCGTGGATATACTCCTCGGCTTGCAGGAACAGAAAGATAATACCCAGAGCAACGGTAATGCCCAACCAAGTATTGAACTTTTTGCGATCATTGTTTTTCAACGCCGTATGGGCGACATGCACCGTAGCACTTGAGGTCAATAGCACTACCGTGTTCCACAGCGGTAGCCAGGACAGCAATCCACTTAAGCCCGGGAAGCTCATGCTTTCACCGGGACCCGTGAATCGTGCTGCATCGCCATTGGCTGCCTGATCCGGGGTAGTCATTACTGGCCATTGGGCTTCGTAACCGGGCCAGAGCAATTCATTATTGGCTGCCGAGGCATCGGTGGGGGAACTGTCAAACCAGTCCCAAGCCGCCTCACCGCCAATCCATGAGTTGACAAACACCCGCACGTAGAACAGTGCGCCAAAAAATGCCGCGAAGAACATCACTTCAGAGAAGATAAACCACAGCATACCCAATACATAGGATTGCTTGAGCTGATGGTTGGCGAGACCGCGCATATTTTCATCGATAACGATACTCCACCACTTGTACATAACCAGGGTCATTATCAGCAGGCCAATCAGAAAAATAACTGGCGATCCACCTTCTATTACCCAACTGGCCGCACCAAAGGCAATGGTACCCATACCGGTTGCGGTAACTATGGGCAATTTACTCTGCTCGGGTACGTAATAACTACTCTCTGTCGACATCACTGTTCTCCGTATTGGTAACTGCGTTTTCTCTACTTGGCGCAGATCACTGTGCTTGTGCGATCGCCCCTACTGTGCGATCAGTTATATCAAAAAGTGTGTAGGATAAGGTGACCGTGTTCACGTTATCCGGCAACTCTGGGTCTAGTATAAAAACCAGTCCCAGCTCTGCTTGCTCTCCCGCCGCCAGCGGCTGATTGTCAAAGCAGAAGCAGGCAGTTTTGTGGAAGTAATCGGCTGCGTTATTGGGCAGCACATTGGGGATTGCCTGGGCAATCATATCTACTTCGGTTTTGTTGTGAGCAAAAAAACTCACTGCTCGAGACTCTCCGGGATGCACCACCACTCGGTGCTCCATGGGATAAAAGTCCCAGGGCATCTCTGCATTGTTGGCCGCCACAAACTGCACCTCTACACGCCTAGATTCGTCTATCTCCACTTCTACAGCTTCGTAGACGCCCCCTGTCCTACCGCCAATCCCAGTTATTTCACAAAACAGGTCGTAGAGCGGCGGTAACACAAAGATTGCGAATGCAAACATGGCCGCCGCTAGGGCAACGAGTTTAGCCAGTAGTAGGCGAAGGGGTTTTTCCATTCGCGACCTTTATTTAACCTGCGGTGGTGTTGCAAAGGTGTGGTAGGGCGCCGGGGTCTCGACGGTCCACTCTAAACCTTCAGCACCTTCCCAAACCTGCGGATCATCCACTGGTTTGCCGTGAGTAATGGTGCGAACCACATTGAACAGGAATAGGATTTGCGCGGCACCGTACATAAAGGCACCGATACTTGAAACCATATTCCAATCCGCAAACTGCAGGCCGTAATCGGCGTAGCGCCGTGGCATACCCGCCAGACCTAAGAAGTGTTGTGGCATAAAGGTGATATTAAAGCCGATAAAGGCTATCCAGAATTGCACCTTACCCATGGTTTCGTCATACATTTTTCCACACCATTTGGGCAGCCAGTAGTAGACCGCCGCAGTACCACTAAACACGGCGCCGGCAACCATCACATAGTGGAAGTGGGCGACCACAAAGTAGGTATCGTGATACTGCATATCGGCAGCGGCGATAGACAACATCAGCCCAGTAAAGCCGCCGAAGGTGAACAGGATAACAAAGGCTATGGAGAACAGCATGGGCGTCTCATAAGTCAGTGCACCTTTGTACATAGTGGTGATCCAGTTGAACACCTTAACGCCTGTGGGTACAGCAATCAGCATGGTGGCGTACATAAAGTACAACTCACCGGCAATCGGCATACCGACTGTGAACATATGGTGAGCCCATACTATAAAGGACATAAAGGCAATTGCCGCGGTGGCATAAACCATAGATGAGTAGCCAAACAGTGGTTTGCGACTAAAGGTGGGAATGATCTGCGACACCACACCAAAGGCGGGGAGGATAATGATATATACCTCAGGGTGTCCGAAGAACCAGAAGATGTGCTGGAACAATACCGGGTCACCGCCACCGGCAGCGTCGAAGAAGCTGGTGCCAAAGTTGATATCCATCAACATCATGGTGACCGCGCCAGCTAGAACTGGCATTACCGCGACCAACAGAAATGCTGTGATCAGCCAGGTCCACACAAACAGGGGCATCTTCATATAGGTCATGCCCGGAGCGCGCATATTCATCACTGTAGCAATAATATTGATGGAGCCCATAATCGACGAGGCACCCATAATATGGATCGCAAAGATAAAGTAGTTGACGCTATCCGGCGCGTAGGTCGTGGACAGCGGTGCGTAGAAGGTCCAACCGAAGTTGGGGCCGCCGCCCTCCATAAACAGAGTAGCTACCAGAATGGCGAAAGCGAAGGGCAGAATCCAGAAACTCAGGTTGTTCATGCGCGGCAGTGCCATATCTGGCGCGCCGATCATCATCGGTATCAACCAGTTCGCCAAGCCGACAAAGGCCGGCATAATCGCGCCGAATACCATAACCAACCCATGCATGGTGGTCATCTGGTTAAAGAACTCCGGCTTGATCAACTGCATACCGGGCTGGAACAGCTCGGCGCGAATGATCATTGCAAAGGAGCCGCCCAGAATAAACATTGCGAAGCTAAACCATAAATAGAGGGTGCCAATATCTTTATGGTTGGTAGTGTATAACCATCGGCTGGCGTATTTTAACCAACCATCTGCCAGTGTTGCGGGACCATGTGCCATATTGTTTACTCCCTATTGGCCTTGTTTGTAGTTGAGGACTTCGATGGGCTGAGTGATATCACCCACATCGTTGCCCCAGGCGTTGCGCTCGTAGTGAACCACCGCTGCGATATCAACTTCGGAGAGTTGATCTGCAAAGGACTGCATGGAAGTACCTGCAACACCATCGATAAGAATAGCTATGTGCCCCTCTTTGGGCCCGAGGGCGATTGGGCTGTCCTTGAGGGCTGGGAACACACCTGATATGCCGGTGCCATCTACCTGGTGACAGGCAGCACAGGAGCGGTTGTAGACTTCCTCACCCAGAACCATCAATTCTTCATCTGTCCACTGTTTACCGATAGTGGAGGCGTACTCTTCAGCTTCGGCTTTCTTGGCGGACAACCATTGGTCGTATTCTGCCTGCTCTTTGACCTCGACCACTACCGGCATAAAGGCGTGACCCTGACCACAGAGCTCGGTGCACTCGCCGACATAGACGCCGGTCTGATCAGTCTTGGCCCAGCCAGTGGTGAACAGGCCTGGAATGGCATCGCGCTTGATACCGAAATCAGGCACCCACCAGCTGTGAATCACATCACTACTGGTGACCAAGAAGCGGACTTTTTTGCCGGCGGGTATTACCAGCGGCTCAGTCACTTCACGCAGGTAGTGCTCACCCTTGGGCTCCCGACCGTAAATCTCGTCTTGGGAGGTGCGCAGTTCGCTCATAAACTTGACGCCCTCACCGAGGTATTCGTACTGCCACTTCCACTGGTAGCCAGTAACCTTGATATCTATTTCAGCGTCTTCTGTATCGTAGACTTTTAACAGCGCTGTCGTTGCGGGGATGGCCATAACAATCAAGATAAGCGCGGGTACTATGGTCCACAATAGCTCGACAACTATATTTTCGTGGAAGTTTTCCGCCACAGCGCCGCGAGATTTGCGGTGGGCGTACATCACATAGAACATAAAACCGAACACCACCACACCAATGGCGGTGCAGATCCACATCATAATCATATGGATGTCATAGGCCGCTTGGCTGACTTCGGTTACTCCTTGAGGCATATTGAGCTGACCGGTCAAACCATCGGCATTAGTGCCACCGGCAGCCGCTAGGGCGAAAACCGCGCCTAGGCGTCCCAAGAAAAGTGCTTGCGCTCTTTTCAACATTGTGTATTTCTCCGTGGTAATTTCAGGAAAAACTATCTTCCTTCGCGATTAGAACTCAGGGATGGACCCGGCGAGCCGTTTGAGGCGCGCATAATACCAAAGTTATGTTGATTTCACTAGCCCGATTGGGTCGAGTTTTGACTGCTCGGTTTCGGTTTGGCATAGACAACGCAGAGGGTTGGCATAGGGACTCGCACCGATGGAGCATTAATCACAGCTCGGTATTATCGACTGATCTGCGTTATCAATACTGATTAAATGCCATTATGGATTTTAGGGTGTTCGATTTATTCGGGATCGACAAATTTGATCTTGGTCGGCTGTTCAGCGAGTTCCTGCTGATTGACTCTGGTACTTAATTCTCGAGGTGCAGAGGCGATGCGAATCTGATCTTTAAAGCCACAACTTACGCACTCTCGGTAGTCAACACCCTCTTCATTGAAGGCGCGGATCTTGTCCACCGCCGAACACTGGGGACAAACTACACCGGCGATAAAGCGCTTTTGGGTTGAAAATGTCATCGATCTGTCGTCACAATAGTGGAGGCATCATACATAGCATCCCCCATTATAAACACGAGAAGGCTTCATGGATCACTCAATTCGTTCTTTTAGGGGCATAACCCCGACCCTCGGTAATCGCACCTATGTGGATCCCCAGGCCACAATAATCGGCAATGTCAGCCTCGGCGACGATGTTTCGGTTTGGCCTGGAGCGGTTATTCGCGGGGACATGCACAGTATTTCGGTGGGCGCGCGATCCAACGTTCAAGACAACGCGGTGCTACATATCACCCATCCCTCAGACTACAATCCCGGCGGCTATCCGCTGGCCATTGGCGAGGATGTGGTGGTGGGGCACGGCGCTATTTTGCACGGCTGCACCCTGGGCAATCGCATTCTGGTGGGCAATGGTGCAATCGTCAACGACGGCGCAGTGGTTGAGGACGAGGTGATCGTTGGTGCCGGCTGTGTGGTGGGGCCGGGGAAAACCCTAGCCAGTGGCTATGTATATGTGGGCAACCCCTGCAAACCGTTGCGCCCACTATCGGACAAGGAGCGAACGTTTTTCGCCTACTCAGCGGGGAATTATGTCAAACTGAAGGATCAATATCTGGCAGAGGCTGTGAGCTAGCTAGGCGCTAGCTGCCGATTTGCTGGCGCAGCCACTGTATGACCTCGGCGGTCTGGGGGCGCACCCCACGCCACAGGGCGAAAGACTCCGCAGCCTGCTCGACCAACATACCCAAACCATCACTGGCCAGAGCGCCGCGCTGCTGTGCCCAGACCACAAAGGCAGTGGGCTTTGCGCCGTACATCATATCGTAGCAGGCAACCTGCTGATCGGGGTTATCTGTGGCAATCAGACTGTCTGGCAACTGCGGCAGCTGTCCCTGCAATTGGGCACTGGTGGCATTGATAATCAGATCGAATGACTGACCGTGCAAACTATCCAAGCCACAGCCCAATAGATAGCCCTGTTCGGCAAACTGTTTTGCCAGCTGCAGCGCCTTTTCAACCGTGCGGTTGGCAATCACTATATGCTGGGGCTGCTCGGCCAACAATGGCTCGAGAACACCGCGCACCGCACCGCCAGCACCCAATATCAGCACCCGCTTATGGCGAATCTCCCAACCCAGATTGTGCACGATATCAGTCACCATGCCCACGCCATCGGTATTGTCTCCCAACACAGTGCCGTCCGGCTGTCTTGCCAAAGTATTCACGGCGCCGGCACAGCGCGCACGCTCAGTGGTGCTGTGGGCATAGCTAGCGGAATAGTCGAAGGCATCCTGCTTAAACGGCGTGGTGATATTGAGACCCTGACCGCCATTGGCAAAAAATCCATCGGCAGCGGCGACAAACCCGTCCCGCTCAACCAACTGCTTTTGATAGTCCATCGACTGTTGAGTTTGCTGGGCAAACTGGCGGTGAATCTGCGGTGACTGACTGTGGGCAATGGGATTGCCAAACACGGCGTATTGATCGGTCATAACCAGTCTCGCTCAATCAGGTACTGTTGGTAGAGCTGTGCCTCGGGGCTGTCGGACTGCGGTTGCCAGTCGTATTCCCAGCGCACTCTGGGCGGCATGGACATTAAAATAGATTCGGTGCGACCACCAGTTTGCAGGCCAAACAGGGTGCCGCGATCATAGACCAGATTAAACTCTACATAGCGACCGCGACGGTAGAGTTGGAACTCGCGCTGGCGATCGCCAAAGGGCTGCTGACGGCGGCGCTGCACGATCGGCAGATAGGCCTCAATGTAACTGTCTCCCACCGCGCGCATAAAGGCAAAACTCTGCTCAAATCCAAGCTGATTAAAATCATCAAAAAATAGACCGCCGATACCCCGTGGTTCATTGCGGTGGGGCAGGTAGAAATACTTATCGCACCAAGCTTTTAGGCGCGGATAGAGATCCTCACCAAAGGGATCGCAGGCTTGCTTTGCGGTGCGATGCCAATGCTGACAGTCCTCATCATTACCGTAGTAGGGGGTGAGATCATAGCCGCCACCAAACCACCAAACTGGATCTGCGCCCGGCTTTTCAGCGACAAAAAAACGCACATTGGCATGGGAAGTGGGGACATAGGGATTGTGGGGGTGAATAACCAGAGAGACGCCCATGGCCTCAAAGCTGCGACCGGCCAACTCGGGACGATTGGCGGTGGCAGATGCCGGCAGTTGATCGCCAGTGACATGGGAGAAATTGACGCCGCCCTTTTCAATCAGCGCGCCTTCGGCAATCACGCGACTGCGGCCACCGCCACCCTGCTCTCGCTGCCAGCTATCCTCCTGCCAGGCGCTGCCATCCTCGTTGCCCAAGGCACTGCAGATATTGTCTTGCAGGTCGAGCAAGTAGTCTTTTACGAGATCTTTGTTAACTGTCATTAGCCCTGTCGGATTATTTCACCGCTCAGTAGATGTCTGATTTCACTGGCTCTGGCCGCACCGCCGACCCTGCCGGGAGTTTGGTAGTCCAAGCCCTGTGGAAAATAGCATCTTACTTTAAACCCGCTGGTGGCCGCTGGCAATCCCTGGGGATTGGCCGATGTAGACACCAGAGGGCCACCAAAGGCGCGGCACAGGCCGGCGGCGAGGGGGTGGCCAGTCACTCGCACTGCGAGGGTGTCATGGTCGCCGACCACCCAAGGGGGGGCAGTGCCATTGTGGGGAATTAACCAGGTGGTGGGTTTGGCGCGGCTGGCCTGCAGGGTCTTCAGCTGGGCACTGTCCAAGCCCTGCAGATAGGGTTTAAACTGATCCCAGTGATGGGCGATAAGTATCAGCCCCTTGTGCTCGGCGCGACCCTTGAGGGCAAGAATCCTGCTGACCGCATCTTCACAAAACGGATCACAGCCCAGTCCCCAGATCGCTTCAGTGGGATAGGCCAGCACACCCTGTCGGTACAGTGTATGCACCGCTAGATTAATCTTGGGGTGCTGGCTCCAATTGATCACTGAGAAACTCAGCTATTTTTAAGCTTTTCCTGCAGAGCCGCATCTTTAGCAATGATGGCCTCGGCATTGGCGGCACGCTCATCAACCAACTTTTTGTGCATATCGGCATCGGCTACACCGATAATTTGCGCAGCTAAGTAGGCAGCATTTTTAGCGCCAGCCTTGCCAATTGCCACAGTGGCAACCGGAATACCGCCGGGCATTTGCACAGTTGAAAGCAGAGAATCCAAACCGTCCAGAGAACCATTGATAGGCACCCCAATCACTGGCTTAAGTGTCGTGGCAGAGACCGCACCGGCGAGGTGAGCAGCCATACCAGCGGCACAGATAAAGGCAGCGCAACCGCGGGCATCGGCATCGGTCACATAGGCGTGAGTAGCAGCCGGCGTGCGGTGGGCAGAGGTCACTTTGACCTCAAAGGGGATATCAAACTTTTTAAGAATATCAAAGCTAGCTTCCATTACCGGCAGGTCGGAATCGGAACCCATCAGGATAGCGACAAAAGGTTTGCTCATGGCGTTAATGATCTCCGTAAAAAGCGCGCAGACTACCGAAACTTGGGGCCACGCGCAAGGGGGTACAAGCTAGATAAGCCAGTTATATCGATTGAATATTTTTACAAGCTCTCCCTATTAGTATATACTATGGTATATATTCTCTGGAGAAGTCACCATGGAAACTCGTACTGCAAAACTATTTAAAAACGGTGCCAGCCAAGCAGTTCGCTTGCCGGCTGAATTTCGATTTGAGGGCAAAGAGGTTTATGCAACGCGCAACAGCGAGACAGGCGATGTTGTCTTATCTTCACACCCCGGCTCCAGCGCTTGGAGAGATTTCTTTGCGCTGGTACAGTCCACTGACAGCTCAGATGGTTTTATGTCCAGACGGCCAATGAATAGGAAGCCTGACAAACGAAATATATTTGGAAACATAGAGTGATGGCTGAGCTTTATCTGCTGGATACAGACATCTCAAGTTACATTATCAAAGGCAGATCACCAGAGCTTGAGAGTAAATTAATGGCGGTAGCGGCGGATTGCGTCTGTATCTCTGCTATTACTCGAGCCGAGTTGCTCTACGGACTCAAACAGCTACCAGACAATCATCGGCTGCAGGTTGCAGTACATCAATTCTTAAAAATTCCTCGAACACTCCCGTGGGATGCCCCCGCTGCCGATCAGTATGCCGATATCCGCCACCAACTGACCACCCAGGGACAAATTATCGGTGAGATGGATATGATGATCGCCTCCCAAGCACTGGCCGCCGGTGCCACCTTGGTAACCAACAATATAAAGCACTTTCAGCGCATTGATGGGCCTCTAATGCTGGAGAATTGGAGTGGTTCTTCATAAATCGGAAACACTATTTAGTCGGGCCTGAAAAAAGGCCTTTTTTACCCATGTAGAGATTAAACTGCCATCCAAACAACCGGTCACCCTGCGATTGGATACCGATGTGCTGATATGGTTTAAGTCCCAGGGTCGGGGCTATCAGACCCGTATCAATAAGCTACTGAGAAGCTATATGGAAAGCCATACTTTGCGTTAAAAGCTCGCTATATAAAATGCTGTCGCTAACAAGTCTACTTAAAGCGAAAGCGGTTGCGCAGCCCCAAGCCCAATAAAAAAAGCAACACTATGCCTGCTATGGTTTGGGAGCCGGCCAAAATCTTTAACCACACAGGTAAACATTGCATTAACTCAGAGAAATACACCCGCTGCCATCCAGTAAACTGGAATAGACTGGCGATTGATAGCCCTAGAGACTCAGTGAAAGTGAGGCTAGAAAAAACTTTGTAGACTGAAGCAAATCCAAGCCAAAGCGCTATCAACCCAAAAGCCGGACGATAGATGGAATAACCATAATTCGATAGCCAACCAAATAATTTATAGGGCAGTCGCTGCCATAAAGATCCTATCCTGCCGGCAAACTGCATTTCACGGCGAAAAAAGAAATGCGCCTGTTCCGGTAGGCCCTGATTATTTAATGTGTGGCGTAATACTTCACAGGAAGCTCTAGCTTCCTCTGGACTTTGTTCACATTTTTTGGGGTCGGGCCAGTATTCTTCTTTGGCTGTGATAGTAGTTTTTTCATCCAAAACTATGCCTTCAAATATTGGATATTCTTTTTCAAACCTAGCTTCACGCAACCTACAGGATCCGTGGAATTCACAATCACCAAAGTAACTGAAATGATTGAACTTTGTTCCTACAAAAAAAATAGTGCTATCACAAACTGTATCTATGAAATCAACAAAATTAAATTCCGCACGAGTAAAAAATGTGTTCGTAGAGAATATTGATCTCCTAAAAATACAGCGTTTAGAGAAAATTACCTCACAAAAATCTATCTCTTTTGAAAAAATTGTGTCTCTGAATATGGCATTACCAAAAAAAATGGCGTTATTAAAATTGGCAATCCCTGAGAACTTTGCTTTATTGAAAATAACATCACAGGGGAAGATAAAATTTTCAAATCGTGTATCCTCAATAAAGTCTATCTCTGTGAAAACTATGCCCTGCTCCAAAGAGGGAAATAATTTTTTACAGCTTTTAAACCTCTGATATGTGTCTTTTGAAATTTTTTCCCAGTCTTGCAAACCTTGTATAAGGTCTGGTCTTTCATCCTTGAGTATTACTTTCTGTTCATCCCTAAGTTTTGAGAAAGCCCAAGCATTCCAGATATCTCTGCTCATAAGCCTGTGTAAACCAACCTGCATTTCCATTGTTCCCTCAACAGGCATAATTGGATCTTCATCACAAATCGTTGCCAGCACATACCAAGGATTTTCCTCGGCAGGTTTTAATATAGTTTTATCTATTGGGCTATATTTTTGCTCACTCATTGACTTTAAGTCCTTTTAAAAATTGAATTGGGTACGGGTGCCTGTAAAAATAGTGATTTTTTTGTGCTGGCAAGGAAGCGTCGCGCACAGAGCCGGAGTTTACATTGAGTAAATGACGGGTCGAGCACGGGGGTGACAACGCCAGCGCGAAAAAAGTGCATTTTTAGAGCATTCGTTGGAAGTAACCCTGCTGATTGCTAATAACCCCCTTCAGCTCCAGTGAAACCAAAAGCTGAGATAGTTTATCCATCGGCCAGGGGCTGCAAATATCGTCAATCAGAATCGGGTCATAGCCCATTTGCGCTAGCAATTGCGCCTCCTCGTCACTTAATTCTGGTAACGGCTCGGACAACTCCGGAGAGGGCACCTGTTCTCGCAATGCCCCCAGCGGGCCATGGAGCTCATGGACAATTTCATCGACAGATTCCACCAAGGTTGCACCCTGCTTGATTAACTGATGACAGCCTTTGCTCTGGGGGTTGTTGATCGAGCCGGGAATGGCAAACACTTCGCGGTTCTGCTCCAGCGCGTATTTGGCAGTAATTAATGAGCCACTTTTTACCGCCGCTTCCACTACCAGCACCCCGAGACTCAGACCGCTGATAATGCGGTTGCGCTGGGGGAAGTGACTGGGTCTGGGCTGGGTGCCAGGGGGGAATTCGGTGACTAATGCGCCGCCGCGTTGAACGATTTGCTCGGCAAGCTGCACATGGCGCGCGGGGTAGCGTCTGTCGATGCCGGTAGCCATCACGGCGATGGTTTTGCCATTAGGGGATTCCAGCGCGCCGCGATGGGCGGCACCATCAATGCCCAGCGCCAAGCCGCTGGTGATGGTAAAACCATTGGCCGCCAGATAGGTGGCCCAACTGCGGGCATGGTTTTCACCGCCTTTGGTCATACGGCGACTGCCGACTACCGCCAGCTGGGGTAGATGCAGAGATTCTAGAGAGCCGCGCAGATACAGTAGTGGTGGTGGCTTGGCGATCTGCTGGAGTTGCGGCGGGTAGTCCTCACCGGTGATAGGAATCACCTGAGCATCAGCGGCCGTCAGTGCCCTGTTGATCGCTGTGTATTGGGACTGCCAATCACCGCGCCTATACTGTTGTCGCAGGCGCTGCAATTGCTGATCGAGGGCATTATCAGTCATAGTTTGTTGGCCATCGAGCAGAGCGCAAAAGCTGTGTAACTCGCCCAACAGTTTAAGCTGCAGGGCACTGTTGCATTCTGGCAGGAGTTGGGTGATCAGACCCCAGTGGGCCTCATCGTCAGAATTTAAGTTCGGGTTTAAAATTTCGCTATCCATCGCTGTTATTGCTCTTTTCCATGGTTTCTCCTATTGCAACCAATAGTCTAGATCACTCACCATCAGCTTGGTTGTACAACAACGGCTTGGTGTATAATCTTCGGCTAAAGCTTTAGCTCTATGTCTCGACCAATGAGTTTAGATAGTTTTTTATGGGCATTTAATTGAGTTCTTGTTGTTATGGCGAAATTGACAATTCTTGAGTATCCCAACCCGCGACTGCGGATTAAAGCGGCGCCAGTGGCCGAGGTGGATGATGATGTACGCAAACTGGTGGCGGATATGTTTGAAACTATGGAGGCGGCTCAGGGCATTGGTTTGGCCGCCAGTCAGGTGGATGTGCAGCAGCGCATTATTGTTATGGATATCTCCGAGAACCGCGACCAGCCGCGAGTTTTTATCAATCCAGAGATCGAGGTATTGGCGCCGGGATCGGTGCCCTATGACGAGGGCTGCCTGTCGGTGCCGGGCTTCTATGAGAGTGTCGAACGCCCCGCCCATGTAATGATTCGCGCACTGGATGCCGATGGCGTAGCCTTTGAGGAGGAGGCCAAGGGACTTCTAGCGGTCTGTATCCAACACGAGATTGACCATTTGGAGGGCAAGTTATTTGTCGACTACCTGTCTCCCCTAAAGCGCGAGCGCATCCGCAAAAAACTTAAAAAGCAGCGGGCATAGGAACCTAGATTGAAGCTTATCTTCGCTGGCACGCCAGATTTTGCCGCCGCGCATCTTCAGTCAATAATTGATAATGGGCAGCATGAAATTGTCGCCGTCTACACTCAGCCAGATCGTCCCGCAGGGCGGGGTAAAAAACTCACCGCCAGCGCGGTCAAGCAGTTGGCAGAGCAACATCAGCTGCCGGTTTTCCAACCCGCTTCCCTCAAAGATCCCGAGCAACAGCAGCTGATGGCCAGCTATGCCGCCGATTTGATGGTGGTGGTGGCCTATGGCTTAATCCTTCCCCAAGCGATTTTGGATATCCCGAGACTGGGCTGTATTAATGTGCATGGCTCACTGTTGCCACGCTGGCGCGGTGCAGCACCTATTCAGCGCGCCATTGAAGCTGGAGATCGGCAGACAGGGGTAACTATTATGCAGATGGATGCGGGGCTGGACACTGGCCCGATGATATCCACTGCCAGCTGCGCTATTGCCGCCGATGAGACCAGTGGTTCGCTGTATCAGAAGCTAGCGGATCTGGGCGGCCCGGCACTGCTATCGGCACTGGATAAGATTGCATCTGGAGTCGCAGTGGCCACTGCGCAGAACTCGGAACAGAGCACCTATGCGGCTAAAATCACCAAGCCTGAGGCGCTGATTAACTGGTCAGATTCAGCGGATGCTATTACTCGCCGGATACGTGCCTTCAACCCCTTTCCCGCTGCCTACACGCTGCTTGAAGGATCTCGAGTAAAGGTCTGGGCGGCACAGGTAGAAGATCAGCTGACCACCGGCGACCCCGGTGGTATTGTCCGCGCTGGCGCCGACGGCCTGTTGGTCCAGTGCTCAACTGGACGCACACTGATTAGCGAAATGCAGTTGGCAGGCAAAGCGCGCATGCCGGTATCGGAAATTTTAAAATCCCGTGCCGATCTGTTTGCCGTCGGCAAAAGGTTTGATTGAGCAATGGTTGACCGCGTGACCATGGATGTCCGCGTGGCAGCAGCGGTGGCGATCGCCGAGGTGCTGCGGGGTCGCTCGCTGTCAGCCCTGCTACCCAAGTACGCACAGCAGGTAGAGCCCAGTGATCAGGCGCTACTTAAAGCGCTGTGTTTCGGCACCCTGCGCTGGTACCCACAAATCGAAATTATTCTCCAGCAGCTAATTGATAAACCACTCAAGCAGAAAGAACTACCCCTGCAGGCGCTGATAGCCTGTGGTATCTATCAGTTACTGTATATGCGCATCGCTGAACACGCGGTGATTAATGAAACCGTTGCCGGCACCAAAAAACTTAACCGCCAGTGGGCCAAGGGCTTTGTCAACGCCGTGTTGAGAAAGGTTCAACGCCAGAGACAGTCGCTGCTGGAACAGCATCAGCAGAATCCGGTTTTCCATCAGGCTCACCCCCAGTGGCTAATTAGTGAGCTAGAAAAGGATTGGTCCACTGCGGTTGCCGAGCAGATTATGGCCGCCAATAATCAGCAGGCACCGATGACGCTGCGAGTGAATACCCTGCGCTGTAGTCGCGAGGATTATTTACAGCGCCTTGCCGATCTGGGGATGGCCGCCAGTGCTACCGATTACAGCTCCCAGGGCTTGGTATTGGAAAAGGCGTTGGATGTGGCGGATCTCCCCGGGTTTAAGCAGGGTCAAGTCAGTGTGCAAGATGAGGCCGCCCAACTGGCCGCCTCGCTGCTAGAGCTTCAGACCGATCAGCGAGTATTGGATGCCTGCTGTGCGCCGGGGGGTAAAACCTGCCACATTGCAGAATTACAGCCGCAACTTAAAGCCCTGGTAGCTATCGATCTCGAAGAGCAACGGTTACAGCGCACCAGAGAAAATTTACAGCGCCTGGGTTTGAGCGCCCAGCTGTTAACTGCGGATGTGGGCGACACGGCGCAATGGTGGGATGGGCAGTGCTTTGATCGCATTTTGTTGGATGCCCCCTGTTCCGCCAGTGGGGTAATTCGTCGCCACCCGGATATCAAATTACTGCGCAAAGGCGCGGATATTGGTAAGCTAACCCTTATTCAGCAGGATTTGCTGAATAAGGTCTGGAAAACGCTGAGCGACGGGGGCATCCTGGTGTATGCTACCTGCTCAGTTTTCAAGCGGGAAAATGATCAGGTCATAGCGCAGTTTTTGGCTGACAACTCCGATGCCGAGATTATGCCTATAGATCAGGACTGGGGATACGTCACGGATTATGGACGGCAGTTGTTGCCAGCTGAGAATGGCAGTGATGGGTTTTACTACGCCCGGTTGCAAAAACGGGGCTAATACAGACGCGAGACCATTATGAAAATAGTCGTCGTAGGGGCAGGACAGGTTGGCGCTACACTGGCGGAGAACTTGGCCAGAGAATACAACGACATCACCATTGTCGACATCGATCAGGCAGTGCTGCACTCGCTGCAAGATCGGCTGGATATTCGCACGGTTACCGGTACCGGCTGCCACCCGGATGTTTTGGTCAGGGCTGGCATCGAGGATGCGGATATGATCGTCGCTGTGACCAGCAGTGACGAGCTCAATATTATCGCCTGTCAGGTTGCCCACTCGCTGTTTCACACCCCCTCTAAGATAGCCCGAGTCAGGGCACCCAATTACACCAATCCCAAATATAAAGACAGCCTGTTCAACGACAAAAATATGCCGGTGGATGTGATGATCACGCCGGAGCAGGTGGTAACCGATTATATTTGCCGGCTGATCGAACAGCCCGGAGCGCTTCAGGTGCTGGATTTTGCCAATGGGGTTATTCAGTTGGTGGCACTGCGAGCGGTTGCCAACAGCCCACTGGTGGGACAGGAGTTGCGCACGCTGAAGGAACATATGCCGAATATTGATGCACGGGTCGCGGCCATCTATCGCCGCGATCGGGCGCTGTTTCCCGAGGGCGACACAGTGATAGAGGATGGCGATGAGGTATTTTTTATCGCCGCCAAGAAAAATATTCGCAAGGTAATGAGCGAGCTGCGGCGTGTTGAAAAACCCTATCATCGACTGGTGATTGCCGGCGGCGGCAATATTGGCTACCGCCTCTGCCGCGCCCTGGAGGCCAACTACAATATCAAAATTATCGAGCACACCGGAGATCGGGCCAAGTTCCTCGCCGAAAAGCTCAACAAATCGGTGGTGCTGCAGGGTTCGGCAACAGACCAAGAACTGTTACTTAGTGAAAATATCGATAAGACCGATGTGTTTTTGGCCCTCACCAACGACGATGAGACCAATATTATGGCTTCGCTGTTGGCCAAGCGATTGGGTGCAAAAAAGGTGATGACGCTGATCAATAACCCGATCTATGCAGATCTGATGCAGGGCGGCGAAATCGATGTGGCGATATCGCCCCAACAGGCCACCACCAGCTCACTGCTGGCCCATGTGCGCAAGGGCGATACCGAGAGTGCTCACTCCCTGCGCCGCGGCGCCGCCGAGGCCCTGGAAATGATTGTCCATGGCGACCACAAGAGCTCAAAGGTAGTGGGTCGCGCTATTCAAGATATTAAATCACCCCCGGGGGCCACACTGGCCGCACTGGTGCGCGATGGCGAAGTGATTATTGCCCATCACGACACGGTAATTGAAAGTGGCGACCATGTGATTGTATTTGTGGTCGATAAACAGAACACCAAAGCGGTCGAGAAACTGTTCTCGGTCGGGTTCAACTTCTTCTAGCGTTGAAATCAGTATGCACTTTGCCATCATAGCTCGGGTACTCGGCGTAATGCTGATGATCTTTAGCTTCACTATGTTGACGCCTTTAATCGTCGCCTATCTCTACGGCGAGAATACCTATCAGGGCTTTTTGGTGGGTTTTGGGATTACCCTATCAGCTGGCTTATTGTTCTGGCTGCCATCAAAACAACAGGCCGGCGAATTGAGAACTAGAGACGGATTTTTGGTCACCGTACTGTTCTGGCTGGTGCTCAGCACCTTTGGCACTCTGCCGTTAATTCTGTCCGATGCCCTGAGCCTAAGTTTTATCGATGCACTGTTTGAATCTGTATCCGGCCTAACCACCACTGGCGCCACCGTAATCTCCGGCCTCGACCAACTGCCCAAATCCATACTCTACTACCGCCAGCAGTTGCAGTGGCTGGGAGGCATCGGCATTGTGGTTATCGCCCTGGCAATTCTGCCAATGATCGGCGTCGGCGGTATGCAGATCTACCGCGCCGAGACCCCCGGCCCGGTCAAAGACAGCAAGCTGACACCGCGGATCACCGAGACCGCCAAGGCACTGTTTAAAATTTATCTGGCACTGACTGCAGCCTGTGCGCTGGCCTACTGGGCGGCGGGAATGAGCGGCTTTGATGCCATAGGTCACAGCTTTTCCACGGTGGCAATCGGCGGGTTTTCAACCCATGATGCCAGCATCGGCTTTTACGATAGCGGGCTAATTATGGCGATTTGTAGTTTCTTTATGATAATCGCCGGTTTAAATTTTGCCCTGCACTTTCATGCTTGGCACAGCCGGCGCTTTGGATTCTATATGCGCGATCCCGAGGCGCGCATGTATTTAGTGCTGATGGTTGTAGGCATTTTAGTGACTTGCTTATACCTCTACTACAGCGGCACCTATGACTGGAATGAAAGTATCGGTCAGGGAGCATTTCAGTTAATTTCTATTATGACCACCACCGGCTTTACTACCAGTGAGTTTCACAGCTGGCCAAGCTTCTTACCCTTCTTCCTCTTGATACTGTCTTTTTTTGGCGCCTGCGCCGGCTCCACTGGCGGCGGTATCAAAATCGGCCGTATGCTGATCCTTGTGAAGCAGGGGGTTCGCGAAATCTACCGCCTAGTTCATCCCAATGCACTGATGCCAATCAAAATTAAAAACCGTGCCGTTTCCGAGCGGGTAGTTGACGCTATCTGGGCATTTATAGGGGTTTATCTGGCAATCTTCTATCTGATGGTGCTGCTGCTGTTGGCCTCGGGACTGGACTATACCAGTGCCTGGTCGGCCACCGCCGCGTCCCTCAACAACTTGGGCCCGGGGCTGGGCGCAGTGGCCACCCACTACGGCGATATCAGCAGCTTTGCCAAATGGGTGCTGTGCTGGGGTATGTTGCTGGGCCGGTTAGAAATCTTTACCCTGCTAGTGCTGTTTACGCCGACATTTTGGCGCAATTAGACAATCTTCTTATGCTTATTCCACTGCAGACACTTCTCGATCTCTAGAGCTATTCACCTATCTACAGCATCGGTCATTTTTCACTGCGCGCCCAGTAGTAGGCCTCTTCGGAGATACGGTGATAAGCGGTCGCCTGCCGTTTAAAAGCGGCCACTGAGTCGGCTATGCGTTTGGCTAGCGGATTGTCAGCCGCCATCTCCTCGGCAATAGTCTGGGAGATGGCGCGCAAGTTAGCCAGCACCTCATCGGGCAGTTGTCTGAGTTCAACGCCGTGGACTTTCACCAACTCCTCAAGGGCTCGATTGTTGCGCGCGGTGTACTCGTCCAGCATATCTTGATTGACCGCTCTAGCCGCGGTCTCGACAATCGCCTGCAGATCATCCGGCAGGGCCTCGAGAGCCTGTTTATTAACAATTAATTCTAGGGATGGGCCGGGTTCGTGCCAGCCCGGATAGTAGTAATACTTGGCCACCTGGTGCAGGCCAAAAGCCAAATCGTTGTAGGGCCCCACCCACTCTGTGGCATCAATAACTCCGGTTTGCATGGAGGTGTAGAGCTCACCGCCGGGGATATTGACCGAGATCCCGCCGGCGCGGGTAATCACATCGCCGCCAAACCCGGGGATGCGCATTTTTAGCCCTTTAATATCCTCCATGGAATTGATTTCACGGTTGAACCAACCGGCCATCTGCACCCCAGTATTACCGGCGGCAAAGGGTACCAGGTTAAATGGCTCGTATAGCTCCCGCCACAGTTCTAGACCACCGCCGTAGTGCAGCCAGGCATTCATTTCCTGCGCGTTGAGACCGAAGGGGATAGCGGTGAAGAATACCGCCGCTCTGGCCTTTCCGGTCCAGTAGTAGGCGGCGCCGTGGCCCATTTGTGCTGTGCCCTGAGAGACCGCATCAAACACTTCAAAGGCCGGCACCAACTGATCGGCGCCATAGACTTTTATCTGCAGCCGACCATTGCTCATGGCCGCCACTTTTTTGGCAAAGTTCTCCGGGGCGGTGCCCAAACCAGGGTAATTCTTAGGCCAAGTGGTGACCAACTTCCACTGGTAGGTCTGTTGGTTAGCTCCCTTATCGGCTGTGGTCTCTGTGTTCTGCGCCCCACATCCAACCAGCAACATGATTAGTGCTGCACAAAATAATTGTCTCATCTGTTTTCCCTCTTATTTGCTCTTTCTTTTCTCTAATCCGCTGTGATCGCTTTAGACTGCTTCTAGGTTGGCCGATGCCAGAATTAAAATCTTGGTGCCAACCTGTTCAAACCCCACCTGTACCCGAGCTCTCGGGCCATTGCCCTCAAAGTTCAAAATCACCCCTTCGCCGTAGACCGGGTGCCTAATCTGCTGCCCCAATTGGAATCCGGTATTGCTGCCCTCATCGCTACTGCGCGGTGCCGCATAGCTAGTGGGGCGGGCAATGGTATTCTGTAATCTGACCTCTTCTAGTACCTGTTGGGGAATATCTCGGACGAAGCGCGACAGGGGGTTAAAGGACTCGCTGCCGTAGGTGGAACGACTTTCGGCAAAGGTCAGATAGAGCTTCTGCATAGCGCGAGTCATGCCCACATAGGCGAGGCGACGCTCCTCTTCCAAACGCCCGGGCTCGTCGATAGACATCTTGTGAGGGAACAAATTTTCCTCCATACCGGCGATAAATACCAGCGGAAATTCTAGCCCTTTGGCGCTGTGCAAGGTCATCAATTGCACCGCATCTTGATTCTCATCGGCCTGTCGATCTCCGGCGTCCAGCGCCACCTGATCGATAAATTGTGGCAGCGCCGGTGCGGCACTGTCCTCGGGTTCGAAATTTCTGCAGGCATTGACCAGCTCCTCGAGGTTTTCCACCCGCGCCTGGCCGCGCTCGCCCTTCTCGCGGCGATGCATCTCAATCAATCCGCTGCGCTGGATGGCATTTTCTGCCTGTTCCACCAGCGGCAGTTCATCCAGTTGACCGCTCATTTCATTGATCAGCTGGATAAAACCAGCTACTGCATTGGCTGCGCGCGCAGTCAATGTCTGCTCACTAATCATCTGGCTGGCCGCAGTCCACAGGGAGCTGTCCTGCCGGCGCGCCGACAGGCGAATCTGTTCCAAGGTGCGATCGCCAATCCCTCGAGCCGGTACATTGACTACGCGCTCAAAGGCTACATCGTCGTGACAGTTCAGCATTAGCCGCAGATAGCAGAGGGCATTTTTTATCTCCAAACGCTCGTAAAAGCGCTGGCCACCGTAGATACGGTAGGGGATATCCGCCTGCAACAGCGCCGCCTCCAGTACCCGCGATTGGGCATTGGAGCGGTACAGCACCGCGGCATCATCGCGGCGATTGCCATCGGCTATCCAAGCTGCCAGACGATCGGCTATATAGCGCGATTCGTCGTGTTCATTAAATGCGGCGTACAGGGCGATGGGCTCTCCCTCACCGGCCTCGGTCCACAGCTCTTTGCCCAACCGGCCGCTATTTTTGGCGATTACCGCATTGGCCGCAGTCAGGATATTTGAGGTGGAGCGATAATTCTGCTCCAGCTTGACTGTTTGGGTATCCGAAAAATCGCGCTCGTAGCTAAGGATATTTTCCACCTTAGCTCCGCGCCAGCCATAGATCGACTGATCGTCGTCGCCCACTGCGGTGACATCGCTGACATCGCCCGCCAGTAGTCTCAACCAGGCGTATTGCACCGCATTGGTATCTTGGAACTCATCGACCAAGATATGTCGAAACCGCTGCTGATAGTGGGCCAGCACCTCGGGATTATGCTTCCACAATTCCAGTGCCCGCAGTAACAGTTCAGCAAAATCAATTACCCCCAGTTGCTCGCAGAGCGTTTCGTATTGGCGGTAAATTGCCAGCAGGGTGGTGACATAGGGATCGCCGGTCTCCTGAATATGGGCGGCTCGCAGACCCTCGTCTTTCTGCCCGTTGATCCACCACTGAGCCTGCTTGGGTGGCCAGCGCTGCTCATCCAGATCCATGGCGCGCATCACCCGCTTAATCAGTCTGAGCTGATCATCGGAATCCAGTATCTGGAAGTTCTCCGGCAGCTTGGCATCCCGCCAGTGTGCCTTGAGCAAACGGTGGGCCAAGCCGTGAAAAGTGCCCACCCACATACCGCGCAGTGACATACCCAACAGGGCGTCAATGCGCTCGCGCATCTCGCGCGCAGCCTTGTTGGTAAAGGTAACTGCCAAGATACTGTAGGGCGAGAGGTTGTCCACCTGAATCTTCCAGGCGATGCGATGCACCAGCACCCGCGTTTTGCCGCTGCCAGCACCGGCCAGTACTAACAGATGCTGTTGGTCACTGGTAACTGCCTGCTCTTGGGTGGGATTGAGTTGATTGAGAATTGGGGTTACATCCATAGCACCTATTCTAGCAAGTCATGTCTAAAAAAGGGTCTTTTCGGGGCCGATTAGTTTTTAAAGTAGTGGGTTAAATATTGTTAAATACATCATTTTTTACTACAAAACTGGCTTTTTATCCGGTTTTCTTGTAAATTTTTTACAAATTTTAACCGTTTATTGCCATGAAACCTGCAGAAATCACCCAAGCCATCAGCGATGCCCTGTCTGACCTGCGCAAATCTGAACGCAAAGTCGCGGAATTTGTTCTGAAAAATCCCCTCAGGGTTATCCATATGCGTATTGTTGATCTGGCGCAACAGGCTACCGTCAGCGAACCCACGGTGGTGCGCTTTTGCCGCGCTGTGGGCTGTGAGGGCTTTCAGGATTTTAAGCTGGCGCTGGCCCAGCAGTTGGCCTCCAGCCCCAGTTATGGTCAGATCGCGGTCACCGATACCGACTCCACTCGAGAGTATACCCACAAGGTTTTCGACTCCACGGTAGACAGTCTATTAAAAGTGCGCGAACGCCTAGTACTGGAAAACCTTGAGGCCGCGGTGGCGGCCATCTGCGCGGCCAAGCGGGTTGAGTTCTATGGCTTTGGCGCCTCGGCGGCAGTGGCCTTTGATGCCCAGCACAAGTTCTTCCGGCTACAGATTACCTCCGCCGCCTACTCCGATCCCCATCTGCAAAATATGTCGGCCACCTCACTACAGGCCAATGATGTGGTGATTGCCATCTCCCAGTCCGGACGCACTCAGGCGCTGCTGGATTCTATGGAGTTAGTTAAAGGCGCGGGGGGCATAGTGATTGCGCTGGCGCCCAGTGGCACCCCAGTGGCACGCAATGCCAGTATTGCTATCGAGATAGACGCCAAGGAGGATATTCAGATTTATACTCCGCTGTCCTCGCGGATTGCCCATCTCACGGTGATTGATGTATTGGCAATTGGTGTGGCTCAGAAAAAGGGTCCGCAGTTACAAGAGCATCTGCAACAGTTGCAGGTTGGACTGTCATCACTGCGCAGTCATTGATTTTTGTATATGCTGGCAGTCTCAGTGCCTACCTAGCCTGCCACCAACCTTTAATAGTGACTGTAACCCGGATCATGGCTGTTCATAATTTCTTCAGCAATACTGTGTAGATCTGTGCTAAACCCAGTTTCAAAATCATCAGTTCTCAGATTGACTTGGTACAGACCATTCAACCACATCAATGTGCCGGTATAGGCAACAATCTTACCCTGATGGCCTTTTTCATCGGTAAAAATCCCATTTTCAAAGGACCCAAACAAAGAAATATTATCTGACAATAAATTGTCTTTATGCATTGCTGCCAACTCAAAAGTTGCCCATCCAGTTGGAATAGAGAAAATCTTTGTGGAGGGGAACTCGACGCGCAGCTGATCTATCAAGGTTTTATGGATATAATCATTAACAAATACTGCATAGACTTCTTCAATGCTGTCAGCATCTAAGTCTTCCGCTCTCTGTTGCCAATCTGCTGGAAAATCAAATGGCGGAATCGATATAAATACGGTGATATTGGGGTTGTTCTGCAGCGCATAAGCTATCCATTCGGAAAACCCCTGTGTAGGGTTGTCTGGATTGTAATTACCTGTCATGCCAAAAATTTCAATATTGCCCGCATCGAGAATGCCTTTTATTTCAGCGTTGGTATCTGCATTGTTCCATAAACCAACAGGCGTGCCATTCTGGCCCCCTCTTGTCACACGCCTGTCTCTATGCTCCAGGTAGCCCGCATCCACTGCCAATTCTTCCAGTCTTTCAGCATAGGGTCTGAAAAAACTATTGCCCATCAGCAACATATTCAGCCCGCCCAAACCCTCATCGACATTATTAACTCTAATTACTATTGCCAATGATGACGATAGCTGTCCATCTGAGGCGGACACTGTGAGGCTATAAATATTGGCTGAATTATTATCTTGGGGATCTTCATAATCTGGCGACGCTTGGAAAGTGAGCACACCTGAAGCTGCATCTATGGATAACAGCGAGGCATCAGCGCCGCTGATCGAATAGGTCAGGGTATCTCCCTCGGCATCGCTGGCCTTAAATCTTGCAACTTCAGTGGTATTTTCATCAATTGAATAGTCTTTTGGAGCAACTAGTTCAGGTGCGGTATTTTGGGGTGCACTGGATCCACCGCCACAGGCAGTTAGAAGGACAATCGTATAGCAAAAGGGCTTTTTAAGCATAGGGTTAAGTGTGCATTATTTATTCTAACAGTTCGATTATTTGTTCTTTATTTTTTCGCCAAGATATTGATTATCCCAGATAGAGACTGCCTAAAATCTATAAGCAAATACTCAACTCGTGGCGGGATGGTTTTAAAGTCATTTCTCAAGATCAAGCTATGAAGCTCAAGTTTCCTGAGTTGCTTGACTATTTGGGTATTTACCCAATATAATTTGGGTGAATGCCCAAATTAGGAGGTTACGTAGATATGGATATAGACAAAATTTTAGATAGAGAAGCAGCTAGGATTGCTAAACAATATTCCGGCACGATTGCGCTCCCAACAATTGGTTTAGCAATTTCAGTGCTTTGTTTATACATAGGTGTTTTGGTTTTATTTACAAATGGCGTTTTATCGCCATTCATTGCAACTCCTCTGCTTGGAATTTTAACATTCGCCTCCTATACGCCAATGCATGAAGCAGTGCATGGAAATGTTGGGGGATATAATAAAACACTTAAGTGGTTAGATAAGGCAATCGGCTATCTAATGGGGTCTATCATTGCCATACCCTTTACCTCTCATCAAAAAGAACACTTTGCCCATCACAGACACACAAATACGAATGATGACCCTGATGTTCATATTCAAAACTTATTCAAGTCGCCAACGCATTTTTACAAATCAACAATTCAAGTTATCAAAACACAGAATACTTTTGTAATGAATAATTACACCAAAGCAGAAATTGCTTTTAGCCTGGGCTGGAGACTCTCTTTTGTTTTTTTTACAGGATTAATTAGCATTCCTGTTTTGTTTTTTGGATGGTTTGGTGGTGCTTTTTTAACCATTTATCTTTTGAGTTATTTGCCTCATAAACCTTACAAAAATACAGAGAGATGGAGGGATACGACTATACAATTGTTGCCAATACAATGGACTGAAAATTTTATTTTCCAACAAAATTTACATGCAATTCATCATCTATTTCCAAGAATACCCTTTTATAATTACAGAAAACTATTTGGAAAAATAGAACCAAGCATGAGAAGAAAAGAAACGCCAATCATCGATATGTTTTACCGTAGGCCGCTTTAAAATATGAAGACTAGAGAAAAAATAGTTCAAGAGAGTTTATCTCTTTTTAACGAAAATACTTTTGAATCATCAACCACTAACTTGATTGCAAAAAAATCAGATGTTCTTGAGGGTTCGCTTTGGTATCACTTTAACTCAAAGAATGATTTGGTTTCAGTTCATGTAGAACAATTTCTGCAATCGTTTAATAAACAACGAGTTCATTCAGAAAATAATGACCCAAAAGATTTAATACTAGGACTGTTTAGCATTTATGAAGTTCTTTGGGATTACAGATATCTTATGCGGGATTCCTTTGAGCAATTTTCAAGTGACAACCCTAAACTTCACAAACAATTAATGGATATAAATGCTGAAATAGATAGTTGGGCAAAGAAAACAATCATTCATGCAAGAAATCTTGGGGTATTACTTCTTCAAGATGACGATATAGACAGTGTTGTAGAAATATCGTTAATAATTGGAAGGCATTGGTTGGATTACTCTATGAAAAAATATCCTTCCAAATCCAATTTATACCTAAGAAAAAAAGGCATTAATCTTCTTATAAAAAGTTTCTATCCGTATTTAAGTGAAAATTCAAAGGCTATTATGGATTTGATATACGAATCTAATTAATCTTAGTAAGCCGTTACCGATGCCCATCTGTAGAACTATTCAACAGTAACCGACTTAGCCAAATTTCGCGGCTGATCCACATCGGTACCCTTAAGGATAGCCACATGATAGGAGAGCAGCTGCAGCGGCAGGGTGTAGATAATTGCCTCAAGGCTGCTGGGCACATGGGGCATATCGATCACGGTTATTCCCGGCTCGCTGGCAAATCCGGACTTGCGGTCGGCAAATACAAACAGTTCGCCACCCCGGGCGCGCACTTCGTGGAGATTGGATTTTAATTTTTCTAGGAGTTCGTTATTGGGTGCCACGGCGATAACTGGCATATCCTCATCCACCAGCGCCAGCGGCCCGTGCTTGAGTTCACCAGAGGGGTAGGCCTCAGCATGGATATAGGAAATCTCTTTGAGTTTGAGGGCACCTTCGAGGGCGATGGGGTACTGTTCGCCGCGACCTAAGAACAGGGCATGGTGTTTATTGGCGAAGTGTTGACTGACCCGCTCAATAATAGGATCCAGCTTTAATACCGCCTTACAGAGTTGGGGCAGTTGATGCAGGCTTTTAACTATCTGTTTCTCCCGCTTGCTATCCAGACCATTGTATTTGGCCACTGCGGTGCTGAGCAATTGTAGGGCGACCAACTGGGTGGTAAAGGCTTTGGTGGACGCCACACCAATCTCGGGGCCAGCCATGGTCATCAATGAGATATCCGATTCCCTAACTAATGAGCTGTTGGCCACATTGCAGATGGCTAAAAATCCCAGATAGCCACTCTGTTTGGCCTTGTGCAAGGCGGCCAGAGTGTCGGCAGTCTCACCGGACTGGGAGATAGTCACAAATAAGGTATTGTCGGGCACGGCGACGCTGCGGTAGCGGTATTCACTGGCCACCTCCACCTGACAGGGCAGGCCGGCGTAGTCTTCGAGCCAGTATTTGGCTACCAGACCGGCGTGGTAGCTGGTGCCACAGGCGACAATATGCAGCCCTTTGGCCTGCTGGAAAATCGCCTCAGCTTGATAGCCAAAGATCGCCTCGTGAATAGACTCTCTGCCGATTCGTCCCTCGAAGGTATGGGCCAATACCGACGCCTGTTCAAAAATCTCTTTCTGCATAAAGTGTCGGTAGCCACCCTTGTGAGCAACCTGATCGCCCTCTGACAATTCTTCAAGGGATCGCTCTACCGCCTGACCACGCTGATCAAATAGGGCAAAACCCTGATCGGTGATTTCTACCAGATCGCCCTCCTGCAAAAAGATAAAGCGGTCGGTGACCTGCCGCAGCGCCATTTGATCGGAGGCGATAAACTGCTCTTCAATGCCCACCCCGAGAACCAGTGGGCTGCCACTGCGCGCGCCAATCAGGGTCTGGGGTTGCAGTTCGCTAATCACCCCC
Organism: Porticoccaceae bacterium; assembly: GCA_049612225.1. Lineage (GTDB taxonomy): Bacteria > Pseudomonadota > Gammaproteobacteria > Pseudomonadales > Porticoccaceae > HTCC2207. The sequence continues at coordinate 88,042 of JBMZBJ010000005.1, read as the reverse complement.
AGAGCATAGGCGCCCTCAAGGCGCTCAATGGTGGCTTGAACCGCACTTTTTAGATCCAGCCCCTGTTTGATATAGCTGTGAATAAGGTGGGCAATAACCTCTGTGTCGGTATCGGAGATAAATTGGTAGCCATCACGAATTAATGCCTGTTTGAGTGACTGGTGATTTTCGATAATCCCGTTGTGAACCACCGAGATCGGGCCGGAATTGTGAGGGTGGGAATTCTGGGTGCTGGGTTTGCCGTGGGTCGCCCAGCGGGTGTGGGCAATCCCGGTATGGCCGGCAATCTGCTTAGCACTGGCTGCCGCTTCCAGCTCTGCCACCTTGCCGGCAGTCTTTACCGTGTCAAGCTTGCCCTGGGCATTGATCAGGGACAGCCCTGCGGAGTCATAGCCGCGGTACTCTAGGCGGTGTAGCCCTTCGATCAGGATTTTAGTGACATTTCTCTGGGCGACTGCGCCGACAATTCCACACATAATTTAGTCCGTTTTTTTGCTGGGCCGCTGCCAACCCTTGATATTGCGCTGTTTAGATCTGGCCACTGCCAGCGTCTCGGCATCCACATCCTTGGTGACTGTACTGCCGGCACCGACAAAGCTGTCACTGGCAACCTTAAGGGGAGCTACCAGTGTGCTGTTGGAGCCGATAAAGCTGTTATCGCCAATCTGGGTTGGATGTTTGTTGGCGCCGTCGTAGTTGCAGGTAATGGTGCCAGCACCTATATTCACGCCCTGCCCCAACTGGGCGTCGCCCACATAGCTGAGGTGGTTTACTTTGCTGCCACTCTCCAGACTGGATTTTTTGATCTCGACAAAGTTGCCCACTTTGGTATTGGTACCCAACTGGGTGCCGGGGCGAATTCTGGCGAAGGGGCCCACAACCGCGTTGGCACCAATCTGTGCGCCCTCTATCACGCTGTTGGCTTTAATTTCTACACCGTCACCAATTACCGCATCGCTGATAATGCAGTTGGGTCCAATGGTCACACCGGAACCCAGTTCTACCTCGCCCTCGAAAATGCAGTTGATATCGATAAAGTTGTCGGTGCCCGCTTTCAGTTCGCCGCGCTGATCAAAGCGCTGAGGATCGGCGAGACTGGTGCCGCTGTCCATCAGCGCTTCCGCCTTTTGCTGTTGGTGGGCCCGTTCCAATTGACTCAATTGTTGTCTGTTATTCACACCCTCTACCTCGGTGGTTGATTGGGGTTGAACAGCGATTACCGCAACACCCTGCTGTCGCGCAATGGCGATTAAATCCGTCAGGTAGTATTCCCCCTGAGCGTTCTGGTTGTCAATTAATGGCAGCCAGCGCTGCAGTTGCTCGGTGGTTAGGGCCATCACGCCGGTGTTGACCTCATTTATTTTTAGCTGTTCTGGACTGGCATCTTTTTGTTCGACAATGGCTTCAATCTGTTTGCTGGCGTCGCGCACTATGCGGCCATAGCCGCTGGGATCCTCTAATTCCACGGTAAGTAATCCCATCTGCTTATCTGTGACGGTTTCCAGCATCAGGTCGATGGTGTGGGGAGTGATCAGCGGTACATCGCCGTACAGCACCAAAACTCGGGCGTCATCCCTGAGATGGGGCAGGGCGCATTGCACTGCGTGGGCAGTACCCAGCTGTTGCTGCTGTTTGACATATTGGTTGGCGGCATCACCTAGGGTGCGCTCCACTTGATCGGCGCCATGGCCAGTGACCACGATAGTTTTGGCATTGGCAACTGTGGTGGCGGCACTGAGAACATGGCACAACAGCGGCCGCCCCGCCAGCCGGTGCAGCACCTTGGGAAGCGCGGATCGCATGCGGGTGCCTCGGCCGGCGGCGAGAATCACAATGTCCGTGTTTTGCATGGTATTTATTCCATTTCTCAACTTTGCGAGCTATCAAACAGGCCTAAGTTACTGTTTATTGTCCTCCAGCTCAAGTGCAAAGGGATTCTAAGGCCATAAAAAAAGGGCGGCTATGCCACCCTTTTTACGATTCTCTTCCGTGCCCTGCAGTTCCCTTGTTTACTGTTAGCCGCCAAGCTTTTTGCGCAGCGTTTGCACGGTGCGCAACTGGGCGGTGGCCTCGGCCAGCATAGTCGCCGCCTTTGAGTACTCGATCTCACCATTCTGATTGGCCAGACCCTGCTCTGCGGCTTTGACTGCCTCAGCAGCGGCGGCCTCATCGATATCGTCGGCACGCACCGCGGTATCGGCGAGAATGGATATGGAGTTGGGCTGCACTTCCAGATAGCCGCCAGAGAGATAATACAGCTCTTCGTCACCCGCCTGTTTGATTACCCGCACCGGACCGGGCTTGAGGTCACTCAACAGCGGTGCGTGGCCGGGGTTTATTCCCAGTTCACCCAGTGATCCGGTGGCGACCACCATTTCAACGGGACCGGAGAACAGGGACTCATCGGCGCTGACGATATCACATTGTACTGTTGTGGCCATACTCTATACCCTTCGATGGTTTACAGGGTTTTTGCTTTTTCAGTGGCTTCCTCGATGGAGCCAACCATGTAGAACGCCTGCTCGGGCAGATGGTCATATTCACCGTTGAGAATGCCCTCAAAGCCGGCGATGGTATCTTTGAGTGATACGTACTTGCCTGGCGACCCAGTAAATACTTCAGCAACATGGAAGGGCTGGGACAGGAAGCGTTCAATTTTCCGGGCACGGGCTACGGCTAACTTGTCTTCTTCAGACAATTCGTCCATACCTAGAATAGCGATGATATCTTTTAGCTCTTTGTAGCGCTGCAACACTGATTGCACGCCGCGGGCCACCTCGTAGTGGGCCTGACCAATAATTAGTGGGTCGAGCTGCCGGGAGGTGGAGTCCAGAGGATCAACCGCTGGATAGATACCTTTGGAGGCGATATCACGGCTGAGTACCACGGTGGAATCCAAGTGGGCAAAGGTGGTTGCTGGCGACGGGTCAGTCAAATCATCAGCGGGAACATAAACCGCCTGAACGGAGGTAATAGATCCCGTTTTGGTGGAGGTGATACGCTCTTGCAGTACCCCCATTTCCTCGGCCAGAGTCGGCTGATAACCCACCGCTGATGGCATACGGCCCAGCAGTGCAGATACCTCGGTACCGGCGAGGGTGTAGCGGTAGATGTTATCCACGAACAGCAGTACATCTTTGCCCTCATCGCGGAATTTCTCTGCCATGGTCAGACCGGTCAGGGCCACGCGCAGTCGGTTTCCGGGCGGCTCGTTCATCTGGCCATAGACCATCGCCACTTTGGACTCGCTGGGGTTCTCGATGTTTACTACACCGGATTCCTGCATCTCGTAGTAGAAGTCATTACCTTCTCGTGTTCGCTCACCCACACCGGCAAATACTGAGAGCCCGGAGTGCTCGGTTGCGATGTTGTTAATCAGTTCCATCATGTTGACGGTTTTACCCACGCCGGCGCCGCCGAATAGGCCAACCTTACCACCTTTGGCGAACGGGCATACCAAGTCGATTACCTTAATACCAGTTTCCAACAGTTCTTCGGAGGCCGCCAGCTCGTCATAGGCGGGGGGCTTGCGGTGGATCGCAGCGCGCTCTTTTTCACCGACCGGACCCTTCTCATCGATGGGGTTGCCCAGTACATCCATAATACGTCCCAGCGTCTCACTGCCCACCGGCACGGAAATTGGTGCCTTGGTGTTCTCAACACTGAGTCCGCGACTGATGCCCTCAGAGGATCCCATGGCAATGGTGCGAACCACACCGTCGCCGAGCTGCTGCTGAACTTCGAGGGTCAGGCCCTTGTCATCCACCACCAGGGCGTCATACACGCTGGGCACCTGATCCCGTGGAAATTCCACATCGATAACAGCGCCGATAATTTGTACGATTCTTCCACTACTCATTTGCGGTTCCTCTTAACTCAACCTTTTAATTTCATTTAACCTTAATTAGGGCTCTAAACTGCGGCAGCGCCACCGACAATCTCTGACAGCTCTTGGGTAATGGCTGCCTGACGCGCTTTGTTGTAGAGCAGTTGCAATTCATCAATTAGCTCACCGGCATTTTCGGTGGCGTTTTTCATGGCGAGCATTCTAGCCGCCTGCTCGCAGGCTTTGTTTTCCACAACACCTTGATAGACCTGAGATTCAACATAGCGAACCAGCAGACCGTCGAGAAGCTCCTGAGCATCTGGTTCGTAGATATAGTCCCAGTGGTGGCTCAGTTGGTTGTCTTCACTGGGCTCTAGGGGCAGTAACTGCTCAACTGTAGGCTGTTGGGTCATGGTGTTGATAAATTGATTACTGACCACAAACAGTTTATCGATGCGACCCTGATCAAAAGCCTCTAACATCACTTTGACCCCGCCGATAAGATCTTGGATATTGGGCTCATCACCCAGATCCTTGACTGCCGACACCACATTGCCGCCCACCGAGGCAAAAAAACTGGCCGCCTTGTTGCCAACTACACAGATATCGACTTCGACCTCTTGATCTGTCCAGGCTTTAATAGACTTTAGTGCCGTTTTAAACAGATTGATATTGAGGCCACCACAGAGACCGCGGTCGGTGGATATAACTATATAAGCGACCCGCGAAACTTCGCGCTGTTCCATATATTGATGGCGGTACTCTGATACCGAGTTGGCCAAGTGACCGATCACTGCTCGTATGCGCTGGGCGTAGGGCTTACCCAGTGCCATCCTGTCTTGGGCGCGACGCATTTTACTAGCTGCCACCATCTCCATGGCGCTGGTGATCTTTTGCGTGCTGCCAATACTAGCAATTTTGGTTTTGACTTCTTTTCCGACTGCCATGTTTTATGCCTGTGGTTCTAAAGTGCTGATACCGTCTGTTACCAAGTCTGTGTGGAAACAAACTTGTCTAGGGCGGCTTTAAAGCCGGCCGCTATGTCATCGCTGTAGTCACCAGAGTTATTGATCTGCGCCATCAGATCGCCGTGCTCCGACTGCATGTAGGAGAGCAGTGCCGATTCAAAGTCGCCAATCTTGCTGACTTCAACCTCCTTTAAGTAGCCGTTGTCGGCGGCGAAAATCATTACCCCCATCTCGGCGATACTTTGCGGCGAGTACTGCTTCTGTTTCATCAACTCGGTAACCCGCTCACCGTGGTCCAACTGGGCCTTGGTGGCATCATCTAGATCCGAAGCGAACTGGGAGAAAGCTGCCAGCTCTCGGTACTGGGCCAGGGCGTTGCGAATACCGCCGGACAGTTTCTTCATAATTTTAGTCTGCGCTGCACCACCGACTCGAGATACCGAAATACCGGCGTTCATTGCAGGTCTAATACCGGCATTGAACATATCTGCCTCGAGGAAGATCTGACCATCGGTGATGGAGATCACATTGGTGGGAACGAACGCCGAGACGTCACCGGCCTGGGTTTCAATTACAGGTAGAGCGGTTAGCGATCCGGTTTGCCCTTTGACTTCGCCGTCGGTGAATTTTTCCACATAGTCGGCGTTGACGCGCGCGGCGCGCTCGAGCAGACGGGAGTGCAAGTAGAATACATCACCGGGGTAGGCTTCACGGCCGGGAGGACGCTTCAGCAGTAGCGAGATTTGACGGTAGGCCCAAGCCTGTTTGGTCAAATCATCATAGATTATCAGTGCGTCTTGACCGCGATCTCGGTAGTACTCACCCATGGTACAACCTGCGAAGGGGGCCAGGAATTGCATAGCTGCTGGATCGGATGCTGTAGCCGCCACCACGATAGTGTGCTCCATAGCGCCGTGCTCTTCCAGCTTGCGCACCACTGCGGCCACCGAGGAGGCCTTTTGACCCACAGCCACATAGATACATTTAATACCGGAGCCTTTCTGGTTGATAATGGCATCCACGGCAATAGCGGTTTTACCAATCTGGCGGTCACCGATAATTAGCTCTCGCTGGCCGCGGCCAATGGGAACCATGGAGTCTACGGCTTTCAGCCCGATCTGCACTGGCTGGTCAACTGACTGCCGCTCAATAACACCGGGCGCTACTTTCTCAATAGCGTCTGTGGCAGTGGCCTTGATCGGCCCCTTGCCATCGATGGGGTTACCCAGGGCATCGACAACTCGACCTTCGAGCTCAGGGCCCACGGGCACTTCGAGGACGCGGCCAGTACAGCGGGCTTTTTGCCCCTCGGCCAGTGTCTGATAGTCACCCAACACCACCGCGCCCACTGAATCGCGCTCCAGGTTGAGAGCCATACCGTAGACGCCACCATCGAATTCGATCATCTCGCCGTACATCACATCGGCGAGGCCGTGAATGCGGATAATACCGTCGGAGACAGAGACAATGGTGCCCTCATTCTGGGCTTCTGATGTTATATTTAGATTGTCGATGCGACCTTTAATAATGTCGCTGATTTCTGATGGATTCAGTTGCTGCATGCTTGGACCTCAATCCTTAGCTATTTAATGTTTCGGCAAGTTTGGTCAGGCGACCGCGAATGGATCCGTCTATTACGGTATCCCCGGCGCGTATCACCGCGCCACCCAGCAGGCTTTTATCAACACTCACCTGCAGGTTTACACTGCGTTCCAGCTTTGCGCTCAAGGCATCACTGAGAGTCTTTCGTTGCTTATCATCCAACTCCTGAGCGGCGGATACATCAACATCAATCGCCTTCTCGCGGTTAGCTTTCATAATCTCGAATTGCTGGTATATCTGTGGCAACAGCGGTAGGCGACGATTCTCAGACAGGATGCCGATCAAACTTCGGCATCCCTCGAGCAGCTGATCACCGCAGACCTCGACTAGGGCGTCCGCCTGTTGTGTCGCCGTGGCACTGGGAGCACTGAGAAGTTCAGTAACTGCCGGTTGCTGGGCAACGGCGGCGGCCAGCGCCAGACTGTCGGACCAGCCGCTGAGGTCTGAGGCCTCAACCGCATACTCAAACGCGGCCTTGGCGTAGGGGCGGGCCAATGTGCTCAATTCTGCCATATCAGACCCCGACTAAAGTTGCTCTGCCAGTTGGTCGACCAGGGCGCGATTGGCCTTGTCGTCCACTGAGGCCTCGAGCACCTTCTCCGCACCGGCCAGCGCCAATCCGGCTACCGAGGCGCGCAATGCCTCTTTAGCACGGTTGATCTCTTGCTCTATTTCAGCTTGGGCCGCGGCCTTGAGACGGTCGCCCTCGGCGACTGCCTGCTGTTTGGCTTCGTCGACGATCTGCGTAGCGCGCTTGTTGGCCTGATCAATAATACCCGCAGCTTCCTGCTTGGCTTCATTTAACTGATCGGCAACTTTGTTCTGAGCGTCATCCAGATCGCGCAGGGCGCGGTCGGCGGCATCCAGACCCTCAGCAATCTTCTGCTGCCGCTCCTCCATGGCCTGGAGGATCACCGGCCATACAAACTTCATGCAAAACCAGACGAAGAATGCAAAGGTCACCATTTGCCCAAATAGGGTTAAGTTGATATTCACGCGATTACCTCATGAAAAGATAATTTAAGATGGCTTTTGTTATGCGCCAACACCAGGTGCAACAACAAAAATCAAGTACATCGCGATACCCACGCCAATAATAGGCACAGCATCAATCAGACCTGCCAGCAGGAACATTTTGCCCTGTAGCATGGGTCCTAGCTCTGGCTGACGCGCAGTGCCCTCGATCAATTTTCCGCCAAGAAGGCCCATACCAACAGCGGCTCCCAAAGCGCCCAATCCGAGCATAATTGCCGCAGCAATGATCACAAGTTCCATCGTAGACTCCCGATTTCAGTGGTTATTAATAAAAATTAGTGGTCCTCGTGCGCCATACTGAGATAGACGATAGTGAGAACCATAAAAATAAATGCCTGGAGGGTGATAACCAAAATGTGGAACACCGCCCAGCCCCATTGCATTAAGCCCCCAGCGATAGCGAACACACCACCGCTAAGAGTCATAATAATTGCACAGATCAGCACCGTCTTGCCGGTGGACAATCTGCCCTTCAAATTTAGCCAGCAGATGGCGCAGACCACCACCAACACCAGCAGCCAGAAAACCAGACTGGTGTGTTCACCAAATAGCTGCGCGTGCAGTCCTCCGGCGGCAAATCCCGCACCGGCTCCGGCGGCAAACATCATAGCGATAAGAATAAAGATCATTTCACCGGCGTACATATTGCCGAACAGCCGCAGGCCGAGGGAGAACGGCTTGGCCAATAGGCCCACGGTCTCCATAAACAGATTCACCGGAATAAATGCCCAGTGATTAAAGGGGTGCATGGTAAGCTCTTTGATAAACCCTGTTCCCTTGATTTTTATCGAGTAGAAGAGCATCAACACAAATACACCCAGCGCCATACCCATAGTGACATTGGGGTCGGTGGAGGGTACGATTTTCTGATAGCCAACGCCGGCTTTAGCCATAAGGTATGGAATTAGATCAACCGGTATCAAATCCATCAGGTTCATCAGGAACACCCAGACGAAGATGGTCAGCGCCAGGGGTGCCACCATTTTGTTGCTGCCGTGAAAACTGTCCTTGACCGAGGTGTCGATAAATTCGACGATTAACTCTATGAAGTTGAGCAAACCGGAGGGAACGCCGGTGTTGGCTTTCAAAGCAGCCACACGGAACAGCCAACAAAATATTAGACCCAGACCGATAGACCAGGCCATTGAGTCGACATGAATGGCCATAAAGCCCATTTCAGCAGCGATTTGCGCGGTCTCTGCGGTATCTGCCCCCTTTGCAAAACCCCAACCCTGTTCAGGGTGGTAGCCATAGACAAGGTTCTGCAGATGGTGCTGAATATATTCAGTAGTGGATGCTGGATTTTCGCCGGCCATCTAGTGATCTCTACTCTGTTTCAACAAATTCTTTGGTTAACGCTGCAGTGCTCTGGCATTTAACAACCACTGTAGCGGAATCATTAATATAAAGGCTGCAAACAACACAGAATAGTTCATTTGTTTGCATGTCGTAAGGACGATTGCAAAGAGCACTGCCGTCAGCACGATCTTTCCCGCTTCTCCGCGGTACATTGCCCGAACCACTGCTGGTGTCTGTCTGGCGCCTGTATGCTTGAATGCCTGTTGGGCAAACCAAGCCTGGGGGACAATCTGTATCAAACCGCCAACCAGAAATGAACCTGACAGTGACTCAGCGTAAAACCACAGCGCTGAGGAGGCCAATAGCAACAGTGCTATTTGAGTTAACAACGGCCGTTTCCAGAGCGGTTTCGGTATTGTGTACATAGCTACTATGGACAACCTTCGGTAATACACAAAGCGCCCTGCAAGCTCATGCTTAAACTACCTACTAACCCAGCTGAGCGGGTGCGCATTATAGGGATAGTAAGGGGGATATTCAACAGAACATCTGAGGCAAATAGTGACTATTCCCCACACTTGTTAGGTGCTGCCCAATCAATTGATATGGTCCAGTATGCCGTCCAGCTCATCGACACTGTTGTAGCTGACAATTAACTTGCCCGAGCCCCCGGCGCGATGCTGGATGGCTACCTTGGCCCCGAGCTTTTCCGAGAGCTGCTGTTGCAAGTTTTCAATATCCCGATTGGCCTGGTTTTCCTCTGACAGTTCAGTCGAGGTGTTTTGAAGTTTCTTGATCAACGCCTCGGTCTGCCGCACACTCATCCGGTTGTCAGCTACGGTTTTAGCCGCTTTTGTCTGTTGGCTTCCCTGCAGCGCTAACAGGCACTTGGCGTGACCCAAATCTATAGCTCGCTGCTGTAGCAACTGTTGAACTGGTTTCTCCAGGGAGGCCAGACGCATTAGGTTGGCCACCGCCGCTCGGGACTTGCCCACCGCTTCAGCCACCTGTTGCTGGGTTAGACCAAATTCACTCTGCAGTCTGATCAGCGCCTGGCTCTCTTCGATCGGGTTGAGGTCTTCGCGCTGAATATTTTCTATCAGCGCCATGGCCACGGTGGCCTGATCGGTGACATCGTGAACTATCGCCGGAATGCGGTCTAGCCCAGCCAATTGCGCGGCGCGCCAGCGCCGCTCGCCGGCGATAATTTCAAATTGATCGTCGCTGCTATGGCTTTTGCGCACCACGATGGGCTGCATTAGACCCTGACTGGCAATAGAGTCTGCCAGCTCACGCAAGCTATCCTCGGCAAATTGGGTTCTCGGCTGATAGGTCCCCCTGTGTAGCATCTCGATGGGAATGGTCCTCAACTCACCATCCCCGGCGCGATCCTCTGGCTGGAATTCTGAAGCTGTATCTACCGCAGCCTCCTCGGGTATGCTCAGCAGCGCATCCAACCCCTTTCCCAAGCTCTGTCTTTTGCTAACCATGTTTAGGTCCCTGTCATCTGTGTTGCACGATGTTGTTGGCGGAGAATCTCCCCAGCCAGTGCCAAGTAGGCAACCGCCCCTTTTGAATTTTTGTCGTAGGCGAGGGCCGGTTGGCCGTGACTGGGCGCCTCGGCAAGACGCACATTGCGGGGGATACTGACACGATACAGCCGCTCGCCAAAGTATTTTCTGAGTTGTGCGGAGACGGCATTGGTCAAACTGTTCCGCGGATCGTACATGGTTCTCAATATGCCCTCTATTTTCAGTGAGGGATTTATCAGCTTGGCTATCTGCTGAATGGTACTATTGAGCGCGGACAGTCCCTCCAAGGCGTAATATTCGCACTGCATAGGCACTATCACACCCTGACTGGCAACTAGGGCGTTGACAGTTAGAATATTGAGGGAGGGCGGACAATCTATAATGATAAAGTCATACTGATCTTCCACCGACTTGAGGGCATGGCGCAGCCGATTCTCGCGGCCGATTTCCTGCATCAGTTCAACCTCGGCCGCCACCAGATCACCATTGGCCGGAATCAGCTGATAGTTACCAGAATCGGAAACCAGCGTACTCTCCTCTAGAGTCTGCCTCTCGGTGAGCACATGATAGATGGTCGCCGCACAATTTTGCTTTTCGATACCTGAACCCATGGTGGCATTGCCCTGGGGATCCATATCCAACAGCAAAACGCGTTTTTTGTAGGCCGCCAAGGATGCGGCCAGATTAACGCTGGTTGTGGTTTTGCCGACGCCGCCTTTTTGATTGGCGATTGCTAAAATTTTGACCACTGGCTATCTTCTGTTTTTTTGGATGGTTTTTGGACCGTTCTCAATTCTCTGGAACCGACAGACTTTTGATACTAACCAAATGTCTCTCGCCGACAATTTGCGGTACTTTTAATTCTACCAGCTCGGTGACATTATAGGCTTTTGCCACTTTGCTCAACTCCGTTTCGGGGTTTTTTCCCTTCATGGCCAAAAAAGTGCCATCTTCAGCGAGCAAATGTTGACACTGACTGAGCATATCGGGGATTGAACTAAAAGCTCGACTAATTACCCTATCAAATTTTGCCTGCGGTGTGTATGCCTCCACTCGCCGATGGACTTGCTGGGCATTGGTCAACTCCAACTGCGAAATCACTTGAAACAAAAACCGCGTTTTCTTGCCGTTGCTATCCAGCAGGGTAAATTTTTTCTGGGGGTTTAAGATCGACAGCGGTATTCCGGGGAGTCCAGCCCCAGTGCCGACATCAATAATGCTGCTAGCATTTTCTATATAGGGGTGAACCGCCAGGCTATCTAGCAAATGCAACCCTATCATTTGCAATGGATCGCGGACTGCAGTGAGATTAAAGGTTTTATTCCACCGCTCCAACATATCCAAATAGCACAACAGGCACTCTAGCTGTTCGCCAGAACAGGGGATGGCCAGGCTGGCAATACCCGCCTCGAGGCGCTGTCTTTTACTGGCGGACACCGGTGTTTAGGCCGCCTGTTTTTTTAGCGAAATCAACAGCAGCGACACCGCGGCCGGTGTCACCCCAGGTATGCGCGATGCTCGAGCTAGGGTGTCAGGTAGCGCTTGGCTCAATTTCTGTTTCACCTCATTGGATAAACCGCTCACTGCGCCGTAGTCAAAATCGACAGGAATGGGCGTGTTTTCGTGGCGCCTAAGGCGCTCGATCTCCTGCTGTTGCCGGCTGATATAGCCTGCATACTTGGCATCGATTTCAATCTGCTCTGCCACTTTAGCGTCCACTTTGTGCTCGGAGTCGAGGGCGCTGATCATCTGATGATTGACCTCGGGGCGCCTCAACAGCTCGTAGAGAGAGTACTCGTGAGAAAACGGTTTTTCCAAATCGCCCTCAAGTTGTTTTGCCTGTGGCGAGCCGGGTTGAATCCAGGTGCTCTTCAAGCGCTGTCTCTCCAGCGCTATAGCCTCCTGTTTTTCACAGAATTGTTGCCAGCGGTGATCGCCAACTAGACCCAAATTGCGACCTATCTGGGTGAGGCGCAGGTCGGCATTATCCTCTCGCAACATCAGTCGGTACTCGGCACGGCTGGTAAACATTCTATAGGGCTCACTAGTACCCATACTAATTAGGTCGTCGACCAGAACGCCTGTGTAGGCCTCATCCCTGCCCGGACACCAGCTGTCGCGTTCCTGAACCCGCAGTGCGGCGTTGACTCCTGCCAGCAAACCCTGGGCAGCGGCCTCCTCATAACCTGTAGTGCCATTGATCTGACCGGCAAAAAACAGCCCCTCTATGGCCTTGGTCTCCAGGGAATATTTAAGGTCTTGAGGATTGAAGTAGTCGTACTCGATAGCGTAGCCCGGCCTAGTGATATGGGCGTTGGCAAAACCCTCTATGGAGCGCACCAGCTCGAGTTGAGCATCAAAGGGTAGGCTTGTAGAAATGCCATTGGGATACAACTCATGGGTATTGAGACCCTCGGGCTCAATAAAAATCTGGTGTTGATCTTTGTCGGCGAAGCGAACCACCTTATCCTCAATGGAGGGACAGTATCTGGGGCCCACACCATCGATAACTCCGGTGTACAGTGGCGATCGATCCATAGCGCCCTGGATAATTTGGTGTGTACGGCTGTTGGTATAGGTTATCCAACAACAGGTCTGGGCGGGATGGTCGGCAACCTGACCCAAGTAGGACATCACCGGCTCGGGACTGTCACCCCACTGTTCCTGCAAGCTGCTGAAATCGACACTGCGGGCGTCAATCCTCGGTGGTGTTCCCGTTTTTAACCGCTCGACTCGAAGTGGTAATTCGCGCATTTGGTGGGCCAAATTTTCCGCGGCCGGATCGCCAGCTCGCCCGGCAGTGAAATTCTGCATGCCTATATGTACTTTACCGGCAAGGAAGGTGCCCGCCGTAATTACCACCGACTTGGCGTGAAACAATAGCCCCATCTGGGTTTTGACCCCAGTAACTCGATCACCTTGAATAATCAGGTCATCAACCGCTTGCTGAAAGATACTGAGATTGGGTTGGTTCTCAAGGAACTTGCGCACCGCTGCTCTATAGAGCGATCTATCTGCCTGAGCTCTGGTGGCTCGCACCGCCGGCCCTTTGCGCGCATTGAGGACACGAAACTGTATACCGCCCAAATCGGTGGCTCTGGCCATAACACCATCTAGGGCGTCGACCTCTTTAACCAAATGGCTCTTACCGATGCCACCGATAGCCGGGTTGCAGGACATTTGCCCCAGGGTTTCGATATTGTGGGTCAGCAGTAGGGTTTTACAGCCCATGCGCGCCGCTGCCAGACAAGCCTCTGTGCCCGCGTGGCCGCCACCGACAACAATCACATCAAATTCGCTTGGATAATGCATAGATCTTTGCAATCAAATTAGCTCAACCGGCTTATTATACGATGCTTCTTTTATTTTTTTTAATAAAGATATTTATATAGATAGATAAGTAGGATTGTTATGGTTGTTATTAGGCCTTCACTCTTTTGTAGATAACTACAGAAAGTTCAATATATTCAGTAGGTTAAATGATTTATGGCACTGTAAAACCAAGGGGAGAATCAGTCGTTGATGTTGTGATTTAGACTGTTTATTTTTCTGCAATGATAGCTTGATAGCCCCACTGGCTGTATAACTGAGAGCGTTATGGGAATATTTATAGCATCTAGTAACAGGTTTTCTACAGACTTTAAAGGTTCCCACGCGTTACTCGATCAGTTTGTTAGTTTTCAGGGGATAATCTGGATGCAAGTTGTGTATACACCGGTATTTATCGAAAACATACAAGCTTATTGATCTCGCGTAAGAAATTCTTTAGAATCGCGCGGCTCTGGGTGATGCAGCCCGACAACAGCGGATTTTTTAGCCATGAAAAGAACATTCCAACCTAGCAACCTAAAACGCAAGCGCACCCACGGCTTCAGATCTCGTATGGCCACTAAGGGCGGTCGCACCGTGTTGAGTCGACGACGCGCCAAAGGCAGAAAGCGTCTAGCTGCCTAAGGTCTTGGGCCCTGTGCCCAATCGTAGTTTTAAACGGTGTAAGCGCTTATTAAACGCCTCTGACTTTCGTGAGGTGTTTGAGCGCAATCGGATAAAAGTTGCCAACTCCTCACTGTTAATCCTCGCCAGGCCCACCGATCGACAACCCTCACGTCTCGGCTTGGTAGTGGCCAAGAAAAACATTCCTACGGCGGTTCAAAGAAACCTGCTAAAGCGGGTGGTTAGAGAAACTTTTCGCCAACATCAATTTGAGAAACCCATGGATATCGTCTTTCTGGCTCGCTCTGGGGCAAATAAATTGGCGGCTAAGCAGCTGACCAGGGAATTGCGCCGCTGCTGGGAAACGCTAGCGGAGCGGAGCACAAAAACAGCGCGCAACGAAAGGTTAAACTCTCCGCATGCGTAGATTGATCCTAGGTCTCATTAAGCTCTATCAGCTAGTGCTGAGTCCGCTGCTGGGCAAGAATTGCAGATTTCATCCAACCTGCTCCGAGTATGCAGCTGAAGCTATAGACAGGCACGGTGTGGTTCGGGGGGGTTATCTTTCTCTGCGAAGACTTATAAAATGCCACCCTTTTCACAGCGGTGGCTTCGATCCGGTTCCCGATTTGCAGGAGTTGCCTAGAGATGATGCGCCAACTGACAAAAACCATTGAGGTATGATTGAGGTATGAACTGGCAGAAAAATATAACTTTAGTTGCAATCGCTGTTGTTGCCTGGCTGTTAATCGTTCGTTGGAGTGATTACCAAAATCAGTTTGATCAAGTGGTGGATAGTCAGCCACCAGTTCAACTGGAAACGCCCCAGTATCCCTCTGAGGCTCGAACTACGGCGTCGCTGCCAACACTGGAGGAGCCTAGAGAGCCCACTTCTGTGGTAGCGGTCAGCAACACCCAGTTGATCACGGTGACCACTGATATACTAGAGGTGGTTATAGATAAACTGGGTGGTGATATAGTTCGAGTCCGTCTGCTCAACCATCTCACTAAAATGTCGGAAGATGGGGGGCAACCCATAACCCTGTTGCAGCGCACCGCTGACAGTGAGTATATAGCCCAAAGTGGCTTAATTGGCGGTAATGCCACCGATACCGCCGAGGGTAGACCGCTGTTTTACAGTAGTGAGGACAGTTATCAACTGCGCCCAGGAGAGGACGGTTTAGCGGTTGACCTGAAGTACAACCAGAATGGCGTTGCCATCACCAAACGCTTTGAGTTCACACCGGCCGACTACCAAATTGCGGTTCGCTATATTATTGATAACCCTACAGATAGCCCTTGGTCTTCGACTTTTTACGGCCAGATACGCCGTGATTCCCAGCAGCCTACCTTCAGCTCCACCGGTGGTATGCAAATGCAGGCATTCCTCGGTCCAGCATTGCGTGAACCGGAAAAAAACTACGCTAAATACGATTTTTCTGACATTGAGGACGACTCGGTTAAGGCCTCCTTAAAAGGGGGATGGATAGCGTTTGTCCAGCATTATTTCATCAGTGCTTGGGTGCCGCCTCAAAACCAACAGAACAAATTTACCCTCAGGAAGCAGGGTGATAGAGATCGCTATCTGTTTGCATTCACCGGCGAGAAGATAAACATTGCCCCGGGTGCCCGTGGTGAGTATCGAGCAGATTTTTATGTGGGACCGAAGAACCAATCAGTGCTCGCTGATTTGGCCGATTATCTCGATCTGACTATTGATTATGGATTCCTGTGGATGTTGGCTAAGCCCATATTTATGGTGATGCAATTTATCTATGACTTTATCGGTAACTGGGGTTGGTCGATTATTCTGTTGACGGTACTGATCAAAATACTTCTCTATCCACTCTCAGCAGCCGGTTTGAAATCTATGGCCAGAATGCGTGAATTGCAACCGGAGATGGCGCGAATTAAAGAATTGTACGGTGATGACCGCCAGCGGGCGGGCCAAGAGCAAATGGCATTGTTCAAGAAGCACCGGGTCAATCCCGCCGGTGGCTGTCTGCCAATGTTGCTGCAGATGCCGGTATTTATAGCACTGTTCTGGGTGTTGTCGGAGTCGGTCGAAATCCGCCATTCAGCGTGGATTGGTTGGATACAGGATCTCTCCTCCAAAGATCCGCTGTTTATTTTACCGTTGATTATGGGCGCCAGTATGTACTTGATGCAAAAACTGCAGCCCATGCCCACGGATCCCATGCAGGCTAAGGTATTTCAGTTAATGCCTATCGCGTTCACCGTTTTCTGCCTGTGGTTTCCCGCCGGATTGGTACTGTATTGGACCGTTAACAACCTGCTGAGTATTTTGCAGCAAATGGTGGTCAACCGACAGATCTCAGCCGCCAAGAGCAAGTGAGCAAAGAGCTCAAATTCGTAAAGGGCCTCTCAAAGGGGCTTTTTATTCGGGTTTTTCGGGCATAATCGCTCAATGACTGAAACCGCTCTCAAAAATAGTACAGATACTATTGTCGCCATAGCCACCGGCGCTGGCCGTGCCGGGGTGGGCGTCATTCGCCTTTCGGGGACCGATGACTTACAACCTTTTGTCAATGGGCTACTGGGCAGAGAGCAACAGCTAACGCCAAGGCAGGCGCACTATGCAAGCTTGCTGGATGCTGAAGGCCATACAGTGGACCGGGGACTGCTGCTGTATTTTCCATCCCCTCACTCCTTTACTGGTGAAAATGTCCTCGAGATTCATGGTCATGGAGGGCCCACGGTGCTGGATATGCTAGTCAATCGATGCCTCGAGCTCGGCGCGCGTTCAGCCCGACCCGGCGAGTTTAGTGAACGGGCTTTCCTCAATAACAAATTAGATCTGGTGCAAGCTGAGGCCATTGCCGATTTGATAGACGCCGCGTCTGCGCGCGCGGTTAGATCAGCCAATCGATCGCTTCAAGGTGAGTTTTCAAAACAGATCCATCAGCTGGTTGAGCGCATGATCCAACTGCGTGTCTACATTGAAGCGGCAATAGACTTTCCGGAGGAGGAAATCGATTTTCTCGCCGACGATAGCATGCGTCGCGACCTATCCTGCCTAGCGCAGGACCTACAGCAAATTAAAATGTCTGCCCAGCAGGGGGCATTGCTGCGAGACGGCATTACTGTGGTTCTTGCCGGCAAACCCAATGCCGGTAAATCCAGCTTGCTCAATGCGCTCTCCAAACAGGATAGAGCCATAGTGACTCCGATTGCTGGCACTACCCGCGATGTCCTCCGAGAGAAGATTACAATTGACGGTGTGCCTCTCAATATTGTCGATACTGCGGGTCTTCGAGACACCCAAGACCGTGTTGAGCAACAGGGTGTGTTGCGGGCGTGGGGGGAAATTGAGACGGCCGATGTGGTTCTGTTGGTGGTAGATGCTAGCGACAGCCAGACAGTTGAACTCGAGACACTCTGGCCGGATTATCTGCAGCGCTTCCCTAGTGATCGGCATAAGGTTATGGTCTTATTAAATAAGATTGATCTCTGCGATGAGTCTGCCCCCGCATCAGCTGAGGCGGCCAATGTGATTCGGTTATCCGCCAAGACTGGCGCTGGAATGGACTTACTGCGCACAGAGCTATTGAAGATTGCCGGTTTTCAAGAATTTTCAGAGGATGTTTTCTGCGCGCGCCGTCGCCATATTGACGCTGTGTCTAAAGCATTTCATTCTGTTCAGTCGGGCATAGACCAACTGATGGCATCCAATGCGGGTGAGCTGCTCGCGGAGGACTTGCGTCAGGCCCAGCAGTATCTTGGTGAAATTACCGGTGAGGTCACGTCCGATGATCTGTTGGGCCACATATTCTCAAGCTTTTGTATCGGAAAGTGACCGTTAAGGTTTTTTTGGTCATTATCAAAATAAAGCGCACTGCAATTACCGGCTGTTTTTTGAGTTGAGGCTTTAAATCACCGTTTTTCTACTAGTTAATAACAGCTTATCCACAGATGCTGATCAAATTTTGATCAAAAAAAGTGCAAACCCCTGTTGATAAAAAAAATCTTGAAATTACATAATAAGCTGATTACTAAGCAGTTTTTTTTATTGGCTTATTTTTCGGTGGTTTTATTTGGTGTGAATAGTTTTGCAAACAGCCTATCCGCTGATAATATAAGCAAAAGAAAGGTTAAAACCTTACAAAATAATAAAAAGTCAGAATGCCTTGCAGGTTTGGCACATAAAACAGCTTTCCAAGCTCGCCTAAAAGGTTAGATGACGCTTTCAATTAAGGAACAACAAATGGGTTTCAGTACAGCTGAAGTGGTGTGGTCCCAATGTCAAAGTCAGCTCCAGGTAGAACTGCCTGAGCAACAATACAATACCTGGATTCGTCCTCTCACCGTTAAGTACTCGGATAACAGCTATGGCACAGCATTAAACCAGGATTTGGTTGAGCTTATCGCCCCAAATCGGTTTATTGAGGATTGGGTTAAGAACAAGTTCTTCACCCGAATTCAGGAGTTATTCGATCAATTGAGCGGTAGCGAGGTGGCCTTGGCGATTGCCGCCACGCCCCCGCGGGCAGCACAATTTGAGTCTGCAACTACTGCCGTATCCTTTAGTAACAACGTGGAAGTGGCGCCCCAGACCCCCTTGGCTGCTGAACCTGCTGTAGAAAGCCCTGCCGCCAGGCCGCCGCGCTCTGCCGCAGAATCCAGCTTAAAAACTAACCTGAACAGCGACTTTACCTTTGATGCCTTTGTCGAGGGTAAATCCAATCAGTTGGCCTTTGCCGCCGCACAGCAAGTGGCGGAAAACCCGGGCGGTTCCTACAATCCGCTGTTTATTTATGGCGGTGTAGGGCTGGGTAAAACCCACCTGATGCACGCTGTGGGCAATGCCCTTAAAGAGAGAAAGCCCGATGCAAAAATAGTCTATTTGCACTCAGAGCGCTTCGTTGCGGATATGGTTAAGGCGCTACAGTTAAAGGCAATTGACGAATTTAAGCGCTTCTACCGGTCGGTGGATGCGCTGCTAATCGATGATATTCAATTCTTCGCCGGTAAAGAGCGCTCTCAAGAGGAGTTCTTCCACACCTACAATGCGCTGTTGGAAGGTGGACAACAGATGATTTTGACCTGCGATCGCTATCCCAAAGAGATAGATGGCGTTGAAGAGCGGCTGAAATCTCGGTTTGGCTGGGGGCTTACCGTGGCGGTAGAGCCGCCGGAATTGGAGACTCGGGCGGCGATATTGATGAATAAGGCGGCGCAGGGGGGTGTCTCCCTGTCTAAAGACGCCGCATTCTTTATTGCTCAGCGTATCCGCTCCAACGTGCGTGAGCTAGAGGGGGCGCTAAAGCGAGTGATGGCTCACGCGCAGTTTACCCGCAGACCGATTGATATTGATTTAATTCGCGAGTCTCTCAAAGATCTGCTTGCCCTACAGGATAAGCTGGTTACTATAGACAATATTCAGCGGGTGGTCGCGGATCACTACCAATTAAAAATGTCCGATCTGCTGTCTAAGCGACGCAGCCGGTCAATTGCCCGTCCGCGCCAAGTAGCTATGTCTATCGCCAAGGAATTGACCAACCACAGCCTGCCTGAAATTGGTGAGGCCTTTGGTGGTCGCGACCATACTACGGTTCTCCACGCCTGTCGCAAAGTTAAAGAATTGGAGTCGACCGATAGAGAGGTGCAGCGGGATCTGAAAAACCTCTATCGCACGCTTTCAACCTAAATTTTTGAACTAAAATAAATAGAGTATTGCCGGAGTAAATAACTATTATGAATTTTACCCTTTCTCGAGAGGCGCTCCTCAACCCCCTGCAATTGGTAGCTGGTGTGGTAGAACGCCGTCAGACCCTACCCATCCTGTCAAATATACTGTTTCGCTTGGAGGGCAATAAGCTCTCGCTCACCGGCACAGATCTCGAGGTGGAAATTATCGGCTTTACCGAGGTGGAATCCGGTGGCGAATCGGCTCAGGTTACTGTGTCGGCGCGCAAAATTTTAGATATTTGTCGCTCGCTACCCGAGGGCGCTATGCTGGATTTCGCTAGCGCTGACGGCAAGGCCGTTCTGACCAGCGGCAGAAGTAAATTTTCACTGGCAACACTGCCGGCCAACGAATTCCCCAGTGTGGATCAGGGGGAACAGAGCGTTGAGTTTGTGGTATCTGCGAGTTTGATTAAAGGCCTGATTGAGTCAACCTCCTTTGCTATGGCGCAGCAGGATGTCAGGTACTATTTAAACGGCATGTTGTGGGAGGTTACCACTAATCAGCTTCGCGCTGTGGCGACTGATGGTCACCGACTAGCCCTTTGCGATAGCAACTGTGAGATCAGTGTCGACGGCAAGGTCTCTGCGATTCTGCCGCGCAAAGGTATCGCCGAACTGTCCCGCTTGTTGGCAGAGGATGAGGTGCGCGTTTCAATCGGCTCCAATCATATAAGAGTTACTGGCGCCGACTACTGTTTTACCTCTAAGTTAGTGGATGGTGCCTATCCAGACTATGATCGTGTTGTTCCCAAAGGCGGAGACAAGCAGGTGGTTGGAAACAGAGAGTTGTTAAAACAGGCTTTCAGCCGCACTGCGATACTCTCTAACGAGAAATACCGCGGCGTAAAAATCCAACTGCAGCAGGATGTGATGCTAATGGTTGCCAATAATCCTGAACAGGAGGAGGCTCAGGAGGAGGTCGCGATAAGCTATGGCGGGGAAGTTCTGGAGGTGGGTTTCAACGTCAGCTACCTGTTAGATGTGCTCAATGTGCTCAAGGGAAAAGAGATTCGCTTTACGCTATCGGATTCAAACAGTAGTGCTCTGATTGAGGACGCCAGTGGCGATAGCCAGGGTATTTACGTTGTTATGCCAATGCGACTCTGAGGATAAATTTCTTACTCTGAGCAGAGGCGCATGTTACTGCAAAGCCTAAAAATCGCACAGGTGCGCAACCTTGAGTCTGTGAGTATTGATTGTGGTGCCAAGGCCAATTTTATCTATGGTACCAACGGCAGCGGTAAAACCAGTTTGCTGGAATCTATCTTTATTCTGGGGCGGGGCCGCTCCTTTCGGCACAGAGATTTGCGGTTGGTGGTCAACCGGGCGTCCGAAGAACTGGTTGTATCGGCGAAGCTTTTCCATCCCTCGCCTCAAACTACCCGACAAATGGGCGTTATGCGTTCAGCGCGGGGTGAATTTGAGGCGCGCATTGACGGCAGGGCGCTGTATCTAGCCTCAGACCTTGCTAGAGAGTTACCTATTCAGCTGGTGGATGCCCAGAGTTTCTCGCTGTTGGAGGGCGGCCCTTTGCAGCGCAGGCAGTTTTTAGACTGGGGTGTGTTCCATGTGGAACAAAATTTTTCTGGCCTGTGGCGGCGTTTTCAAAAAACCTTAAAACAGCGCAATCAATTGCTTCGTCATGGTAGAATAGACGAACAACAGTTGCGGGCCTGGACAGCAGAATTGATTCCACTGAATCAACAAATCACTCAGTACCGCGAACAGTATTTACAGCAGCTACAAAAATATCTAGCGGATGTAGTGGGGCACTTAGATGGCCTAGGGGCTGTGACCCTTGAGTATAGTCAGGGTTGGTCTGAAGCCAAGACTATCGGTGAAGTTTTTGAGGCGGATCGTGAGCGAGATATAGCCACTGGTACGACCTCTCACGGCGCTCAGCGAGCGGATATAAAAGTTTTTGTGGAGGGTACTCTGGCAGCTGACTGTCTCTCAAGGGGTCAGTCAAAGCTCTTGGTATACGCCCTAAAGCTGGCCCAAGCCTGTCATTTTAAGGCCACCTGTGGGCAGGGCTGTGTGTTTTTGTTAGATGACTTGCCCGCAGAGCTAGATAGCGAAAATCGCCGAGATGTGCTGGCCTATCTCAACCGTTTGGATTGCCAATATTTTGCAACCGGTGTGGATAAGCGGGATTTTGATAAAATGCTTGGGGAAGCAGGCGGAAAAATGTTCCACATGGAACAGGGTGTGGTCTCCAATGGTTAAAAAATAGGAAGAATACAACTATGACCGAAGAAGCCAACTACGACTCATCGAGTATTAAGGTACTGAAAGGTCTGGATGCGGTTAGAAAGCGTCCCGGAATGTATATTGGTGATACCGATGACGGCACCGGCCTCCACCATATGGTGTTTGAGGTGGTCGATAATTCTATTGACGAGGCGCTGGCTGGACACTGCTCTGAAATTAAAGTGGTTATCCATCCCAATGAGACCATTTCAGTTTCAGATAATGGGCGCGGTATCCCCACGGAAATGCATGAGGAGGGCGTATCGGCAGCCGAAGTGATAATGACGGTGCTGCATGCCGGTGGCAAGTTCGATGACAACAGCTACAAGGTTTCTGGTGGACTTCACGGTGTTGGGGTATCTGTGGTCAATGCGCTATCCGAGCAGATGCGCCTGACGATTCGTCGCAATGGCAAGGTTCATGAGCAGACTTACACCCACGGGGTGCCAGATGGCCCGCTAGAAATTATCGGCAATACCAAGGACACTGGGACAGAGGTTTTCTTCCAGCCCTCCGCAGAGACTTTCAGCAACATTAATTTCCACTTTGATCTTTTGGCCAAGCGCCTCAGAGAGCTGTCCTTTCTCAATTCCGGTGTGCGTATCCTGCTGGTCGATGAGCGCAGCGGCGAGCAAGAGGCCTACGAGTATGACGGGGGATTGAGTGCCTTTGTGGAATATTTAAATACCAACAAAAATACCATCAATAAGATTATGCACTTCAATACTACCCGTGAAGATGGCATCAGTGTCGAGGTGGCACTACAGTGGAACGATGGATTTCAGGAAAATATTCTCTGCTACACCAACAATATTCCCCAGCGTGATGGCGGTACCCATCTGGCTGGATTTAGATCGGCCCTGACCCGAGGGCTCAACAACTATATTGAAAAAGAGGGCATTAGCGCCAAGTCTAAAGTTAATACCACCGGTGATGATGCCAGAGAGGGCTTAACTGGCATTATTTCGGTGAAGGTGCCAGATCCCAAGTTTTCCTCGCAAACCAAAGACAAATTGGTCAGCTCTGAGGTCAAGTCAGCGGTCGAGCAGGAAATGGGTGACAAGTTCAATGATTATTTGTTGGAGTTTCCCCAGGAGGCCAAGGCGGTAGTCAATAAAATGATTGATGCCGCAAGAGCGCGGGAAGCCGCGCGCAAAGCGCGGGAGATGACCCGTCGCAAAGGTGCGCTGGATATAGCGGGACTGCCCGGTAAACTGGCCGATTGTCAGGAAAAAGATCCGGCGCTCTCCGAGCTCTACCTGGTGGAGGGTGACTCCGCTGGCGGTTCCGCCAAGCAGGGACGCGCCCGTAAAACCCAGGCTATTCTGCCCCTGAAGGGCAAGATTTTAAATGTTGAAAAAGCGCGCTTCGATAAAATGCTGTCCAGTGCCGAGGTGGGAACCCTAATTACCGCCCTGGGCTGTGGCATCGGTGCCGATGAGTTTAGTCTGGAGAAACTGCGCTACCACACCATTGTGATTATGACCGATGCCGATGTCGATGGCTCTCATATACGCACGCTGCTGTTGACCTTCTTTTTCAGGCAGATGCGGGAACTGGTAGAGAGTGGTCATATTTTTATCGCCCAGCCCCCGCTCTACAAGGTGAGCAAGGGAAAAAGTGAGCAGTACCTCAAGGATGATGATGCCCTAGAGGCTTATTTGACCCAGAAAGCCTTAGAAGGGGCCAGTCTGTATGTCAATAAAACTGCGCCGGCAATCCAGGGCGTTGCGCTGGAAACCCTAGTTAACCAATTTAGACAAGTGGCGGCACTGATACAGCGGATGTCACTGGTCTACCCCAAAGAGATCCTTGAGGCGCTGGTATACAGCAGCCCGCTAAGCAAGGAAAATCTGGGAAAAAGCAGTGAAGTTGCCACTTGGTGTAGCGAACTGCAGGGAAATCTTACGAAAATAGAAAGTGGAACACACCGCTATCAGGTCACTGCGGAGCAGGATCCAGAGCGCGAAGTCTATGTGCCCACTATAGAAATAACAGCTCATGGTGTCCCCCATCGGCATCGCTTGGGGCGTGACTTTTTCGCCTCAGCTGAGTATGCCAGCATCGTTGAGTTGGGCTCGACGCTACAGGGCCTAATAGAAGAGGGGGCCTATGTGCAGCGCGGTGAGCGCAGTCAATCTGTAGAGTCCTTTGATCAGGCGCTCAACTGGTTGATGGCGGAGTCTCGGCGCGGCATCAATACCCAGCGCTACAAGGGATTGGGGGAAATGAATCCTGAACAGCTGTGGGAGACCACTATGGATCCAGAAACTCGGCGCATGCTGGCAGTAACCATTGAGGATGCGATTGCCGCAGATCAGATGTTTACCACATTGATGGGTGATCAGGTGGAGCCGCGACGCGATTTCATTGAAAGCAATGCCCTATCTGTGGTCAATCTGGATGTCTAGTCGATTCTCGATGCTATCCAGTTGCGGGCGTGATCGGTGATATCTCTGGCAGACAGCTGACTGCTGTCGATTACTGGCCCAATCTGCATATGAATGGTGCCGGGGATTTTTAATAGCCCCTTGCGTTGCCAGTGTTCACCGCTGTTATGGGCCACCGCTATAACCGGTACTTTCGCCCGCTTGGCCAGCGCCGCGCCACTGGTTTTAAATTCCCCTAGCTGATCTTTGTTTGTCCGCGTGCCCTCTGGATAGATAACCACGCGGTTGCCCCTCTGCAGTCGCCTAGTACCCTCTTTGAGAACTGATCTGATCGCCTTTGCTGGCTCGGCGCGCTGGATAGGGATGGGTTGCATAAAATGCAGTGCCCAGCCAAACAGGGGAATCCACAGCAATTCCCGCTTGAGGATAAAGTTGGCCGGCTGAAAGTACCACTGCATAAAAAAAGCTTCCCAGCTACTCTGGTGATTGCTGAGAATGACACAGGGGCCGGCGGGTAGGTTATCTACCCCCGAGACTTTGATTTTGACGCCGCAAGTGATGCGCAGCCACAGCATCACCAGATAGTTGCCGCTGGTAGCAACTTTCTGCAGCATGGCAAAGGGCAGAAAGCACAGCGCACAGGTCAGTAGACTGGTGGCTACTATGACAGTGATGAAACCGGGGTAAAACAGCAGCGATCTCAGGTAGTAAAAGATAATCTTGAGTGCGGACAATTCCCTTTAATCCATTATTTGGTGGGTGCTAACTGCGAAATATCGGCTACATTAATAAATAGTTGTCGCAGGTTTTGCAATAGTGCCAGACGATTGTTGCGTGTTTTTTCGCAATCAGTCATCACCATCACTTGGTCAAAAAAATGGTCAACTGGCTGGCGCAGTGTCGCCAGCTTTTCCAGCGCTCCATAGTAATTGCGTTGCTCGAGCATTGGCGCGATGGTTTTTGACAGTGCGGCCATTTGTTCTGCCAATTGTTTTTCGGCTGGGGCCTCCAACAGCGACAAATCTAGAGCATGAGATTTTTTATCTCCCAACTGCTTGTTGAGTAGATTGGATACTCGTTTGTTGGCGGCTGCTAGCACTGCGGCATCAGGCAACAGGGTAAATTTCTTTACCGCCTCAATTCGAGCGTTGATATCCAGTGGATTTGAGAGCTTCAGGCAGGTTACTGACGCGATACGGTTAGCATCGTGACCTTTGTCCTTGTACCAAGATTTGAAGCGGTCCATAATGTAAGTGAGTACTTGCTCTTTTAGTTTGTCGCCGGTTGCTTTGCGGGTTTTTACCGCACGGTATTGCGCTTCGGCACAGTGGATTAAATCTATCAGATCAATATCCAAATCGCCCTCAATAATAATCCTCAGTATGCCGAGACTAGCCCTTCGCAGGGCAAACGGGTCTTTAGAACCAGAGGGTTGCTGACCTATACTAAAGATACCCACTAGGCTGTCTATGCGATCGGCGATGGCAAGCGCCTTTCCAGTTGCACTGGATGGAATCTCATCCCCGGCAAATCTGGGCAAATATTGCTGATACAGGGCCTCAGCGACATCGGGGTGCTCGCCATCGTGCAATGCGTAGTAACGTCCCATAATACCCTGCAGATCGGCGAATTCGCCCACCATATCGGTCAATAAATCCGACTTACAGAGTTCAGCGGCGCGTTTTACTAGTGTGCTGTCGGCACCCATCTGATCAGCTAGCTGTTGGCCAATTGCCGCCACTCTTTCGGTCTTGTCGTAAACTGAGCCGAGCTCAGCTTGAAAGACAATAGCCTTTAAAAATGACCTTCTGTGGTCGAGCGATGCGCGCTTGTCGTTCTCATAGAAAAAGGCAGCGTCAGCTAGTCTGGGCCGAATTACCCGTTCATTACCATCAATTACTTGCGTGGGATCTCGGCTTTCAATATTAGCTACGGTAATAAACGCGGGCATTAATTGACCCTGGTTATCCACTACATGAAAATATTTCTGGTGCTCCTTCATCGAGGAGATAAGGGCCTCGGCAGGTACTGAGAGAAAGTGTTGATCAAATTTCCCCAGTAATGGCACTGGCCACTCATTGAGGGCAGCGACCTCCTCGAGCAGATCGGGGTCTATCACCGGCGTACCACCCAGCTTTACAGCCAGATCATTGACCCCTTTGGTGATAATTGCCTTGCGCTCCTCGCTGTCGGCAATCACAAAGCCATCGCGTAACTGCTGTTGATAGCTGAGAGCGGATTCCACAACAATTTCATGGTTGTAGTGAAATCTGTGGCCGCGGCTCTTGTTGTCGATCTTGAGACCCAGTATTTCGCCCTCGCACAGTTGGTCGCCAAACAACATCACCGCCCACTGTGCCGGTCTGACAAACTGCACCCGCTGATCGCCCCAGCGCATCGGTTTGGGTATCGGCAACTCGGTGAGGGACTGACGGATAATACTGACCAGAAGCGTACGGGTCTCGGTGCCCGCTTCAGTGCGTCGCAGGCATAATTTTTCTTGCTGCCCGTCATGCTCAATATGATCGCGCAACAGTTCCACTGCTAGATCGTTCTTCTGGGCAAAGGATTCGGCAGCTCGGGTGGGTTCGCCAGTTGCAGAAAAGGCCACCTTGGTTGGAGGTCCCCAGATAACTTGGGTTTTGTCTGCGGTGCGCTGATCTAAATCTTTTACCCGCAGTGCCAGCCGGCGCGGTGCGGCGAAGGCTGTTACTTCCCCAAAGGACAGGCCTAGACCACTGAAATTGGCGATCACAGCGTCAGTTAACGCCGAAGATAGAGAGGATAGCGCTTTGGGCGGCAGTTCTTCAGTACCCAATTCAAATAGAAAATCCGATTTCATTGGCTCTCCCCGCGGTGCTTGTCGATCACTTCTTGAGCGACTGTCTTGTCGGCCAGGGGAAATCCGGCAGCCATACGGGAGTCAAAGTAGCACTGTGCTACGCCCCGAGACAGGCTGCGCACTCGCAGTATAAAGCGCTGTCGCTCGGTCACCGAGATGGCTTTGCGCGCATCGAGCAAATTAAAACTGTGGGATGCCTTAACCACCAACTCGTAGGCCGGCAGGGGAAGCTTTAAATCAATCAGGCGCTGAGCATCTTTCTCATACTGATCAAAGGCACTAAACAGAAACTCAATATCAGCGTGTTCAAAATTAAAAGCCGACAACTCGCGCTCATTCTGCAGGAAGACATCGCCATAAGTCACTGTGCCGGTCGCGCTTCTGGACCACACAAGGTCGTAAATGCTGTCTACAGCCTGCAGGTACATAGCGATGCGCTCTAGACCGTAGGTGATTTCGCCGGTGACCGGATAGCACTCCAGCCCGCCCACCTGTTGGAAGTAGGTAAACTGGGTGACCTCCATACCATTCAGCCAGACCTCCCAGCCCAGACCCCAGGCGCCGAGGGTGGGCGACTCCCAGTTGTCCTCGACAAAGCGGATATCGTGAATCTGCGGATCGATTCCCAGATGTACCAGAGAGCCCAGATACAGGTCTTGAATATCTGACGGCGAGGGCTTCAACACCACCTGAAATTGGTAGTAGTGTTGCAGCCGATTGGGATTGTCACCGTAGCGGCCGTCAGTGGGTCGTCGCGATGGCTGTACGTAGGCGCTGTTCCAAACTTCCGGACCAATGGCGCGCAAAAAAGTCGCTGGGTGAAAAGTGCCAGCACCCACTTCCATATCCAGGGGCTGCATAATAACGCAGCCCTGTTTGGACCAGTAGTCTTGAAGTTTTGCGATCAGTTCCTGAAATGTGTCAGGGGCCCCGCTTATCTTGCCCACCTAAATCACCCAAAATAATACTTAATAAAACGCGCAATTATAAACGCGCAGGGGGATAAAGATAGAGGCAATCACAGCCTTTTCAAACCCAGCTTGAGACAACACCAATTTTTTGCCACAGCCGGAGGATTTATTCAAACGCAACCCCGCGGTTGAGGATATAATGCTGGGCTCACCCAAGTAATAGATACGGAGCACAATATGGTACATGTCAGGAATGGTGATAGAGTTCGCAAAGCGGTTTTTCCGGTTGCCGGTATGGGCACTCGCTTTTTACCAGCTACCAAGGCCAATCCCAAGGAAATGATGCCGGTAGTCGATAAGCCACTGATTCAGTATGCGGTGGAAGAGGCGGTAGAAGCCGGCATTACCGAGATGATCTTTGTCACCGGCCGTACCAAGCGCAGCATTGCCGATCACTTTGACAAGGCCTATGAGTTGGAGCATCAGCTCGAGCAGCGCGGCAAAAAAGAACTGCTGGCCATTGCCCAGAATGTTGTACCTAAGGGGGTTAGCTGTACCTATATTCGCCAGAACGAGGCCCTGGGGTTGGGCCACGCTGTGGCCATTACCGCCCATTTGATTGGCGATGAACCTTTTGCAGTGATATTGGCAGACGACCTGATCCATCATAAAAAAGGTGCGGTGAAGCAGATGGTTGAGATCTATGACTACTACAAGAGCTCGGTGATTGCAGTGCAAAAGGTCGAGGGTCCGGCGATATCCTCCTACGGTGTCATCAGCGGCAACAAACAGTCGGATCGGGTGCACCTGCTGGATAAAATTGTTGAAAAACCGGCATTTGAAGATGCGCCATCCGATATGGGAGTCACGGGGCGCTATATCTTCACACCCCAGATGTTCTCCCATCTGGCCAAGCTCAAACCCGGTGCCGGCGGTGAGCTGCAACTGACCGATGCGATTCAGACGCTACTCGTTGAGGAGCAGGTATTGGCCTATGAATATCAGGGTACCCGCTACGATTGCGGCAGCAAAATGGGCCTACTCAAGGCCAATATTGAACTGGGTCTGGAGCATAGTGAGATTGGCAAGGACCTGCGGCAATATCTAGTGGAAGAATTACCCGACAAGCTATGAAGCAGCAGTTAGCGCTCGTCAGCCTGAGGCTGATCGGCTACTTGCCCCTCGGATTGGCCAGACTGTTGGGCCGCGCTCTGGGCTTTGTGATGCGACGTGTCTCCGCCAAGCCCTACAGGGTAGCCAAGCTCAATCTTGCCGCTTGCCTGCCCCAGTTGGAAGATGCAAATATTGAAGCAATGGCGGGGCAGAGGATGCTCCACTTCGGCCAAACCCTCTTTGAAACTCCCGGGCTGTGGCGCCGGCCCGCAGACTGGTTGGCGTCAAAAATCCTCTCGGTGGACGGCGAGGAAATTCTGCAAAGCGCGCTGGATAATGATAGCGGGACAGTAGTATTGGTGCCCCACCAGGGGAACTGGGAGGTAATCGGCCTGTGGCTGGCCAGCCGCACTCAGATGACATCCCTCTATCAGCCACCCAAAATGCACAAGTTGGAGACCTTGATTAAAACTGCTCGTCAGAGGACTGGCGCTCACCTGGTTCCCACCAACACCCGCGGCGTGGCGGCCCTGATCAAAGCCCTACGACGAGGTGAGACCACGGCTATTCTTCCAGATCAACAGCCGGCTACTAACGGCGGCAGTTTCGCACCATTGTTCGGCCTTCAGGCGCTGACCATGACACTGCCCAGTAATTTGCTCAAGCGCTCGGCCAGTCGGGTAGTTTTTGCCTGTGCCCTGCGCGAACAAGGTGGGTGGCGGCTGCATTTTATGGATGCGCCACAGCAGATATACAGCACTGACCCAGCGACTAGTCTGCGGGCGATGAACAGTGGCATCGAGGCGATTGTGGCCCTGGCACCCGAGCAGTATCAGTGGGAGTACAAGCGCTTTCGCGCCCGTCCTGAGGGCAGCCCAGCCATCTATCCGAGCGGAATATAAAGCCATTGTCTCCCTCCAGATCCTTTGTCTATCCCCCGGGAGCCGAGCCACTTTGGCGCCCTATGTTGTGCGACTCAGATTATCGGGTGCCGGCACATTGGCGCTCCTGGTTATCTGATACAGGATCACTCACTGAGCGGTTGCAGGTCGCCAGCGATCAGCAGTTGCGAGTAACGATTATCCAACAGCAATTGGCGGTGCCAAAACTTTCTGAGAGACAGGTACTGGGACTGCCGGCCAGGCGCCGTGCGCTGATTCGTGAGGTAATCCTCTGGGGTCGGGGACAACCCTGGGTCTATGCTAGAAGTATACTGCCCCTGACAACACTGACCGGTAGATTAAAGCCACTGAGGCGACTGGATAACCGTCCCCTGGGTGCTCTGTTGTTCAATGATCCCAGTATGCGTCGCGAGCCAGTGCAAGTCGCTCGATTTAAGGTTCAAGCCGGATGCCTGCCGGGTCTTGCACGAGGCACGGGAAGGCCGCTGTGGGGACGCCGTTCAGTATTCCGCCTGGACAGCAAGCCACTGTTGGTCTCGGAAATTTTTCTAGAGGGTTTTAAATGAATCATCCGATCCTTAGTGCACTTGATCCCTGGCTGCGGCTGATGAGGCTCGATCGACCTATAGGCATCTACCTGCTGTTGTGGCCCACCTATTGGGCGCTGTGGTTTGCCGGTGAGGGCGTGCCAACCCTTAAAAACTGGGTTGTATTTACCCTTGGCGTGGTGGTGATGCGCGCCGCCGGCTGTGTCATCAATGACTATGCAGATCGTCATATAGACGGCCTCGTCGAGCGCACTAAGCAGCGGCCACTGCCAAGTGGCGAGATTGCACCACGCCAGGCCCTATTGCTATTTTTGGTGCTACTGATCATAGCCTTACTGCTGGTGTTGCAAACCAATCTGTTGACAGTGCTGCTATCAGTGGGCGGCCTATTGTTGGCAGCTAGTTACCCATTTCTCAAGCGCTTTACCCACTTGCCTCAGGTTGGATTGGGTGCCGCCTGGGCCTGGGTGGTGCCCATGGCCTTCGCCGCTGAGCGCGGCCAGTTGCCGCTGACACTCTGGTTGATTTTCGCCGCTGTGTTGCTGTGGACAGTGGCTTTCGATACCTTCTATGCCATGGTGGATCGGCCTGATGATATCCCAGCTGGTGTTAAGTCTACCGCTATTCTGTTCGGCAAATGGGATTTGACAGTGATTGCCGCCCTCCAATTGGCGGCCTTGCTGTTGTTGGCATTGGCCGGAATTCAATACGGTCGCGGCTGGCTGTTCGCTCTGGGTTTAGTCGCCGCGGCAGTCCATTTTATCAACCAGCACAGATTGGCCCGAAACCGCGATGCCGAGGGTTGCTTTAAAGCGTTCTTAGGTAATCATCGCGTCGGTATGCTGGTCTTTATTGGCTTGGCAGCGGACTATTTGCTTATACAGGCCGTGTAACCAACTATGGACAGCTAGCACCGTCACTCAGGCTGGCTTGAAATGGCCTAGACTTTCTGCCAGACCAACAGATGGTTGTTAGCTGGCATCGGATAATCCTTCAATAGCAGTAGTCCAGCTTCCCCAGCTAAATCATTGATGTCCTCAAATTGGCGAATCCCCATATGGCTCCCCCGCTGACGCAGATGATGATCGAAGGCAATGTTGCTCTGGGGACTAATAATCCCGCCATAGCCCATGGGACCATAGACACACAACAACCCATTGCGGGACAACAGTGACCCGACCTTGGCGAGCATATTGACGACGCCAGCCCAGGGTACGATATGCAGGGTATTGGCGGTGAACACCGCATCGTATTGCAAATTGTCAACACTGGGCCAATTCTCACTGAGGACATCTAGTGATAGAGGCGATCGCAGGTTTTTGGCCGGGTATGCACTGATCCACTGGTTGATTCCCCAGTGATTTTCCGGCAAGTCGCTAGTCTGCCACTGCAGGTGCGGCATAGCCGGTGCAAACCAAGCCGCGTGTTGTCCAGTGCCACTGCCGATCTCTAACAGCTGCCGGCAGTTGGCAAGTACTGGCTGTAATACCTCGAGTATAGGGCCGCGGTTATTCTCGCAGGCTTGGGAAAAGGGCGGCTTGGCGGTTGGCATAGATGGCTGAATGGAATCGCTGGGCTAATTCTTTAGGGAGTCATTAGGGAGTCATTAGTGAGTCGCTAGGGATCCCTGGTGAAGACCCATTGGTTGCCCTCGCTCATAGCTTGGTTATAGCGGTAACCGGCGACCGCAAAATCCTTGATCTGCTCAACATTGTCGATGCGGTTTTTAATAATATAGGCGCTCATCAGGCCGCGGGCCTTTTTCGCGTAAAAGCTGATAATTTTGTAATTGTCACCCTTCTTGTCCATAAACACTGGGGTCACAATGGGCGCTTGAATCGATTGCTGTTGCACGGACTTAAAGTATTCATTGGAGGCCAGGTTTAGAACCACCGAATTGGCTTCACTGGCCAGCAGCTTATTCAGCTGCTCGGTGATCAGCTCACCCCAGAATTGATAGAGATCAGCGCCGCGAGCGTTGGCAAATTTAGTGCCCATTTCCAGCCGGTAGGGCTGCATCAGATCCAGTGGGCGCAACACCCCATAGAGACCGGAGAGTATGCGCAGATTATCTTGCGCCCAGGCTAAATCATCGGCGCTCATGCTGTCAGCATCCAGTCCCTGGTAGACATCTCCCTTAAATGCCAGTACCGCCTGTTTGGCGTTTTCAGGGGTAAAGGGCGCTTGCCAGGCCTGGTAGCGCTCGTAGTTTAATGCCCCCAGCTTATCGCTCAGACCCATCAGTGAGCAGATCGCTTGCGGCGAGAGTGCCTTTAAATCATCCATCAGTTGCGAGGCCTGTTGCAACAGCTGTGGCTGACTGTGGTGCAGCGACTGCGGGGGGCGACTGTAGTCGAGCTTCTTCGCCGGGGAGATAATAGTTAGTAGCATAGTCGAAACGCCCGTATTTGGTTAACTAAGTGTAGCCTGGGTTCCCACCCA
This sequence comes from Porticoccaceae bacterium, assembly GCA_049612225.1. Classification (GTDB taxonomy): domain Bacteria; phylum Pseudomonadota; class Gammaproteobacteria; order Pseudomonadales; family Porticoccaceae; genus HTCC2207. Next base: position 54,740 of record JBMZBJ010000005.1, on the reverse strand, counting down.
AATATTGCCCTGTCTAGGCTCTTTCCACTCAGGGACTAAAATCCTACTCAATCGAGCCCTTATGATCAACAGGCGCTGTGTTCTGAGAGCACACTTGAATGGCAGGATCGTCTGACTTTACTTGGTGGCCACCTATTTGGTTCAATACAGCGTGAACATCGGAAGATTTAACTTGAGGCATAGTGGCGCCAGCCGCGCTAGCCCTCAGTCATTCCATGGCAACACTAGGGGGTTCCCTATGGCAGAACAAGATAACCAGCCGTCCTGTGAAGTTTGCAGACTGATCCGCAATTACCTGTTGCTAGCAGTGCCGATTATTTTAATTATCTACACCCAACCACAAATCACCGGTTTCAAAGGTATTGATCTGACCCGCACGGCGGCAGCTCTGTTTGCGCTGCTATTGGTAGTCGTAGTAGCCTGGAAAGCCTACCGTGAATTCTGGAAGCCAAAGTCCGATGATGCAAAAAACAACCGGCCCTGACTGTTGGGCCTGTCGGTATTTGCAGATAACCCATGATGCCAAGCGGCCCTATGGATGCTCGGCCATGGGCTTCAAATCGAAGGTTCTGCCCAGTGTTGAAGTGATTCGCGCCCATGGCAGTCCCTGTCTGAGTTTTCATCCCAAGAAGCAGTCGAGTGCCCAGCGCTAGTCGCGGACTAGCATAAAGGGCTGTTGGATAAAGCGTGCCTGGCGACAGGAGAGACTGCCGTTGTAACTGTTGAAGGCGCACCTAAATTGGTCTTGGTGCAAACCGCTGCTAGCAGTCCAGAAATTGGCCACTTCGGCGCCGGGAAACACATTGGTATTGAGCGCTGGAGCAACGCAGTTGGATTCCATAATCGACTTCATCTCCCCCTTGGTTGGTAACCGCCAAAGACTATCAACCTTCTGCGAAAACTCCTCGGCAAAAGCCATGGCCTCGTCCCAAGTGGCATAGATGCTATCCCCTTTGCAGCGGTGGTGGAGGAAGGTCTTGCCGGCCGGACAGCGGTACCAGACGGTGCCGGTTTTTCTGTCTATAGCCAGACTGTGCTGGGTCGTATCGTAGTTGCCTTTATCACCCACTTCAAAGTAGTCGGCACAGTTGGATTTGGGTTTGTGTGCATCACAGGTGACTAGAAAAGCTATGGGCAGGCAGTACATCAAGTAAAGCAAAAATTTTCGCTGGTATGCAGTGGATTCCTCAGGTTCCGCTGTGGACACTCTGGGCGTTTTGATCATGCTGACTGCGCTCCCCTCGCGGCGGTAAGTATGGCAGCGCAAACTGTGACGGCGGTGTATTTGGCAGACTGATCTCGCCACCTGATTCGAGCTGTACTATTTAAAATGTAAGTTATCTTTTGTGCTTAATTCTGGTTCCATGCGCGAAGCTAAGCCTTACCGGAATAATCGACCCTAATAGGACTTTCTTTAGCCACCTGTCTAGATCCGCAATCGGACCCGCACAACTAGTGCCATTTAATTTATTTCCTCTACTGCCGATAAATAAACATGTTGTCTGCGCTATCTGCCTGATGGCTGAGTCGAATTATTCAGAGGAAATTCTATGGATATAGCAACTATTCTTGGTCTGCTCGCAGCCTTCGGTCTAATTTTAGCTTCGATGGACGATCCCGCGGCATTTGTGGATACGGCTTCACTGTTGATTGTGGTCGCCGGCTCTACCAGTGTAGTCCTGTTTCGCTCCTCTCTGGGTGAGTTTTTAGGTGCAATTGGTGTCGCGGGCAAGACTTTCAAGAACAAACTGGATCCGCCAGAAAAGCTGATTGAGCAAATTGTCGAGCTGGCCACCCTGGCGCGCAAGGACGGCATGATTGCTCTGGAGGGACAGGAAATTGCCAATCCATTTCTCGCCAAGGCGGTTGCCATGTTAGTGGATGGTGCCGACGAGGCGATTATCAAAAGTTCTCTAGAGAGGGAGAAAAGTGTCACACGGGCGCGCCACGCTATGGGAGCAAAAATCTTCAGTGCCTGGGGTGAGATAGCGCCGGCCATGGGCATGATAGGAACCCTGGTCGGGCTGGTGCAGATGTTGGGCAATATGTCCGACCCCAAGTCAATTGGGCCGGCCATGGCAGTGGCGCTGTTGACCACCATGTACGGTGCTATTTTGGCCAATGTGGTTATGCTGCCAATGGCGATGAAGCTGGAAAATCAGGCCGATCTCGAAGAGTCAAACAACGAACTGATTATCGAGGGAATCCTGTTTATTCAGTCAGGTGGTAACCCGCGGGTACTGAGTGATTTTCTAGCTGCCTTCCTCAGCCCCAAAATTCGAGCCAAGATGGCGCCCGCCAGCTAGGGGGCAATGATCGGTGGCAGAGGGTCAGGCTATGCCAGAAAATCCAGATGATCTGGATACTCAGCCTGCTGAGGGTCAGGCAGTTGATGGTCCAGAGGCCAGTGCTAGCAGTGTGCCACCGGCAGCACCCTGCCCACCCTGTAAAGGCGGGGCACCTCCCTGGATGGCCACCTTTGCCGATATGGCGACCCTGCTAATGGCGTTCTTTGTGCTTATTCTCTCTTTTGCCGAAACCAATGTACCCAAGTACAAGCAGATCTCAGGCTCACTCAAAGCCGCGTTTGGCGTCAAGCGCATAGTGCCTACCATTACTATTCCCAGCGCCAGAAGTCTGGTGGTTGAGGACTTTAGTCCCGCCGAGGCGCAGCGCACTATCAATGACAGCAAAGCTCAGCGCTCTGAAGATACCACGCGAGAGAATATTATAAAAAAGACCGGTGATGGCAAAGCCGACTTTGAAGTCCAGCAGGATTTTCGCAGCATGCAGCAGTTGTTGTCGGAGGAGATTCTTTTGGGACAGGTAGAGCTGCGGATTGAGAACCAGCGAATTGTGGTGGAGATGCAATCCACGGTAACTGCTGGGGGCAACCACAGCAGTGCCATTGACAGTCTCAGTGGCGGCCCGGTCAGTCAGGAGACCATTGATGTAGCCGCTAAGGTTGTCGACGCCCAGTCTCAATTGGTGACCGAAGTGGAGGTGCGCAGCGAATCAGTATCCAGCGCCCGAGAGGATAATGGCTCAGGAAAGATCACAGCCGCCGGCGTCACGCAAGGTGAGGCTGAGGGGCAAACAGACAATACCGACCAGCGCTATCAACAGTTGCGTACGGATTTGGCTGCTGAGGTGCAAATGGGACTGGTGGAACTGGAGAGAAAGGACAACCGCATTACCCTGAGGTTGGCCAGTCAGGGTTCCTTTGTATCGGGAAGCGCAGATTTGCAGCAGGGGTTTGAAACGCTGTTAAGCCGTGTGGGCAACTCTCTGGCAAAGTCACAGGGGCCAGTTCGCGTCGAGGGACACACCGACAATGTACCGGTCGCATTCAGTCAGCGGTTCAATTCCAACTGGGATCTATCGGCTGCCCGCTCCGCCGCTGTGGCGGATTTCTTTGTCAAGCGTGCGAACTTGACTCAGGAAAATATCACAGTGGCCGGCTTTGCCGACACGCGTCCAATCGACACCAACAATACCGCTGAAGGGCGGGCGCGCAACCGCCGTATCGAGGTAATCATCGATGAGCAGTAATTATCAGGGTTCAGGCCATCCAGTGGAGATAATCTGATGGCAGAGCAGGAACCAGCGCAATTAGAACAGCCAGTTGTGGCGGATGATGATCTGCAACAGCAGGCTGCGGCTCAGCAACCGCCGATAGAGGAAGAGCAGGCAGCGGAGTCTGACTGTCCGCCCTGTAAATCTGGGGCGCCGGCGTGGATGGCGACCTTTGCCGATATGGCGACCCTGCTGATGGCTTTTTTTGTATTGATCCTCTCCTTCGCGGAGATGAATGTACCCAAATACAAAGAGATCAGCGGCTCGATGAAAAATGCCTTTGGTGTGCAGAGGATCATTCCCACTGTGGAGCCGCCACTGGCGAAAAATATCATCGCCGAGCAGTACAAGAGTGCCCGGGTGGAGCCCACCTTGATGCAGGTGCTCCAAGAGCAGACTACGGATGATCCACAGCCCCAGGATCCGGAGCTTAGAACCGACGTTAAACAACATGATTATGACACCAACTCAGATATTCAAGTGGTACAGAAGGCGCTTGCCACTGAGATAGCGGAGGGCAGTGTCTCAGTGCGCATCGCCAATCAACAACTGGTGGTCGAGGTCAGCACAGATGCCGCCAGTGGCAATCGAGGTCAGGCTAACCAAACAGATTCGGGAGCCAAGATCTCGCAGAACGATCTGCAGATCTATGCCAAGGTAGCGACAGTACAGGCGCGGGTAGAATCAACCATTAAAGTCCAGCAGGGAGCCTCCGGGACCCCAGTTGATAGCAGCTCGGCCGGCGGCGAGCGAGACCGCCAGGCGGCCCTCAATGATCAGTATCGGCAACTGCGTATGCGGCTCTCCGATGAGATTGCCAATGGGCTGGCGGAGGTAGAGCGTGACGGTGACAGAATTATTGTGCGCCTCGCCGAGCGCGGTTCGTTTAAAAGTGGATATGCGGAATTGCAGCCGGGATTTTTGCCGCTGCTCGACAAAGTGGGCGATTCGATCGCCGATACCAGTGGTACGGTCACTGTTGAGGGTCACACGGATAATATACCCATAGCCTTTAGTGACCGCTTCCGCTCGAACTGGGATCTATCCGCGGCGCGCTCGGCGGCAGTCGCCGATTACTTGCTCGATAACACTGCAATGGAGAACGGACGGGTTATGGTTACCGGATTTGCCGATACTCGGCCCCTGACCACCAATACCACTGCGGAGGGCCGCGCCCGCAACCGCCGGATAGAGATTATCCTTCAGTCCGGTTAGCACCGGCGCCAATAGCGCAGACTGCGATGACTATTTGTTCTCTGACAGCAGATCAAAAATCTGTTTTGCCTGCTCCATGGGTATATTAAAACGCCTCCTCAACTCCTCTATATGCTGCCGCTCGTCATCGGTAATAATGCCGTCACTCATGGCCAATTTGATCTCTTTCTCAAAGATAGCCTTGCGCCGCGCCATCTGAGTCGAAAAGGCGGAGGCGACAATACCGGTCAACAGGGCCACGGTGCAGACCCCCATCAGGGCGGTAAAGGCGCCGATAATTTGACCTACAGGGGTTATGGGTGAAACATCGCCGTAACCCACAGTGGTCAGGGTGATCAGCGACCACCACATAGTCTTGGGGATTGACTGAAACTGATCTGGCTGGGCCTCGTACTCGGCCAAGTACATCATGGCGCTGGAGAGAAACAGGGCAATGGCAATCAAGTAGAGTGCTGCGCCAAAGGACCGCCGCTCCTCGTAGATCGCTGAGAACAGATCTTCCAGCGCGGTTGAGTAGTGGGAGATCTTTAACAGGCGAACCAGACGCAGTACCCGCAACCAGCGCAGGTCGATGTTGCCCATCAGCAGTGGCAGAATGGTCGGCAGGATCGCCGCCAAGTCAATCAATCCGGTAAAACTAAACATATACTGGCGGCGTCGACCCCATGCAGTGGAGGCGCTGCTGAGCTCATCGGCGGCAATTGACCAGATTCTAAGGCCGTACTCGATCACAAAGATGGTCACTGAAAACCATTCGAAGTAGAGTAGGGCGTGGTGATATTGTTGGCTGATAGCCTCTACCGACTCCAGACATACGGCAATCAGATTGAGAATAATCAATACCGACAGAAAGATATCACAGGCACTGCTGGCTCTGTCTCCATGACTCCCTTTATTGAGGATCTCCATCACTCGGCGCTGATAATTCATGGTTGATGACCTCCCAAATTAGTCAGTGGCAGTAATCAAAAAGGGTTTTAAAATAGACTGCTGCATCTTATGAAATAGCCTGTTTCTCGATAATAGTGCTGCTGCTAGAAAAAACGGTGGGGGGGTGAGCAAAGGAATGATCTGCAACGGATGGGCAGTGGGGCCGCGTAAATCTCTGTGTATTCGGGTGGTTATACCCAGCTGAGGCTCTGACGGGTAAGGGTTTTATGCTGAGCAAGCGCAGGGCCACCATAACCTTCTACACCTTGGCGACGGTTGGCTCAGGACAGCATAGCAGCATTTTGGTTTTTAACCAGCGAGGGCAGCAGTTCCCAGCCACTGTTGATTTCGGCCATCAAACTCTTGATCTCGTGAACCAGTGTGTCTTGATTGTGGAGATTTGCCTTGAGTAGTTGGCGAGTGGCATAGTCGTAGAGATCGTCTAAATTGCGTGCTAGCTCACCGCCCTTTTCAAAATCCAGCGATCCCTTGAGCGCGACGATAATTTTGGTGGCGCGGGATATGGCGTCACTTTTTTTGCCAATATCGCCTGACTGTATATGGCGTTCGGCATCGGTAAGCGCATCGAGAAGCCCATTAAAAAGCATTTGAATCAGTTGGATTCCATTGGCATAGGAGACTGCCGAAGTGACTTGCACACCCCTGTATTCCTCAACTGCTCTTTGATTTAGCGCCATTAGATCACCCCGAGTTATAGTCAGTTTGCAATACCTATAAGATCGGTGGTTACTGGGGATTCTTTAGTGCAAATTGGCGCTACAGCGGATAATTTTTGGCAGGTCGATTTTAACCACTGCACTGTTGAAGTTGAGTGCTGAGACACTGTTGGTACAACTGTTTGGCGGCGGCGATTTGGTGATCTTCGAGCAACAGTTCAGCGTGATAGGCAACATCCCGAGCGTCTGGGATGCCATTCTTTTCTGCCAACAGTGCCCAGACTAGTGCCACCTGGGGTTGCGGTTTGACGCCATCACCCGCCTGGGTCATATAGGCGAACATCAGTTGGGAATTGCCGTAATCCAGTTTGGCGGACTTGTAAAACCACTGCCTTGCCTGGCGATTGTCCTGACTGACGCCTCGACCGAGGTAGAATGCCAGTCCCAGCATGTACTGAGCCTCGGCTAGATCTTGCTGGGCTGCCAGGTTAAACCACTTGCGGGCCGAGCGGTAATTTTGCCTAACGCCATAACCCTGGTAGTAGAGCATGCCCACATTATGTTGGGCTTCCGCAAGGCCCTGATGAGCCGCTTTTCTATACCATGACATAGCTTGCGTATAGTTTTGCGCTACGCCGAAACCCTCTTCGTAGAGGTGACCCAGGTTGTTCTGTGCCTGAGCACTACCGCGTTCAGCCAGCGGCAGCCAGGCGCGCATTGCGGTGGCGTAGTGACCGCGCTTGAGGGCACTGACGCCAGCTTTTAAACCGTCCCCAGTGGCAGGTGCTGACAGCAGGCAGAGCAGGCCGGCCAGCGCGCAGATCAGACTCAGCGTTGAATTGCGACCGATCAGTATCGCCATGGCTCAATTCCTCTCCAAATTTCTCGCCTGGGTCTGAATATCAATGACAGCTTGAAATAGCGCACCCTCGGTAACACTGCCGAGCATCATTCCGCGATGGTCAATAATTGGCAGGCTCTCACCCACAAACTGACTGACCTTTTGCATCGCCACACTCAGGGATTCGTCAGCATAGAGCACAATCGGATCAGTATCCCAGGCATGGATAACGGGGGAATCGCCACACTGGGTGGCGCCGTGGATATTGACCTTGCCCAGCAGCACACCGTCGGTATCTACCACATAGGCCTCGGTCTGATCCGCAGTGCGCATCTGCTGCTGCAAACTTTGTCCAGTAGTCTCTTTATCGACAGCAATAAAGTCATCATTAGCAAATTCGCCAACCCGCTGTTGACTCAAGGCTATGGCCTCGCGCCCGAGGTGCAAGTCGATACCGCGGTCGAGCAATTGACGATCAAAATAGGAGTGGCCAAACAGGCGGTGGGTGAGCAGACCACAGAGCATCACCGCCGCCATCGCCGCCACTGCATACTGATAGGACTGGGTCAGCTCCAGCACGATCAACACCGCGGTAATTGGCGCGCCGATCACCGCAGAGCTTACGGCGGCCATTGCCGCGATGCTGATAACGGGTGCGATATCGGCAAAACCAAACAGTGCCAACAACTGCCCGGCTAGGGCGCCAGCGGCGACCCCGATAAATAGCGAGGGCGAAAAAACGCCGCCAAACAGACCACAGCTAAGACAGACTGCGGTCATTAAAATTTTGGCAATTAGCACCGTAGTCAACTGGGTCAGACTGTACTGACCGGCGATCATTTCATTGATACTGGCAATCCCCAGCCCCAGCACTTCGGGGATCCAAATGCCCACCAGGCCACAGATTGTGGCCGCCACCCAGGGTAGTGCCAACGGAGAGACGCCACTCTGGGCCGCGACTTTTCCGGTATAGCGCAATGCCAGCATAAAACTGATGGCAACCACAGCCAGTATGGGCGAGAGTACCGCCAGTGTGGGCACAACTTCACTCAAGCTGGGGATTGCAGTGGCAATTGGAAAAGTTGCCTCCTGGGGGAACCAGAGATTGCTGAGACTACTGGCCGCCACCGCCGCCACGGTAATAGGGGCAATGGCGCGCAGGGAAAAGTGTCGCAGAATGGCCTCGTGGGCAAATACTACCCCGGCAAGCGGCGCATTAAAGCCTGCCGAGATAGCCGCGGCAACGCCGCATCCGAGGTAGATATCATGGGTGAGTCGGCTGGAGATAAAGCGCTTAAACCAGATGCCTATGGTGGCGCCAAAGTGGACAATCGGACCATATTGACCTACTGATGCACCGCCGCTGGCCGATGCGAAGGCCGCCAGGGTCGATCCCAGACCCTCTTTGATATTCAGCGGTTCCTGTACCTGGTGCGCTGCATACATAGAATCGGCAGGTCCCCGCCAACGCTGGATATTTAGACCAATTTTTATCAGGATCACCGCGCCGGCGGCGACCCAAAGAAACACCAAACTGGAGAGATTGAGCGACTGCTCACCCAGATTGAGGATGAAAAGGCCACTGGTTTCCCGCTGTTGGGTGAAAAACTGCACGCCGGCCACAAACCCATTGGAAACCACAGCCAGCACGGCGCCAATCAAACTGCCCACCATCAGAATAATGATAGCTTCAAGTAATGCTTCGCGAACTCTCTCCATCAAAAATCCTCTGGTAAGTCTGGGCTGAGAGCGGCAACGGTATTGCGCGCCCACCGCAATTGCCTAGCTTATCTACTACGATTGAGATCGTCAAAATACAGACAGTAGCTATGCCAAATTCCTTGATACTTCCACGTTTGCTCGAATACTGCGTTCTCCACACAGCAAGAAAATTCGCATAGGTAATTTGCCATCCATGTTTGAATAATATACATTGAATAAGTTTATCTTCGCTATTCATACTATTTATCGGCATGGTAGTGCATAACTTGAGTGAATAGCCCCTGCAATCGTGGGTTGCAGAAGAGAGCGTTGAGTGAATGATCTGAAATCTATAATTGGATCAAGCTCTGTGATCAACGAGTTAAAGGCCCTTATCAGAGCTATTGGTCCCAGCGACTCTACCGTATTGATCTCGGGTGACAGTGGCACCGGTAAGGAAGTGGTTGCCGAGGCCCTGCACCGCGCCTCGCCGCGCGCTGACCATCCATTTATCCCAGTCAACTGTGCGGCTATACCCAGAGACCTGCTGGAGAGCGAGCTATTTGGTCATCGTAAAGGGGCTTTTACCGGTGCCATTTCCGATCGCAAGGGGCGGTTTGAGTTAGCCCACCAGGGTACGATTTTGCTCGATGAGATCGGCGATATGCCATTGGATTTGCAGGTTAAACTGTTGCGGGTGTTGCAGGAGCGAATGATCGATCCGGTGGGCGCTGCCCAGAGTCAGCCTATTGATGTGCGCGTTATTGCCGCCACTCACGAGGACTTGGAAGTACTAGTTGAGCAGGGCAAATTCCGCCAGGATCTGTTCTTTCGGCTCAATGTTCTGCCAGTGGCAATCAAACCCTTAAAGGATCACGCTGAGGATATACCCCAGTTATTTGAATACTTCGCCAAGCATTATGCCGCCGAGGGTTGCAGCCCAATTACATTGCACCAGAGATCCCTCGAGCTGATGTTTAATTATGACTGGCCGGGCAATATTCGCGAGCTCTCCAATTTAGTTGACCGCTACACCGCGCTGTATCCAGAGCAGCAGATAGATTTGAGTACAGTGCCGCAGACCATGTTGCCCCTGGGTATGCGCAAGCTTCTCGAAGCGCAGGCTGAGAGTGGCAAAGACTTGCAAAAACGGCAATTCTCAGCCACCGGCTCTGAACAGATTGAACAACAGATGACCCTTGCCATAGCACGAGGTCAACTCCCTTTCCCCCAGCGTGGCATGCAATTGAAAGCCAGTATGGCCAATCTGGAGCGTTCGATTATCTTTGAGGTGCTCAAGCAAGCTGGGGGCAATGTTTCCCAGGCTGCCAAATTGATCGGCGTGCAGCGCACTACCCTGATTGAAAAAATTAGCAAATACGGCCTGCGAGATTATCCGTGGCAACCCAACGCAACTGAACATCAAAACTCAGACTCCAGGGAACTTGGGAATCGCGAAGTAGCGGATATTATCCGCCTGGCTGAGGGTCATATGTCACTGCCGCCAGAGGGGCTGCAGTTGAAGTGCTACCTGAGAGAGATTGAACACAATCTGATTCAGCGAGCTTTGCAACTCAGGGATGGCAATGTCACTAAAACAGCTGAGTTGTTGGGTCTGCAGCGCACCACGCTGATTGAAAAACTGAATAAATAATCCCCTGCCATCAAACCTAGTGCCGCGAAATTGATGCGCTATCAGCTGTCCAATTAACAGTTATCTGTGTCGATATCATGACTTTTGCCACTGGCAGAAAACTGACAGTTTATTGCCGCTTTCTTATAACCTATTGAAATTCATTGATAATTTTATTTGGCACAGTATTTGCTACCCCCCTTGAAAATAAAACAAAAGCGGCAAAGCCGATAATATAAGGGTACATAGTGGCAATAACCAGCAGATGCTCAGTGCTGTGGGTAGATGTAGACATGGCACTGGATGCAGACAGACTTCGTGTGTTTGAAAGCCATGGTCTTGGAATTCGTCAAGCTCAGATTGAAGATCTGGGTGATGGCGATCTCGCGGCCGCGGATGCCCTGGTGATTCATGTGCAGCATTCTGTCCAGCCACTTTGCAAACTGCAGTCTAGAATTGCTGCCCTCAATCTCAAGTTGCCACTGATTGCCCGCGTCGCTCGGGAGGATTTTGAACTGGGTATAGAGACCGTCAATCGGGGGATTACCCATGTGGTGCCCGCCGATCAAAAGGGTGCCGAGACCTGGTCAGCCATATTGGACGAGGTGATATCCGCGCCGCGACTTCACACCAACTTTGTTTTTGCCGACCCCCTCAGCCGTAAATTACTGGCTCTTGCCGAGCGGGTTGCGGTGGCTGATGTCAGTGTATTGCTAACCGGCCCTACAGGTGCTGGCAAGGAGGTGTTGGCGCGAGTGTTGCACAGTGCATCGGACCGTCATAAACAGCCGTTTGTTGCCTGTAACTGTGCGGCCATGCCCGAAAATTTGATAGAGGATATGTTATTTGGTCACGAGAAGGGTTCCTTCACTGGCGCATCTAAAACGCAGCCGGGCCTATTTGAACAGGCCCAGGGGGGTACGATATTTTTAGACGAGATAGGGGAGATGTCCTTTCACTTGCAAGCCAAGCTATTGCGGGTACTCCAAGAGCGCACGGTGCTGCGGCTGGGCGCGCAAAAACCTATTGATCTGGATATCAGAGTGGTTGCCGCCACCAATCGCGACCTGAAGCAAGCCATAGCCAAGCGGTTATTTCGCGAGGATCTGTACTATCGCCTGAGCGCCTTCAAACTGACCTTGCCGCCGCTGAGGGAACGCCCCGCGGATATCCTGCCGCTGGTGGAGCAGTTTGTTCAACAACAGACTCAAGGGTCGAGAGCTATCGCCCTAACCGAGAGCGCCAGAGAGGCACTGATAGCCCACAGTTGGCCGGGCAATGTCAGAGAATTGCAGAATGTAGTGATCAGGGCGGTGATTCTCTGCGATCAGACCACCATAGATGTCCAGCACCTTATCTTTGACGATATCGAGATTGATCATCAACCGCCTCTATCTCGCCCTGAGTTGGCAGATAGATTCTACCGCCCCCCTCAGGCACAACCCAGCGCAGTAACTGCTTATTCCAATAGCTCGCAGCCGCCGATTGCTAGCAACGGCCCAGATGATCTCAATCAAGCACTGCGACACAGTGAATGTGAAACCATTATGGCGGCACTGCAGTCCTCAAGTAGTCGCAGTCAGGCGGCGCAGATGTTGGGCATTAGTCCGCGAACTCTGCGCCACAAACTGCAGAAACTGCGGGAGCAGGGCATTGTGGTTACTAGGGCCTACGCGCGCTAGCCGGTGCAAACAGAGAGACAGTGGAGAGATCTATGGTAAACCCAACCAATCCCAGCAACATAGAGTCGGTTCTCAATCAAATCCGGCAGTATCAGGCCAGGGCATCCGCTGGTGTCAATCTGCAATCGGTTGCGCCTGCCGTTACGGAGATGGACAGGCAGACCCACAGCACAGCCAGTGTGGGATTTACGGATAGTGTCAAAACTGCCATTCGCGAAGTTAATCAAACCCAGCAGACTGCCAAGGCGATGCGCACCGCTTTCGAGCGCGGCGAGGATATGCCTCTGACTGAGGTGGTGTTGGGTATGCAGAAGTCATCGCTAGCCTTTGAGGCGACGCTACAGATCAGAAACAAGGTGCTCAAAGCCTATCAAGACATTATGAATATGCCAGTGTAATTACTGAGACGAGAACCCAATCATGGCCACTACAGTCGCAAAGCCAACTGACCTAGCCACCACCGAGGCCGCTGTCGATAGCATGCAGACGCCGGTATCCCAAACACCGGCACTGCCAACCCAGCAAGCGGATGGGGGTTCCAACACTAGAGCCAAGCTACCCAGTCCCCGAGAGATCCTCAGACAGCCGGCGGTGCGGCGCTCTATGCCGGCGATAATTGCGCTATTGAGCGTGGCGATATTCGTTATTGTCTACCTGTGGGTCCAGCAACCTCCCTATCGCAGTCTGTATCCGGGACTTTCTGAAGTCGATCGCCAGGCCGCCTATGAAGCGCTGAATACCGAGGGCTTTGAAGCACAAATTGATCCCCAGACTGGCGCGCTAAAAGTACCGGATGGCAAATACCATGAGGCCAGAATCTATCTGGCGTCTCAGGGATTGCCGCGGGGAGGCGCTGCCGCGGGTATTGAATCCCTCAACAGCGATACATCGATGACCACCAGTCAGTTTATGGAACAGGTGCGCTACATTTCCGCCATGGAGCAGGAGCTGGCATTGAGCATTGCGCAAATCGCCACGGTGCAGAGTGCGCGCGTACACTTGGCGTCCCCCAAGCAGAGCGTGTTCGTTCGCAATCGCACCCAGGCCACGGCTTCGGTGGTGGTCAACCCAAGGCCCGGCAGGGTGATTTCCCCGTCTCAGGTGGAGGCTATTGTGCACCTGGTAGCTTCCAGTACCCCCTATTTGGCGGCAGAAGATGTGGTGGTAGTTGATCAGCGCGGTAAATTGCTAACTGACGCCAATAGCTTTGGATCCATGCAGTTGAGTTCGGCGCAGATAACCTATAGGCAGAGACTCGAAGAGACCTATCGCAACCGTATTGCCGCCATCCTGGTGCCAGTGCTGGGAGAGGGCAATGTGCGATCGGAAGTGGACCTGCAGATCGACTTTACTCAGGTCGAATCTACCTTTGAAGAGTATGACGGCAACAACTCTGGGCCCAAGGCTCGCTCTGAGGTGTTGATGGTGGAGCGCGGGTCAAACCGCAGTGCCGGCGGCGTGCCCGGCGCCACCTCGAATACCCCACCGGCGGAAGATCTGATGGTGATTGAGGGTCAGCTCTCCACCAATGCAGATACTCAGGGCACCGGCAGTTTTAGCAATAAGACCACCCGCAACTACGAGATCGATCGCGCGATTCGCCATGTGAAGCATCAGGGAGGGAAACTAGAGCGGGTATCCGTGGCAGTATTGATCAATGAACTGATGGCCGCACCATCGGATCCTCAAGCGGAGGATCAGCCCGAGGATCAGAGAGCCCGGACGGATGCGGGTTTCTCTGAAATGGAAATTCAGCGGTTCACCGATCTGGTCAAAAGCGTTGTTGGCTATGACGCCGAGCGCGGCGATGTGATCACATTGGTATCAGCCAAGTTTGAAGAGCCCATCCTGGTAGAGACCACTGAACCATGGTATGAAAATCAGCAAATTATCAGTGGGGTCAAAAGTTTGACCGCCGTGCTGACTTTTATCCTGCTGCTGTTTGTTGTGGTAAGGCCCGTTATTCGGGCGTACCTGCCAGAATCCACAGAACTACAGGAAGAGGAATCGGCGGTAATCAAGGATGGTGAGCTCACTCAAGAAGAACTCAATATGATCGAACTGGGCGATGACGAATCCCTTGAAGATATCAAAGCCAAATTGAAGCCGAAGAAATCCACTATCTCCGCAGATATGCTGGATACCGCAAATACCTATGATGACAAAGTTGCCCTGGTGCGGCTGTTGGTAGCCGAGGATTCCGGACGGGTGGCCAATGTGCTGAAGAAGATGATCAAGCCAATCTAGCGCAGATTGAAGGGGAGACCGATGGCAGAAGCCAATGAACAGATCGAGGAAACAACGGACGAGGTGGTTATCTCTGAGGCCCTGCAGGCTGAATTGGATACCATGACCACAACCGAGAGAGCGGCGGTGATTATGTTGCTGTTAGGTGAGCAACAGGCGGCAGATATTATCCGCTATTTGAACCCCCGTGAAGTGCAGGCGCTGGGAGGGGCCATGGTGGGAGTGGCCGACCTCTCCCAAGAGGCGGTGAATTTGGTCTTGGATGAGTTTGTCGCCACTATCAAAAACCAGACTAATTTAGGGCTGGGCACCACTGATTATGTTGAGAATGTCCTTAGGCGGGCACTGGGTGAGGATAAGGCCGCCACTGTGCTCGGCCGAATAATGCCCGGATCATCCAGCAAGGGACTGGAAATACTGCGCTGGATGGATGCGCGCTCGATCGGTGAAATGATTCGCGAGGAGCATCCCCAGGTAGTGGCGATTATCCTCTCGGTGCTGGAATACGATGTGGCGGCGGATGTGCTGAATTTTCTGCCCGATGAGAATCGTCCGGAAATTATCCAGCGGGTGGCCAGCTTGGAGACGGTTCAGCCCTCGGCGATGGACGAGTTGGAGGGCATTATGAAACAGCAGTTCTCCACCAGTTCCTCGGCAAAATCCTCCAGTTTTGGCGGGGTCAAAACCGCAGCCAAGATTATGAACTTCACCAAGGTGGATCTGGAATCATCAATTATGCAGGGGGTTATCAATCTGGATGAAGCCCTGGCGATGCGCATTCAAGACAATATGTTTACCTTCGACAATCTCACCGCTGTCGACAATCGCAGTATCCAAGTGCTGATGCGCAGTGTGGAACCGGATATGTTGATGACTGCCCTCAAAGGTGCCGATGATCTGGTCAGAGACAAGTTCCTCGACAATATGTCCCAGCGGGCAAAAATTATGTTCCTAGATGATATGGAAGCCAAGGGGCCGATCCGGATTACCGATGTGGAGGACGCACAGAAAGCGGTGATGCGCATCGCTCGCAAGCTCTCAGATTCTGGTGACCTAGTGTTGGCTGGTCGAGGGGATGACTTTGTCTGATTCCCTATCCTCAGTGAGCTGGCGTCTCAACGAATTACTGCAGGCCGGCAAAAAGGCCCGTGCATTTGCCAAGTCCCCCTGGGGGCCGTCCGCAGCATCCGCGGGCGGCCCCATTTTTTCGCCTATGCAACCGCAGATACTGGATGAGCTGCCCGAGGGCGTGCGGGAAACCGAGGCGCTTGATTTACAGCCTACAGAGGAGCAGGAGCTCGCTCAAGACAGCACAGAAGCGCCATTGCAACCGTTGGTGGAAGAGCATTCTCAGCCAGTCTTGGCCTATACCGAGGAGGCGCTTGAACAGGCTGCCAACGAGGCAGATGCCAGAGGTTACCAGCGCGGCCTGGATGAGAGTCATGCCAAATGGGCTGAAGCCAGACAGGAATTTCTGACCTTGATCGATATGTTTCGATCGGCGCAGGCCAACGTCGCTGAGTTTCATCAGCCGTTGCTTCGCTTGGCAATTCACCTGGCCCAGCAGCTGGTCCGCGGCGAGTTGAACCTATCTTCAGCGGCCGTAGAGCGCTTGATTAAGGGTGTGTTAGAAGACCTTGAGCAGCAGGGAGAGGGTCCGGTGGTGATCTCTATGAATCCGTTGGATCTGGAGCGTATGGCCCAGAGTTTGGAGGGCGAGTTGGGCGACCTGGATCTGCGCGCGGATCAACAATTAGCCCAGGGAAGTCTCAGGGTGAGTATGGATGACAGCGCCATAGAGGATTTGCTGGAACACCGCCTCGACAGCTTGTCAGAGACACTGCTGGGAATTGGCGTTCAGGCAGAACTCGACACTGCAACTGCAAGCAAGTTTGCCAACCCAGTTACTGAAAAGATTATCCAGCCTCCTGAGCCTGATAAAACTGAAGGCACCGACCTGGAACAGGTAGTCGAAGATGAACCCGATAGCTAGTTTCTCAGCCCGTGTAGATAGCCTGATTCCTCAACTGAGGGCACCCCAGCCACGCATCTGTGGCCGGCTGGTACGGGTGGTTGGCTTAACCCTGGAGGCCAGGGGCATAGTCGCCCCACTGGGGGCACAGTGCCAGATTGAAAATCTCGATCTGGGGGTGCCGCTGGAGGCCGAAGTCGTGGGGTTTCACAATGATCTGCTGTATCTGATGCCCTTTTCAGAGCCCGGCGGTGTCGGCCCCGGCGCCCGGGTCTGGGTCAAATCGCATCATTCCAAGGCCAGCTTGGGTGAGGCGCTGTTGGGACGGGTCGTGGACGGCATGGGCGAGCCTTTGGATGGTCGCGGCCCGATTGCCTACAGTCAGCAGTTGGGGATGCAGGGCCTGAGTATCAATCCCATGGAGCGGGGTGCCATCAATCAAATTCTGGATACTGGTATCAAAGCTATCAATACCTGCTTGACCATTGGCCGCGGTCAGCGCCTGGGTCTTATGGCTGGATCCGGGGTGGGTAAATCTGTATTGCTGGGCATGCTGACCCGCAATACCCAGGCCGATGTGGTAGTGATCGGTCTGATTGGAGAGCGCGGTCGAGAGGTACAGGAATTTATTCACCATATACTGGGCGAAGAGGGGTTAGTGAAATCCGTGGTGGTGGCGGCGCCAGCCAATATCTCGCCCGTGTTGCGCTTAAAAGCTACCCAGTTAACACACCTTATCGCTGAGTACTTCCGAGATCGGGGGAAAAATGTCTTACTGCTGTGCGACAGTTTGACCCGAGTGGCCCATGCCCAGCGCGAGATCGGATTGGCTATCGGTGAGCCGCCCACAGCCAAGGGCTATCCACCCTCGGTATTTGCGCTGTTGCCAAAACTTATCGAGCGGGCTGGTGTGGGTCGCAAGGGTCAGGGTTCTATCACTGCAATCTACACCGTTCTGGCAGAGGGTGATGACAGTGCCGACCCGATTGTGGATATCGCCAGAGCCTCCCTAGATGGCCAGGTTATGCTCTCGCGAAGTCTCGCCGATGCCGCACACTATCCAGCTATCGATTTGGCCGGCTCTATTTCTAGGGTTATGGACAGCTTGGTTACGCCGCAACAGCTTCAAGCCGCCAATCGGTTCAGACGACTGTGGAGCCTGTACCAACAAAACTATGATCTTATTCAGGTGGGTGCCTATGAGCCCGGCACCAATCCAGATCTGGATGAGGCCATAAGATTGCGACCGGCAATGGAAGCGCTTTTGCAACAGCCCAGTGAGATTTCAGTTCAGTTTAAAACCGGCTGGGAGATATTGCAGCAACTGACCGGCCGGTCGACTTAGACGAGGCACACTGTGGATAAAACTGCCAATCACAAAGCCAAACCGGTCTGGAATCTGCTGCTGATCAAAGCGCAAAATCAGGTGCGTCAGGCGCAGATGATACTCAGCAACTGCCACCGACAGAGACTTCAGGCGCAACTCAGGAGTGAGCAAATCGATCAGCTGTTAGTTGAATACACCCAGCACCTGAGCGCGCTACATCAACAGTCAAAAAACCCCCTCGAGGCCACAAATTACCGCCAGTTTATCCTGCAGCTTCAGACCCTCAGATCGCAAGCCAAATCGGCACTAGTGACCCTGGAAGAGGCATACAATCAAGCCAGAGACAGTTTGCAAACTGCAGACCAAGAGCGGCTCAAAGTGGAGAGCTTGGCGCAGCGCGAGGCAGATCGGCAGCACAGGGCGATGGTCAGTCATCAGGCAAAGTTGCTAGAGGCCGACAATATTCTCAGGCACAACAACAGTCAGACCAGAAAAATTTAGTGGCTGGCATGGGTATTGCAAACCTATTAGCCAAACAGATAAACCAATTCGGAATGTGACTAGAGTGGTGGATTTAGAGAATTTCCTCAATAGCATCAAACCCGCTTCAGGCCCAGCAAATACAAGGGGTTTAGGGGCGGGTGGTGAGACTATTAAAGATACCGATAACCAATTCTCGGCCATCTTTAAAAGCACTGTTGCCGCTATTAAACCGGCACAGAGCGGCAAAACCTTGCCACCTAGCGGCAATCCCCCAATAGGGGCCCATTATGAATTGCAAAATCGACAGCTTAAGTCTGGGTTGACAGTATTCGTAGCTGGGCCGGAACCCAGTGATCAAGAGCTGTCAAAATTTGCTGCAGATCAGGGGATAGACCTCAGCGCTTTGAAACCGCAAAAGACTGCTGGACTGCCTGAGTCGAGCGCGCACCAAAACACTGTGGATCCAGTTGGGTATCATGGGGTTTTCGGCAGACAGGTAGACAGGCCCACCCATAAACCACCGACTTTTTCCGTGGATAACAGTGCAGGGAAAAAAATTGGGCCTCAGGGACCCAGGCTGGCAGGGGATGCCGATTTAGAACATTCTCCAATGTCGCCACTGCCCACTATGGCAGGGAATCCGTCGCCCGGCACTTATCTGCCATTGCAATCGGATCAAAGCAACAGCTCTGTACAACACAGCCGTATCGCTCAGGCCACAGTCGATCTGGGAAACAACACGATTGCAGGGTTGCGTGATCAGCCAATCGCGCACCAAAAACACATTGAGGGTAGCCAACAGCTGCACACTGATCAACTTGCCAAATCAGCGAGTATGCCACAGCATCCCAAACCTAAAGCCGCAATACAAACAGAATCAGCTAGCGCACCAAATTTACAATCTCTGGGGGCAGCTAAAAAAGGTGAGGCCGATGCACTGATCGATAAGTCAGAACCAGTGATCAAAGGCGCTGCACCCCAACCTCCCGAGCAGCTCCAGAGCACAGGGCTGCCCAGATTGACAGATACTGACAGATCCAGCCGCGCCACAGAGCCAAACAGGGTGGGGGTGTCCGTCCGAGCTTCTGCAGCCTCAGCTAACCCAACTAGTTTGCCGACAGTTGAAAAGTCCGACCTACCAGTCTCTTTAACTGTATCTAAGGACACTACTAGCCCAGAGGGTGACAGCCGAACAGTACCCAATGGGGCGCCTAATTTATTACAGTCAAAAACGCCCAATAAACCATTAACTGGGGAAGTTGCCAATGCGCTTAAAAGCCGCGTCGACAGGCCAACTTCCGGTCATACTGTTACAACAGCAGGGCAGCCACCGCAGTCGCAGCAATCTACCCCGGTGTCTCAACCTGCAACGGCGACTGCTACCGATGCGATTCAATCTACCAACACTGATCTCACTGACCCGTTGCCGAAACAGGGGCTCGTAGGAAAATTGGACATTGGCGCGCTGCGGGTGGGATTAGTGCAATCAACCCACAAAGCAATACCAGTCTCCAAGGTACCAGTGGTAGTAGAGCCCATCAATTTACAGCCAACTCAGTTGTCAGGAGTTTCCTCGGTATCAGAAACGCCGACTTTGCCCTTGCCATCCAGCATTGCAGATAGCGCTGAGAAGCATTCTGCTCAGGTGCTGCGAGAGGCGCCAGCAACCGACAGTTCGGTTGTGCGGGATCAATTTAGTCAGATGTCCAAGACCCTAACAGAGGCTCTGGGACAGAGGATTGTTGCCCAGTTGGCCCGCGGAGAGTGGCGGGTTGAAATGCAGCTACACCCCACCAATCTGGGACGCGTTGAAATTCATCTGGAGATGAAAAATGGTGAGCTGGAGGCGAATTTTTACACCGCCAATCAGATCACTAGAGAGTTGATTAATGAGGGCCTGCCAAGATTGCGCCACGCCCTTGAACAACAGGGGATGGAAACCGCTTACAGGGGCTTAGAACAGGGCAATCAGGGTAAATCTAACGGCAACTCAGCAGGTCAAGATAATCCCCGAGAGCAGTATGTCCAGGCGCCATCGGTCGAATCGTCCACTGAGCCAACAACGGATAGTACAGCTCCTGATGGTTTGGATATTTTAATCTGAGTCGCTCAAGCAGCGCATTTGTAAATGAGAGGATTTAGTAATGAGTGAAGAAGCAACAGAAGAAGAGGACAAGAAGAAAAGTCCAATACTCAAGATTATCCTGCTGGTTGTGGGGTTGCTACTGATTGTTGGCATCACCATAGGCGCGACCCTGTTTGCCTCGGGGTTCTTCGACACCGACAAAGAAGAGGATGCAGAGGCGGCACTGGCAGAGCTCGAAGCGCAGGCCGCAGAGGCCGCAGCCGGGCCGGAAAAGGTGCAGTTGGATAGTCCAGAGGCCTCTAAATTTCAGCAGTCCTACTACCAGCTGGAGAAGGAATTAACCAGTAATGTCGCCAACTCGCGCAAGGTAATGCAGGCATCGGTTGCAGTGATGACTCACTATGACGACCGCGTGATTGAGAATGTCGAAAAACATGTGTTCGCACTGCGCAATGTCATGCTCATGGTGATGTCTCAACAGACCGAGGCAGATCTGGACGACCCCCAGTTCAGGACTAACTTGGCCGAGGAATTTAGATTAGCGATGAATGCCGAGTTGGAAGCCCTAGAGGATTTTGGTGGTATTGAAGCCGTCTATTTAACTGAATTTGTAGTGCAGTAAACCAATCTGAGTTTGAGAGTGACAGCATGGCTGATACAGAAAATTTGCTAAGCCCAGAGGAGTTGGGTGCCCTGACTGCCGGCATTGCAGATGGCAGCATAGAGACCGACACCGGCCTCAATACTGAGATCAGTGCCATCAAACATGATTTGACCAATGAGGATTTTTCTCTAGGCATTAATGTCGGTGCCGTCGACATGATCAATGAGCGCTTTGTCAGGCAATTTAGGCTGGGTCTACTGGAGGTTTTGAGAACCACCCCAAAGATCAATATGGCCAGAGTGCAGATCATCAAGTTTGGTGACTACCTGAAAGATCTTGCGCCACCGCTGTCAGTCAATACCATCAGACTGAATCCGCTGCGCGGTTACTCGATGGTAGTTATCGAGCCTTCAATCGTCTTTTCTTCCCTGGACAATTTTTTTGGTGGCTTCGGCAATGCTATGGACAGTCTGCCGGCGGGAAGGCTGTTCACTCCCACAGAGTCGAGCATTATCAACATTATGATGGATGTGTTATTCGGTTCCCTGCAGGAGGCCTGGGCGCCCATATTAAAAATTGAGTGTGAACAGGTGGGAACAGAAATCAATCCGCAATTTGCCCAGATTGCCGATGAGAATGACTTGGTGGTAGTCAGCAGATTTAGTTCTGAGCTGTCGGCAGATACCTCCGGAAATATCGATATTATCTATCCCTACAGTGCCCTCAAACCGCTGCGCGAACTGCTGCGGAGCAGGGTGCAGACCGGCGATGGCGACGATAGTTCAGACAGGGCATGGAGTTCAGATCTGCATGCGGCTGCACTGGACTCAGAATTGGACCTGAAAGTTAAATTGACTGATATAGAGACCACCCTTAAGCAATTTAAGCAGCTGCGAGAGCAAGACATTATCTATATCAATCAGGCTACCAGTGGTCGGCTATTTGTTAACGATGTGCCAGTATTTGACGCCGATATAGGCAGCAATGGGACCCATATGGCAGTCAAAATTACCCAGTCGCTATCTCCCAACAAATAGAATCAATCAATAGATTACAACAGCGAGTACCAGATATGGCAAATAAAAAAGCAGAAAACCAAGCGCCAGAGACCCCGGAAGTTGTCGATGAAAACGCTAAAACTGCAGAGAGTGAAAGTACCTCAGAGTTGGAGACTGCTTCTGAAGTAGATAGTACTGAAGCGTTTGAGGGTACCACTGAAGAGAGTGAAAAGACCCAGATCAACGCTGATGTGTTGCAGAATATTCCAGTGACTATTTCGGTTGAGGTGGGGCGCACCAAGCTAAAAATACGCGATCTGATGCGACTGACTCAGGGCAGCGTGGTGGAGCTGGATCGATTGGCCGGCGAGCCACTGGATCTTTTGGTCAACAACACTCTGGTGGCCCAGGGAGAAGTGGTGCTGGTCAATGAGCGCTACGGCGTGCGTCTGACCAGTGTGGTGCCGACCGCCGACCGCGTCAAGAACCTGTAGATAGCCATTATGGCGATTGACTTGGGTTGGACGCAATGGCTGACCATGACAGCATCTTTTCTGCTGGTGATTGTATTGCTGGTGGCTACTCTGTTGCTGCTCAGGCGCTTTGGTCTTGGCCACGGCGTCGCCGGTGGTGGGCAGATCAGTATTGTCGATATCAAAAGTCTTGGATCGCGGCAGAAGCTATTGCTGGTTGCTGTCAGAGATCAGGAGATACTAATTGGCTTGTCGCCCCACAGTATTTCCCAGTTGGGCCATTGGTCCAAGCCGGAGAATAACCAGCCTGTTGAGCCCCAAATGCAGCAACCGGTGGGCGGCAAACTTGACAGTTTCAAACAGGCACTTAGGGGTGCGGCAAAGGCACAGGGGGATACCCATGGCTAAATCGCCACCCTTATCAACACGTCGAGCTATCAAACTACCAATTTTATTGGCGCTACTAATGCTGTCCGGCTTTGCCACCGCCCAGGGGGTGCCGGTAGTGAATCTTTCCAGCGGCGCCGATGGTCAGACGCAGTACAGCCTGACGCTACAGCTGTTAGCGTTGATGACAGTGTTGACACTACTGCCGTCGCTATTGCTGATGATGACATCCTTTGCACGCATTATTATTGTTATGTCACTGTTGCGCCAGGCGCTGGGAACCGCTCAGACCCCACCCAATCAGGTACTGTTGGGCCTGGCGCTATTTCTCACCATCTTTATTATGTCGCCGGTACTGACAACCATCTATGAAGACGCCATGGTTCCCTACTATGAGCAAAAAATTAGCTTGGAAACCGCCATTGTCACTGCCCAACAGCCGATTCGCGACTTTATGCTGAATCAAACCCGTGAGACCGATATCGGGATGTTTGTCGAGATCGCCAACCATCAGGCGATAACTGATCCGGTGGATGTGCCCTTCACAACCCTGATTCCGGCGTTTATCACCTCTGAGCTCAAGAGCGCCTTTGCCATTGGCTTTCTGATTTATATTCCCTTTGTGGTGATCGATCTGGTGGTGGCCAGTATTTTGATGTCTATGGGCATGATGATGTTATCGCCGATGATGATCTCTATGCCCTTTAAATTGATGCTATTTGTGCTGGTTGACGGCTGGACCCTCATCATGGGATCTCTGGCTTCCA
Source organism: Porticoccaceae bacterium (assembly GCA_049612225.1). GTDB lineage: Bacteria > Pseudomonadota > Gammaproteobacteria > Pseudomonadales > Porticoccaceae > HTCC2207. Next base: position 31,141 of record JBMZBJ010000005.1, on the reverse strand, counting down.
GCTTTGTAATAACCTAAAAAATCTAGAGGAGAGTCACTATGGATCCGGCGCAGGTAATCGATTTGGGGCGCGAAGCCCTGTGGATTAGTGTCAAAGTATCGGCGCCATTGCTGGGTATGGCACTGGCGGTAGGGCTGCTGGTGGGTATTCTTCAGGCGGCTACTTCGATCCAAGAAATGACCCTGAGTTTTATCCCCAAGCTCGCCTTTATGGTATGGGCGCTAGTGGTTTTTGGTGGTTGGCAGATTGCTGTGATGGTGGATTTCACTGCACGCATTTTTGAACGCATCCCAGCGCTATTCAACTGATGGAACTGTTGGTTGCCGATGTCATTGAGGCATTCTATAAACTGCTGTGGCCAATGGTCAGAGTATCGGCGTTTCTAATCGCCGTCCCACTGTTCTCGCTCCAGGCAGTGAGTTTGCCAATAAGGATTCTGTTGGCGCTAGTGCTTACCCTAATGATCTATCCACTGACTGACTGGCCGCTGATAGATCCGCTTTCAGCTGCCGGGTTAAAAGAGCTGTTCACCCAGATATTTATCGGGATTGTGATGGGGCTGATACTGCAGGTGGTCAATGCCGCACTGGTAGTCGGTGGCCAGGCAATCTCTGCCTCCATGGGATTGAGTATGGCCAATATGGTGGATCCCAATATGGGTAATGTGCCCGTGATAGCCCAGTTTCTGCTGATCTGCTCTACCCTTATTTTCCTCGGTTTGGGCGGCCATGTGTTGGTGATTTCCCTATTGCTTGAGAGCTTCAACCTAGTGCCGATAGGCGCCCTTATAGCGCTCTCAGGTTTGTTTGATCTGGTGATTAAATGGAGCGCTATGATCTTCCTCGGCGGGGTGTTGTTAGCTATGCCAATTCTGGTGGCGCTGCTGTTTATCAATATAGGCCTCGGGGTTATCACCCGTGCCGCCCCGGCTCTGAATATCTTTGCAGTGGGGTTCCCCGCCATGATATTGGCAGGTATTTTGCTGCTGTCCATGGCCATGCCGGTCATTGGATTTCGCATCCAATGGCTGTGGCAGCGGAGCTTTGACATTCTCGGTCAGCTGTTGGCGGTGATCTGATGGCAGAGCAGGATACCAGTCAGGAACGCACCGAGGAGCCCACCGCCAAACGCCTGGAGAAATCGCGGGAAGACGGACAGGTAGCTCGTTCGCAAGAGCTATCGGTCGCCGCCATGATGATTGGTGGTGCCAGTTTTATGTACCTGTTTGGAGGCAGCTTGATAGCTGACCTCAGTGAGATATTCTCAGCGGGCTTTGTATTTGATCGCAAGGCCATTTTTTCCGACAACTTGCTGCCGGCCACTTTTGGCAGCCATGCACTGCAAAGTCTATGGGTGATGATCCCATTGTTTGTATTGACGCTGGTGATCGCCTTGAGTTCAGCTGGGCTGATTGGCGGCTATATATTCTCCCTGAAATCCCTGGCTCCCAAGGCCAGCAAAATTAACCCGTTGCAGGGAGTTAAAAGAATATTTGGCCTAAGAGCCCTGGTGGATCTGGCCAAGGCGCTCACAAAATTTAGTCTGGTGGGATTGGTATTGTTCCTAGTGGTCAGCCAGAGCTTTTCGGCGATTACGCAGCTGGGCTTTATGGCCATCGAGCCCTCCATGGCCGCGGCTGGCGAGCTAATAGTCCGAGGTACCGTTCTGGTAACCCTGACATTGATTATTGCCGCAGCCATAGATATTCCCTATCAAATATATGAGTTTAATAAGAAAATAAAAATGACCAAACAGGAAGTCAAAGATGAACTCAAAGATACCGAGGGTCGACCTGAGATCAAAGCCAAGATTCGCCAGAAGCAGCGCGAGATGGCCCTGGGTTCAATGCTGGAAGCGGTGGCCGACGCCGATGTGGTGATTGTCAATCCACAACATTTTGCCGTTGCGCTGAGTTATGACCCCGGCAGTGACAGTGCGCCCATTGTGGTTGCTAAAGGTGTGGACCATATCGCTCAAACCATAAGAGAGCGAGCTGGCCAATCGGGGGTGGCGTTATTTTCCTCGCCCTCACTGGCCAGGGCGCTATATTTTACTACTGAGGTAAAGCAGGCTGTTCCCGAGGCACTGTATCAAGCAGTGGCACAGGTTATCGCCTATATCTTCAGTCTCAATGGCGTAAAACCCGGTTCCAAAACATGGCAAAAACCTGACCCAGAAGTCCCGCCGGGCATGCGTTACAGCGCCGATGGCAGACTAGAAGATTAACGCAGGGGTCTATCCAGGAGATGACTATGAAACAACCACCCGTAGCGTCGGCCCAAGACTACCAACAGTGGTTCGCCGGCGGTGATATCTTCTACCGCCAAATAGATCGGCAGCGTTTAGAGGATGCAGTCGATGCCCTAGTGACCAAGGATAGGGGGCTGGCAGTTATTGCAACCCATGAAACCGTACTGGCCCACTACGGTTCTATGGTACTGGCCAGACTGCGCAAGCAGAAAAAATTCCAACTGGAAGTTCTGCTGCCAACCGACACCGACAGTCTAATCGAGCGCTTCAACAACCTGCTGGCAGCGATGCCACTGCAACAGGCGACTCAGCCTGCCGATCCAGCTGCTACCGTGAAGCTGTTAGTGATCCATGACCCACTGCTTATCAAAGATGATCAATGGGCACTGATGAAGCGATTATTCAGTGATTTCCCCGGCGTCAATTTCAGACTGGTCCTATTTATCAACAAAGCTGAGTACCATAACTTCCAGCACACCTTAGATTTATTTGCCGCCAGCCTCCATCGCTGGGCGGTGGAAACCCTATCGCCACCAGAGGCGAAGCAACTTTTACAAGTGGCCAGAGAGCAGGGTTACGGCAGTGATGTGGAAACGCTGTTGCTTCAGACCGGGCTGGGTGAGACTGTGGGATCCTTCAAGCCGACCCTGGAAACCGATCACAGTGTTGCGCCGATTAACAAATCAACCGAGTCTGTGGTTGAAGATGATCCCGATTGACGGCCCGTGGCTGCAGTCAGACTAACGGGCGGGGTGCCAACCTTAATCCCGATAGTTGTCAGTCAAACTTCTTGGTTGCCCATACAAGCTCGGCAAGGCTTTAGTGCTTCAGCTCTAGGATTACAGTGCCATAGGACACTTTTCACACTAGATCAGCAACGCAAAAACGCGCTAAAGGCACAGTGCTTACGGTCGACTATTAGTTAAGCGTAGTAGCGTGACTAAGGACAATCCTGATCACTGAATAATCATTTGAAGTTAGGGCTAATTCCCCTGGCTAGAGACTGAGACTATGAGCAAAACAACCGGTCAAGACGAATTGTTTAAAGTCTCCGGTGACAGCCAAGCGGTCAACGTAGAGGCTGCCCAGAGATCGCCTGAGGATCACAGTCCCGCTCCTCCAGTGGACGATGTCGCGGTGTCAGAACAGCCACCCACAGTGGCTGATCAGCCAACACCGGCATCGGTTGACGAAGTAAAAGCTGATACTGAAATGACCCCCCTGCAGCAGCGCATTGCTAAAGTTAAACGCCGCAGTGCCGATATTTCAGAGCAGCTAGAGACACTAAATTTTGCCCCACAGGGGCCCACCGACAGCAGTTCTGAATAACCATGGATGCTCCAGAAGACACAGCAGGCGACACCGAGGACAGCAAAGCGTCACAGCAGTCAGTGGATAGCACCACTGATGACTCTCAGGCCCCATTAAGTGACAACAACACCGATGAAATCCAATCCCAATTGGGGGACAATGAGCAAGGTCAGCAGGCACCGGACGAAAACCCCAATTCGACAACAGATGCCGGTGAGATCGCCGATAGGCTAGAGGTGTTGATCCCCAGTTTTCTGGATACCGCTGAGGCTACCAATACCGCCTCCGAAGTCAGCCGTCAAGCCGCTGCCACGCTGGAAAACGGATTGCTACAACTACAAGAGCATGAACAAAAACTGGTCACTGCCAGCCATAGCAACGCCCAGTTATCTCACCGTATTTTATTAGGCTCGGTGTCGGCTCTATTGGTGGCCCTCGGCCTTTTCACCTTTATGGCCTTTCAGCTCAGTGATCGCGTCACCAAGGTCGATGGCATGATTATCGCCGTCAGCAAGCGAGTGGTGGATATGAATAGTGCCCTGAGCACCTTTGAAGCTATCAATGAGACTATAAGTGAACTGGCGGTGCAACAGCAAAAGTTTGCCGACAATCAACTGGCGTTGGCAAAGGCGATTGCTGAAACCCAGACAGCGGCTGAGGATCTCAGGGAACAATTACCCATAGCGACTGCCGAGGGGGTGGCCGAAAAGACCAGTAGCCTAGCTGGACAGATTGCTAGCCTTGAACAATCTCTTGACGGTCAAATCGGCGAGTCAGCAAAAATATCCAACGCAGTGACCAATCTTGGTAAACGGCTCGGAGCTCTCGAGGGCAAAATAAAAAATGTCAGCCGATTAAACACGGACCTTGAGGCCTTGATAAAACTGGAGCGCGATAACTACTTGCAAGTACTGCGTCGCCAGGCAGATCTAGAGGAGGCGCGGCAGCGCAGTGAGCAGGGTGGCACGGTTATCGCCGATCCGACCATTGTGGTGTATCCAATTCACGCCCAGTATCAGCAGACTGGGTCACAAGATTAATCTTGCTGTTGATCGGGCGGTTGCCCCTCAGCGCGCTCGGTATCATTCACCAACCCAGTAGACTGGGGCAACAGGCGCTGGGAGTAGGGTTGCTTTATATCTAGATGGGTTCTGGTATATAGGGTCTCGGTACTCTCATCTAAGGACGTTTTTAGATGATTGAGGTTCTCCTCTGTGGCATTGACTGATTCGTAACCCAGTTTGTAGATATTTGCCACATGTTGAGGGGGCAGCCAGGACTGTACTTCGCCGCGCAGCATTTTTATGGTTGCGGTGGGCTTGGGGTTTTCGGCGGGGCTGCCCTCGCGGCAGTCTTTAGCGCCCTTGGCGAAGCTCTGCTCAATATGCTTTTGCATCACCTGTTCGTAGCGTGGCTTGAGAGCAATCAAATCGTCTTGATTAAAACCCTCGGGAATTTTTCCGCTCATCACATCCCACAGCGCTTTGCCGGATAGTCCTAGAAAGCCATTGTCGTCCTCAATCTTGCCGCTGCTTGAGTTTGCAGCAGCATCCTTGGTTGTCTTCTCTAAGGTGTTGACACGATCGATTAGGTAAATCATCAGTATCACGGTAGCCGCTGTGCCAAACAGCACGGAGATTAAAAGGGTTGTAATCATCGGCCTTCACCCCGCTTAGCTATCAGAGATTGCACCAATTCAGACTGATCGATGGCCTGCTGAGTCAGGCTGATCGCTCGGGTCAATCTGTTATTAAAGATCTTCAGCGGCATGGGTCAGGTTTCGAACTCACTCATATGAGCGCGCAGTTTCTTGACGCAGGCAGAGAGAATTTGACTGACCCTGGATTCACTGACTTCCAGTATTGCGCCAATTTCCTTGAGGTTCATCTCCTCCACATAATATAGCGAGATCACCATGCTCTCGCGTTCGGGAAGTGTTTGAATAGATTTAACCAGCGCCGCCTTAAGTTGATTATCGGCTACTTCCGATTCGGGTTGGCTGCTTGCTGTGGACGGCATTTCATCTATTGCCGATCCCTGTGATTCCAGAGATAGGGTCTGAAAGCGGTGCGCATGGGTGCGCTCTTTGTGAAACTCCTGAATATCCTTGCCCATGAATTCCGCCAGTTCGGATTGTGTTGGTTGGCGTCCCAGTATGCCGCTGAGTTCTTCACTGGCCTGACTATGTTCACGAATATTGCTGATGGCAGATCTTGGCAGATGGGACAATTTGCGAACCTGATCGAGGATGGCTCCGCGGATTCTGTTTTTGGCAAATACTTCAAACTCAACCCCTTTACTGGCATCAAAGCTTTTATCGGCTTCAATTAGACCAACCATGCCCACTTGGATCAGTTCATCCAGCTCCATAAAGTTTGGCAGGCGTGCTTTGAGGTGAATGGCAACTCTTTTTACCAGGGCAATATGTCGCAGCAGGCCCTGATCGGGCCGCTCTGAATTCTGTGTGTCTTGATAAATCTTTAAGTCATTCATGGTAGCTGCCCAACCGGAATTGATGGTCCGCTGATAATCCGATCAAAAAAGAATTGCAGGCGGTCGCTCGGCTGCTGATCTCTCTCTCGCTTAATTATCGACTTTGCCAGCTCCCGAAAATCTCTGCTTGCCGGACTGGTGGGTGCCATGGTGGCCACCGGCTGTGTGGCTTGAATAGATTTCAGCACCATTTGGTCCTCGCGAATAGAGGGCAGGCAGGCGACGCTACTCTCCAGGAATTTACCTATTACTGAATTGATATTGTGGTGGAGGCGCTGCCCCTCGGAGGCGGATTTAACACAGTTGGGGATCAAGCTAATATTGTCGAGCTGATACTCGGCGATCATAACCTTGATAATACCGTAGGCATCGGCGATTGAAGCGGGTTCGTTATTCAGCACGATCAGGCGCTGCTGGCAGGCCTGCAGGAACGTCATCACCATATCCGACAGACCGGCCCCTAGGTCGACAATCAAGTAATCGATATCGTCCTGGAGCTCTGAGAAAGCGGCAATAATACCCCCGGTCTGAATTTCGCTAAGGGCCGACATATGTTGCAAACCGCTGGCGCCAGGCACCAATTTAATGCCCAGGGGGCCCTCAATAATAATTTCCTTGAGCTGTCGTTGCCCAGATAGCACATGACTGAAGTTAAGGGCTGTATTATAACCGAGCACTAGCTGGGCATTGGCGAGTCCGAGATCGGCATCGAACAGCATTACCTCTTTGCCCTGCTTGGCTAGGGCGACCGCCAAATTGACTGAGACCGTGGTTTTGCCAACGCCGCCCTTGCCACTGGCAATACCTATTACTTGGGTGTGTCTATTCATTGCAGGCCTCCGTGTTAAGCGCTGCCGTAGCGCTGAATTATTCATTAATTTATTAATTATTTTTATTGGCACTGTTATCTGTACTCATAGGTCAAACAAAACTGATTGGCAGATTGCTCAGGGTCTTCTCTGTCAGAGCAGGCCCTGTCATCGAGACCGCAGGATCGACAATGGTGGGTTGGGCTGCCGCCAGTGAAATAGGAATACCGCGGTTGTGCAGGCAACTGATCACTGCCCAGGGATAAACATGGGGCTCTAGACGCGATAGCATCACCGAATCCCACTTAAAGCCCGAGGGGTTGATATGCCTTTTTGCCGATGCTTCAGAGGCATCGGCGGCCATGACCAAATGTTTCTTAGCCTCAGGTAAAAGGGAACTGAGGCTGTCCACATGATGTTGCGGATCCTCACCCGAGGTATCGATAATAATCAGTTTGCGAGTTTCCAGTTCCTGCAAAATCTGCGTCAGGGTCTCGGTGGATGTGGCGCGGAAGGTATCCGAACCGGCCTGTGTGCCCACCAACTGTACCCGATTCCAGGCGCCAAAGCCGGAGTCGTTATAACTGATAATGGCCACCGAGTCCTGGCCGTGGATCAGTGTGCCCTGTTTCGCCAGACGCCCTGCCATCAGGGTTTTGCCGCTTCCGGAACTTCCCGCGAGAATGTGCCTGCCCTCTAGGCTCTCCAATAAATTAATGCTTTTGATACCCGCTCCCAGCGTGGTGGCTATGTCCTTCAGCGCCTGAGACCTATCGGTCTGTTTGTCTATGGTGTCGAGGATAAGACTGCGCAGGGCGATCGGAATACCCGTCTCGTTGAGGGCTTCTATCAAGGGGTGCATCTGCTCGGAGACATTGTGGGTTCCCGCCCAGACATCCATCTGTTGCGCTAATCGAAATTCTCGACGCAGGATTGCCAGTTCCTGTTTGACCAGATCGACAATCTCCCGCGCCTTGAGATGGGCTCGCTGGTCTGAGATATCGGCGGCTGTCGATGTTTCAAGCGAGCTCCCGGTGGCAAATACATCGGACTCCATGACCGACTGGAAGTCGCGGTTACCGCTGTCCTCTAGCGATAGTTTTTCTACAGCGGCCACCTGTAATTCATTGATTGCAGTCTCTGTATCCTCGGCCAGATCCACAGCGACAATCACTTCGGTTTTATCGCGGTTGCGCCGGTTGGATACCAATAGGGCATTATCGCCGTAGAGCTTATGCACCTGCTCCAATGCCTGTTTGGTGTTGTGGGCCAGTACTCTCTGTAATTCCATGGGGTTACTACCTCAGATTAATCACTTATTTCGACAGCGCTACTCTCGACATCACTGCTTTCAGCATTGCCACTTTCAGCATCGACCGTGGCCACAACCTTAACCGCCTGATCATCGGGAATTTCGTTGTAAGACAGCACAGTAAGATCACTGAGTCGGTGTTTAATCACCTTGGCTAGCCAGGGGCGGATTCCAGGAGAAACCACCAGAATTGCCGGCTGTCCCTGACTTTCAACCAGCTCGGTGCTATCGGCTAGCGCCTTGAATAAACTCTCTGCCAATTTTGGCTCGATCACCAACTCCTGGGTATTGGCGCTCTGTTGCAAAATATTGTGTAGCGTCTGCTCCAGATTCGGGTCGAGAGTGATAACCGGCAGATTTTCGTTAACATCAATTAGACTCTGTACAATCATGCGGCCCAACTTGGGACGAATGGCTGCAGTGAGTTCATCTGCATCCTGAGTGTGGGCACTTTCAGTTGCCAGTACTTCGATAATGGTTCGCATATCGCGCACCGAGACCGATTCGTCGAGAATATTTTGTAGCACCCTGGTAACCGTAGCCAAGGGCAGTTTGCCAGGCACTAAATCCTCAACCAGCTTGGGTGAGCGGCTCGCTACTTTGTCCAATAGCTGCTGTGACTCGTCGTGGCTCAACAATTCTGCAGCATTGTTTCTCAATAGCGTATTCAGATGGGTGGCAATTGCAGTGGCAGCATCTACGACGGTGTAACCCAGTGTGCGGGCGTAGTCGCGCTGGGAGGGTTCAATCCACATAGCATCCAGACCAAACGCGGGTTCCTTGGTGGGGATTCCCTCCAGCTTGCCGTGGACATAACCGGGACTAATCGCCATCTCGCGGCCGACTTTGATCTCGCCTTTACCGCGTACCACGCCGTTCATCACGATATGGTAGACATCTGGTGCTAAATCCAAATTGTCTCTAATACGAATTGGCTGGATCAGAAAGCCGAATTCAGCAGAGAGCTTCTTGCGCACGCCCTTCACGCGCGGCAGCAACTGCCCGCCACTTTCAATATTGACCAGAGGTATCAATCCGTAGCCAATATCGATGCCCACCAAGTCAACTTGCTCGACATCGTCCCAGTCCAGTTCCTCTTTCTCCTGACTGTCTGCCTCGCGCTGTGACGTCTGTGCCTGCTGTTGAATTTTTGCCGCGGTATTTTTGGAGAGCATAAAGCCCAGCCCGCCCACTGCCGCCGACAGGGTCAAAAAAGTCATATGGGGCATGCCCGGCACTAGCCCCAGCAAGAGCAAAATACCAGCGGCGACATACATGGCCGCCGGATTGTTCAGTTGGGTTTTGGCCTGATCGGTCATCGAGTCGGCGGTGGTCACCCGAGTGACTATAATCGCCGTGGACAGCGACAGCAGCAGTGAGGGTATCTGGGCAACCAGCCCATCCCCGATGGTCAGCAGCACATAGATTCGCCCGGCCTCAGCAAAGCTCAAACCATGTTGCGAAAGACCGATAGTGAGACCGCCGATAATATTGATTAACAGGATTAATAATCCTGCGATCGCATCACCGCGCACAAACTTGGAGGCCCCGTCCATGGAGCCAAAGAAGTCCGACTCCTGACTGATCTCCTCTCGCCGAGCTCTGGCAGTATCCTGGTCGATAACCCCGGCATTTAAGTCGGCATCAATGGCCATCTGTTTGCCCGGCAGCGCATCCAGAGTGAAGCGGGCAATCACCTCGGATACCCGTCCCGCGCCTTTGGTCACAACAATAAAGTTAATAATCATCAGGATGGAAAAAATAATAAAGCCAACCAGATAGTTGCCGGCAATCACAAACTCCCCAAACGCCTGAATAACGCTCCCGGCGGCATCTGGCCCCTCGTGGCCCTTGACTAAAACCAGTCGCGTAGATGCCACATTGAGTCCCAGACGCAACATGGTGGCGATCAGCAGGATTGCAGGGAAGGCGGAGAAATCTAGGGGCTTGGCGCTGTTAATGGCGATCATAATAATGATCAGACCTACAACAATATTAAAGGTAAATAGAAAATCTAATAGGAACGCTGGCAGAGGGATAATCAGCATGGCGAGTATCAGCAGAACCAGAAACGGGATACCCAAGCCGGAGAGTTCAAATTTTGACAGATCCTGTCGTATATCCGACAGTGTGGCTAGCGCCATTTATTTTAACCCCTTTAAATTCAGTAGCTTATAATTATTGCAGTGAACAAAAATCGTTGAAATTCACTTCCTGTTTTATAACAGAGCAAGAACTGTGCCATGCCGCGCCATGGCCAAAGCCCTGTTTCTGTGCCTAAAGAAAGGGTCAATTGTGCCGATCAATAACAGGAGCCCACTGCATTAGAGTGATACTCAGTTAAAGGCCATCGAAACGGACTCAATACCTGCATTTACGCCATGTAAGCCCTAGGTTGAGTCCGCTCCTTGAGCATCCTCGCTATTGCCGTCTACTCTGACTATCGAGATACCTCCGATGCAGTGGGCTCATCAGTGAAATAACTGGATTAAAACCATTGAATTGGAAATGCAGTGCTGGTCAGAGCAGGCAGAATCAGGGTGGACCCTATGAGGGAAAATGTAGTGTTTAAAGCGCGACTTAGATTTCTGAATGTCCTCGCCGGCATCCTCGTCGGTACAGTGCTTACTGGCTGTGCAACCACAGAGACAAAGTATTCACAGGCGATGGCGCGATCAACCGTTGATCAAGATAAAAATATTGTCGCCACAGGGTATGCGGTGATCAGCATTCAACAACATAGCAATCCGGCGCAACAGCGCCTGCTGTCAATCCGTGCCTCCAAGCTGGATGCCTACCGTTCACTGATGGAGCAGATCTACGGTCAATATCTGGATGCCAATACCAAGGTAGCAGAGATGGTAGTTTCCAGCGATGCTTTCAGAGCTCGGGTTCACGGAGTTGTCTACGGTGCGCGTCTAGTCAGCATTACCCCGGTTGGCGACGACACCTATGAAACCACGCTGTCACTGGACAGAAGGACCGTCAATGATCTTCGCGCTCTGTATCTAGAGCAATTAGATGACGCTGTGGGCGCATAGCAAGCGATGCGACTATTTGCACTGAAAACCATGGGTCAGTGGATGGCACTATGGTGTGTTGTCGCGATGTTCCAGCTTCCGGTGTATGCCCAGCAAATTGAAAACCCGGAAGACCGACTACGAGCGATAAAACAGGCGCTGGTGGACCTTGCTCTGGGTACCGAGATAAAACTGGCGAGTGCCGCCTATATTGACAGCAGTGGTGTGCTACATGAATCCTCAGTGCTAACCAGTAATGCCAGGGTGCGCGCCGTGCGAGTGCGAGAGTATCTTCAAGAGGCGGGTATTCCAGTGACTAAACTGAGTGCTGAAATGCTCCCCATAGAGCACTGCTCGAATACAAAGCCGACCATCAAACGGCAGGCGATGATTCGGGTGATAGCAGACAGTCATAGTGCCGCCAGCGCCCGTGTGGGCGACCACTATCTCAGGGAATTAGGCGAGTTAGCGCAACAGGTGCTTATGGCGGTGTTGTCCGACTCAGAGCACTGGTCAGTTAGTGTCGAGCGCCACTACGCCAATCCCTATGAGCGTTATGTGTCTGGCACTAGCCTAGATAATATTCCCTACCGATTTGATCTTGTCCTGACAGCTGATGAACCGCCACCCAGGCTAATTAATGATGATCCACTCGCCCTGCACCGAGGTCTGGAAGTGGGGCATAAGCTGCTTGCAGGGGCGACCAGTGGCGTGCCCGAGGTATACCGCTCGAATCCTTGGCCCAGACAGAGGCTGATCTATGGACTGCAGCTTAACAACCGCGCCACTGAACGTCCCCTGTGGCACTCCGCGGTAGCACTTGCCTATCCCCCAGTACCTAGAGGCTATGCCAAATCTGCAGTGCCCGATGGCTTTCATCGCGACCTAGCTGCCAAGACTCGGCAGCTTATTGCCGAGGTGACCGAGCATACCAGCTGTGAGGTAAATCAGTACCGATTGTCACCTATACCGACCAATCCCGAGCGTGGGCAGATCAATGGCGGATCGGTGGCGGGCATTAGGGTAGGCGACCAATTTCTGATCAGCACAGACCCCGATTTGATCAATCAAGCGTTGGTTCCAAGCGGTTTAGAGGCCCTAGTCTTAGCTCAGGTCGTCTCTGTCAGTGCCCATACGGCAATAGTGCAGCGGCGGGCGGGCAGCCAACTGTTTGACAGCGCCAATGTTCAGCCGGTCGCTTTGCTGTTTTAAGCCCCAGCTAGCGTATTCCTTCAAGGGCTTATCGCCAGCCGTGGCAATGGATTTCGATGAGGCACTAGAGATGAAAGAAATAGATAACACAACCAATAGACACCCTGGGACTGCTGCCAACAGCGAGAGGTCTAGCATCTATAAAACCCTGCTAGTGCTGTTGATGATTGGGTGTGGACTGCCGTGCCAGCAGTCCCTGGCCGATGACTCAAAGATGGCGTTGGCACAGTTGCTGAGAGATATTGATCAACTACAGCCACAGTTAGCGGCGCAGTTAGATAGCACTGAAGAGGGCTATTACACTATTCGTCGCGGTGAGACTTTGGACCAGATCATTGATAGGGTGATGCCCCATACAGCATTGCGCAAGTCCATAGTGCGCAGTGCAATTGTGGCGGCAAATCCCCATGCTTTTAGACGCAACAATCCCCATTGGATGTATGCAGACAAGCGAATTGTGTTGCCCGACAGCGAAGCTATTAAAGCGGTAATTTTCAAGCCTCCAGCAGCGCAATCCAGTGCTTTGACCATGACCGAAAATCGCAAACAGTGGATTCGCTACCCGTGAAATTTTTTTGCTAACTACCAACCGACCAACTGCGGTGTAAATAGTGTTAGGTCCCGAGCAAGTCAATTTAACTGCCCGATCCTCGCCAATTTTGTTGGCGGGGCTTGTCGCAGTAAAAATTTCTGAGCAGATGGCCAGACAGCTGGGGCTACGAGATAACCAGGTGGTTCGCGGTGTGATTGAAAGCCGTGGTGACCTGTTAAAATTAGTACTCAATAACCGTGAAATCAACTGGCCTGGCAGTCGACGCCTCAGGCCGGGAGATAAGATAGATTTTCGTGTTGTAGCAACTGATCAAGGCAGTACTTTGTTGCCCATCAAACTGCCGGACGATCCCGCAACTCCCAATATGCCTTTCTCTGAAAGGTTTCTACAACTTCTCTACAGGCCTCGGCAAGCCTCTACCCTAATGCACTTGTTGACGCCCAAATCACTCGCGATGTTGTTGTCCCAAACAAATTTTGCAGAGGCTGATAAGCGCATAGGGCCACTGTTGCCCAGTATGGCATCTCTGGCTCCCACAGGGGTAAAGCGCGCATTGGCCAATTCGGGACTGTTTACTGAAAACCACCTGGCTAGACGACTGCCGATTAAGCAGGATATCAAAGTGTTCCTGCGCACTTTGCTCAGACTGACGGCACAGCAAAATCAACCGCAATTAGTAGCAGATATCCAGAGCGCTATTGATCAGTTGGAAAGCCGGCAACTGGACAGTCTGCAAGCGCAATCGAACCGCGAGCTATCCTACAGTTTCACCCTGTTATTTAGGGATGCAGATCCGGTTGAGGTGGAATTTTCCCAAGCCGCTAGCACTAACCCAGAGGCCGAACGCGCATGGATTATTGATTTACACACTAATTCAAAAGCGCTCGGCCCGCTGTGGTTGAAGACCACAGTGCACAGTGCGGGCATCGTAGATATGTTGGTATGGATTGAGCGCGACCGGTCGGCGCAGTTGGCCCGTGATGCCATGGCTGAACTGGCTGCCGAACTCGAGGCTTTCGGACTAAACCTGAGGGAATTTGAAGTATTCAATAGCCACAGACCACTGCCGGATCAGCAGTTAAATCGCCCCGGTGATATGGTCGATATCTGCACATGAAGTACCGGTCAAAAAAGACAGCGGTAGCACTAGAATATGGTAAAAAAGCAGCGCCATCAGTGTTGGCCAAGGGCCATGAAGCCATCGCTGAAAAGATTATTGCCGAAGCGCAAAAACAGGATATCCCAATTGCTGAGGATCCCCAGCTGGTCGCACTACTCAGTCAGTTGGAGTTGGATGAGCAGATACCCGAGAACCTGTATGTTAGCGTAGCAGTGGTACTGTCCTGGGTTTATTGGTTGCAGGGGATGACGCCAGATAATGTCAAATAGCTAGATCTTAGGCTTCGGATAGGGGCTTGCCGGTTCGGCTGGGGCGCAGCTTGCCAAGGCGATCGTAAACCTCTACCGAGTTGAGTGGATCCGGCACCTGAATACTGTGTAGCGCATTGCGTATTGATTGCAGTTTGCTGTTGATCAGAATCTCATTGCGACGGTGCAGTTCTTTACATTCGGCTATCAGTTCAATCATTTCATCCCATCCAGTCAGCTGATTAGCGGCTGAGGGATCTGCCGTGAAAGCCTGAACCCGCTCGAGAAAATCGGGTTGCGACAGGAGCGAAAAAATCGCTAACTTTTGGTTTTGCAGTTCTTCAAACAGCGATAAATCCTGCTCTTTTAGGGCGATAAACTCTTTTTCTAGCAAAGTTTTTAGCCCCTGAGCACGGTGCAGGGACTGGCTGAGTAATTGCTGTTGATCAGTGTCCATGACACAAGCCTAAGTGCTGGTGATGAGAGATTAAAGTTTTTTTAAACCTTGAGCGTAGCCCCGGAGGATAGAATTAACTATCGCCAAGCATTTTCTCCACGGCCAAAAAACTTTCAGCAATGCGATTTTCATCTAGGGGGTAGTTGCCGCTCTCAATCGCCGCTTTAATGCGCGCTACCTTGTCGCTGTCGAATTCGGCCGCGGCCAGGGCGCTTTCGACTGGGCTGCTAAGAACAACCTGATCGGTCTGCGTGGCAGGTGAGGTCTCAGCGCTTGGCGTTGGCGCAGCCTTGTCTGTGGATTGCCTTTTTGCAGTATCCACCGGTGTATCCGGTCTTACCGAGGTTTTGCCAAGTTGTGAGATAGAATCTGTCATAGCCTTATCCTCCTGAACAGCAAAAAATTAGATAATCTCGAACCATCAATCGACACAATACTGTATTTCTGTAGTGAAAAATGCAAATTTTTTTATTTCTATAGGTAGTCGGATAGCGAAGAGCACCTAAAGGCCCCGTGCACTTCCGGGGCCGGTTACTACGGCCGAAACGGTTTTTTGAGACTCGGGATTCAGTAATTTAACCTGTTGGTCAATGCGGCCATCTTCCAGTGCCACCATCTCCACCGTGATCGATAGGTTGTCTCGCGCGATAGTTAAAAGCACGCTGTCGCCTTGATTAAACAGTGTGCCAGGGCGCAGATCCGAAAGCCGAATAAGCTGTCCAGCTTTTATATTGCGTGTTGCTTGCATATGTTCAACATCTCGGTGCGCCACGGCTACATCGCTGGGTAATTCGCCAAAATAAACTTCGATATGGGTGTTGTTAGCATCCAATTTTTCTCCCCGAGAGAGCGACTTGAGGCTTACTAGCGCCGGACGGCCAATACTGAAATCTCGACGCGACAGAATACTGTCTGAAGCCAGATCACGCAGCGCCTTGGCCCGGTCAAGTAGGCGCAGGGGAAAGCGTTGATGGGGGTGGGTAGCAACCAGGGCAGTTGGAGATGGGCTGATATCAGAAGCGCTGATGGCTTCGCCCTTGAGAATATCTCTTTTCATACGGAATACATTCACCGTCTCCAGCAGATGATGATCTCTGGCTAGCTCACCGGCGCTGACCGCAGTTGAAAGGTTGAAGTTGCGGTTGCCATCTAACAGGGTATCGGCATTGGCAAGCAGACCCTTTTCTGACGTTGTTACGGAAGTTAATTCAAGATCCGTATATTTCAGCTGGGTATTGGCTGCAATATCTCTGGTATAGACCCACACCGGATAGGACTGACGGATTTCAATGCCGATAAACAACTTCCAGGGCTGTTGCTGACAGGTTGCCCGCACAGTCTGACGACTGGTGTTGAAGGGGTAGTCGATAGCGATGGGCTGTTCACAGTCCGGCACCACTAGCCGACGGTCCAGTGCTCGCACCTCGACGGCATCCGCAGTCACCTGCTCACGGGCAGCCACCCAATCCTGTATTTGGCTAATCAAGGCGCGCTTGTTGTCGGCTTGATCTGCACTGATTTGCAGGGCAGGGGCCAAACCGATCAATAGCCCTATGGTGACGAAAATTACTCTTTTCATAGCTAGAGTATGGGCCACCAATGGATGGGACGCAACACCGGCATGGTGGCAAACACCGGCGGCAAATGGATGCCACTAAAGTGGCAATCGAATTTCGTTTAAACGGGTAAAAATTCTTTAACATGCTGAAAAATATAGATTTTATCCAGTACCCTCAGTAGAAAAATCAGCTTGGCATCGTTTTTGCTATATCACTATCAACAGCACTGTTACCTCGGGTTGTGTCTGCTGCGAGTTAAAAACTTAAATGGGATTGAAATGAAATTACTTGATTCAGCATTGGGTATCCATAGGCAAGCGCTTGGGTTGCGCGTTCAGCGAATGGAAACCCTAGCCGCCAATATTGCCAATGCCGATACCCCGCATTTCAAAGCGCAGGATATCGATTTCAAGCGCGCACTGGATGAGGCCCATGTAAACCAAGGATTGAACATCACCCATAGGCGGCATTTGCAGGATCCCGGTCTTGGTAATGCCTACAGGGTTTACACCCTGCCGTTCAGCAACTCCCTAGACGGCAACACCGTGGAGTTAAGTGTTGAGCAGGCCAAGTACGGTAAGGCGGCAGCCCAGTATCAGGCGACCCTGAGATTCTTGGAGAGCACTATTAGTGGAATTAGGAAAGCCCTGAGGGGCGATTGATTGAACGGAGAGAGAGCAGATGTCCTTTGAAAATATTTTTGGCATAGCGGGTACGGCGCTGAATGCCCAGATGGTGCGACTCAATGCCACTGCTTCAAATTTAGCCAATGCCCGCACCGAAGCATCGAGTGTAGACAATGCCTTCAAGGCCAAGCGCGCCGTCTTTGAGGCACTGTTGAATGAGCAACTGACCCACGGGGGTGCAGAGTATATCGGTGGGGTCAAAGTATCGAAGATAGTCGATGACCGATCGCCCAATGTCAAAGTACACAATCCGGGGAACCCGTTGGCAGATAAAGACGGTTTTGTCTACCTGTCAAATGTCAATGAAGTAACCGAAATGGTTGAGATGATGGGCGCCGCGCGCAGTTATAAGAACAATGTCGAGGTGGTCAATACCGCCCGCGAACTGATGATGCGCACCCTAGAGATCACCAAAGCTTAAGAGGTATAGAGATGCAAACTAATTCAGTGAGTCCCGCTTTTTTGACTACCGATCAATACCAGCAACAACAGATGCAGGCATCGACTCAGGAGGACGAGCTAGGGCGCGATGCCTTCTTGACACTGTTGACTACTCAGCTGACCAACCAAAACCCACTGGACCCCATGGATAACGAGGCTTTTGTTGCCCAGTTGGCGGAGTTTTCATCGGTGGAGGGCATCAAGGGCATGCAGAGTTCTCTCGAGAAAATGGTGTCTGGCATGCACCGCGACCAAATGTTGGCGGCAGCCAATCTGGTGGGCAAATCAGTAGCTACAGAAGGCGGTACATTGATTGGTGGTGATGGCCAATTATCGCTGGCGACCATTGATCTCCCCAGTGGAGCCCAGTCGGTCATTTTCAGTGTTCACGATTTGGATACTGGTGAGCTGGTGTATCGCGAAACTGAGGGTGCCCAACCTCCTGGCCAGTTACAACTCAGTTGGAATGGGGTCGACAACCAAGGCGATGCCGTGCCTCTGGGCAACTACGGATTGACTGCCACTGTGGTCCGCTCCGGCAAGCTGGAAGCTGCGGCGGTGACTACTGAAAACCCAGTGAAAGCGGTCACTTGGAATCCCCAAACGGAGGAGCTGAACCTGCAAATTTCCAATGGCGAGGTCATCCGTCTCGCTGAAGTTAAACGCATTAGCGGCTAGTACCCGCATAACCAAATAAAACCACAGAGTGTTTTTTAGGAGATAACAAAATGTCATTTTATACCTCACTTACAGGGCTCAACGCAGCGACTACGGAACTATCTGTTACCTCAAACAACATAGCCAACTCGGGTACATCGGGATTTAAGCGATCCGATGCCGACTTTGGAGATATCTTTGCCACCTCGCCATTGCAGAAGGCCTTTAGTGTCATTGGTCAGGGTGTGGCGCTCAAAGAGGTGAGTCAAGAATTCAGTCAGGGGAACATCGAGTTCTCGGCTAACTCACTGGATTTGGCAATTACTGGAGACGGATTTTTCCCACTGGAATCTCCAGATGGGACCAAGATCTACACTCGCAACGGCGCCTTTATGCTCAATGAGCAAAATCAGATGGTCAACGGTGCCGGACAGGCGCTGCAGTCGCTGCCGGTGGATTCAACCAATAAGGCGGATTTTGGTGAGCCTCTCAGGGCGCTGACTATTCCCAGAACCACGGTTTCCGAATTCCTGCCCACCACCGAGGTAGAGTTGGGGTTAAATTTGCCCTCTGATGCCGTGCCCATAACGGCTGCCTTTAATCCGGCCAAGCCCGAGACCTATCATAAAACCACATCGTTGACGGTCTATGGCACCTCGGGATCCAGTCATCTGGCAACCATTTACTATGTAAAGACCGCCGAGGCCACTCCCGATATGCCGTTTAATAAATGGCAAACCCATGTCTATATTGATGATCAACAGGTGGACTCAGCATTAATCCAGGCTTCAGATAGTTCCGGTGATAAATTCTTCGTCAATAAGTATGGTGAGATCAAAACCGAGTCAGAGTTGTTGGAATTACAAAAAACTAGCACTGAAAGTGAAAAGTATCTGGTGACGCTGGGCACCCATTACAAGAAATATTCGTTGGATAATCTGTCTACCCCAACCGAATCACTACCTGCCAGTGTGACATTCCCGATCAGCGCTAATTCGTCGTTTGCCGATGATCTCAACCTGACCAATAACAGTGGTGGTGTCGACTTCACTGACGCTGCTATGGACCGGACCAGTTTATCAAATTTGTTTAATCTGAGTATTGACGGTTCTCCAGATATTGCCATTGGACTGGAGCATCTGGCAGGTCAGTCGACTAAGCTATCCGGTTCAGAGATAGCCTTCGAGTTGACCAATATAATTAACGAGCGCTTTGGAGACGGGCGCAATTTTGATTTTTCCGATGCCACATCCCACCCACTGTTGGTGACTAGAGTTGATGGTAATGGTGTCGAGACATCGGCAGCCCTGGATATCCCCACCCTGTTGGCGACTCACAGTGCCGCCCACACCGAAAACAACCAGGTGGCAGCGGAGCCCCTGGCCTATGCGATCAATCAAGGACTGAGGGCAATCAATGGTTTTGAAGATATCTCTGTCTCCTACGATGCCGCCAGTCAGGGATTTAGATTTATACAGACTCAGGGTAATACTGATGCGCTCTACCTTAGTTCAGGTGTCGCCGGCACAGCGATTAATGATGTGTTTGACGTCGGTCCTCAGACGGCAGAGTCTCTGGGCACACTGTTGTCACCCCTGGATGCCGACTATTCAGACACGCAACTGAGCAATGTAACCCCCAACGGTGCAGTTGCCACGGCCGCTAATAATCAACGCTATGGCATCTCGATAACCTACACCGAAAACAAATTTATTGTCTCCTCCGGCACCACGGGTGATGAATCTAGCCTAGCTATATCTGACGTGTCGGCCATGGCGCAAGACCTGCTGGGTATGGATGCCGATGGTTATGTAGTGCAGGCTGAGACAGCCCAGATAAAGGCTGAGTCATCTCAGATAAACAACCTGCCAGCCGTGCGTGGTCAGCGCTCAGAGCCGGCCACGGTGCGAGGCACGCAAATGGGCGTAGATCCGCGCAAATCTTTCCAAGTTAATGCCGATAATCAAAATGTCACGGTGATTGTCGACGGTATTTCAGCGCAGATAAAGTTGGATGAGGGGCAGTATTCCATTGGTATCTTCACTGAGCACTTACAAGATAAGGTGAATCTGATGGCCGATGCCCTAGGGCGCACCGTCTCTGGGGTAAAAGTCGACTTCGATGAAGCTTCAGAAGCGATTGTTTTCACTGGAGCTACCGCCTCTGATGCATCCTTTATTCAGGTTGCTGGGCATGCCGATTGGGGATTGGAAAATATCGATGCTGGATTTGGTAAAACCTCGACCTATATAGAGTTGGTTGCAGATACCTCCGGTACCAGTGAGGTCTATGTCTCTCAGGACAATGATGGCAACTGGTCAGAGACTACCGACAAAGCCGACTTTGACGATGAAGATATCCCCTATTGGACACCGATCTTTCTCGATAAAGGTGAGTTGACCTTCGATACCAGCGGCACGCTGGTCTCACCGATTAGCGGTGCTAATTTAGAAAGTGACAACATCACCGGTGGCTCTATTCAATTGGCCTACAACAATAGCACCCAGTTCAACAGTCCCTTTGCCGTACTCAGTCAATCACAAAATGGCGCTCCTGAGGGCGACCTAGTGGGTGTGAACATTGGTGATGATGGGCTGGTAGTGGCCAACTATTCCAATGGATCCCAAAAATCTCTGGGGAAAATTATTATTGCCAACTTCGCCACGCCCAAAGACCTGCGCCAGGTGGGAGACACCAGCTATTCCGCCACATCTGGATCTGGTGATGCCAGGCTAGGTGAGCCCGGTACGGCGGCATTCGGGACGATTCGGGCCGGTGCCAAAGAGCGCTCCAATGTGGACTTGACCGCCGAGCTGGTGGATTTGATAACCGCTCAGCGAAACTTCCAGGCCAATGCCAAGGCGATTGAAACCAGTTCATCGCTGACGCAGACCATTATTAATATTCGCGGATAGGTGAGTGCCCGTGATCACAATGCAAGGGTCGCATAAATGGACAGGTTAGTTTTTACATCCCTGTCAGCGGTGCTGAGTCAGTCGGAGATTAGGTCTCAACTGACCAACGCTATGGCAAATATGACAACCGTTGGCTTCAAAGAGAGCTACGAAATAGCCTCCCAGACAGTCAAGGTTGAGGGCGATGGATTTGAATCGCTGTATCAGCCCATGTTGGTCAGGCGCGACACAATCAAGCTGATGCCGGGCCCTACCATGTTGACCGGAAACCCGATGGATGTGGCCATGAACCATGAAACGGTTCTGGGCATGCAGGCGGAAAATGGTGATGTGGCTTTTACGCGCCGCGGTGATCTGCGAGTCACTGCCACCGGAGTGATCGAAAATGCCGCCGGTCATTTGGTACTGGGTGAGGCTGGGCCAATCACGGTGCCACCTGGACATCTGGTATCGATCAGTGCCGATGGCACGGTCAGCGCGTCCTCGGCAGCAACACCAGAGGATCAGCCCATTCAGGTTGGTCAATTGATGCTGCGAGATGCGAGCCAAACTCCAATGGTGAGGCGAGAGGACGGCCTGTTTGAGCCCCTAGACGCCAATTTTAGGGGCAGAGATTTTCCCTCCGGCCCCATGGCCCCATCACTACAGGCCGGAGTTCTGGAAGGCAGTAATGTCAATCCCATTGAGACCATGGTCAAAATGATTGACTTCAGCCGCGCCTTTGAGGCCCAGATCAAAATGATAAAAGAGTCCGAGTCAATCGATGAGACGGGTTCAACCATGATGAGGTTGCCCTAGTCATTGAGGCCGGTTAGACCAACACACAATTGAGGATCGAACAATGGATGCTGCACTTTGGATTGCCAAAACTGGATTGACCGCACAACAGACGCGGATGCAGGTTATTTCAAATAATCTAGCCAATGTAAATACCGTGGGATTCAAGCGAGACCGCGCAGTCTTTGAAGACCTGTTGTACCAAAATGTGGTCCCCGCCGGTGGTCAGGCCGATGCCCAGACAGAGACCCCCACCGGGCTGATGCTGGGCACTGGAACGCGGGTGCTGGCCACCGAAAAAAATCATATTCAGGGCAATATGATCACTACAGAAAACGCCTTGGATCTGGCGATTACCGGAGAGGGTTTTTTTGCAGTCCAGCAGGCTGATGGCACCATCGCCTACACCAGAGATGGCTCGTTTAAGCTATCGGTGGAAGGCCAGTTAGTGACTGCCGGCGGTGAAGCAATGATCCCGGCAATTACCATTCCTCAGAACACTGTGGGCATTACCGTGGGTCGAGATGGCACGGTGACCGCGGAACTGGCCAATGGCGGTGGCGCGGTGCAGGTGGGTCAAATCCAGCTATCGCGGTTCGTTAACACCGCTGGACTGCAGCCGATGGGACGCAACCTGATGCAGCCTACCAATGCCAGTGGTGATGCCATTGCCAGTATTCCCGGGGAGAACGGGGCGGGAATGCTGATGCAGGGCTCTCTGGAGGCATCTAATGTCAATGTGGTGGAAGAGATGGTCAATATGATCGAGACCCAGCGCGCCTACGAGATCAACTCCAAAGCCATCGCAGCCTCAGACGGCATGCTGCGATTCCTCAATAACAACCTGTAGACCATGATCATGGATTGGCTTAAGTGCATTAATTTGATCGCTATCGGCGCTTATCTAAGCGGCTGTGCAGTGCAGCCGCCGATGATGCCATCGGCAGAATATGCACCGGTGCAACCGCCACCTGCAGAAGAGAATTTTCAGGTAACCGGATCTATCTTTACCAATGGTCAGGCTTTATTCGGCGATTTGCGCAGTTATCAGGGTTCAGAAATTAAAGTCGGCGACCTGATCACCGTGTTACTCAACGAAACCACCCAAGCCTCTAGGACGTCGGGTTTAACTACCAGTCGCGCGTCGGCCAACGATGCCATTGGTGAGAATCAAAAAAATACTATTATCCGCGAGCTGGGATTTGGAACCAGCTTGTTTAATGGCGCCAAGACCACCGGTTCAACCATTACCAGCGCTGGCACTGGCACCGCTGGACAGCAGGCCTCACTATCTGGATCCATTTCCGCCATGGTGGTTGAGGTGCTGGCCAATGGCAACCTAGTGATTGTGGGTGAAAAACAATTGGCCTTGACTGAGGGCACCGAGTTTATTCGCATCAAGGGCATTATCAGACCGGCAGATATTCAACCGGATAACACTGTGCACTCCCAGCGAATAGCCCATGCACAAATTTCCTATCGTGGCACTGGAAATCTAGCCGTGGCCTCCAAACCTCCCTGGGGCAGTAAGCTGCTCTACAAATGGTGGCCATTCTAATTTTATGGAGTGCGCAATATGACATTAATAAGACGACTTATATTTTTCAGCTTGGTGGTGACAACTATGAGCGCCGGTGCAGATCGCATTAAGGATCTGGTAGATATAGCTGGTGTGCGTCCCAACAAGCTGATTGGATTCGGGCTAGTAGCCGGCCTGCAGGGCACCGGTGATGGCAAAGATCTGCCAATTACCGCGCAATCGCTGAAAACATTGCTGTCCGGCTTGGGGGTCAGTGTCGATGGCCCGATCAGTGATTTTGATCTCGGCGACCAAATGATGTCGCTGGCCACCCAAAATGCCAAGAAAGAGATCAAAGCCGAGAATGTGGCGGCGGTTATGGTAACTGCTGAGTTGCCGCCCTTTGCAAAGCCCGGCCAGCGTATTGATATTAATATCTCCACCATCGGAGTCGCCGAATCCCTGCGGGGTGGCAGTTTGATTATGACCAGACTGCGTGGGGTCGATGGCCAGGTTTATGCGCTGGCGCAGGGACCGCTGATGGTGACCGGTGTGGTGGCCGACGCCGCGGGGAGCAGTGTGCAGATTGGCGTTCCCACTTCCGGGCGGATACCCAATGGTGCCATTGTAGAGCGTATGGTTGAGACCCCTTTTGATAGTGCTGATCATCTAGTACTCAATGTTAGAAATAGCGACTTCTCCACCACCCACAGAATTACCCAGGCGATCAATACCGCCTTTGGCCCCGGGGTTGCCCGGGCGCTGGATGGCGTCTCCCTCGCAGTGGTGGCACCTAAAGACAGATCCCAGCGAGTGGGCTTCCTGAGTGCCATTGAGAGCTTGGAGGTAGTGCCCGGCGAGCCTGCAGCGCGGGTGGTGATCAATTCTAGAACCGGAACTGCGGTGATAAATCGCAATGTTCGGGTCACCGCCGCCGCAGTGACCCACGGTACCATCAGCGTCAATATAGTAGCTACTAACGAAGTCAGTCAGCCTCAAGCCTTTAGTGAAGGTGAAACTGTGGAAGTACAAAACGCCGATATCAGCGTGACAGAACCACAAAACAATATGTTCCTGTTTCAGCCCGGCGTTGATCTGCGGGAAATAGTCGATGCTGTCAATCAGGTGGGCGCCACACCCTCATCGCTGATTGCCATCCTCGAGGCCCTAAAAAGTTCTGGCAGTTTGCGCGCTGAACTGGTGGTGATCTAAATGACTGAAATCGCACTCTCCCTGTCCAATCAATCGGTAAAGAGCCATTTTGACTTAGCTGGGTTAAACCAGCTGAGGACCCGTGCCCGATCTGACGATCAGGCCGCGGCCAGAGAGGTGGGTCGTCAATTCGAAGCGATGTTCTTGCAGATGGTATTTGAATCCATGCGCGAGGCAAACCAGCCGCTAAAAAGTGAACTCAATCATTCCTCAGACATGGCTACTTTCGAGCAGATGTTTCACCAAGAAGTCGCCCAGTCAATGGCGCAAAATGGCGCTCTGGGACTGGGCGACTGGCTTGCTCAGCGAGTCACTCAGCAGCGAGATTCGCGCAGGGCAATGCAAACCTTTCTGCATCAGGATGCGCTAAAACCGCAGCGGGCGATCCCCCTGAGCGCCGCACGGAATTTTGCCCTAACAGCATATGGGGGTGAGATCAGATGAGTGATATCTTATCCATAGGTGCAGGGGCAGCTCAGCTCAACCGACAGTCACTGACCACCGTCAGTAATAATATTGCCAACCTTAATACCGAGGGTTACTCGCGGCAACTGTCCTCCTCAGTTGAGGATATGCCAAGTCAACAGGGCACCCTATTTATTGGCACAGGGGCCAGACTTGAAGGCATTGTACGCGCCTATGATGAATTTATAGAGAACAGCCTGCGCAACAGTAGCAGTGACCTTTACAGCCAGCAGCCAGTGATCAAATATGCCAACCGTATTGTCGATCTGATGGGTTCTCAGAACGCTGGCTTGTCGAGCGCACTGGACAAATTCTTTGCTGCTGCCAGCAACTTGAGCACCGATCCGGCATCCATCGTAGCGCGCAATGTATTTATCCGCGATGCCGATGGGCTGGCAGCGCGTTTTAGAGAGTTGTCCAATCAGCTGGACAACATTGATTCGGAAGTTCGCGCTGGCATAGAGCAGCAGATCAATACTATCAACACCCTATCTGCTCAACTGGCTACCATCAATCGCCAACTAGATAAAAAGATCTCGGTGGATCAGCAGCCTCTGCAGCTTCTTGATCAGCGCGACAAGGTGCTCCGCGATTTAGCCAATATCACCAAGATAAGCGTCTCAGAGGAAACTTCTGGGATGGTCACAGTGCGTCTCGGTGAGCGTTCAGGTTCCGTGATTGTCAACAATACCCAAGCCATTGATCTGGGCGTGGATTTTGACCCCCTCGATCCCGCCGGTGTCGGAATTATCCTCGATCCCTACCGAGAGGCCTATGCTGCCAGTAATGTCAGTGGCGGTATCCTCGGAGGGTTGATCAGTTTTCGTACCCAGACCCTGGGATCAGTGATCAATAGTTTTGATCATCTGGCTCAGACGTTTGTGCAACAGATCAATCAGATTCATACCGCCGGCATAGACGGTCGCGGTGATCCCGGCAAGGCACTGTTTCAAATAGAGCCACTTATTGAGGTCAACTCGCTGACCCTTAACGATCAGGTCAACATAGAGATGGAAATTACCGACCTGGATAACTTCGAGTTCTCTCCCTTTACCCTGAGATGGATGGCCGACCCACAGCAATGGGAAATTGAACAGTCCAAAACTGGCGCTGTCACCAGGGTTCAGCCAGAACAGGGCAGTTTTACCCATGGTGGTATCACCTTCCGCATCCACGGCAGTTTGAACGACGGTGATAAATTTGACCTGCAACCACAAAGCAGAGCGGCCGCTGGAGTAACTCTGGGTGTTACCGATCCCCTGGCGATTGCTGCAGCCAAGCGACTGCGCGTGACTGCAGATACCGCTAATCTCAGTGACGCTAGAGTATCCCTCGATATAGGCCAGGTCACAGAGAGTGGCTTTGAATATGGGCAGCGTATTGATCAGTTGGCAAACAATAGCAGTCCCGAGGCTGCCGTGCGGGTTGATGCCAATAACGTGCGACCTGCACTGATTATCCCCAAGGGAACGGAAAATACCACATTGATGATGGAGGTACCTGAGGACAGCAACCTGCGTTTGCAAGTGATGACTGCCGAGTCTGTTCATATTCTCGGTCACAGCATTGACGGTGACACGCAACAGGCACTGCGCTCAGAGGATCAAGGCTTTGCGGCAACAGGTGCCTATACTGATACCTACCTCAATCAACAGGGTGCCAATGCCTATCGAGATCTTGATATGACCTACGGCTTTGTGGCGCGCAGCTCTCAGCAGCAGAACTGGGTCCCCAGTGCAGATGGCAATGGCATGCAGCAACAGGTGACAACCTCAAACGCGCTGGCCCAGACCCAACCGGTCAGGTATGTGGATAATTACACCGATACAGTGGTGGAAATAGTAGCCGCCGACAGCCTAGTGCTAAACGGTCACTCGCTACCGTCACTGGCGCTGGCTGCCGGCCAGCAGAGTAGCGCAGCTGGGGTTGCTCAGTGGCTCAATAGTGCCTCTGCTGCCACGGGGGTAACGGCTACCGCCATCAATGAAATTCACGCCGCGGCGGATGACATCGACCTGCTGCAGCAACTGCAGATCAACGGCACAGTAATCAGCGGTGTTGCAGCCGATGTCGTCGCCCTCTCGGACGCCATCAATGCAGTCTCTGCCACCACCCATGTCACCTCCTATATCAGTCGAGACGGAGGCTTGGTACTGACCAATGCAGAGGGTCATCAGGGGGAGACTATGGTGCTCGGCAATCCCGATACTGGGGCCACAACCAATGCGCTGGGCAAAGCTAACCGAGCCTACACTGGGTCTCTGCAACTGGAATCTCCAGATATTATCCGCTTTACCTTCGGTGCCAATGGGCAGCCGGCGGATCTGGGTGTTATGGGACTCAGAACCGGCATCTATATAGACGGCACAGTGGATACTGATATGGCGGTGTTTGTCACCGGCTCCGGCACCGCTGATATCGCCGCCGGTTTTACGCTGCCGCCGCCAGCTATTGAAGCGGTGGATAAAGCGCCCTTCAGCGTGGCGTTTACTTCCCAGAGTCAATATACCATCACCGATCTAGCCACAGACACAGTGGTAGTCAATCGCAGCTATACAGCGGGTGAATCCATCAGCTACGGCAACCTAAGGCTGACCTTTGATAGTCAGCCCGACAGCGGCGACAGTTTTATCGTCGACGGCAACCAACAGGGGCTAGGTGACAATGGAAACATGTTGTCAATTGTCGCGATGCAAGATCAACCACTGCTGGTTGGAGATCGATCGATTGGCGATGGCTATATAGATATTGTCAGCTATGCCGGCAACAAGGCCACCCTGGCTAAGATTTCCCAGGAGGCGTTACAGGTGGTCTACGATCAAGCCGTGGAGTCCAGAGATAAGGTCTCTGGCGTCAGTTTGGATCAAGAGGCCGCCGATTTGATCAGGTTTCAACAGGCCTATCAGGCATCTGCTCAGATCATCCAAATGTCAGCCAAAATTTTCGATTCAATCTTGGCCATACGTTAGCGAGGTAATCTATGAGAATCTCAACCGCACAAATGTTCGAAAAGGCAGTTACTCAGATGACCGCTCAGCAGGCTGAGGTCGCCGATCTCCAAGCCAAGCTGGGTACTGGCAAAAAGCTGGTGAAGCCCAGTGATGATGCCGACCAGTCAGCTTTGATACAGCGTATGCGTTCAGCCATAGAGAGACAGCAGGTCTACCAAAATACCCTGCAGAGGATCAATGATCGCCTGGGGGCCGAAGAGACAGCGCTGCTCAGTGGCGAAAAATTATTGCAGCGCATCAGAGAGCTGGCAGTGCGCGCCACCAATGGCACATTGACCGCTTCAGACCGGCAGATTATTGCTCAAGAGGTAACCGGGCTGCAGGATGAATTTTTAGCCCTGGCCAACACTCGGGACCACAGTGGCAATTACCTGTTCTCCGGTTCCATGGTCACCACCCCAGCGTTTGCTGCGGACAGTACAGGGTCGATAACCTATCGCGGAGACGATAACTTTATTTCCCTCAATGTATCGGAGCAGCGCAATGTAGTCATCAACCGACCCGGTGATAAGGTGTTTTCCGGCGTATTGCGCACCCAGTCCGCAGAGGCCGATCAGCGAGTAGGATTTTTTGCTGTGTTAGATGACTTTGTCGGCGCACTGCAGGCCGATGACACTGGGGGCATTGAGCGCGCCATTTCCGAAATCAGCCAGTTGTCTGAATCCCTGGCCATGGGACTTGCCGACATCGGTAGTCGAATGGAGGTAGTGGCATCGCAGACGGCAGTACTTGAAGACACTGAGCTTCGCTATCAGATGCTGCTCTCCGATGCAGAGGATCTGGACTATGCCAGTGCGGTGACAAAACTGTCCTCGGAAATTATGTCGCTGGAGGCAGTCCAGAGCAGCCTGGTCAAAATATCCCAACTGAGCTTATTTAATTTCCTCAGGTAGCAAACAACAGATCAATGGCAACTAACCTGATAAGAGAGCAATCCAAATGGCCGATATGAACAATGTCTCCTCACAGATTATGACCAGCCTAGGGGTTGGCTCCGGCCTGGATGTTTTCAAGCTCGCTCAAGACCTGACCGATGTGGAAAAAATCCCCAAGCAGGAGGCCATAGAGAGTGAGATCAACGCCACCGAAGCATCCATTTCTGGCTATGCGCTGCTGTCCTATCAAATCGGACTGTTGCAATCAGCCTTTGAGAAGCTAAATGACGCCAGTGAGCTCAGAGAGAACACTGGCGTCAGTTCAAACAGTGCGGCAATCGATTTTATCGCCATCGATGGTTCGGCAACTGCCGCTGCCCATGATCTGACGGTGAGCCAATTGGCCCAAGAACAGCGATTGATCTCTGATCAGTACAGTTCCGCTGCGGCGATGTTAAATGGCAGTGCCTTCGACATTTCAATTACCCTGGGCAATACCAGTACCACAACCGCTACACTGACTGTAACCAACCCGACACCAGAGGGCGTTGTAGAGGCGATCAATGCCGCCGACACCGGAGTGAATGCGGCACTAATTGACACCGGGATCAGCGGTGCCAACTACCATATTGTACTCTCTGGCCCCACTGGCAGTGAGGGGGCTTTCACTGTTTCATCGACCCCTGACCTGGGCTTTGCGGACACCGGCAACAATCTGCAAACTGCGCAGAATGCGGTGATTAGTTATGAGGGCCTTACTCTGATCAGAGACAGCAATCAACTTGCCGATGTGATTGAAGGTGCCACCATCTCTCTCAACAGCACCACATCCTCGCCAGTGAGATTAACCGTCAACACCGACCAATCCCCCCTAAAAGCCAATCTTCAGGGGGCGATAACGACCTACAATGATTTTAATAGCGTCCTCAATGAACTCACATCGGCCAGCGCCGATACCGAACTGGGGAGTGCCCTGGCGGGGGATCAATCGCTGGTTCGTTTCTTGAGGGATCGGATTAGAACCGCTATCTTTGCCGACTCCTCGACCACCGCGGGTTCAGTGGAGGCCCTGAGAGATCTCGGGGTCAGCATTGACCGCAATGGTGAACTTACCTTTGATGAAGCTACCTATGACGCAGTTGTTGCCAGCAACTACGACGATGTGGCGATGATGTTGACAGCCAACACCGACAATCAAAGTCTTTACGATTCCACCAGCAAGGGCTTGGCTCAGGATATTGCCACCACGCTTGAGGATCTGGTAGACAGCGAAGGCATCGTGACTGATCGCGCGGAGAGCGCTGAGGACAGTCTTGAAGATTATCGCTCAGAGTTGACTAAGCTGGAGACGCGCATGGAAGCAGTCTATCAGCGCTACCTCAATCAATTTACCGCGATGGAATCCCTGATGGCCAATCTGCAAGGGACTAAAACCTATCTTGAAGGACAGTTAGAGTCACTGTCCAATTTTTACAATAATAATTAACTGGGTAAGTACGTGGAAACAGCGTATCGAAAAAAAAGACCCGACGGGTCAGCGTCGGGTCTTGAGTGAGCTAACCCAGCTCTGGGGTCTTACAGGTGATTACTTGAGGAGGGCAAGGACAGACTGCTGTTGCTGATTAGCCTGGGCTAACATCGCGGTACCAGCCTGTTGGATAATTTGAGCCCGCGCTAGCTCAGCGGTTTCCGATGCATAGTCGGTATCCTGGATACGGCTGCGCGAAGCCTGCGTATTCATGGAAATATTGTTCAGGTTGTCCACCGTATACTCGAGCCGATTGATCGCTGCACCATAGACAGCTCTCTGGGAATCCAGAGTTGCCAGACCCGCGTCGATCACCGCCAGCGCTGTGGCCGCATTTGCAGAGCTATCAACGTCGCCAGTGATGGCCAGGTCTCCAGCGGTTTGCAGATCGCCAAAGTCCACCGTCATGGTCTGATTTGCATCAGCCCCCACCTGAAATGTCACTACGCCTGATGATCCAACTGAGCCATCAATCAGGTTGGCGCCATTCCACTGGGTCTGATCAGCAATTCGCTCAATTTCAGTGACCAGTGCCTGAAATTCCAGATTTAGGGCATCCAGATCAGTATCGGTTTGAGTGCCATTGATTGCCTGCACTGCCACCTCGCGCATGCGCTGCAGCATATTGCCAATCTCTATGGAGGCACCGTCTGCGGTTTGAACCATAGATATCGCATCGTTGGCGTTTTTAACCGCCATATCCAGACCTTT
>JBMZBJ010000004.1:0-256468 GCA_049612225.1 Porticoccaceae bacterium | reverse complement strand
CTGCCGAGCAGGTTATTCAGCAACTGCCCGGCAACCATACGCTGGTGAGGTTCTCTGGTATCTATGGGCCGGGACGCACCAGAATGATCAATCAGGTGCTTGCCGGAAAGGGGCGGCCAGCGGCGCCCAAACAGTGGAGCAATCGCATCCACAGTGATGACTGCGCAGGGGTGCTGACCCATCTGATCGGTCTATTGTCAGAGGGTGAGATGTTGCAACCGCTTTACTTGGCATCGGACTCGGAGCCAGTGACTCAGCATGATTTGCGCCGCTGGTTGGCGATCCAGCTAGGCGTTGAGCTGGAGGAGGAGGCAATCAATAGGGGTCCGATACGCCGCTGTAGTAACCGCAGGCTATTGCGATCCGGTTACCAGTTCAAATATCCCAGTTACCGGGAGGGATACCGCTCCCTGCTCAGCGATCAAGTTTAGCTGAGCCGTTAAAGCACAATCTTTACCGTGCAACCCTTTGTAGTGCGACTTTCTAAAGTGCGACCTTCTACAGTGCGACAATGGCATCCATTTCCACTTCGGCTCCTTTGGGCAGCGCCTTGACACCGATAGCTGCTCGGGCGGGGTAAGGTTCGTCAAAAAGTTCAGCCATGACCTCATTGACCGCGGCAAAATTCTCTAGATCTGTGAGAAAGATATTGAGTTTGACAATCCCACTGAGGTCGGAGCCAGCGGCCTGGCAGACAGCTTGCAGGTTGGCAAAAACTCTGCGGGCCTGCTGTTGGATATCACCATCCACCAGCTCCATGGTTTGCGGGTCTAGGGGGATTTGCCCTGAAAGGTAAACGGTCTGGTGGACCTTGACCGCCTGACTGTAGGGGCCAATGGCTGCCGGGGCATTTTCAGTGTAGATATGCGCTTTGTTGGACATCAATTTTTCCTCGATCAAGCTGAGACCTTTGCATAAATGAACTTTTATTGGTCTCAAATTATTTATACAGACTACATTGCTGGACCTCATAGGGCCCTATTCTAGCTAACAATCACCTTGTTTTGGTGCTGTTCGATAGCAGTGGGTTATTGATTCTTGACTCTAAAAATACGGCGCACGGGCTTGAGGCTTCTGGCTCGGCGCAGAATATCCGCCAGATGAATTCTATCGCGCACACTAATGACCACATCGACAATACTGGTGTAGGCATCTTTTTCAATAATGGTGATATTTTCAATGGTTGCATTTTCCTCGGTCATGCGCGATGCCAGCGCAGCTATAAAGCCGCGCTCTGGCGTTATCTCAACCTTGACCTCAACCGGAAACTCGCCCCTAGCCTCTGCGGACCAGCTCAGGGGTATACATTTTTCAGGATTGGAGCGGATCTCTTTGAGGTTGCGACAGGACTCGAGGTGAACAACCAGACCCTTACCTGGACTTGCGTGGCCCAGTATCGGGTCACCCGGAATTGGATGACAGCATTTGCCGTACTGCACAAGCAGACTATCTGAGGCGTCGATAACCACAGCCAGTGAGGGATTGCGTTTATCTTCGCGAGTCTTGCGTTTGGAGGGCGGAATCAGCAGGTTTGCCACCGCAAAGGGCATACTATTTCCCAGGCCAATCTGTTGGAGAACATGCTCAAAGGTGGGTGCGGCGGTCTCTTTGAGAAGTCGTTTAATTTGGGATTTTTTAAGCTGATTGTATCTGGTGTCGTAGTTGGCTAGCGCCTGATCCAAAAGTCGTTTACCCAAGTCCACAGATTCATCATGCTGTTGATTTTTTAGAAAATGGCGGATAGCACTGCGCGCTTTTGCGGTGACAATGAAATTCAGCCAGTTGGGATTGGGTTGCGCCCCTTTGGTGCTGACAATCTCAATCTTTTGGCCACTCTCCAATTGCTCTGATAGGGGGGTGAGCTCACCATCGATGCGACAGGCGATACAGCTATTGCCCAGGTCGGTATGCACTGAGTAGGCAAAATCAATGGGCGTGGCCCCAGCGGGCAGCTCAACAATGCGCCCCTTGGGGGTAAACACATAGATTTCATCGGCGAAAAGATCGGTTTTCACATGTTCCAGAAACTCCTGAGAGTCTCCGGCCTGTTGTTGCATCTGCAGCAGGCCCTGTACCCAGCGACTGGCTCGGCGCTGACTGGCCTCGATATTCTGGTTGCCGCTCTTGTACTCCCAGTGGGCGGCAATCCCATAGTTGGCCATTTTGTCCATCTCGCTGGTGCGAATTTGCACTTCAATCAGCACCCCGTGCATGCCCACCAGAACTGTGTGCAGCGATTGATAGCCATTGGCTTTGGGTATGGCGATGTAATCTTTGAATTCGCCCGGCATAGGCTTGAAAATATTGTGCATAATGCCCAGGGTGCGGTAGCAGTCATCCACAGAATCGACAATTAGGCGAAACGCGAACACATCCATAATATCGCGGAAGGATTTCTTCTTCTCCCGCATCTTCAGATAGATGCTCCACAGGTGTTTTTCACGGCTCTGGACGGTGGCGGGCAGGGACTCCTGCTCTAGGCGCAGCTCAATTGCTTGATGAATTTCAGTGACCACCTCGTTGCGATTTTTTTTGGCGGACTTTAACGCCTCGCGCAGACGCCGGTGGCGCAGGGGGTACATGGTGGCGAACCCGAGATCTTCAAATTCGATACGCACATCATTGATACCCAGTCGCTGGGCAATGGGAGCATAGATTTCCAGAGTTTCCCGGGCGATGCGGCGGCGCTTCTCTGGCGCCAGTACGCCCAGAGTGCGCATATTGTGCAGCCGGTCTGCCAATTTGACCAAAACCACGCGGATATCCCGCGACATGGCCAGGGTCATTTTTTGAAAACTCTCGGCCTGCAGTTGGGCTTTGGTTTCAAATTCAATGCCACTGAGCTTGCTGACACCATCAACTAGGTCGGCGACAGCGCGCCCGAAGCGGCGGCTGATCTGGCCCTTGGTAACCCCGGTGTCCTCAATCACATCGTGCAGCAGCGCGGCCATCAGGCTCTCGTGATCCAGACGCATATCGGCCAAGATATTGGCTACTGCTAGGGGGTGGGTTATGTAGGGATCGCCACTCTGACGCATCTGGCCGGCGTGGCACTGTTCCGCATACTTGAAAGCGCGCTCGACCTTCTTGACTTCGCTGTTATCGAGGTAATTGGAGAGCTTGTCGGTTAGTACTGAAAGCACTGGTTAAAGCCCTCCGACCACAGCTGGGGGTTGGGTTAGATAGAATCCTGGGCGGCGCTGTCTAGACTTGCTTCGGCTTCGACAATCTCATAGTCGCGGTCGATTTCTTTGAGCACCTCGGGACTGATCAAACCCTGCTCAATCTCGCGAAGGGCGATCACCGTGGGTTTGTCGTTCTCGACGTCTATTAGTGGGGGTCGACCATCTACAGCGATCTGTCGGGCGCGTTTGGACCCCACCATCACCAGTTCGAACCGGTTATCTACATGATCTAAACAATCTTCTACAGTAATGCGAGCCATTTTTTCCGCCGTGCATAGTTAAATATGTTGATTTTGCGGTCATTGACCGCCAAGGACCGGCAAGTTTACCTAAAGCTGAGGATTACGACAATAAATCAGAGAGTAATTTTTCATGCCCCTGAACCGGCATGGCACAGCGTTGAGCACTGACAATCGCTATTAACTGCTGTAGAGCGGTATTGAAATCGTCGTTTACCACTAGGTAGTCGGCATCAGTATAGTGACTCATCTCCTCGGTGGCCGCTGCCACGCGCTGATCAATCACCGAGGCCTTATCTTGGCCGCGACCTTGAAGGCGCTCCACCAGTGCCTGCTTACTGGGAGGGAGAATAAAAATGCTCTTGAGGCGAGAAAACTTCTGCCGCACCTGCTCGGCGCCCTGCCAGTCAATCTCCAAAATAACATCAGTGCCCTGATTAAGGGTGTCACTAACCCACTGCTCGGAAGTGCCGTAGTAGTTGCCAAACACCTCGGCGTGCTCGAGAAACTGCTTCTCGGCAGCCATCGTCTCGAACTGCTCTCGGGATACAAAATGGTAGTTGACGCCGTCCTGCTCACCGGGGCGGCTGGCTCTGGTGGTGTGGGATACCGAGACCCGGATATTATCCAGCTGCGCCAGCAACTCGGCCACCAAACTGGTTTTGCCGGCACCTGAGGGTGCTGAGATTGTAAAGAGAGTACCGATTGCCATGCACAGATTATATCCGTTACCTGAATGGGATTGAAACCCGAAAAAGGTTGCCGCAGTGCAAAATAAATCTATACCTAGTTGGTGGTTGACACTTCAAATCCTCTAGTTGGGCGTTGCCTCGGGGGTTCCCTGCAGCGTAAGCCATTGTTCTCGGATTAGTTTAAACACAATATGGCTGACATAGTGGTCATAGAGCCACTCTTTATCGGGTATTATCTGGTGTGCTTGAAAGCCTAGGCGCTTGGGGATGGCCTGGCTCTTTTGATTGCCCTGGGCACAGCTGATAGTGATAGTCTGTAAATTCAATTGCACAAAGCCGAGTTCTATCAGACTGTTGCAGGCAGTGCTCATTATACCTTCGCCCTGTCTATCGGCGTCCAGCCAGTAACCCATGGAAGCTGATTTTTGTGACCAATTAAATTCGTGGAAGTTGATTACCCCAACTAAGATCTGGCGATGAAAAATACCCAGTGTCAGGCCGGATTGACGCTCCCACTGTTCATTGACCTGACGGATAAAATTGGCGCTGTCCTCGATAGTTTGGCTATTGTCCAGCCAGGCCAGCCACTGGCGCAGGTACGACCTATTTTTATCAACTAAAGCGGCCAGCGCTTCTGCCTGCAGTTCAGTCAGAAGATTCAGGGTTATTTGGTTGTCTAGGCTGATTGGAAACATGCAAGATGCTTACCTAGACTACTCGATATTTTGGATCTGCTCACGCATCTGTTCTATCAGTACTTTGAGTTCAACAGAGGCTTGGGTAGTCACTGCGGCGATAGATTTGGAGCCCAGGGTATTGGCCTCGCGGTTTAATTCCTGCATCAAAAAGTCCAGCCGTCGCCCGATCGACTCGCTGCGGGTTAGCACGCGGCGAATTTCACCTATATGAGCATTGAGGCGATCCAGTTCCTCATCCACATCGGCGCGGTTGGCGATAATAACCATTTCCTGTTCCAGCCGATCGGCATCCAATTGCGTTTTGAGTTCAGCGAGTTTTTCACTGAGCCGGGTGCGCTGTTGCTGGAGTATTTGCGGTAACTGGCTTGTTACCAGTGAAATCTGGCCCTCTATACCCCGCAGTCGCTGTTCAATCATCTGCGCCAGCTTTTCGCCCTCCCGCTGGCGACCCTCGAGCAGCTGATCCAGCGCCTGATCAAAGGTTTCCAGCGCTGCTTGATGCAGCTGTTCGGCGGCTACATCGCGATCTTTGAGAACCCCCGGCCACTTGATAATATCCAAGGCTGAGATGGGCGCCGGATTAGCTATCTGAGCGGAAATTTGCTCTGCGACATCAATAGTTTGCTGTGCCAGATCCGCATCCACGGCTGCCGATCCCGGGCTGTTGAGCAGCGTAATTTGCAACCCGCAGTCAACTTTTCCGCGCACCAGTTTTTTGCGCGCCCTATCGCGAAATTGGACTTCCAGTTGCCTGAGAGTTTCTGGCATGCGAAAGCCCACTTCAAAAAATCGGTGATTGACCGAGCGCAATTCGCAACTCACTGATCCCCAACTGTGCTCGGTCACAATTCGAGCAAATGCGGTCATACTGCGGGGCATAGGTCCTCCAGAGGTTGGTTAACAGGGTTGTAGTGCGTCTGCAGTAAATATGTTCGACGATTCTAACAAAGGCAATCCAATGGGTGTGAGATTTGTTACAATTACCGCACTTTTGGCAACCACAAACTAAGTGACTCAATATGACCAGACCCAGTGGACGGCGACCGGAACAATTGCGGCCGGTAAAGATAACCCGCGACTATACTTGCCACGGTGAGGGTGCAGTGCTGGTTGAATTTGGCAATACCAAGGTGATCTGCACCGCCAGTGTTGAAAACAATGTGCCGCGCTTCCTGCGTGGCTCGGGTCAGGGCTGGGTCACCGCCGAGTACGGGATGTTGCCCAGATCTACCAACAGTCGCATGGGACGCGAGGCAGCTAGAGGCAAGCAGAGCGGCCGCACTCAGGAAATACAGCGACTGATTGGGCGCTCACTGCGGGCGGCGGTGGATCTCAAACAGTTGGGAGAGCACACTATATACATCGACTGCGATGTTATTCAGGCGGACGGTGGCACCAGAACGGCCTCTATCACCGGAGGCTGTGTGGCACTGGTGGATGCTATACGCCACTTGCAGCGCAAAAAAAGTATCTCAGGGGATCCGCTATTGCACATGGTGGCCTCGGTTTCTGTAGGGGTTTACAAGGGTTTGCCAGTGCTTGATCTGGACTATCCAGAGGATTCCAATGCCGATACTGATATGAATATTGTTATGGATGATCAGGGTGGCTTTATCGAGGTGCAGGGCACTGCTGAGGCCGCGCCCTTCAGCGCAGAAACGCTCAATGAAATGTTAACGCTGGCACAGCGGGGAATCGCTGACCTGATCCGCGTGCAAAAAATGGCTCTCGCCCAATAGCTATCCGAGTCTGCAAAAGAGAATACCGAGAACAGATGAAAACTTACAAAGCCGAATTTATCGATAATGCTATTCACAGCGGTGCCTTGAAGTTTGGGGAGTTCACCCTGAAGTCAGGGCGGGTTTCACCGCATTTTTTCAACGCGGGTGAATTCTATCGCGGCGCGGCTTTAGCGGCTCTGGGTCGCTGTTATGCCGCGGCGATTGTCGAGTCGCAGATTGAGTTTGATGTGCTGTTTGGTCCCGCTTACAAGGGTATTACGCTGGCGGCAGCCACTGCGGTGGCGCTGGCAGAACAGTATGACAGGGATGTGCCCTACTGCTTTAACCGCAAGGAGGCCAAGTCTCACGGTGAGGGCGGTACTCTGGTGGGGGCGCCGCTGCAGGGCAGGGTGTTGATTATCGATGATGTGATAACTGCTGGCACGGCGATCCGCGAGGTGATGGCCATGGTTGAGCAGGCCGGAGCTCGTGCCGCTGGCGTAGTGATAGGACTGGATCGGAAAGAGCGGGGTAAAGGGGATCAATCAGCTATCCAAGAGGTTCAGACGCAGTTTGATATTCCGGTGGTCAGCATTATCGATATTGGCGATATTGTGGCCTATCTGCAGGCTCAATCGGATAGCCATGACATGATTGAAAAAATCCAGCAGTACCGGCAACAGTACGGCGTTTGACAGCGCAGCGGACAAACAATCCTACCCTCTACTCTTGAGAGCCAATTAGTTAAATAGCTGTTGCTCTAGCAATGGCCACTGCTCTGACCAGTATTGGGTCGGAGGTTGTTTGAAGTCACTGCGTACAAATTGGCTGATTTTTCCCTCCAGAACCACCAGCAACATATCCACGGCAACTGATACTGGGACATTGATCCTCAACCCCTGGCGGATTTCCGCCTCGCGGAGAATCTGTTTGAGCTGAGATTCAAGGCGGTTAAAGAACTGTGCTATGCGGTCGTGGAGTCTGGCGGTCTCTCCGGTTAGGGCATCGCCGTGCAGCAGTCTGCTGATGCCGGCATTGCGCTCGGCAAAAGTCAGGGTCAGGCCAATGATTCTATAACACTGAGTGACGGCATCCGGCTCATCGCTGACAATGGTGCTGACCCGGGCAAATATGGTGTCTTCAATAAAGTCTATCAGACCTTCGTACATACGGGTCTTGCTGGGGAAGTGGCGATACAGAGCGGCCTCGGACAGGCCCAATTCGGCGGCTAGGGCTGCGGTGGTTATTCGCGCGCCGCGGGAGGTCTCGAGCATCCGCGCCAGCGCTTGGAGAATGTCTTGGGCTCTGGAGCTGCGCTTGGCAACCATTATTGCACCCCACTGGCATGGTGGTTGGTGATCAGGGTGCCGACTCCCTCGTCGGTAAATATTTCCAGCATGACTGCATGTTCTACCCGGCCGTCTATGATATGCGCCGAGTTCACACCGGATTTAACTGCATCCAGTGCACACTGAATCTTTGGCAGCATGCCGCCGTAGATGGTGCCATCGGCAATTAATTCATCGACCAGTTTGACCGATAGGCCAGTGAGAATCTCCCCCTGTTTATCCTGCAGTCCAGCGACATTGGTCAACAGCATCAGCTTTTCTGCCATCAGTACTTCGGCGACCTTGCCGGCCACTAAATCGGCATTGATATTGTAAGAGGCGCCGTCGGAACCGACACCAATCGGGGCGATCACCGGTATAAAATTGCCCTTGAGCAACATATCAATCACGCTTTTATCAATGCTCTCAACCTCACCGACCTGGCCGATATCGATAATCTCCGGTGCGGTCATCTCTGGCGTCTGGTGAGAGGTCACCAGCTTCTTGGCACGGATCAAACGGCCGTCTTTGCCAGTGATGCCAAAAGCCTTGCCGCCGGCATTGCTGATCAGGTTGACGATCTCTTTGTTGATGGTAGCGCCGAGCACCATCTCCACTACATCCATAGTCTGGCTATCGGTGACGCGCATGCCATTGACAAACTTGGATTCAATCGACAACTGCTCCAGCAGCTGGCCGATCTGCGGGCCGCCGCCGTGGACAACAATGGGATTGATGCCAACTGCTTTCATCAACACGATATCGCGGGCGAAGCTCTGTTTGAGGCGATCGTCGACCATGGCGTTGCCGCCGTACTTGACCACCACCGTTTTTCCAGCAAAACGCTGGATATAGGGCAGGGCCTTGGAGATGACTGCGGCAGTGTTTTCTGCTTCTTTTCGGCTGAGTGACATAATTATAAATACTGTTCCAAATTTTCAATAAAAGGGGATAGCTGTCGGCTAAATAGTTGTTTGATACGCAGTAATTCGCGATCGCTGTCAGCCTCGAAGCGCAGGGTTAGGTATGCGGAAGTATTCGATGCGCGGACCAATCCCCAACCAGCGGGGTATTCTACCCTGAGTCCGTCCAGCCTGTTAATCTCGGCGCCCTCAAACTGACAGTTGAGAGACAGATTTTCCATCAGCTTAAATTTTTCCAGCTCGTCGACTGGGATCAAAATTTCAGGGGTGCAGACGGTGTTTTGATTTCGGCTAACCAGCTGCGCTATGCCGCGGCCCTCGGCAGATTCACTACAGAGAATCTCCAACAGCCTGGTGGCGGCGTAAAGCCCATCGTCAAAACCGTGCCAGCGATCATTAAAAAAGATATGCCCACTGAACTCGCCGCCCAGAACCGCGTCGCTCTCCTGCACCGCTCTGCGAACATGGGCGTGACCGGTTTTGCACAGCACCGGGATACCACCCTGTTGGTCTACCAAGCGCTGCAGACAAAAGCTGCTTTTGATATCAAAAACAATATTCGCTCCGGGTCTGCGACGCAGAATATCCTCGGCAAAGATCATCATCAGTTGGTCGGGCCAAATAATCTCACCCTCTGCTGAGATCACAACTAGGCGGTCGCCATCGCCATCCAGAGCAAAGCCCAGATCGGCTCTAGAGGATTTCACTGCAGCTATCAGCGGTTGCAGGTTTGCCGGATCAGAGGGGTTGGGATCGTGATTGGGAAACGCTCCGTCCGGTTCACAGTAAAGCGGTATCACTTCACATCCAAGCTGTTGCAAAAGCTTCGTCGCGGTGATGCCAGCGGCGCCATTGCCACCATCAACCACGATTTTAAAGCTGCGGTTGAGCTCGCAGTCGGCGACAATCTGTTGCAGGTACTGGGGGATAATTTGAGCGCTACTGCGATTTCCCGGTTGACCGATAAAGGTAATCTCGGCAGCCATTAGCGACTTTAGTTGTTGCAGCATATCGCCGGCGATAACCCGGTCGCGGACGACAATTTTAAAGCCATTGTATTCCCGCGGATTGTGGCTGGCGGTCACCATAATGCCGCAGTCCGATTGATCGCCCTGATGGACGGCGAAATTGAGTACCGGCGTGGTAATTTGCCCTAGATCGATCACATTCAGCCCACCATCTAGCAATCCTCGCTCCAGAGCGCTGGCCAGGGCGGGGGAGCTGATTCGGCAGTCACGCCCTACATACGCCGCGCTATGGCCGTCCGCTCGCCATATGCCCGCCAGTGCGCTACCCAGGCGCAAAGCGAACCCGCTATCGATTTGGCTGTTGGCAAAGCCGCGGATATCGTAGTCCCGAAAGACCACATCCGAGGCAGCAAATGCTGCGGGCTCACCTGTCTCCAAAGTCGAGGTGCGATAGTTGGCAGCGTCCTTGATCATTATTGCTCAGCCGCCCCCGGTGATTTGCTGACAACATTCTCAGCCACTAATGCGACTATTTCTCGGGCCAATTGGGCTTTGCTCTTCTTGCCCAGTTGGCGACTGGTCTGGTTATCGATCCAGAGCACTTGATTGTCTTCACTGTTAAAACCTATATCGCTTCGGGATACATCATTGGCGATAATCGCATCGAGTTTTTTTCGCACTAGCTTATCCCTTGCATAGGCTTCCAGATTCTCGGTTTCAGCGGCAAATCCCACCACATAGAGGTTTTTGTAAGTGGATGCCACGCTGCTAATAATATCTGGGTTTCTCTCCAGCTCGAGGGATAGGGTCTCCGCCTGCTTCTTGATTTTCTGAGGAGCAATGGTCTTGACGCGGTAATCGGCGACCGCCGCCGCAGAGATAAAAATATCTGCTTTCTCAGCGGCGTTTATCGATGCCTGCAGCATATCTTCAGCGGAGATCACGGGTACTAGATTACAGCTTTCAGGCGAAGCTATGGACAGGGGTCCAGAAATTAAGGTGACACTGGCACCGGCCTCGACCATGGCAGTGGCCAGAGCATAGCCCATCTTGCCAGAGCTGTGATTGCTGATATATCTGACTGGGTCTATGGCTTCGCGAGTTGGACCCGCAGTTATCACAACGCGCATCCCCTGTAATGTCCCAGATTCAAAGATATCTCCCAGGGCGGTGACAATTGCCTCAGGTTGTTGCAAGCGCCCGGGCCCAGTATCGCCACAGGCTTGAATGCCGTCATCGGGACCGATGATAACGGTGTTGCGAGATTTCAGGGCTTCAATATTCTGCTGACTGGCGGCATGGGACCACATGGCTTGATTCATTGCCGGTGCTACCGCCACCTTGGCGGAGGTGGCGAGATAAACCGCACTGAGCAAACAGTCGGCAGTCCCCTGAACCATGGTGGCGATAAAATTGGCAGTGGCGGGAGCGATTAGTAACAGGTCGGCCCAGCGCGCCAGTTCTATATGTCCCATAGCGGCCTCGGCCTCGGCGTCCAGCAGGTCGGTATGTACGGGATTGCCGCTCAGGGCCTGCAGGGTCAGCGGGCGGATAAACTCGCAGGCGCCCGCGGTCATCACCACGCGAACCTCCGCCCCTTGATCTCTCAGGCGGCGCACGATTTCCGCGCTTTTATAGGCGGCAATACCACCAGTGATGCCGAGGATTATTCGTTTGTTGGCTAGACTGCTCATTAATTTTCCAAACGGATCATGTTACAGGCTCTAAGATAACACCTAGGGAGCGGATTCTATACTGATAAATAAGGACTTACTATGGCTATAAGGCACTGGCCTCAAGAAAACAGACCGCGAGAGAAGCTTTTACAGGGAGGATCAAAGGCACTCACCGATGCCG
Source organism: Porticoccaceae bacterium (assembly GCA_049612225.1). GTDB lineage: Bacteria > Pseudomonadota > Gammaproteobacteria > Pseudomonadales > Porticoccaceae > HTCC2207. The sequence continues at coordinate 244,857 of JBMZBJ010000004.1, read as the reverse complement.
AGTTATTGGCTATATTTTTGCGAGTGGGAAGGAGAGGAGTCAGTGCTGTGGATATGGCGCGCGATCTGATCGACCAGTTTGGCGGCCTGGGCCCACTGCTTACAGCAGATCAAAAGACCTTTTGTGCCGTCAAGGGATTGGGGTCGGCAAAATATTGTCAGTTGCAGGCAACTCTGGAACTGACTAGGCGATACCTTGAAGAGCAGTTGTGCGCCGACTACGTGTTTGATAGACCGGATAGAGTCAGGGATTACCTGGCGGTTCAGATGCGCGACTATCAGCGCGAGGTGTTTGTGGTTCTCTTGCTGGATGCTAGACATCGGCTAATTGAATTCAACGAGTTATTTGCCGGTACCATCGATGCCGCCAGCATCTATCCGCGAGAGTTGGCAAAGCTGGCACTGCAAAAAAATGCGGCGGCAGTTATTGTGGCTCACAACCATCCCTCGGGTAACGCAGAGCCGAGTACTGCTGACATTGAAATTACTCAGACCCTTAAGGGGGTGTTAGAAGTTTTAGATATTAAATTGTTGGATCACTTTGTTATTGGCAGGGGCGAAGTGGTCTCGCTGGCATCTCGTGGCAAAATGTAGATCCCGATTCGGATGCGGTCCCAGCCGAGTAAGAGGGTCTTCAATCCGATATTCTCAGGGTTTTGTTTGCGTCGGCACTGGCTTTCTGGTATAAAACGCGCCTCCTCGAGAATAGGCCCTATTCTCTGAGTATTCGACACCTAAATTCAGTCGCCAGTGGGCTTTGGCCCGCGGCAAAATTTGCAATAACGAGGCAGCAATAATGTCTAGAGTATGTCAGGTCACCGGCAAGCGTCCCATGGTCGGAAATAATGTATCCCATGCCAAGAATCGGACTCGCCGTCGCTTTGAGCCCAACCTTCACACCCATCGATTCTGGCTTGAGTCGGAGAAGCGCTTTGTGAAACTGCGCGTATCGACCAAGGGCATGCGCATAATCGACAAAAATGGAATCGAACAAGTGCTGGCGGACCTGCGTGCCAATGGCGAGAAAATCTAGAGGACTCTGAAATGGCTAAATCAGCTCGAGAAAAAATTCGTCTGGTATCCAGTGCGGGTACAGGACATTTTTATACTACTGACAAGAACAAGCGCAATATGCCTGAAAAAATGGAGATCAAGAAGTATGATCCCACCATCCGCAAGCATGTTATCTACAAAGAAGCTAAAATTAAATAACAGGCCTCCGAGGCAGTTTTAAGCTTCTAGCACACCGCTCAAACCCGTCAATAAAAAAGGCCCTGACATTGCTGTTCAGGGCCTTGAAAATCCTGTCACTGTCGTCAGACAGCATAAGGGCTTCAGTCAGCTATAACATTTTCCGCTTGAAGACCTTTTTCTCCTTCAGCAATTTCCATGGTCACTGATTGACCTTCTTTTAAGGACTTAAAGCCCTCAGCTTGGATAGCGCTGTGGTGGACGAATACATCGCTTCCACCCTCTTGTTCGATAAAACCAAAACCTTTACTATCGTTAAACCACTTAACAGTGCCAGCAACTCTTTCCCCTGACATAACAACCTCACTTAAAATTTCAGCGCCACAAAAGGCACTTTGTATCTCCATCTCACAATGACATGGACCTAACACTTTGGGCCTCGAATGACTTCTTAAACCCCAAAGACCTCACTGATGCAATTACTCACTGTTCAGTAAATAATTACTTCAGACCCTGCAGTGTATTGGTTTTTTTTGAATTTGGCTAATATTCGCGCTTCTAAACTGCAAAAAACCCCGTTTTTTGCGACTTTTTTGCTAATTTCTATCGCAAAATAACAGGATTTCTCCCCTGTGGTGACTGTAGCCGACTGCCATCCCACCCTCATACAGTCGCTGACAACGGCAGAAATCAGGTGTCTTTTGGGCTGCTATCAGCGTAGTATCCCCACTGTGCATGGTGTTCGATTGCTGAGGGAAGAGAATGATAGTTGTGGTTGCAGGAAGGTATTTTTCTTCTGATAAAAAGCTTTTCCTTAAGCCACTTTATCATGCCTCCTCTTCATACAGACATTTTAAGGGAAATACCTATCAGATGATCGATACTGCGAGACACTCCGAAACGCAGCAGGATATGGTTGTCTATCGAGCGCTGTACGGGGATTTCGGGCTGTGGGTGGAACAGGTTGATCTGGATGGTCGACAGGTGTCGCGCTTTCAATTGATCGAGCCCAGTGAACCATGATTATGATCGGCACTAAAATTGCCCTCCCCCTCTCGGAAGTTGATTTTATCGGTATTCGCGCCAGTGGCCCTGGGGGGCAAAATGTCAACAAGGTGTCCTCGGCAGTCCATCTGAGATTTGATATTAAGAAATCCTCTCTGCCACTACAATATCAGCAACGTTTGATGGATCTCAGAGATCGGCGGATCTCCAAGGATGGGATCATTGTGATCAAAGCCGAACGCCACCGCAGTCAGGAAAAAAACCGCGCAGAGGCACTGCAGCGATTGCAGATGCTGTTGCGCTCGGCGACCCACAGCCCCAAGCCGCGCAAGGCCACTCAGCCGAGCAGGTCCTCAAAGCAGAAGCGCATGGACAGAAAAGCACAGCATGGCAAAAAGAAGGCCCTTAGATTGAAGCCGACCATCGAGTAGCGGCCCGGAGCGACCCACTATGACTGAAGTTGATTCCCATGTATTTGAGCTGCTGTCACCGGAGGTAATCTTTACTGCGGTGGAACGCCTCGGCTTTGTGACCAATGGCCATTTTCTGGTGTTAAACAGTTATGAAAACCGGGTCTATCAGGTGGGTGTTGAAGGTCAGCAGCCACTAATTGCCAAGTTTTACAGGCCCAAGCGCTGGAGTCGCAGTCAGATTGATGAAGAGCATCAATTCTGTTTTCAGCTCGCCGAGCAAGAGTTGCCGGTGGTTTGCCCACTGCTGGATAGTGTTGGTCAGTCACTGCATGAGTACATGGGATTTTACTATGCCCTGTATCCGCGCCGTGGGGGCCGCGCACCGGAACTGGATAATTTGGACAATCTTCTGATTCTCGGACGCCTGTTGGGTCGCTTTCACAGTGTGGGTGCAACCCTTGGATTTGAGCAACGCCCCAGTCTGGATGTTCACAGTTACGGTTGGCAGTCCTTTAATCTGATCAGTGAGCAGTTTATTCCCACCGATTTGCGTGCGGCCTATGACAGCCTGTGTGCCGACCTGCTGGCCAGATGTGAGGACATTGTTGATAAATTTGGTCAGATAAACAAGATCAGGGTCCATGGAGACTGCCACTCGGGCAACATACTGTGGCGAGATGACAACCCGCATTTTGTCGATTTTGATGATGCCCGTATGGCCCCAGCGGTACAGGATTTATGGATGTTGTTGTCGGGAGATCGCCGCGAGCAAGCCCTGCAGATGACTGAGTTGGTGGAGGGTTACAACGAATTTTATGACTTTGATATCGGCGAACTGAGGCTTGTAGAGGTTTTGAGAACCCTGAGAATTATGCACCACAGCGCATGGATAGCACGAAGATGGACCGATCCGGCTTTTCCTCGCGCCTTTAGTTGGTTTGGTACACCCCGTTACTGGAGTGAACACATTCTGATATTGCGCGAGCAGTTGGCGGCCCTCAATGAACCGCCTCTGGAGTTATTTCTCTGATGTCAGTTTTACTGTGACCAGTCGTAATTGACGCCGACAGTCAGTTGACTATCCACTGAGCGGCCGTTGGCAACTGGCAGGTTGTCGTAGACCCATTCGTATCTGAGTTCAGTAAAAAAACCATTGGACAGCGGTGCCCTTATGCTCAAGTTTAGTTCTAACTCAGAATCTTGAGTATCCTCCAGGGACACAATGAGTTTGTGGTTATTGTGCAACTCCAGTCCGGCAAACAGTCTGCGCCGGTAATCGCTCGACCAGCTCCATGATACTCGGCGGCTGGCGCTGTCGTCAGAGAACTGCTCGTCTATCCATAGTAGACCGGTTTCAGTGGACAGTGCCGAGTTATCTTGTTGCCACAGCTGCACACCCACGGCGCTACCCAGCCTGTAAAATTGATCTATTGCCCGGTAGTCATTGACACCCCACTCCAGTGTATTTTCCCAAAACCGATGATCGCTAAAGAACCAGTCGATGTCGTAGCGCAAGCCATACTCTTTGATGGCGTTCAGGTCCTGTTGATGATGACTCTCATAATTGAACTCTAAACCCTGCTGGGTTCTGTCCTGATGCCAGTTTAGGTTGAGTACTGAGTCCCAGTCTTCGCGATTTTGATTGCCCGAGGCGAAGGAACCAGTGACCGAGACATTTCCCTGAAAATTCGCTTGTGCACCCATTGCGGTACTTTTAAATGGCCGTTGACTTAGGCGCGCGAACGGGATGTTATCAATCGATACAATACGCTCGACTGGAATGCTGAGGACACCAAAACTGTCCGAGTTCCAAATTACTTGTGTGACCGATTGGCTGCTGATTTCCCCGGTGAGTCTGTCACCATTGATCAGAAGTATCTCGGCAGCCTGTGCGGCACTTGGCTGTATTGACAGGCAGAGCGGTATGGCGCAGTGCCAAAAATGAAATTTCCTTGACAAAATATAGGCCTATTCAGGAGATTGAGAACGCTGCGCGATGATACCTCAGGAAATATGGTAGACCAAACATTTAAAATCGCTTTATCTTGCGACTGAATACTCAGTAGAATAGCAGCAAATATTGATTTCTTTCAAAGCCAGAATTTTTATCGGGGGTGCGTTGTGAGTGATTTTCCCACAGAATTGAAATATGCCGACAGTCATGAGTGGGCGAGATTAGAAGATGATGGAACCGTGGTGGTGGGTATCACTAATCACGCCCAGGAAGCATTGGGTGACATTGTCTACATAGAGCTTCCAGAGATTGGGGCAGAGACCGACGCCGGCGCAGAGATAGCTGTGGTGGAGTCAGTCAAAGCGGCCTCGGATATCTACTCGCCGATAGGCGGTGAAGTGGTAGAGCTCAATGAGGAACTGGAGGATAGTCCAGAGACGGTAAACCACAGCCCCTACGGCGATGGTTGGCTGTTTAGGGTCAAAGTTGAGGATCCTCAACAGCTCGATGGTCTAATGACTGCCGATGCCTATCAGGCAATGGTGAATGAGAGCTGATTCTCCCTAGAATTAAGATATACCGCCAGTGGTGCGCTCAGTCGCGCAGGGAGATAATCTGCCAGCCGCGTGCCGCCGCCTGCGCTCGCAACTGCGGGTCAGGGTCTACCGCGACCGGGTAATCAACCTTTTGAAGCAGTGGCAGGTCATTGATTGAGTCCGAGTAGAAGTAACTGCCATCGATGTCCTGCCGATTGGCAGTTAACCAGTTGTTGAGGCGCTCGACTTTGCCCTCTCGGTAGCTGGGAGTTCCGCTGACTTTTCCCGTATAGCGGCCATTCACCACCTCTAATTCCGTGGCAATCACTCGGTCTATGCCAAGGGCCTTGCAGATTGGTTCGACAATAAAGCGATTAGTTGAGGTAATCACCAGTAGTTGATCCCCGGCGCGACGGTGCTTCTCAAGTAGGCCTTGAGCCTTGTCGAGCATCATTGGGGAAATAACCTCGGCCATAAATTTCTCATGCAACTGGCTGAGTTCTGCCATGGTTATTTTTGACAGTGGCTCTAGGGAGAATTGCAAGTAAGCGTTGATATCCAGACGCCCCGCCTCGTAGTCGGCGAAAAAGCGATCATTCATCACGCGGTAATAATCGCTGTCAACTTTGCCCTGAGCGACTAAAAACTCGCCCCAACTGTAGTCGCTGTCGCCGGCAATCAGTGTGTTGTCCAGGTCGAAGATGGCCAGTGGCATAGAGCAGTCTCATTCGGTGAGTAGGGTTAATTTCGGGAGCAGAGCATAACTTTGATAACCCGTTGGCTCAAGGGATAAATCCCCCAATTAACAGGTACAGATTTCTGTGTCCACAGAGGGAGATGGTCTTCAGGAGCGAAAAATTCTTATTTGTGTATAGGTCGCAGACTGTGGAACAATAAACTGGTAAGCCAGTCTTATTAATGTAAATTTTTTGGATGGAAGTATTGCCTTGGTAGATAAAGATGGATTTCGTTCTAATATTGCTATAGTGATAGGCAATGGTCGTGGCAAGGTTTTTTGGGCTAAGCGGGTTGGTCAGCGCGCCTGGCAATTTCCCCAGGGCGGCATTGATCCCGGAGAGTCTGTAACTCAGGCCATGTACAGGGAGTTACACGAGGAGGTGGGTCTGGAGGCCAAGGATGTGGAGATTGTGCAGCAGAGCAAAAGGTGGTTGCGCTACAACATTCCGGAAAATCTTCAGCGCAAAAAGTCTGTGCCGCTCTGCATTGGTCAAAAACAGCGGTGGTTCTTTCTGCGCCTTGTGGGCGATCAAAATAAAATCAACTTCAATGCCACAGGCAATCCCGAGTTTGATGCCTGGGAGTGGGTCAATTTCTGGTACCCGATCAGTGCCATAGTCTCCTTTAAGCAGAATGTTTACCGTCAGGCACTGGCTGAATTCTCTTCCGTTAATGCCAGATTCGAGAGGCGGAGAAGCCGGCGTTAAATGAATATATTGAATTCTTTGCGGACCATTGTTCAAGAGGTAAATAGTGCCCGTGACCTGCCTGAGGCGCTGGATATTATTGTCAAGGAGGTTCGCGGGGAGATGCGCGCCGAGGTGTGCTCGGTCTACCTGTTCGATGATGCCGACCAGCGCTATGTGCTCACCGCAACTCAGGGCTTGCGTCCAGAATCCCTAGGCAAAGTACGACTGTCCTCAGGTGAGGGGCTGGTGGGGCTGGTAGCGGCAAAAGAAGAGCCTCTCAATCTACACAATGCCGATAAGCATCCCAACTTTGCCTATTTCGAAGAGGTCGGTGAAGAGAAGTTCCACTCCTTCCTGGGGGTGCCGATTATTCATCACCGCAAAGTTTTAGGCGTGCTGGTGCTCCAGCAGCAGACTGAGCGGCGCTTTGCAGTCGAGGAGGAGGCGTTTGTTGTCACCGTCTGTGCCCAGTTATCGGGCGCTATTGCCCACGCCGAGGCCACTGGCGTATTGCGTAAACTGGCTTCCGCAGGCCGCGGCATCAGCAAAGAGGCTACCTTTCAGGGTATCCCAAGTTCCCCGGGCATAGGTATTGGGCGTGTGGTGCTCGCCCATCAGGCGATGGACCTGAAATCCGTTCCCAAACGCTACACCGATAACCCCAAAAAAGAGCGTACGGTTTTTCGCAGCGCCCTCAAGGCGGCCAAACAAGATATGCGCAACTTGGGTGCCGGTCTCGAGGGCAAGCTCAATTCTGAGGAGCTGGCGCTGTTCGATGTCTATGTTCGGATGCTGGATGACGACTCCCTGGGCGGCGAAGTGATGCAGTCTATTGACGAGGGCTTGACCGCTCAGAGTGCGTGGAGTGAAGTAATTCTCAAGCACGTCAAAACATTTAGGCAAATGGACGATCCCTATTTGCGGGAGCGGGCAGCGGATGTCTACGATCTGGGTAAACGGGTACTGGGCTATCTACTGGCCACCAACAAGCAAGAGAATCCGATGCCGCGTCGAATCGTTTTGATTGGTGAAGACCTCTCGGCTAGCGCACTGGCGGATATTCCGGTAAAGCGGCTGGCCGGGATTATCTCTCTCAAGGGATCCAGTAATTCACATATGGCGATCGTCGCTCGCGCTCTGGGTATTCCAACCGTCATGGGAGCTCTCGATGTTCCGTGGATGGAGCTCGAGGGTCAGGAATTAATTGTCGATGGATTTACTGGTGATATTGTCAGCCACGCTACTAGAGCGTCACGCCGTGCCTATCTGCAGAGACAGCGCGAAGAAAAAATTCTCAATGAAGATTTAGAAAAATTGCGCGATGTTCCCTGTGTGACCGCAGATGGCTCAAGCTTTTCTCTGTGGGTTAACACCGGCTTGCGTCAGGATACGCTGCGCTCTCTTCGCAGCGGTGCCGAAGCAGTCGGTCTATTTCGTACCGAGATTCCTTTTTTAGGGCGTTCCAGCTTTCCCACTGAGGATGAGCAGACCGCTATCTACCGACAGCATCTTGAGGAATTTCATCCGCGATCGGTGACCATGAGGACACTGGATATAGGTGGAGACAAAGACCTGCCCTACTTTCCAATTGAAGAGGAGAATCCTTTTCTCGGTTGGCGTGGAATTCGAATTTCCCTGGATCATCCAGAGATTTTCCTAGTGCAGATTCGCGCCCTGCTGAGGGCCAGCGAGGGACTGCACAATCTGCGCATCATGTTGCCGATGATCAGCGGTATGCCCGAGCTAGATCGGGCGCTGGAGCTTATTGATCGAGCCTACCGGGAGCTGGTAGAGGAAGAGCAGTACAATATTGAGATGCCGTCGATCGGCGCTATGATCGAAGTGCCCGCGGCGGTTTATCAGGTTGCGGAAATAGGTCGGCGGGTTGACTTTTTATCTGTTGGAACCAATGACTTGACCCAGTACCTGTTGGCGGTCGATCGCAATAATCCGCGGGTGGCAGATCTTTATCACGGACTGCATCCCAGCGTACTTAGAGCGCTGAAGCATATCTATGAGCAGGCTGCGTCGGTCAACTGTCAACTCAGCGTCTGTGGAGAGATGGCGGGTGATCCGCTGGGAGCGGCCATGTTGTTTGGGCTGGGCTACAGAAATTTCTCCATGAGTGCCTCCTCTCTGCTCAGGGTCAAATCAAAGTTGTTGGCTATTGACCGCCGGGCTGCCCAGCGTTTTGCCAAGCGGGCGCTGACGATGTCTGACGCCGCATCTGTGGTCGACTATATAGCTAGTTCGCTGGACGGCTCTGCACCAAGAAGTAAGTTGAAAAGCCATTGAATACGAGGATTTACTCGCATTGGTTGGCAATAGTGTCACGCATGGTGAGCAGCTTATTTTTTTATGTCTTCGCAGATGGCAGTCACCAGCAGAAAAAGCTATGATCAATGCTGATGGTTTATCTGAGCTAAATTCCATGATTCCTCATCCAAATATTGACCCGGTGGCAATTTATATTGGGCCACTGCAGATTCACTGGTACAGCCTTATGTACCTAATTGCGTTTGCCTGTGCCTGGATAATTGCTCTGCGGCACAGCCGGCGCGCCTGGTCGCCGATCAAGGAAAATCAGGTGGAGGATCTGATTGTCTATGGTGCCTGGGGCGTGCTGCTGGGCGGTCGCTTGGGTTATTTGTTTTTCTATAGCCTAGACAAATGGCTGGCTGATCCAGTGATGCTGTTTCGACTCTGGGAGGGGGGCATGTCCTTCCACGGTGGATTGATTGGCGTCATTATTGCCCTGTTCGCCTATGCGCGAAAACACCGAATTGACTTCTTCGCGCTGGGAGACTTTGTTGCGCCGCTGGTGCCCACTGGCCTACTGTTTGGTCGTCTGGGAAACTTTATTGGCCAAGAGCTCTACGGGCGGCCCACCGATCTGCCCTGGGCGATGTTGTTCCCCTCTGATCCTCTGCAGTTGCCGCGGCATCCATCACAGCTATACGAAGCATTTCTCGAAGGCGTGGTGCTGTTTTTTATTGTGCATTACTTTGCGAGAAAGCCCAGGCTCTTCGGGCAGGTGGCCGGACTATTTTTAATTTTTTATGGCCTGTTTAGATTCCTGGTTGAATTTGTTCGCCAGCCGGATGCACAGTTTGCTGCTCAACCGGCGCTGATGGAAACTTTCGACTGGATGACAAGAGGCCAGGCTCTGTGTATTCCAATGATTATTTTCGGTCTTTGGCTGATGCGCAAAGCGCTGCCCGGCGGCAGTTCAAATTAAGTACTCAAGGTAATAAATAGTGACAGGACGGGGCGCAGCATGCAGCAGTATTTGCAGTTAGTCAGACATATTCGCGATAACGGTGTGTTCAAAGAAGATCGCACAGGTACAGGTACGCTGAGCCTATTCGGCTACCAGATGCGCTTTGACCTCGCCCAAGGGTTTCCCCTAGTCACCACTAAAAAGGTGCACTTAAAATCAATACTCCATGAGTTGCTGTGGTTTATCAGTGGCGACACCAATATACGTTATCTCGTGCAAAATGGTGTGGGCATTTGGAATGAGTGGCCCTACCAGAGTTGGTTGCGGCAAACTGGGCGCGACACCGCTATGGAGATGCACTCGCCAGAGTGGAAAGCCGGTCTCTCAGAGTTCGTTGAACGCATTAGAAATGATGCTGATTTTGCTGCTGAGTACGGGGATCTGGGGCCAGTGTACGGCCATCAGTGGCGCAATTTTGAGGGCGTTGACCAGTTGGCGCAGGTGGTGGCGGACATCAAAGCTAATCCCGATTCCAGGCGCCTGATTGTATCCGCCTGGAATCCCAAGGATATTCCAGTGATGGCCAAATCCGGATTGCCCCCCTGCCACAGTCTCTTTCAATTCTATGTGTCTGAAGGGCGCCTGTCCTGCCAGCTCTATCAGCGCAGCGCCGATGTGTTTTTAGGCGTGCCGTTCAATATTGCATCCTATGCGGCACTGACGATGATGATCGCTCAGGTGACAGGTCTAAAGTTGGGCGACTTTGTGCATAGCTTTGGCGATGTCCATCTCTACACCAATCATCTGCAGCAGGTGGAGGAACAGTTGGGTAGAAGTGCATTTCCACTGCCAACATTAGCAATTAACCCTCAGGTAACCGATCTATTTGATTTCGTGTACGACGATTTCACACTGCTTGACTATCAGTGTCATGGCCCCATTGCTGCACCAGTGGCAGTCTAGGAGTTAAGGAATGAAGATTTCTCTGATCGTCGCAGTCAGCCAAAACAATGTTATCGGTCGCGATAATCAGTTGCCGTGGCACCTGCCGGAGGATCTTCAATACTTCAAGGCGGTGACCATGGGAAAGCCGCTGATAATGGGGCGCAAGACTTTTGAATCCATAGGACGCCCGCTGCCCGGGCGCGCTAATATAGTGATCACGCGCAATCCCGATTGGACTGCCGAAGGTGTCGAGATAGTCGCCGATATAGAGGCGGCTTTTGCGTGCGCGCAGAAGGCCTGCAGCGTTTCTGGTGGTGATGAGGTGATGGTGATTGGCGGTGAGCAGATCTACCGCAGTTGCCTGGCGCGCAGTGACCGATTGTATTTGACTCGAGTTGAGGCTCGGGTTGAAGGCGATGCGTTCTTTCCCAAGTTAGATGAGGATGACTGGCAACAGGTTGCGGAAAAAATGCCGGAGAAGGTTGAAAAGCATGCCTATCGATTTCTAATTCTCGACAGAAAGTCAATCCAAGTCTAGCGCAAATAGTCAGAGTACTGTTACCATAAGTAACATAAGAATAATTTCTGCCCGTTATAAAGCAAACTTGGGTATCAGCAAATTGATTCTTGTTCCATAGGCTGTTAAAAAGACAATACGAAATCCACTGTTCGCTCACAGCACAATCCTGCTGAGCGCTCAGAAAATATAATTAATCCGCTAGACCCATTATTGAGGGAACTATGAAAAAGCAACCACTAAATGCATTGGCATCTGTAGTCCTGTGCGCTTTTGCTTTATCTGCTGTGGCGCAAGAGCCCGCGGTAGAAGAGGTAGTAGTCAGCAAAACGCAAGTAGGTGATGTTCTCAAGGCTGGTGCCGCCAAGGTTTCAGCTGCACAGCAAGCTCAGGTAAAAGTTGATCGAATCGCCGATCAAACCGATGGCCTACTCCAAGAATTCAAGCAGGTAAATAAACAGATTGAATCCCTGCGGGTCTACAACTCTCAACTTGAGCGACAGATCGACAGCCAGAAGAAGATGATGGCAGAGCTCGAGGAATCCATTGAAAATGCCACGGTTATCGAGCGCGGTATCTCACCGCTGATGATCAACATGTTAAATGGGCTCGAGGACTTTATCGCTCTGGATATGCCCTTCAAGAAGGACAAGCGCGAAGAGGCGATTGCCGAGCTCTATGTCAATATGGATAGCGCTAAGTTCTCAGCGGCGGAAAAATTCCGTCAGATCCTCGAGGTCTACGATATCGAATCTGAGTACAGCCTATCCATGGAGTCCTACACCGATCAGATTGATATCGACGGCAATGGCGCAGAGGTTGAAGTGCAGATGTTAAGAGTGGGACGTGTGGCCCTGATGTATCAGACTAAGGATAAATCCCGTGCCGGAGTCTGGAATAAGGCGACTAGCAGCTGGGAGACCTTGGGCTCTGGATACCGCCGCGCAGTGGATCAAGCGATCCGCATCGCCGTTAAACTGTCGCCACAGGATGTTATTGAAATGCCGATTACAGCTCCGGAGATAGCACAATGAAAAATAAATTAATCAATATTTTCGCAGCCCTTTTCGCAACCGCAGCTTTTTCGCTGCCGGCCATAGCCAATGAAGCTAAAACTCTCGATGAGCTTCTGGAACTGATTCAGAGTGCAAAAATTTCAGAGACTGCCGAGTACCGCAATCGCGAAGCTGAATTCAAGCGCGATCAGCGCAAGCAATCCCAGCTGCTGAAATCGGCAAAGAATACCAAAGCTGCAGAGGAGCGCCGCTCGGATCGTCTCGAACAAATTATTCGGGATAATGACATTAAACTAGCAGCTCTGCGCGAACAGCGCGACAAGCGCCTGGGCTCCCTCAAGGAACTATTTGGTCACCTGACAGGTGCCGCTGGTGATATTCGCGCAAAACTCAATCAGTCGATTGTCAGTGCACAGATTCCTGGCCGCACCGACTTTCTCGATGAGTTGATCGACAAAATGAGCAGTGATACCAGACTTCCCTCAATAGAAGATATTGAAAAGCTCTGGTACGAGCAGCAGCGCGAGATGGTCGAAAGTGGCCGCGTGGTTAAATTTAATCGCTCGGTACTGCGCGCCAATGGTCAGCCCGAAGAGATGGAGGTGGTGCGTGTCGGTACCTACAACCTGCTCGCCGATGGCATGTATCTCGAGTACAGCCCCGAGAGCGGTTTGGTGTCTGAGCTTACTCGCCAGCCCTCCGGCTACAGCGGTGGCGCCGAGGACTTACAGGATGCTTCATCAGGTTTCACCAAGGTTGGATTGGATCCGACAGGACCACTGGGTGGTGGATTGTTAGCTGCCTTAATCAATGCTCCAACCCTAGTTGAACGCTGGCATTTTGGTGGTATCGTCGGCTATGTAATCACCGCGGTATTCGCCTTTGCCATCGCACTGGCGGTGTGGCGTTTCATTGTCCTATTTGGCATGTCAAAAGCGGTTAAAACACAGCTGCAAACTGAAGTCGCCGATGATAGCAATCCCCTGGGGCGAGTCCTCAAGGTCGCTGCAGATAATCCAGGGCTGGATGCCGAATCCCTAGAGCTCAAGCTTCACGAGGCTGTTCTTAAAGAGCGGCCCAGCATTGAGTCGGGCTTAAACCTGTTAAAAATTATCGCCATGGTAGCACCGCTACTGGGACTCCTAGGTACGGTGACCGGTATGATTATCACCTTCCAGATGATAACCCTATTTGGCGCTGGCGATCCTAAAGCCATGGCCGGTGGTATCTCACAGGCGCTGATTACCACAGTGTTGGGTCTGGTAGTAGCTATACCCACAGTGTTAATGCACACACTGGTCAACGGCAAAGCGCAGGGCATTCTTCATGTACTTGAAGAGCAGAGTGCCGGCATCGTGGCAGGTTCCGTAGAGGGACGTTGATATGGTCATGTTTTTCGTCGATACCTGGGCAGAGCTGGGTAAGTTTATGGACTCTGGCGGCATGGTCCTGTGGGCCATTGTCGTTCTGTTATTCGTAATGTGGACCCTGCTCTTTGAACGTATGTGGTATCTGCGTTCAACCGTTTCCATGGACGTTCAGGTGGCATTGGATCAGTGGGAGGCTAGAGCCGAACGCAAATCCAAACGCGCCCATCAAATCCGCGAAAAACTGATCTCCGAGGTCAGCGTTAAAATTGATGAAAATTTGATGATGATCAAAACGCTGGTGGCAGTGGCTCCCCTATTTGGTTTGTTGGGAACTGTCACCGGTATGATTGTGGTGTTCGATGTGATGGCCTTCACTGGCGGTGGCGATGCAAAAGCCATGGCGGGAGGGGTCTCCCAAGCGACGGTTCCCACCATGTCAGGTATGGTGGCTGCACTCTCCGGTGTATTTGGATTGACCTATGTGGAGCGTGTTGCAGAGCGGGAAAAAAATCTGTTGGAAGACCACCTCACCATGGACCACTGAGTGTTCAGGGTCAATGGCCATCATCCCGTGAGAATTAACTATGCGCAGTAGAACAAGTAAACCCCAAGAGCAAGGTCAAGCGATAGATCTGACACCCATGCTCGATGTTGTCTTTATCATGCTGATTTTCTTTATCGTCACCGCTTCATTTATCAAGTTGCCTGGTGTCGAAGTCAATAAGGTTGATGCCAATACACAGGATTCCTATAAAAAAGTGGGTATATTGGTAGCGATCAGTGACACCAATGAATTTTGGATCGATAAAAAGAGGGTCGAGGCCACAGCGCTTAAAATTAATCTCACCCGATTGTTTAATGAAAACCCAAAAGGCGGCATGGTGATTCAAGCTGACAACGATTCTGATATCGAGTCAGTGGCCAAAGTGGCAGATATAGCCCGGGATATCGGCATCGCACCGGTTGCGGTTTCGGTAGAAAACGACTGATTGAATTGAGTTAATAATATGGCTGGATTGAGAGTAGGGGTATCTGCAGCACTGGGGGTGTTGGTCACTCTGGGGCTGGTATTGGTAATGTATAAATTGATTGATTCCGGGAACAAGGAAATCAACGATCAGGAAGCCTTCAAAATTCCTGACTTCCTTCATGTCGAGCGGGATCGAACAGAGAATGCCAAGGTAACCGAAGTAGAAAAACCCGATGATCCCGAGGAAATGCCCGATATTCCTGAGCAGCAGATGGAATTCGAGGCACCGGAGAATGTAGTCAATATGGCAGCGCCAAAAGCGGGGGGCAACCTGAAGATCGGCAACTCCGGTTTCGCTCGAGATTCCGACTATATTCCGGTCTATGTCCCTCAGCCTCAGTACCCCCGTCGCGCTCAGACACGCGGCAAAGAGGGCTACGCGGTGGTTGAGGTGATTATTACCACTACTGGCGGAGTGCGCGATCCGGTGATGATTGAGGAGTGGCCAGAGGGCTGGGGATTTGGTCGCGCGGCTCTCAAGGCCGCTGGCAAGCTTAAATACAACCCCCGAGTGATTGACGGCGTTGCTCAAGAGGTGCCGGGCGTGCTGTATAAATTCACTTTCCAGATGGCTAAATAAGGGGTGTAAGATGTTTAAAATCATAAAAAGCCTAACCCTACTGGCCACGGCATTTTTACTGCCTCTGGTGGTTAGCACAGTTGCACCTCAGTCACCCTTCAGTGCCGGTGCCATGGCTGAGGAAGAGAAGAAAGAGCCAAAATATAAAAATGTCAAAACCCGACAGCGGCAGTCTGTGGGCGCCAAATGTTCTAAGGCCTTGGAAAAGGTTCAGGTGGTTCTCGAAGAAGAGAACTTTGTCGAGTCCTTGGCTATGCTCAAGGATATTGAGTCCAGCAGCAAAACCTGTAAAAAACCCTATGAGCAGACGCAAAACTGGAAGTTTCAGGGCTACGTCTACTTTTCACTAGACGACTTTGATGGGGCTATTCGGTCCTACCAGCGGGTCATCGATGGTGAGGGTACTCCCGATGATCTCAGATTGGACACCCGATACACCCTAGCGCAGCTCTATACCGCAGAGGAGCGCTATGCCGAAGCGGCCAAAGAGCTGGAGACTTGGATGGCTGAATCCACGGTTGTGGGCAACGATGCACGGGGGCTGCTAGCACAGATATACTATCAGTTGAATCGCAAGGCCGATGCGCTGCGCATGATCGAATTGGCAATTGCTGATGTTGAATCCAAGGGTAAGTTGCCCAAAGAGCGTTGGTGGTCACTGCAGCGAGTGCTCTACTACGAAAAAAATGATTACAAGCGCGTTACTGCCATCCTCGAACAACTGGTCAAACACTATCCTAAGTGGACCTACTGGAAACAGTTGGGCGGCATGTATGGCGAGCAAGAGCGAGAGGTGGATCGCCTAGTGGCCTCAGAGCTGGTATATCTCAATGGTGAGCTGGATAAGGAGAGTCAGGTGATGAGTGTGGCCTATATGTATTTAGGTCAAGATGTCCCCTATCGCGCTGCAAGGATTATAGAACAGGGCATGGAGGACGATATTATTGAGCGCAACGCTAAGAATCTCGAAGTACTGGGTACTGCTTGGTATCAAGCTAAAGATTTAAGCCGCGCTCTGAAAGCCCTTGAGAGCGCTTCAAAATACTCCGATTCGGGCAATCTGCAGTCTCGAATTGCCGGTATTTATTTGGACCTTGGTCGCGATAAAAAAGCCTATCAGGCCGCGAGAAAAGCAGCTAAAAAGGGCAGCATCAAGCGACCAGACTCCAACTACCTGATAATGGGTAATGCTTTGATAAACCTTCATTGCTACAAGGACGCAATCTCAGCTTTCCGTAAGTCCCTTAAGGTTGCGAAAACTAAAAAGGACAAGCGCTACCCCACTCAATGGATTAAATTTGCCGATGTTGAAGGCACTCGTCTAGGCAAACTGCGCGAGTTGGGAGCTAAGGTTCCGTCCTGTGCCAAGTGATAGGTAGACAGTGACAATAAAAAACCCAGCTTAGCTGGGTTTTTTTTGGTCCATGGATAAATTTTATGATTGAGTCGCGTAGTGCGCTCAGTCTAACTGTGAAAGATCCCTGACCGCGCCCTTGTCAGCACTAGTAGCCAATTTGGCATAGGCTTTGAGTGCTGCCGACACCTTTCTAGGCCGCTGTTCGGCCGGCTGCCAGCCAATTTTATCCTGTTCAGCGCGGCGCTTAGCCAGTTCCTCATCTGAAATCAGCACATCAATGGTGCGTTTGGGAATATCGATGCGAACAGTATCCCCCGGTCTTACCAAGCCAATTGCGCCACCGGCGCCGGCCTCGGGAGATACATGACCGATTGAGAGTCCCGAGGTGCCACCCGAAAAGCGTCCATCGGTAATCAGGGCGCAGGCCGCACCGAGATTTTTTGACTTGATATAGCTGGTGGGATAGAGCATCTCCTGCATGCCGGGTCCCCCGCGGGGCCCCTCGTAGCGCACTATGACTACATCCCCCGCCTTGACTTCATCGTTAAGAATGCAGTCGACCGCTTCATCTTGACTCTCGGTGACGAAGGCCGGCCCCTCGAATACCAATATAGACTCGTCTACACCGGAGGTTTTTACCACACAGCCGTCGGGCGCCAGATTGCCGGTTAAAACCGCCAATCCACCCTCGGTGCTATAGGCATTTTGCAAATTGCGAATACAGCCATTTTCTCGATCGGCATCCAGTGATGGCCAGCGCGTTGCCTGGCTAAAGGCAGTCTGAGTGGGGATACCCGCCGGACCGGCTTTGTAAAAGGTTTTGACCGCTTCACTGACATGGCCGCTGACTATATCCCATTGATCTAAAGCCTCTTTGAGACTGGATGAATGCACGGTGGGTAAATCACTGTGAATTAGACCTGCACGGTCTAGCTCAGCCAAAATTCCCATAATCCC
Organism: Porticoccaceae bacterium; assembly: GCA_049612225.1. Classification (GTDB taxonomy): domain Bacteria; phylum Pseudomonadota; class Gammaproteobacteria; order Pseudomonadales; family Porticoccaceae; genus HTCC2207. The sequence goes on along the minus strand of JBMZBJ010000004.1, from coordinate 227,340 downwards.
CCCGGCTCGATGGACATCCTCAATATGATAGAGCGGCGTATTGGGTGCCACTTTACACAGCTGTGGCACCACTCGGGACAGGGCATCTATATTGGACATATCGAAATCCACACCGGCTTCGCGAGCCGCTGCCAGCAAGTGCAGAATGGTATTGGTGGAACCGCCCATACAGATATCCAGTGTCATGGCATTCTCAAAGGCCTTAAAATTGGCAATTGAGCGCGGTAGCACCGAGTCGTCATCCTGCTCATAGTAACTGCGCGCCATGGAGACAATAGTACTGCCAGCCCGTTCAAATAGCGCGCGGCGATCGGCATGGGTAGCCAGCACAGTGCCATTGCCGGGCAGTGACAATCCCAGCGCCTCAGTTAGACAGTTCATGGAGTTGGCGGTAAACATCCCTGAGCAGGAACCGCAGGTGGGACAGGCGGATCGCTCGTACTCGGCTACCATTTCATCGCTGGCACTGCTGTCGGCGGCAATTACCATCGCATCCACCAGATCAAGATTGTGGTCTGCCAGCTTGGTTTTCCCGGCTTCCATAGGCCCACCGGAGACAAAGATGGTAGGGATATTTAATCGCATCGCTGCCATCAACATCCCCGGAGTGATCTTGTCGCAGTTGGAGATACACACCAGCGCGTCGGCGCAGTGGGCATTGACCATATATTCTACAGAGTCGGCAATAATGTCCCGCGACGGCAGCGAGTAGAGCATGCCATCATGACCCATAGCGATACCGTCATCTACGGCAATACTGTGGAACTCCCGAGCTATACCTCCAGCTTTGGCAATCTCTGCCGCCACCAGATCACCCATATCCTTAAGGTGCACATGCCCAGGTACAAATTGGGTGTAGGAATTGGCGATGGCGATCATCGGTTTATTGAAATCTTCGTCTTGCATACCGGTGGCGCGCCAAAGGGCTCTGGCCCCTGCCATATTGCGACCTTGCGTGGTAGTGTGGGAGCGATATCTGGGCATAATGCTTCTCTACTAATAAATCATGGGGTGAGACTTTTAGCTGACTACAAAACACTGTCCCTGCAACAGCCTCAGGGTATCAAGAATAGCAGAAATGGACAGTTTACTAAATGCGTACCTAGAGAGCTTTGCTAAAAATCCGCGAATTACGCTGATAGTTGTAAAGCGATTTCTTTTGATCTGGCAGATCATCAATCCCAGTTTCGACAAACCCTTTTTCTAAAAACCAGTGGGCGGTTTGGGTGGTCAGTACAAACAGCCTGGTGATTCCCATCTGTGCCGCCTGATCTTCAATATGTGCCAGCAGCCTCGAGGCAATGCCCTTGCCGGTGAAATCGCTATGGGTGGCAACACAGGCAACTTCCCCCTCGGCCTTGCCGGTCATCGGATACAGTGCGGCACAACCCAGCAGAAAACCCTCTGGATGCACGACCAAAGTAAATCGCGATATCTCAGTCTCCAGCAACTCGCGGGAGCGCTTGACCAGAACCTGCTGTTCCTCGAGAGGGCGGATCAGATCGAGAATCCCGCCCACATCTTCGATAGTCGCCACTCTGATCACTTCAGAGTGGTTCTGTGCAACTAGGGTGCCGATGCCCTCGCGGGTAAACAGTTCAGTAAGCAGCGCGCCATCCTCTGCACAGCCCAGTAGATGCACCCGATCGACACCCTGACTGCAAGCGGTTTGAGCGGATGCTAGCAATTGTCGCTGTTGAGGATCAGTCAACTGGTCTTGGAGTTTTTCTGCCTCGTGAATGGCAATACTGCGCAGTAACTGGTTGCCGCTGACAATACCATCGGCAGCGGTAATCACAATCAACTTTTCTGCTTTGATAGCAATGGCGGTCTGGGTTGCCACATCCTGGTAGCCTAAATTAAACGCTTCGCCGGTTGGTGAAAAACCAATGGGCGATATCAACACCAACGCACCGGTTTGCAGCTGTTGTTGAATCGCCGAAGCATCGACGCGACGAACTGTGCCGGTGTACTGATAATCGATACCGGCTTGAATGCCCAGAGGCTTTGCGGTGATAAAGTTACCGCCAATCACATTGACTCGTGCACCTTGCATGGGCGAGTTGGGCAGGCTCATGGATAGCTGAGATTCAATTTGCCAACGGGTTCTACCCAGTGCTTCTTTGACAGCAGCCATGGTGTCGGCATCGGTGATGCGCAATTGTTGATGGAATTGATTGGATGTGCCGGACAGGGCAAGGCGCTGCTCGATCTGTGGTCTCCCGCCGTGAACTAGGACAATGCGAATTCCCAAACTCTGCAACAGGGCGATATCGTGCACAGTGCGGTGAAAATTTTGCTGCGCGACAGCCTCACCATCTATGGCGATAACAAAGGTCTTGCCCCTGTGGGTGTGAATGTAGGGCGATGTCTGGCGGAAAAAATCCACATAGCTATGGCTATTCATGTCGAGATTGTCCTGAAATCTCAAAGGTCGAGTTCATTTTAACCTAGATTACGCCATTGAACATCGAATTTGCATTTAGAAATAGGGGCACAAGGCGTGACTACTTATCTACTCCCAGAAAATGGTGGCAATAATTTTCTGAAACAGGTTTTTAAAATCCATTTAAGTGTTCATCTTGTGGATCGTGCTATGATTTTGGCGTGTTTTACACATTGCAGCGATGGTTGTTAACCACTGAGAATTTGTGTCGTTGAGTATCGGGAAGATCATGTCAGTATCATTGGAGCAACAGTACCAAGCCAGACTTCAGCACTACCTCAGTGCTGACAATGATGCCACTTGGCTGCAGCAAAAGCTCAAAGATCCAAAGTTTGCCCAGCAGTTGATGCTGGTATGGGGCACCAGTGACTTTGCTGCCGATCAGTCCATTGCCAATCCATCTCGATTTAGACAGCTGGTGGAGAGTGGAGACCTCCTGCGACCCTACCCGGAGGATTATTACCACAACCAATTGCAGCAAGGGGTTTTAGCGTTGCCCCATGACCCAGAAGAACAAGCACTGGCCAGTGCTCTGAGACTGTTTCGGCAGCGCGAGATGCTACGCATTATCTGGCGCGACTTTACCCGTCAGGCGACCCTGCTTGAAACCACTGCAGATTTAACTCGATTGGCTGAGGCCTGTGTCACCCAAACCTTGAATCACTTGCACAAAAAATTAGTGATTGAGCTGGGCAAGCCATTGGATGCCGACGGCAACCCACAGCATATGCTGGTGATTGCCATGGGCAAAATGGGCGCCAGTGAACTGAATATGTCCTCGGATATTGATCTGATCTTTGCCTACCCGCGGGCCGGTGAGACCGCTGGCGCCAAAAGATCTGTATCCAATCAGGAGTTTTTTCAGCGACTGGGACAAAAGCTGATTGCTACTTTGGATCGACAGACTGCGGAGGGCTTTGTATTTAGAGTCGACATGCGCTTGCGGCCCTATGGTCAGAGTGGCCCTCTGGTGCATAACTTTGCCGCTCTCGAGGAGTACTACCACACCCAGGGTCGTGACTGGGAGCGCTACGCGATGGTCAAGGGCCGAGTAATCTGCGGTGATGCTACTGACAGAGTGGAGTTAGAGGAAATACTGCGACCCTTTGTCTACCGCCGCTACCTGGATTTCGGTGCCATTGCGTCGCTGCGCGACCTCAAGGATAAAATCAATCGCGAGGTAGCTCGCAAAGGTTTGCAGGACAACATTAAGCTGGGTCATGGCGGCATTCGCGAGGTGGAGTTTATCGCTCAGGTTTTCCAGCTGATTCGCGGTGGCCGATTAAAGGCACTGCAGACCCAGTCTCTCCACAGAGTGCTAGAGGTACTTGCCGCCGAGAATTTGATTTCATCAGTGGATAGGCAACAGCTTTGGGAGGCCTACCAGTATCTGCGCAATACCGAACATGTGCTGCAGGCCATAAACGACAAGCAGACCCAGCAGTTGCCGGTGGATGAGCTGTCTCAGCAGCGTCTGGCCAGGGTGATGGGCGAGGCCAGTTGGCAGGATTTTCAGCATCAACTAGATCGGCACAGGGCACAGGTCCATCGACACTTTGCCGCCATCATTGCCAGGGATAATACCCAGCCAACCGATGGCAATGGCGAACAGATTGTGCTGTGGCATTCGGAAATGGATGCCGTCGATAGTCAGGCGGTGATTGCAGGTCTCAATTACCAACAGCCGCAGCAAATAGCGAATAGGTTAGCGCAATTTTATAGTAGTAGACTGGTGCTGAGTCTGGATCAGGGGCCGCGATCCAGTCTGGATTCCCTGATCCCGCAGGTTTTGAAAATCTGCTCTGAGCAGGCTCTGAGCGATACTGCCTTTGAGCGGCTGTTAGAACTGATTCAGGCAGTGTTGCGCCGCAGTGCCTACCTCAGGTTACTGCTGGAAAACCCCCAGGCCCTTCAACAGCTGGCATTACTCTGCTCTCAGAGCAGTTGGATCGCTGATCAGCTGACTCGCTATCCCGCACTGTTGGACGAATTGCTTGACCCGCGACATCTCTATGCGGTTCAGCAGAAAAATCAATTGCAAGACCAGCTGCGGCAGCAAACCCTGCGCTTGCCAGATGATGATCAGGAGCAACATATGGAGGAAGTTCGACACTTTTGTCGAGCCAGCACCCTGCGCGTCGCTGCCCGAGAGATAGCCGGCCAATTGTCATTGATGCAGGTCAGTGATCAGCTGACTTGGATCGCAGAGGTGGCAGTGGAACATGTCACCCGGATTGCCTGGCAACAGATGGCGGCAAAATACGGTGTACCCCAAGTGCAGGGCAGCAGTTCGCCGGATGCCGATACGCCGGGGTTTATGGTGGTGGCCTACGGCAAGATGGGTGGTTTAGAAATGGGCTATCAATCCGATCTGGATCTGGTATTCCTTCACGATAACCTATCACCTCAAACCAGGGGCGGTGTGCAGAGTCTTGATAGCACAACATTTATCACCCGTCTGGGTCGGCGCATTATTCATATGCTATCGACGCCCACAGCCGCTGGTCGCGCCTACGAAATTGATATGCGTCTGCGGCCGTCGGGCAACTCTGGAATGCTGGTTTCAAGTCTCGCTGCCTTTGAAAAATACCAACGGGAAGATGCTTGGACTTGGGAGCATCAAGCCCTGGTCAGGGCGCGGGCGGTTGCCGGCGATCGGGAGACCATAGCTCGCTTCAATGCTATCCGCAGTCGTCAGTTGTGTCAGTCAAGGGATATTAGTGATCTGCGTACCGAGGTAGTGGCTATGCGCGAAAAAATGCGCAAACACCTAGATAGAACTGTAAAAGGCGACAAATATTCCCTAAAGCAGGCCTCTGGAGGTATCGTCGATATTGAATTTATGGTTCAATTTGCGGTTTTGGCATGGTCGCACCAATTTAATCAGTTGACCCGTTGGTCGGATACCATAAGATTGCTACAAATCATGGCCGATTGCGGGTTGATCAGTGTAAAACAGTGCCGGATGTTAACGGAAGCCTACTGCGCCTACCGTTCAGCCGGCCACAGTTTGCAGCTGCAAAATCGACCCGCTGAAGTACCGCTGTCGACCTTCGCCGAGCATCAGCGTCAGGTCAAAGTGCAGTGGCAAAAATTTTTGATAACAACAGATCAGCACAAACAAGAGGAATAGGTCTATGGGATTTGCAGACCGCGATGGTTTTATTTGGATGGATGGCGAAATGGTGGATTGGCGAGATGCCAAGACCCACTTTTTAACCTCGTCCCTACACTACGGCACTGGGGTTTTCGAGGGCATTCGCGCCTATAAAACGCAATCCTCTGGTACCTGTGTCTTTCGTCTAGAAGATCATGTGCGACGGTTGTTCAATTCGGCGAAGATTTTGCATCTGCAAATTCCCTACTCCGAAGATGAAGTCTGTGAAGCGATCTGCGAGGTTCTACGAGCGAATAAGCTCGAAGAAGCCTATATTCGGCCGCTGGTATTCCTGGGTTCTGAGGGCATGGGGCTGCGCGCTCAGGGACTGAAAGTTCATTTGGGAATCGCCGCCTGGGAGTGGCCATCCTACACCTCTCCGGAAACCCTGGAAACTGGATTGAAGGTGCGCACATCCTCCTACACCAGGCATCATGTCAATATCACCATGGTCAAAGCCAAGGCCAGCGGCAATTACATTAACTCCATGTTGGCACTGCGCGAAGCCTTGGACTCTGGTTGTGATGAGGCAATTATGCTGGATCCCGAGGGCTATGTGGCCGAGGGCAGCGCTGAGAACTTTTTTATTGTTCGCAATGGCAGTATTTACACCCCGGATCTCACTTCCTGTTTGGACGGCATCACCAGAGACACAGTGTTTAAACTGGCCGCCGACCACGGAATCCAAGTCCATGAGAAGCGCATCTCCAGAGATGAGGTGTATATTAGCGATGAGGCGTTCTTTAGCGGCACAGCGGCAGAGATTGTACCGATCCGTGAGTACGATAGTCGCATCATTGGTTCAGGCGCTAGAGGCCCAGTCACCGCCAAATTGCAGTCCGCCTATTTCGATTTGGTGCGCGGCAAAAGTGCTAGTCACAAGGAATGGTTGAAAACTGTTTGCAACTGACGTTTGGCGATTTGTGAATTAATTTAATATGTCTAACTAGGGAAAAATTAAATGCTATTACAAGCATTGTATGTGGTGTAACCAATAACCAAGGATTTATTTCATATCATGGATATTCTATTTGTTCCACGCCTCTGGAGGAAACGAGTTGATGTGTATTTTCGTTACTTGCATGGAAATCTCTCATTAAAAACGGCGGTAAAGAGTTTTTTGCCTCAGTTCTATTTTTCTTTGTTTGCTCCTAAACTATCTAAAGAAGACATTGAAAATGGTGTGTACTTCCATCTTCAAAGGAAGATGGCAAAGGGGAATTATTCCCATTTGAGCTGCATGATGCTGCGCATTTTTTACACTTTTAAGTTCAAGCTTTACTATCGTCAGTTTTACTACTTGTTAAATAGGTTAAAACCAAAGTGTATCGCCGTTTGGAACGGATATTTGTTGGATGAGATGGCAGCTAAACTGGTTGCTCAAAAACTTGATATTGTTGTCTGGCACTTCGAGAATGGGTTGCTTCCCAACACTGTTACGCTTGATGCAAAAGGAATAAATAACTGCAATTCTGTGCCACGCACGGAGTCCTTTTACCGCAGCTATCAACCGATTGGTGATAAGTTACCCACTGGAGACCGGCAATTGGTGGTGAGAAAGTATAACAAACATAAAATAGACCACGTAAGACGGCAGGATTTCCATCTATCGTTGCCCAAAAAGTTTATTTTTGTTCCCTTTCAAGTTGGATTCGATAGTCAAGTCATTTTGAATTCCCCACACATTGATTCAATGTATGAACTCTATCGGTGGATAGAGTTCATTGTGGAAAATATCGGAGATGAAAGTCTTGTTTTTGTTGTAAAAGAGCATCCATCTGATCCCTGCATATATGAAGAACTATACCACAAAAACACAAGAATTTTATTTAGCAACAGGAACACCCAAGAGCTTATTGAGTGTGCAGATGCGATTATCACTGTAAATTCGAGTGTAGGACTGGAGTCTTTAATGTTTCATAAGCCAGTAATAGTCCTAGGTGATGCTTGTTATAAGATCGAAGGGATGACCCAAGAGGCATCGTCTAAAGAGGAGCTGATCTCTGTTGTAGAAGGATTGTCTGATTGGACGGTTGATGTTCCGCTAATCGAGAAGTTCCTAGATTATTTGAGACAGGATTATTGTATTCCTGGCTCCTGGCATCAACCCGATATCAATCATGTCAAACATATCGAGAGCCGATTCTTGGGTTTGGTTGGTACCAGAGATGTTTGAATTGCACATAAATCATGACTTGAATCGCTAATTTACTATTGCAAGGTATTTCATTGATTGTATTGAGAAAATTGGCAGATGACATAGTAAGATACTGTTATTCAACCTTTCTGTACTGCCTTTTTCCGATTGTAATAATCCGGTTACTTGCCCGCGCCATTCAAACCTCTGCTTATATCGAGCGGTGGTATGAACGATTTGGTTTTGTACCAAACCTAACTGATCAAATAACAATCTGGCTACACGCAGTGTCGGTCGGCGAGACACTGGCCGCGGTACCTCTAATCAGGGCACTACAGGAAAAATACCCCAACTATCGGCTGATGGTGACCTGCATGACCCCCACCGGATCCCAGCGTATCCAGGCAGAATTTGGCGATTCAGTAGACCATAGCTATGCATCCTACGATATGCCTGATGCAGTGGCGCGGTTTTTAAATCGGGTACAGCCAGAGTTGCTGATTATTATGGAGACCGAGCTGTGGCCCAATACCATTGCCGCCTGTCGCCGCCGCAATATTCCTGTGATTTTGGCCAATGCCCGACTATCGGAAAAGTCAGCGCGGGGTTACCAAAAAATAGCGCCGCTGGTTAAGCCTATGCTGCAATCTATGGATGCGGTTGTGGCCCAGCATAAAGATGACGGCGCGCGGTTTATCGATCTTGGACTACCAGAGCAAGCACTCAGTATTTCCGGCAATATTAAATTCGATTTAACGCTCGATGTGGGTATGCACAATCAGGCGCAACAGCTGTCCCAAGCATGGCATGGCAACTCACCGCGACCGATCTGGCTGGCTGCCAGCACTCACCGCGGAGAGGATGAAATTATTCTTCGCGCCCACCGGAAAATAGTGGAGGAGCTGCAGCAACCGCCGCTGTTGGTGTTGGTTCCCCGTCATCCCGAGCGTTTTGATGCAGTGGAAAATTTATGTCGATCGGCGGGATTCCAGGTGGCGAGGCGCAGTCAGCCAGAGTTAGACGCTTCCAGCGCAGATATCTTGTTGGGCGATACTATGGGCGAACTGATGTTGTTCTACGGTGCCTGTGATATCGCCTTTGTCGGCGGCAGTCTGGTGCCCAATGGCGGGCACAATATGATTGAACCAGCGGCCTGGGGCGTGCCGATTCTGACCGGCCCACACCTGTTCAACTTCTCTGAAGTTTCCCAATTGTTGATTCGGGGCGGGGGAATGAAAGTCTGTGATAGTGATGCCAGTTTGGCCGATGAATGTCTGGACCTGCTGCAAAATGCTGTGCAGCGTCGTACCATGGGTGATGCAGCGCAACAGGTGGCCGAGGCCAATCGTGGTGCGCTGTCAAAACTGTTGGAGATAGTGGAATGCCAACTGCCGGTCAATCCTTGCAGTTAATAACTAGTCGGTGTTGAAGAAAGGCTTTTTTTCAGGGACGACTAACTAGCGGCTGATAACAACCTGGGGGTCCAATTGGGCGTTGAGCTGATAGATATCCTCAGGTGACAACTGGCCGGCAATTTCTTTGAGCCCCATCATTGACAGAATAAAGTCATAGCGCGCATTGGCATAATTTCGCTGTGCCTGATACAGAGTGCGCTGGGCTTCCAGGACATCAATAATAGTACGCGTTCCCACTTCGTAGCCGGCCTGAACCGCGCGCAGCGCACTGTCTGCCGAGGTTATAGACTGTTTGCGCGCTTTGACGCGGGCGCCGTTGGTAACTGTCAGTTGATGTTGTGATCTGGCGGATTGAGCAGTATTTCTCTGGGTGGCAATAAAATTCTCTTCGGATTGAATCGCCTGCTGTCGCGCCTGTCGGCGAGAGGCATCCACGCCGCCACCGAGCCACAGTGGCATGCTCAACGTCAACTTAAAATGATGGCCTTCCAGCTCAGAATTGTAGGCGTTGACGGCATTGCTGCTGTGATCGAAGTCAGACTCACTTTCAAAATAACTGGCAGTGCCGGTGACTTTTGGCAGACGCGCCATAGCCGCTGCTCGGGCCTGACTGTAGGCGGCATCCTTGCCGAGCTCGGCGACTCGCAACTGGAAGTTGTGATTGAGTGCCAAGTTGACCCAATCCTGACTGCTTGCGGCTGTCGGTGCTGTTGCCTCAAAACTATCTGCCAAGCCAGAGAGTACATTATGAGTGGATCCGGTCAGCACCTCTAATCCATCGAAGGCAATATTTAATGCGCCCTCGGCTTCGAGGCTGTTGACCAGTGCATTATCGAAGAAGGACTGAGCCTCATGCACCTCGGTAATTGCCACCAATCCCACTTCAAACCGCTCTTTGGTCTGCTGTAGACGTTGTTCGATTGCCCGCTGCTCGGCGCTGCGCGTCTCGCGATTGTCGAAGGCACGCAACACATTCAGGTAAGCCTGGCTGATGCGCATAATGGACCGCTGTTGATCGGCGGCAAACTGGGCACTGGCGCTGGCACTCAGGGCTTTGCCACCTTGAAATTGATACCAGGCGGACAGATCGAACAGTGCTTGACTTAGAGATATCCCATATCGGGTGTCCTCGGAGGTGGATTCACCGATCACGCCTATCCGCTTGAGTTCGTCGCTCTCACCGTCGGTTTTTTCAGCAGAGATCGCCAGTTGAGGCAGTAGCGCGGCACGGGCGATATTGTCGGCCTCGAGATTTGCCTGCATTTTGGCGCGAGCTGCGCGTATCAGAGGATCATTTTGCAGTGCCGATTGATAAATATCGGACAGCGAATCTGCAGCTCCCAAGCTGGGTAGGGTCGCCATTATCAGCGCGCCTAGCAGTTTGGAAGTTCCTTGAGTAATTATTTGCATACTGTCTCCATGGTTATTTTGATCGTTGCCGCAGTTCCCCAGCAGATGTAAGTCAAAGGCGCCAGATACTAATCTGGTGTATTCTAGCAGAGGCAGACAATGACTATCAGTATTTAGTCATCCCTGAAAAAAGCCCTTTTTTGCCCTAGGCTGTGTTGCACTGGGATTTCCGGTGCTCATGTACCCTATGTACACTGCGCTCCAGCTTCTCGTGCGCCTTGCTTGGAACAAAAACCTAAAACAAAAAATTCGCATTTTTCAGGCCCGACTATTTAGCTACTGAGTTTTGGCCCCTGTAATAACGCATAAACGAGTAGAAAGGTTTATATGGACAATCATGTTTTTGGTTCAAAAGACTTCACCATCGAACGCAGGGAAACGCTATTTAGCGGTTTTTTTCGCGTTGTAAAGTACTATTTACGGCATCGCAAGTTTGATGGCGGCTGGACGCCGCTGCTGCAGCGGGAATTATTCCGGCGCGGTGATGCGGTGGGCGTTTTACTTTACGATCCGGTCAACCACTTGGTTGGTCTAGTTGAGCAGTTCCGAATCGGCGCTCTCAATGAGCCCCACGGCCCCTGGCAGTACGAGTTGGTTGCCGGCATGCTTGAGGCGGGGGAGACGCCGGAGCAGGTGGCAGTCAGAGAATTACAGGAAGAAGCTGGCATTGAGGTAGAAAAATTGCTGCCCATCTGCGATTATTTGGTCAGCGCCGGCGGCACCGATGAAAAAATGTATCTATTCTGTGGCCTGTGCGATCTTCAGGGCAAAGGGGGGTTATTTGGTCTCGAAGATGAATCCGAGGATATAAAGTTTCACGTCTGGGACTATAATAAAGCCATAGAGGCCCATCAATCGGGTAGCCTTAACAGTGCAGCGGCGACTATAGGTATGTTGTGGCTGCAACTCAATTATGGTCGCACGGGAAAGCAGTTGGAATTGAAAAGCGCGGCGCAAACTGACTGAAAGCAGCCGTATAATGGTGAATTATTTTTGGAAGTAGCTAAACAGTGTCATTGATTAATGAGCGCAGACATCAACTGGATCTCGCATCCCTGCACCGGGAATGTGAGCGCAATTACGCACGAATTATGCGTCTGGTTGAGTGTTGCCAGCAACTCGAGGCGCAGTATTCAATACCCTGTTATCAGCGCTCGGTTGCCCAGTTGAGGGTGATTGAAGTTACCAAGTTCACCTCCACCCTATCTATTGTTCTGGAAAAAGCTGGGCCTGAATGGCTGCCCAATATTGCCCTCAAGGTGAGAATTTATCGGGATGCCCAGATGGCAGAGGTGATTGAATGGTGTTCCGACAGGACCATTCCCTGGGCGTTGGTTGAGAAAAAAGGATTACAGTCCCGTGATGAAAAATGGCAGTGGAACCTATTCTTTAGCGAATTGCTGGTGCAGGCACTGAGTCTGCGGGCACTGGAAGCCCAGAGCGGCTAGGGCATTGAGTGTCCTCAGGCTGACCCAGGTCACCGATCTCCACCTGGGTCCGGATCCCGAGTTTAAAACTCGCGGTGTGGCGACCCTAGGTAGCTTCAAAGCAGTGTTGCAACAGATTGATCAGCAGGGACGGGGCGCCGATCTGTTGCTGTTGACCGGCGATCTGGCCAGTGACTGCCAACCCGGGGCCTACCGCCAGTTAAATCAGTTGCTCAAAGCACAGGACCGCCGCGCCCTGTGGTTGCCGGGCAATCACGATGATGTCACCAGTATGACCCAATGCCTGCCTGATTATCCCCGCTGTATGACTTTTGAGAGCGGCAATTGGGGTATTCTAATGATCGACAGCTGCAAGCCAGGGGAACCTGGCGGCGAGCTGTCGCAGTCCCAGTTACAGTGGGTTGCCGAGGGATTGCAGCAGCTGGCCGGCAAGTTTGTGCTGGTGGCTATGCACCATAGCCCGGTGGATTTGCACAGCAAGTGGTTGGATCGGCATCGGATTGTCAATCGGCAGCAATTGCATCAACTTCTCAGTGCCCACGGCAATGTCAGAGGTGTGGTGTTTGGCCATGTGCATCAACAGTATGAGGGTGACTGGCAGGGTATTCCGGTCTACGCTGCGCCCTCCTCCTGTGTGCAGTTTGAAAGTTTTTGTGACGAATTTGCACTCTCTGATCAGCCCCCCGGCTATCGCTATCTGGAACTGCACCCCGACGGACGCCTGATCACTGCAGTAGAGTATTTAACCGTAAATTAAGCTGCGCTGTTTGACCCAAAGTGTGGTGCTGACAACGCAGTTTAATGACTTATAATGCGCATTGATTTTTAGGTTAACCGATTATGTCAACGCTGCTCTACCTGCATGGGTTTAACAGTTCCCCGCAGTCCAAAAAAGCAATACAGACCCAGCAATGGCTGGCGGATCATGCGCCCCAACTACAGTTCCACTGCCCGTCCCTACCTCCTTTCGCCAACCAAGTGATGACGCTACTGCAGGCGTTGATTGAAGAGACACTTCCGGCACCAGTTTACCTAGTGGGTAGTTCCATGGGTGGATTCTTTGCTACCTGTCTGGCCGAGCAGTATGATCTGCGGACCGTATTGATTAATCCGGCAGTCAATCCGGCGCGTGGTCTGCACAACTGGCTGGGGGAAAACCACAATTATGTCACCGGTGAACCCTGGACACTGTTGCCACAGCATATTGATGAATACGCCGCTCTCAACCCGGGAGAGCATTTGCGCAGAAAAAACTACAAAGTCCTTTTGCAAACTGGGGATGAGGTTTTAGACTACCGTGATGCTGAACATCGCTACCGTGGATGCCAGGTGCTAACTGAGAAGGGTGGCGACCACAGCTTTATCGACTACCAGGCGCATTTGCCGGCCATCTATCGCTTTCTGACTGATGCCAAGAGAGAGAATAATCACAGCCAATGAGCAACTATAACGCACAAGATATTGAAGTTCTGACCGGCCTAGATCCGGTAAAAAAACGCCCCGGTATGTACACCGATACCAGCCGACCCAACCACTTGGCCCAAGAGGTGATAGACAACAGCGTCGACGAGGCGCTGGCCGGTCACGCGCGGCGAATTGATGTCACTCTGCACAGCGATGGCTCACTCTCAGTCTATGACGACGGCCGCGGTATGCCGGTAGATATGCATCCAGAGCAGGGATTGCCGGGGGTTGAAGTGATTCTCACTACGCTGCACGCCGGGGGTAAGTTCTCCAATGAAAACTATCAGTTTTCCGGCGGTTTGCACGGGGTTGGCGTGTCGGTGGTCAATGCCCTGTCGAGCAAATTGGAAGTGGTGGTAAAACGCGAGGGCAAGGTTCATCAAATAAACTTTGCCAATGGCGACAAGACCTCTGATCTTGAGGTGATTGATAGCTGTGGTCAGCGCAACACTGGCACCCTGCTGCGCTTTTGGCCAGATGCTAGCTATTTTGACTCGGTGAAATTCAGTGTCTCCCGACTGCGTCATGTGCTGCGCGCCAAGGCTGTGCTGTGCAGCGGATTAACTATCAGCTTCTACGACGAGAATACCCAAGAGAGTCTTGAGTGGTATTACGAGGATGGCCTCAAGGATTATCTGGCCGATGCACTGCGCGGTTGGCAGCTGCTGCCTGCAGAGCCGTTTATCGGCAGTTTTGCCGCCGACAATGAAGCCGCGGATTGGGCGGTACAGTGGTTGCCCGAGGGCGGGGATCTGGTGCAGGAGAGCTATGTCAATCTGATACCCACTCCCCAGGGGGGGACTCATGTCAACGGCCTGCGCACTGGTCTCTTGGAGGCAATGCGCGAATTCTGTGAGTTTCGCAATCTATTGCCCCGGGGCGTTAAATTGACTCCAGACGATATTTGGGATCGCTGTAGCTTTGTTTTATCTTCAAAACTGTTGGATCCACAGTTCTCCGGTCAGACCAAGGATCGCCTCTCCTCCCGCGAGGTCGCTGCCTTTGTGTCCAGTGTCGTTAAAGACGCCTTTAGCCTGTGGCTCAATCAGCACACTGAGGAGGCAGAGAAGCTGGCCGAGCTGTGTATTCTCAGTGCCCAGCGGCGCATGCGCGCCAGCAAAAAAGTGGTGCGCAAAAAGGTTACTCAGGGCCCGGCACTACCGGGCAAACTGGCCGACTGTTCCAGTGATGAACCGGAGCGCTGTGAACTGTTTTTGGTCGAGGGAGATTCAGCCGGCGGGTCGGCCAAGCAGGCCCGCAACCGTGACAATCAGGCGATCATGCCGCTGCGCGGCAAGATACTTAATACCTGGGAAGTGGATTCCCAAGAGATCCTCAGCTCCCAAGAGGTGCATGATATCTCGGTGGCTTTGGGGGTTGACCCCGGTTTGGAGTCAGCCGATGAGCTGCGCTATCACAAGATCTGTATCCTCGCCGACGCCGACTCTGACGGCCTGCATATTGCCACCCTGTTGTGCGCCCTGTTTGTGCGCCACTTTCGGCCGCTGGTCAGCGCTGGTCATGTGTATGTAGCCATGCCGCCGCTGTTTAGGATCGATGTCGGCAAAGAGGTCTACTACGCTCTGGATGAAGCTGAGAAGCAGGGTATCCTCGACCGTATTCAGACTGAGGGCAAGCGCGGCAAGGTCAATGTGCAGCGCTTTAAGGGATTGGGGGAAATGAACCCGCTACAACTGCGCGAGACCACCATGGATCCAGATACCAGGCGTCTGGTGCAGCTAACTCTAGAGCCCGGCGATAACACCAATAATGTGTTGGATATGTTGTTGGCCAAGAAGCGCGCCTCCGACCGGCGCAGTTGGCTGGAGACCAAGGGTGATCTGGCGGATACCGCCGGTCTTTAAATTCAATTTGACCAGGTGCCAAGACATAAATAGGAAAAATAATGGATGAAGTAACCTTCAATAAACAGGGTCTTGAGAGCCGCTCCCTGAGTAGCTATACCGAGCAGGCCTACCTAGATTACTCCATGTATGTGATCCTCGATCGCGCTCTGCCCCATATAGGCGACGGTCTAAAGCCGGTGCAGCGGCGCATTGTCTACGCCATGAGTGAGCTGGGTCTTAAAGCCACCGCCAAGTATAAAAAATCGGCGCGTACTGTGGGCGATGTGATCGGTAAATTTCATCCCCACGGTGACAGCGCCGCCTACGAGGCGATGGTGTTGATGGCTCAGCCCTTTTCCTACCGCTATCCGCTGGTCGATGGTCAGGGCAACTGGGGCTCTCAAGATGATCCCAAATCCTTTGCCGCGATGCGCTACACCGAGTCCAAGTTGTCCAAATACGCCGAGTTGCTGCTTTCGGAACTGGGGCAGGGAACTACCAATTGGCGGCCCAACTTTGATGCCTCGTTAGAGGAGCCGGAGATATTGCCAGCTCGGGTACCCAGCGTGCTGTTAAATGGCACCACGGGGATTGCGGTGGGTATGGCCACGGATATTCCGCCCCACAACCTCAATGAAGTGGTAGATGCCTGTCTGCATCTGCTGGACAATCCCAAGGCCGATGTGCAGGAACTGAACCAGTTTATTAAGGGCCCGGATTTTCCCTCAGATGCCGAGATTATCACCCCGCGAGCGGATATTTTGAGCGCTTATGAAACCGGTCGCGGCTCGGTGAAAATGCGAGCGGTCTGGGACCGCGAAGATGGCGATATTATAGTTACTGCCCTGCCATTTCAGGCCTCGGGTTCAAAGATTCTCGAGCAGATTGCCACCCAGATGCGCAATAAGAAACTGCCGATGGTAGCGGATTTGCGCGATGAGTCCGATCACGAGAACCCCACCCGGTTGGTTATTGTGCCGCGCTCCAATCGCATTGATATCCAAGCGTTAATGGACCATCTATTTGCCACCACCGATCT
This sequence comes from Porticoccaceae bacterium, assembly GCA_049612225.1. Lineage (GTDB taxonomy): Bacteria > Pseudomonadota > Gammaproteobacteria > Pseudomonadales > Porticoccaceae > HTCC2207. Next base: position 210,977 of record JBMZBJ010000004.1, on the reverse strand, counting down.
GGAGCGCAGTTACCGTATCAATCTGAATATTATCGGTGTGGATGGTCGACCGGCAGTGATGAACCTGCGCCGCATCCTCAAGGAGTGGCTGAGCTTTCGCATCCATACCACTCGCCGGCGCTTGGATTATCGACTGCAAAAAGTAGAGAAGCGTCTACACCTTTTAGACGGGCTATTAATTGCGTTTCTGAATATTGATGAGGTGATCAATATAATCCGCAGCGAAGACGAACCCAAGCCGGCCCTGATGCAGCGCTTCGGTCTCTCCGATCTCCAGGCCGATTATATTTTGGACACCAAACTGCGGCAGTTGGCACGTCTTGAGGAAATAAAAATTCGTGCCGAGCAGGACGAATTAACCCAGGAAAAGGCTGAGCTAGAGTTGCTGCTGAGCTCCGATGCTCGCCTCAAGACTCTGGTTAAAAAAGAACTCAAAGCCAGTGCCGAGGAATATGGCGATAAGCGCCGCTCTCCCCTGACAGAGCGCGGCGAGGCGCAGGCATTTAGTGAGAAAGATCTGCTCACCGCTGAACCCATTACCGCCGTGCTTTCGGATAAGGGCTGGCTGCGCGCTGCCAAGGGCCATGACATAGACCCCAGCACACTGAACTATAAATCCGGTGATAAGTTTCTCGCCGCTGCCTGCGGGCGCAGCAACCAGAATCTGTTTATACAGGACAGCACGGGTCGCTACTACGCACTGCCGGCCCATACATTGCCCTCCGCCAGAGGTCAGGGCGAACCGGCCACTGGTCGTCTCAATCCGCCCTCTGGGGCACTGTTTACCGATCTCTTGATGGGTGCCGACGACCAGCAGGTGCTGATGGGCACCGATGCCGGCTATGGCTTTGTCACTACCATTGGCGACCTCTACACCAAGAACAAGGCCGGCAAGGCGGTGGTAAGCATTCCCAAGGGCGCGCGTATCCTCAGTCCCAAAATGGTATCTGACAGCGGCGCACTAATTGCCGCGGTGAGCAATGAGGGGCGGCTTTTGGTCTTTCCTCTCAGTGAACTGCCCCAGTTGGCCCGGGGTAAAGGCAATAAAATCATCAATATTCCCAGCTCCCGACTTCAGGCCCGTGAGGAGTTTGTGGTGGATTACGGCGTAATTTCCGAGGGTGGCTCCTTAGTGGTTCACTCCGGCAAGCGCTATTTGGTGATGAAATCTAAGGACTTGGAACACTACCGCGGGGAGCGCGGGCGCCGCGGTCACAAGCTGCCGCGGGGATTTCAGAAGGTAGATCGGCTGGCGGTAGAGTAACTCGGCGGTCTGATGCAAACGGATGGCTGACCCTATACCATAGGCCTCAGCTAGCTCCGACGGCGCAACCAGCGGATGGGGTCCACCGGTGAACCCTGTCGGCGAATTTCAAAATACAGTGCTGGACTGGTCAGGCCGCCGGTATCACCGGCTCGCGCGACTATTTCGTCACTTTGGATCCAGGCGCCAGTGTCCTTGAGTAACACCTCATTGTGGGCATACAAACTCATATAGCCATCGCCATGATCGACAATAATCAGCAGGCCAAAGCCGCGTAGATAGTTGGAGAATACCACGCGGCCGTGATGTACCGCTTTGACTGGATTTCCCGACTTCGCTTTGATCAGCAACCCCTGCCAGCGCAGATCGCCGGCGCGGCGGCTACCAAAACCCTGGGACACAGAGCCCTTCACTGGCCATCGCAGTTTGCCCTTGCTAGACGAAAAAGAGGGGTAGTCAGTGGGCGGCACCAGTTTGGCCGCGGCGCGCTCCACCGTATTAATCAGTGCCTGAAGTTCATCCCGCTGTGCCCGTAGGTTGAGTAACTGCTGTCGACCGCTGAGAAGTTGCTGCTGAACCTGTTGCAGTGTAGCTGTGCGATTATCCAGGGTAGCGACTAGGGCTTTTCGCTCTGCTTCTAAGGTTTTTTTCGATTTGGCCAGCGTGATCTTGTGTTTGTTAATGGTTTCCTCAAGGGCAGTCAACTGGTCGATATCGGCTTTAAACCGCTCTATTTTTTGCGAGCGAGCCGCCAACAAATAGTCGTAATATTTAAATACCCGTGCCAGTTTTTGTGGATCCTGCTGATTGAGTAGCAGTTTAATCGGCTCTTCGCTGCCGGTTTTGTGAGTCACACGGATCTGTTCGGCAATTGCCGAACTCTGCTGTGCGATATCTCGCCGCAACTGCTGTTTAGTCTCAGCCAGCTCCGCCAGCTCGCGCTCGGTATCTGCAATCTCAGCTCGGGACTGGCGAATAGTACTGTTTACCCTGCTGGCTTCTAGTTCAATCGTTTTTAGTTGCTGTTGCAGATTATCTTTCTCGCCACGCTGGCGTTGCAGTTTACTTTCGAGGGTTGAGATCGCCTGTTTTAGCTCGGTCAGTTGGGCCTGTTGTTCACTGTCTGCAATCACTGCAAAACTGGCCCAGAGACCGCCGGTCAAAAGCAGAGCTTGGGCCAGGGGTCGAATAAAAGGCTGGATATATGGTATGAGAGCCTGAGGACGGTTAATTAACCAGTAGTTCGGGAGCAGCGAGCGAAAGCAGGGGTTAATCATCGTAGGATAAGAGAACGACCGCTCATCTCCTCGGGCTGATCCAAGCCCATCAGTGCCAATATAGAGGGCGCAATATCCGCCAGTGAGCCGTCACTGTCCAAGCTGATAGACTGTGGTCCTGCGTAAACTAGGGGTACCGGCAATGTGGTGTGTTGGGTGTGGGGCTGGTTGCTGGCATCATCAAACATCTCCTCCACATTGCCGTGATCAGCGGTGATCAGCACCTGCCCACCCTGCTCGGCGACCGCCTCCAGCACCTGTTTGAGACAGCCATCCACCACTTCCACGGCCTTGATTGAGGCCTCAAAATCGCCGGTATGACCCACCTGATCGCAGTTGGCGTAGTTGCAGATAATGCAGTCAAACTTGCCAGACTGAATCGCTTCCACCAGTTTTTCGGTGACCTCGGGAGCACTCATCTCCGGCATCTGATCGTAGGTACTGACTTGGGGTGAGGGCACCAGTATGCGCTCCTCGCCGTCAAACAGCGCCTCGCGGCCGCCACTAAAGAAAAAGGTTACATGGGCGTATTTCTCGGTTTCGGCAATACGCAACTGCTGACAGTTATTGTTGGACAGATGTTCGCCGAGGGAATTGACCAAGTTTTCCGGGGGGTAGGCACAGGGCACGTTGAGATTGGCTTCGTACTCAGTGGCCATCACAAAACTGCTGAGGTCGGGCACTCGGCGGCGAGCAAACCCATCAAATTCTCCATCTACCAGCGCATGGGAAATCTGTCGTGCGCGGTCGGGGCGGAAATTCATAAAGATGATTGCGTCGCCATCGTCCACAGTTGCCGCTGACTGACCATCGGCAACAACGCTGGTAGCTCGGACAAATTCATCGTTTTCATCGCGATCATAGGCTGCCTGCAGGGCGCTCAGGGGGTCCTTGGCACGATATTCTGCGATGCCGTCAGTGATCAGCTCGTAGGCAGATTGCACGCGATCCCAGCGGTTGTCGCGATCCATGGCATAGAAGCGCCCAATCATCGAGGCAATGGTTCCGACCCCCAATTTCTCGCATAGCGCTTGGGTTTTTTCGAGACTCGTTTGGGCACTGCGAGGTGGGCAGTCGCGACCGTCCAAAAAGGCGTGGATATAGACCTTCTGGGCACCGCGTTGTACTGCCAGTTCCAGCATGGCGTTGATATGATCCTCGTGGCTGTGGACACCGCCGGGGGACAGCAGACCCAGAATATGCACTGCTTTATCCGCAGACACCGCCTTATCTATGGCCTCACAGAACACTGGGTTGGCAAAGAAGTCGCCATCGGCAATCGCCTTGTTGATGCGGGTAAAGTTCTGGTAGACCACTCTGCCGGCGCCCAGAGTCATATGTCCCACTTCCGAATTGCCCATCTGGCCTTCCGGGAGCCCCACCGACATCCCCGAGGTATGCACCAGGGTTTTCGGATTGTTTTGCCACAGGTCCTGCCATACGGGCGCCCGAGCGGCGTTGACCGCATTGTATCGATCGCTGTCGCTGTGGCCGAAGCCGTCAATAATAATTAGAACTGTCGGTGACTTTTGACTGGGCATAGTTTTAGCTTGACTCTGTTTTAGGGTACGATTTTAAAGATTAGTTAGACTTTAAGCTACGCCAGACCATAAAAAATCACAAATTTTCCAGTTGCTCCCAGCGCTGATAGCAGTGATCCAGCTGCTGTTGACACTCTTTGAGCAGGCTTTCAGTCTGTTGGATTTGCTGCCGCTCGCCGCGGTAGAAGTTGGGTTGACAGATCTGCTCGGAGATTTGAGCGATCTGGTTTTCCAGAGACTCAATCTGCTGCGGTAGGTTGTCCAACTCCCGTTGGTCTTTGTAAGACAATTTGGTTGCTGTCTTTTTCGCTCGCTGGTCCGCCCGCTGAGTTTTTTTGACTGTGTCCGACTGGGTATTGCGCTGGCGCAGCCAGTCATTGTAACCACCCACATAGTGTTTGATCACACCACTGCCCTCAAAGGCCAGCGTGCTGGTGACCACATTGTCTATAAATGCACGGTCGTGACTGACCAAAATCACTGTGCCCTGATAGTTGATCAGCAGTTCTTCCAATAGATCGAGGGTATCCATATCCAAGTCATTGGTGGGCTCATCGAGAATCAACATATTAGAGGGCTGGATAAACAGTTTAGCCAGTAACAGGCGATTGCGTTCACCACCGGACAGTGCTTTGACCGGCTGGCGACAGCGCTCTGGCGCGAATAAAAAATCCCGCAGATAGCTGACAACATGACGGGACTTGCCGCCTATATCCAACATATCGCGGCCGCCGGATACATTGTCTTGCACCGATTTCTCCTCATTGAGCGCCGAGCGATATTGATCGAAATAGGCGACACTGAGGTTGGTGCCAGTCACAATCTTGCCGGCATCCGGCGCCTGCTCCCCCAACAGTAATTTAATCAGGGTTGTCTTGCCGACCCCGTTGCCACCAATCAAGCCAACCTTGTCACCGCGCTGGATAAGACAGGAAAAGTTATCAATTAGTGGCGGATTGTTGTCAAAGGCAAGGCGCAGATTTTGCGCCTCCATCACAATCTTGCCAGACTTCTCCGCCTGTTGGATTTTGATGGTCGCTTTACCCTGGCGTTTGCGGCGTTCAGCATACTCAATACGCATGGCCTCTAATGCGCGCACCCGACCCTCATTGCGAGTGCGCCGCGCCTTGATGCCCTCCCTGATCCAGGCCTCCTCTTGGGAGAGGCGTTTATCAAACAGCGCATTGTGTTTGTCTTCGGTATCCAGCAGGGCTTGTTTGCGTTTGAGATAAGTGCCGTAGTTGCAGTTGAATTCGCTTAATTTGCCGCGGTCTATCTCAATAAAACGGGTTGCCAACTTGTCCATAAACTGACGGTCGTGACTGATAAATAGTAGGGCTGCCTCCCACTTCAGCAGAAACTGCTCCAACCACTGAATCGCCTCGATATCCAGGTGGTTAGTGGGCTCATCCAGAACTAGCAAATGGGGATCACAAACCAGGGCGCGGGCCAGTAGCACGCGGCGTTTGTAGCCACCGGACAAGTCGCTAATATCGCTGTTGGGGTCAAGCCCCATCTTAGTGATTATGGCCTCGACTCGACTGTTGATATCCCAGCCATCTACTTGGTCCAGTTGGGCCTGACAGGCCTCTAGGTCATGCATTAACTGTTCACTGGGATTTTTTGCCAGATCGGCGCTCAGTCGGTGATAGCGTTGCACCAGCTCGCCCTCAGTCCCGAGGCCAGCGGCGATCACTTCAAATACACTGCCCCGAGTGTCGAGGGGAACCGCCTGCTCCAGCTGCGCTATTCTGACACCGTTGGCGTACTTCACCACCCCATCATCGGCGGTAATCTGACCCGTGAGGATTTTTAATAGGGTGGATTTGCCGGCGCCGTTGCGGCCGATCAGGCAGACGCGTTCACCGCGTTCGATGGAGAAACTGACCTGATCAATCAGTGGCGGCTGACCATAACTCAGGTAGATATCCTGTAGGGTAACCAGTGCCATAATCTGTACTCTGGCTAAATGCTCAGCTGTGTAGAGGTCGCCGCAGGCTTATAAATACTGACATCGGCCTGTGTTGCTGCTTTTTTTAGATCCTTATCTAGCGTTGCCAGCGGTAAACCCTCGCGAATTGCCAACTCTAAATAGGCGCCATCATAGCTACTCAGTTTGTAGGCTCTGGATAAGCTCAGTGTGCGGTTAAATGCCTGACGTGCTGTCAGTGAGTCTAGTTGAATAGGCAGGTTCTCCAGCTGGGAGATAAAACGCTCCACTTCGCTGATATCGAGCTGCTGTTGTTTTTCGGCACTGAGCAATACGTTGGCAGCTTCCAGATGCCATAAATGGGGTACCAACGCCTCGCTGTCAATCAAACACTGTAAAACGCTTTCGGCATACTGCTGATCAGTTTTGTTGTGACTGGCGAGGAGCCATCGCATAGCAACTGAATTATCCAATACAAACCTTTTCATTTGCGACCGGTCTGGCGCAGCTCGGCTAGCGCGGTATCTGAAACCACGTGTTTTTTAGCAGCTAAAATATTCTCGATAGCAGATTTTGCTCTCAACCGATTACCGGTTTGACTAGGGACTATATCTGCAATCGCCCTACCCCGGTTGGTGATGGTAAAGGACTCTCCTGCTTCCACGAGACGAAGGAGCTCGGGAAGTTTGGTTTTTGCGTAATAGGATCCAACTTCTCTGACCATATTTAATCCCTTCTAGAGTCGAAATTAGATAGACCAGTTTAACAGACTATATTGGGGCTAAACAAGCCGCTAGATCAAAAGCCTGAAGCCTGTAATTGAGGATTCTCAGCCCCTCTGTTGACCGAAAGGCTTTATCAGCAGAATCAATTTGGGAAGCAGTGTCATCGATCCCAACAGCGCTGCGGTCATTGCCAGTCCAGTCAACAGCCCGAAGTAAATCGATGGGATAAAGTTGGACAGGGCGAGAATTGAAAATCCCACGATAATGGTAATTGCCGTATAGAAAAGCGCCTTGCCAATGCTGGCATGGGCGCGGTGCATAGAGGCGATATAGTTGCCATCCACTGCAAATTCTCGCTTAAATCGGGTGATATAGTGAATGGCGTGATCCACGCCTATACCCACGGTGATAGCGGCAATGGTAATGGTCATCATATCGAGGGGAATGGCAAAAATCCCCATGCCGCCCAGCACGGTGCCGGCTGCTAGAAAATTGGGGATAATCGCTATCAGAGAAATTTTCAGTGATCGAAACAATACCAAGAACATCAGCATAATACCCACAAACACTGCCCCCAAGGTCATAATCTGGGATTGAAACAGGCTCTGGAGCATATTGTTGTACAGCACCAACAAACCGGTAAAGCGGATATCCTCTGGGGCAAAGCCCACTTCATTGACGATAAAGGTTTCAATTTTAGTCAACAGTTCCGCGCGATTAACGCCGGCGGTCTCCATAATCCGCAGTTGAATACGGGTCTCATCGATAGCCTCGATGAGATAGGGCGCCACTAGCTGCCCATAAATATCCTCACTGAGGCTTTGGCGCATAAAGGCGATTTCAAAGTCATTGAGTCTGTGGCCCATCAGATCAGCGGCTACCTGATTAATCTGCACCAGAGAGCTCACTTTGCCTATCTCTGGCTGTCCATCCAAAAAGGCGGTGAGTTTTTCCAGATCTCTAAGACCAGTGGAGGAAAACCAGTAGCTATCGCTCAGTGCACTGGGTGAATCTTCTTCCCCTTCATCAAAGCCATCCAGATCAGCGTACTCATCTTGCTCAGCAAAATCTTCAAAACCATAGTTATCATCGCTGCCGTACTCGTCATCAAAGTCGCCAAACTCAAGGTCTGCCTGCCCATCTGTCAATGGCGCAAAGCTGGGCGCCTGCAGAATAATATCCAGCGGGGTGGTGCCGCCCAGAGCAGTGTCTATGACCTCCATGCCTCGGTAGATCTGGGTGTCACTGCGGAAGTAATCAATAAAACGGTTTTCCACCTGTAGTCGAGAAATGCCATAAATAGATGTGGCTCCCAACAGCAGCGACAGCAATATCACCAGCCAGCCGCGGTGTTCGGTAAATCGGGCAAACTTGGCGGTTACCACGGCGCTGTTATCAGTGGCGGTTGTGTCACTGGGCTTGCCCACTAGCATCATCCCGGCCGGAATCACCACAAAGGCAACCAACAGGGCAATGCTGATCCCCAGAGTCATCATCCAACCAAAATCTATCACTGGACGAATATTGCTCACCACCAGAGAGACAAAGGCGACAATGGTGGTCAGCACCGTGTACAGGCAGGGTTTAGCCATGGAGTGAACGGTTTCGGTGACCAAATGACGCTGTTCGGCATGGGGATTCGCGGCTTGCAGCTCGCGGTAGCGCACCACCAGATGGATGGTCAGTGCCAGGGTAATAATCAGCAATAGGGAGACGAAGTTAGAGGAGATTACCGTCAGTCGCCAGTCAACCCAGCTCAACAGTCCAAGGACAATGAGTAGACACAGGGCGCAGGTCGCCAAAGGCAGAATAACCCATTGCGGGCTGCGAAAAATCACACTCAGCGTCTGCACGATAAACAGCAGAATGCCAACCCCAAATATCAGCAGATCACTGCGGATAAAATCAATCATGTCCGCGGTGATCATATCAGCGCCACCCAGATATATTGTTGCGCTGTCGCGGAAGCTGTCTGCCAGCGCCCGCACTTCAGCGACTCGCTGGCGATCATCAGCCGCTTTGGCGGTGCGATAATCGAGGAATTCACGGCTGACGCTTTCCAGATCTTCTGTCTGCTGAGGGTTCAGACCTTGCGTATCTCGAAGCATCCGCAGACTGTCGCGCTGACTAACCAGATTCAGATAATGTTGATCCAGGGCGAGGGTGGCCATAATGCCGGTGGTTTGCCCATCGGCGCTAAGCAGCACATCTCTATAAATAGGGCTGGTTAAAAATTCGCGTTTGGCCGCCTGTTTATCCACCCCTTCGGAGAGCAGGGTGTTGAGTTCAGTATTGAGCTCGCCAACAGCAACCTTGGGGCTGTAGAGCAGGGGCACATCCAACATTGAAACAGTGCTTTCAACACCCGCAATACCTTTAAGTTGGTCGCTCAGTGCCACCAATTGTTGCAGATTGTGGTCATCAAACAGATCGCCGGTTTTTGGCGAGAAGGTGAGGATAAGGAAGTTATCACTGCCATAGCGTTCAGTGACTTCACGGTAGAAGTTTAGATCTTCATCGCGCTCAAGGGTCAGGGAGTCAGCAGAGGCATCTAGCTTAAAGTTGGGCAGACCCAATGCCATGACTGCAGCGGTTGCGATAACTAGCAGCAGAGCTCTCAGTGGACGGTCGAGTACGCTCTGTTGGTAGAGTTCAAGTGTGCGGGAAGCAATGCCGGGATTTTTCATAGTATTTGATGAAAGCAGATGATTGGCTCAATTATAGTGGAGATTGCGGCTGGTTTAACAGCGCGATATGTAAGCGTGTCAATCCTGTCCCGGCGGTTAAATAAGGGGGTGCAGATTATGTGCTTAGACCGAGAAATCAGTCTTCAGTTTTTTGGCTACCAGCGCGCATTTAAGACTTGGATAATCTGGCATACCGTTCCTGTAGGGTGGGTAATCTTCGCCACTGATCAGTGGCGCCAGATAATCTCTAGCTTGGTCGGTGATGCCGTAACCGTCCTCAGTAATAAATGATCGCGGCATTTGCTTTTCAAGATTAGCCACCTGTTGCAGCGGCGCCTCTCCCAGAGACCAGCTGTAGTCGCTTCCGGGACTGCGTTCGATGGTCACCATAATGGAGCTCTTGCCCTGCAGGGCTTTTTCCACAGCGGCGCGGCCGACTGCATAGGCGTGATCGACATCGGTTTTGGAAGCTACATGGCGCGCTGCGCGCTGGAGGTAGTCGGCAATCGCATAGTGATATTTATGGCCCAGGGAGTGTTTGACCATGCTGGCCAGAGTTGGCGCTACGCCCCCCAGCTGATGGTGACCGAAGGCATCTTTGTTTAAAGAGCCTGAAATCAGGGCGCCATCCTCGTATACCGTGCCCTCTGAGGCCACCACCACACAGTAGCCGTGCCGCTCTATGGTTTCTTGTACCTGCGCTATAAAAGCCTCGCGATAAAAGGGGATCTCTGGAAACAGGATGATATGGGGCGCATCGCCCGATTGTTGGGCAGCCAGCCCGCTGGCAGCGGCTATCCAGCCGGCATGGCGACCCATTACCTCAAGGATAAATACCTTGGTCGAGGATGCCGCCATCGATGCGATATCCAAGCTGGCCTCCCTGGTGGAGATGGCGATATATTTGGCCACTGAACCAAATCCCGGTGAGCAGTCGGTTAGCGGAAGGTCATTGTCAATGGTCTTGGGAATATGAATCGCCTGAATGGGATAGTCCATTTCCTGAGCGATCCTCGATACTTTGAGACAGGTATCGGCTGAGTCGCCACCACCATTGTAGAAAAAGTAACCGATATCATGAGCCTTGAATACTTCGATCAGACGCCGGTACTCGGCCTCTGACTCTTCAAGATCTTTCATTTTGTATCTGCAGGAGCCAAAGGCGCCGCCAGGGGTATGTCTAAGTGCGGCAATCGCCTCCGGCGTCTCCTGACTAGTATCGATAAGGTTTTCTCGAAGGGCGCCGATGATTCCGTTTTGACCGGCGTAGACAGCTCCTATTTGATCGGGGTTTTCCCGACAGGCCTGGATAACACCACAGGCCGAGGCATTGATAACGGCAGTCACGCCTCCCGATTGCGCATAGAATACATTGCGTTTAGACATGCTGGTTGGCTCCCTTTAAATCCCTGTATAGGCAATTATCTTACTGTTTTGTCAGTTTCCTGCACAGGTCTAATAGACAGTATCATCCAATTTTATCGTCAGATATCAGTCTGGCTATTGATGCACAACACAGAGAAACACTGAATGTGCGGCAGTGCTAACTTTTCACAGCTGACATTTACTGTTCTAATAACAAAACAACTAGGGCGCAGTTTGAGACTCGCCAACTAGCGTTACAATAGTTGCCCTCAGGCTAGAGTCTCGATAGTTTAAATTGGCGGTTTTTAATTATGCATCTACATATCTTGGGTATCTGCGGCACCTTTATGGGCAGTTTGGCGCAATTGGCCAAGGCGGCCGGTCACCGAGTGACTGGGTCTGATATGAATATCTATCCACCCATGAGTATGCAGTTACAGCAGGCTGGTATTGAAATTGTGCAGGGTTATGATCCTTTACAGCTACAGCCTGCGCCAGATCTGGTTGTGATAGGTAATGCGCTGTCCCGGGGCAATCCCTGTGTAGAATTTGTTCTCGACCAAAAACTCCCCTATACCTCTGGACCCCAGTGGTTGGGAGAGACGCTTTTGCGGCACCGGCATGTGCTGTCGGTATCGGGAACTCATGGCAAAACGTCTACTGGCAGTATGCTGGCGAAGATTCTCCACAGCGCCGGTTACAATCCCGGGTTTTTAATTGGCGGGGTGCCTCAGGATTTTGGCGTTTCCGCACAGCTGGGCGGCACTGCAGCGGATGGCAAGCAGTATTTTGTGGTGGAGGCGGATGAATACGACAGCGCATTCTTTGATAAGCGCTCGAAGTTTGTTCACTACCAGACAGATACGCTAGTGATTAACAATCTCGAGTTTGATCACGCCGATATTTTTGAAAATTTGGCGGCGATTCAGAGACAGTTCCACCATTGTATTCGCACAGTGCCCAGTACGGGTACGGTGATTTACCCCGCCGATGACCCCAATATCACAGAGGTTATCAGCCAGGGCTGTTGGAGTGATCAACAGCGTTTTGGCAGTTCCGATGCTGCTTGGCAATATCAACTGTTGGCTGAGGATGGGTCGGCGTTTGAGCTGATGCACTGCGATGGCCAACCACAGGAACGGGCTGAGGTGCGCTGGCAGCACAGCGGATTGCACAATGTCAAAAATGCGCTTGCGGCAGTGGCCGCAGCCTATCAGGTGGGGGTGAGCATCGAGCAGAGCTGTAAAGCGCTGAACGAATTTATGGGCGTCAAGCGGCGCATGGAGCTGATTTATGACCACAACTCAATCAGGGTCTACGATGATTTCGCCCATCACCCCACCGCTATCAAGACCACCCTTGAGGGATTGCGCGCCAGTCTCGATGAGGGCCAAATACTGGCCGTGGTAGAGCCGCGATCGGCGACTATGAAGTTGGGGGTGCACAGCGCGCGCCTCAGCGATGCGGTAGCGGCAGCAGATCAGGTACTCTGGTACCAGAACAGTGAAATCGATTGGGACCTGTCGGCAGTCGCCAGTGCCTGCCAGGGTCGTGCAGGGATCTGTGGGGATATGGATAATTTATTGAGTCAGACACTCGCGTTTGTTCGAGAAAATTCCGCAGCTGGCATTGCCACCCATATTGTAATTATGAGCAATGGCGGCTTTGAGGGGTTTCACGGCCAGCTGACTGCCCAGCTGGCGGCGCAAGCCAACTAGCTTTGCAGTAGGAAAGTCACTGGCCCGTCATTGCAGAGGCTCACCTGCATATCGGCGCCGAATTCACCGCTTGCAAGATTTCCAGGGAGCCTTTGTCGGGCACGATCGAGGAAGTAATGGTAGAGAGTCTCCGCCTCTGAAGGGGGCGCCGCTGTCGAGAAGCTGGGGCGCAGGCCTCTGCTGGTATCCGCCGCCAGAGTGAACTGTGATACCACCAGTAGATCACCACCTGTATCTGCCAGAGCCAGATTCATCTTGCCATCAGCATCATTAAAAACGCGGTATTTAATAACTTTATCCAACAGTCGGTCTGCCCGAGCTTGGGTATCGTCTTTTTCAACACCTAGCAGCAGCAGTAAACCTGGTTGGATTTGACCCACAACTCGTTGCTCTACGGACACAGAAGCTGAGGATACCCGCTGAATCAGTCCCAGCATATTGAGATTTCTCTTGTTTTTTGACGACGGCAGGAGATTGCCACAGAGCTACAGGGTTGGCAATAATTCACCCAGGGATTTGCCCCAAGCCCAGTTTTGCCTCAAGATAACCTCAAGCTAGAGATTGGGTTGGATCGAGATGGCATCGAAAATTCGCTGTCGTTGGTGTGGGGAGGATCCCCTCTACAAGGACTATCACGATACCGAGTGGGGCGTGCCCTGCAGGGATGACAAAAAGTTGTTTGAGTTTCTAATTTTGGAAGGTGCTCAAGCGGGACTGTCGTGGATAACCATTTTGCGTAAGCGAGAGAACTACCGCAGGGCATTTGCTGAGTTTGATGTGGAAAAGGTTGCCGCCTTCGGCGATCGAGATATTCAGCGGCTGACCGAAGATAGCGGCATCGTGCGCAACCGCCTAAAGATTGCCAGTGCAGTTACCAATGCGCGCTGTTACCTGCAGGTGATCGATGAATTTGGCAGTTTCAGTCACTACCTGTGGCGCTTCGTGGGCGGCGAGCCCCTAGTGAACAGTTGGGTTGCTGAACGTGATATTCCCGCTCACACCCCGCTGTCCGATCGAATTAGTGAGGATATGAAACGGCGCGGCTTTAAATTTTTCGGCACCACCATCTGCTATGCCTACCTTCAGGCTATGGGATTGGTCAACGACCATGTGGTGAGTTGCTTTCGCTATCGAGAGTGTCAAACCTAGATCGCCGCGACGGTCTGACGACTCTGGAAATACGCTGACAGCAGTTACTTCGGGGCGCGTTTGCGCTGATTTTCTGTCAGCAGTTTCTTGCGCAGTCGAATGCTTTTGGGCGTGACCTCTACCAACTCGTCATCGGCAATAAATTCCAGTGCCTGTTCCAGGGTGTGATCAATAGGAGGTACCAAGGTCAGTGCCTCATCGGTTCCCGAGGCGCGCACATTAGTGAGTTGCTTGCCCTTGATCGGGTTGACCACTAGATCGTTGGAGCGCGAGTGTATGCCGACGATCTGTCCCTCGTATATATCCACGGCGTGACCGAGAAACAGGCGGCCGCGATTCTGTATGTTGAACAGTGCATAGGCGCTAGTCTTGCCCTTGATCATACTGATCAACACCCCATTTGTTCGCGCCTGACTCATGCCCTCTTTCACCGGCCCATAGTGGTCAAAAATGCTGGTCATAATCCCCGAGCCCGATGTCAGGGTTAGAAAGGTACCGCGGAAACCAATCAGTCCTCTCGAGGGCACCATAAACTCAAGGCGCACTCGCCCCTTGTTGTCTGGCGCCATATTGGTTAATTCAGCCTGGCGTTTACCCAGTTCCTCCATCACCGATCCCTGATGCTGTTCCTCAACATCGATCACTACCGCTTCAAAGGGTTCCAGGGTCTCGCCGTCGACAATTTTTTGTACCACCTCGGGACGCGAGATGCCCATTTCATAGCCTTCTCGCCGCATAGTTTCAATCAGCACTGACAGATGCAGTTCGCCGCGCCCGGAGACAATAAACTTATCTGGAGTGTCGCCCTCAGTGACTCGCAGTGCAACGTTGTGCACCAACTCCTGTTCCAGACGGTCTTTGATATTTCGGGTAGTTACAAATTTTCCCTCGAGCCCGGCAAAGGGCGAGTCGTTGACGCAGAAGGTCATACTGACCGTCGGCTCATCGACGCTCAGAGGCGGCAGTGCCTCGACATGATCGGGATCACAGAGGGTGTCGGAGATGCTCAGTCCCTCAATGCCATTAATGCAGACAATATCACCGGCGCTAGCTGCTTCGGTCTCGACTTTTTCAAGCCCCAAGAAGCCCTTTAGATTGAGCACTCTACCTCGGCGCTCCTTCTGATCAGCGGCTTTAACCACTACTTGCTGACCGGCCTTAAGTCGGCCGCGGGTAATACGACCAACGCCGATTACGCCGACATAGCTGTCGTAGTCCAGCGCTGAAATTTGCATTTGAAAAGGCCCTTCTGTGTCCACTGCTGGCGGCTGAACTTGGCTGGCAATGATTTCAAACAGGGGAGTCATATCAGAGGCCATATCCTCAACCTCGTAGCCGGCAATGCCGTTGATGGCTGAGGTATAGATAACGGGGAAATCCAACTGCTCATCGTTGGCTCCCAGATTGTCGAAAAGGTCGAACACCTGATCCATTACCCAGTCGGGTCTGGCGCCGGGTCGGTCTATCTTATTGATAACGACAATGGGGTTGAGACCCTGCTCAAAGGCTTTCGAGGTGACAAAGCGTGTCTGGGGCATTGGGCCGTCAACTGCGTCTACCAGCAATAGCACTGAGTCCACCATCGACAATACGCGCTCGACTTCACCGCCAAAATCAGCATGTCCCGGGGTGTCCACAATATTAATGCGGTACTGATTCCAGTTGATCGCGGTATTTTTGGCTAGGATAGTGATGCCCCGTTCTTTTTCCTGATCATTGGAATCCATCAGCCTCTCTGCGGCCACGTCTTTTCTATCCAAGGTGCCCGATTGGCTCAGTAGTTTGTCTACTAGCGTTGTTTTGCCATGATCAACATGGGCGACAATAGCGATATTTCGCAGGTTTTGTGTAGACATCGGGATACCTAAAACTGATTGGTTCGGGGTAGAAAAGGCGCGATTATACGAGAATTTCAGGATACTGCTAGGAAATTGTCGGTACTGTTGATTGCAGAGGGGTGTTATCGGCAACCCTTTGGTGATTCAAAGGTGACAGACTAGCTCTCACAGTGCATTATGGTCGACTCTTCGGTTGAAGAAATAGCAGATCAGTGTAATAAGCACCTTTTTAGTGCATTGTAATATTTTTGCACAGCAATAGTGCGTTTTGCTATCCGATTGAGTTGAAATTTGGTTCGAGTGGCTAGTGCAAACTTCCAATAGCTATGCGCTTCACAGCTTACTTTAAGCCAATACTGCACGATGTAGAGGTTTTTTTGTGGCTGTTGCTTGCTTGGCACGCGAATTGCAAAACAACGATTTGATCAAAGCTAGTGGCGAGTCAATTTTTAACCATACAGACTCGCATTGATAAAAATTTTATTGAAGATAAGTTTTACTAGATCCGTAATGGAGGAAATAATGTCCGAAAAGACCCTAAACCTAATTAAAGAGAGTGAAGCCCGCTGGGTTGATCTTCGTTTTACTGACACCAAAGGTAAAGAACAGCATGTCTCTATACCCGTTTCCGAAGTGGGCGAAGACTTTTTTGTCGAGGGCAAGATGTTTGACGGCTCATCAATTGCTGGCTGGAAAGGTATTAATGAATCAGACATGATTCTGATGCCAGATGATAGCACCGCGGTTCTAGATCCATTCACCGATGAGACTACAGTTATTTTGCGCTGCGGTATTGTCGAGCCCTCCACCATGCAGGGCTACGAGCGCGACCCACGATCTATTGCTGTGCGCGCCGAGCAGTATTTGGAATCCACTGGACTTGGCGACACGGCATTCTTCGGTCCCGAGCCCGAGTTCTTTGTATTCGATGATATTAAGTGGGGCAGCGACATGAGCGGCGCCTTCTACAAAATCGATGCAGAAGAAGCTGCCTGGTCCTCCTCTGCTGAACTTGCTGATGGCAATATGGGCCACCGTCCCAAAGTTAAGGGCGGATACTTCCCAGTTCCCCCTGTAGATAGCCTCCACGATCTGCGTGCTGCCATGTGTAGCGCTATGGAGCAGATGGGCTTGGACGTCGAAGTGCATCACCACGAAGTGGGCACAGCTGGTCAGTGTGAAATCGGTATTCGCTTCAACACGCTGGTTAAGAAAGCCGATGAAGTTCAGATCATGAAATACTGTGTACACAATGTAGCCCATGCCTACGGTAAGACAGCCACCTTTATGCCCAAGCCGCTGGTTGGCGATAATGGCTCTGGTATGCACTGTCACCAATCATTCTGGAAAGACGGCGAAAACCAATTTGCCGGTGATGGCTATTCTGGCTTGAGCGATACAGCGCTCTACTACATCGGTGGTATTATCAAGCACGCCAAGGCTATCAATGCATTCTCCAATGCCTCAACCAACTCCTACAAGCGTCTTATCCCGGGCTTCGAAGCGCCAGTAATGTTGGCCTACTCCGCCCGCAACCGCTCCGCATCAATTCGTATTCCCTATGTTGCAAGTCCTAAAGGGAAGCGTATCGAGGCTCGGTTCGGCGATCCAACCGCCAACCCCTACTTGATGTTTGCCGCCATGTTGATGGCGGGTATTGACGGGGTTAAGAACAAGATCCACCCCGGCGATGCCGCTGACAAAGATCTCTATGATCTGCCAGCTGAAGAGGCCGCAGCCATTCCTCAGGTATGTGGCAGTCTCCGTGAAGCATTGGAATCACTGGATGCAGATCGCGAGTTCCTCACCGCCGGTGACGTTTTCACCGACGATATGATCGATGCCTACATCGATCTGAAAATGGAAGAGGTCTATCGTGTTGAGCACACCACTCACCCAGTAGAGTTCGACATGTACTACAGCGTCTAACTCTCTGGCACATTGAGTGCAACGAAAACCCGTCATTCTCAGAATGGCGGGTTTTTTGTTGGCGGTAAATTTTCTGATCTGACCTTACAGCCGCGGTTTTTAATACACCGATTTGTGACTACCGATCGTGTCGAGCGCGAGGGGCGGTAAACCCGCTAGAGTATTACGCACCAAATTAGTGCATAATGCCCTCCCCAAATTCAATAACCAATGTTTAGATTTCGGTCAGATGACGCTATTAACGGTTAATTCCATTGCTGTAGATAATGCACAAATTGGTCTGAAAATTGCAGGACAACCTGCTACTAAGGGCCAGAGTTATTTTGAGGAGTAAAACTTCTGCCATGACCGCGGATCAATTACATCGTTTTCTGTTAGATAACCTTAACACTGCGGTGTTGTTGCTAGATGATAATCTGGCGATTGAGTACTTTAACCCTGCTTCAGAGGCACTGCTGAAAGTGAGTAGGGCAAGACTTAAGGAGGCAGTTGCAAACGATATTTTTGCAGATAGCGGGCACGTGATGAAAACCTTAAAAAGCTCCTTGGAATCTGGTCGTCCCCATATGCGCCGCCATGAGTACCTCGATGTATACGCTGCGGATACGGTGCAGGTGGACTATTCAGTAACGCCCATAGAATTAAATGCGAGAAAGATGCTGTTGATGGAGATGCAGCCAATTGATCGTTTTTTAAAGATCAACCGAGATGAGGCACTGTTGTCGGCGCATGACACATCGAAAAACCTGATTCGCGGCCTGGCCCACGAAATCAAAAATCCTTTGGGCGGTATTCGTGGCGCTGCTCAGTTGCTGGATGAAGAGATCGCTGAACAAATGTTAGATGATGAGGCGCGGGAGTTGTGTCAAATCATCACCACGGAAACCGATAGACTGAGGAACCTAGTGGATCGACTGCTGGGGCCTAATCAGCTAACCCAGGTGACAACCCTTAGTATCCATGAGGTAACTGAGCGGGTTTTTGCTCTGTTGCAAGCTGAGCTTCAAGGGCAAATTACCCTTGATCGGGATTATGACCCCAGTATCCCTCCCATTGAGGGTGATATTGAACAGCTTATTCAAGCAGTGCTCAATATAGCGCGCAACGCCATGCAGGCGCTGCTCGACTGTGATCACAGCGCCCCCAGAATTCTGTTTAGAACAAGGGTACATCGCAGTTTCACTATCGCTGGTGCCAGCCACAAAATGATCTGCAAGCTCGACATTATCGATAACGGCCCGGGCATACCGGCGGATATCAAAGACCAAATTTTCTTCCCCATGGTGAGTGGTAGATCCGATGGCACGGGTCTCGGGTTAACTATTGCTCAGACCGCCATTAATAGTCATCAGGGGATGATTAAATGTGAATCGAAACCCGGTGATACCAGCTTCACCATATTTTTACCAATAAAGGATTAACCATAAAATGACTTCAGAGATTTGGATTGCAGAAGATGATCGTTCATTGCGGTGGGTGATGGAGAAGGCTATAAGCCGTGAGGGTATAGGCGTTAAAAGTTTTGAGACTGGCGAAGAGCTGCTTTCAGCGCTCGATCTGGGCAGGCCGGAAATTATTATTTCTGATATTCGCATGCCGGGTATGGACGGACTGGAGCTACTCAAGCGCATCCACAGCGACAAACCAGATATCCCGATCATTATAACCACGGCCCACTCCGACCTCGACAGTGCAGTTGCCGCCTATCAGGGCGGAGCTTTTGAGTATTTGCCAAAACCCTTTGATCTTAAGGAATTAGTAGATGTTGCCCGGCGGGGAATCACCTTTTCTAAGGAGCAGAAATCCACCCAGCTAGAGATACAGGCGCCCAAAGTTGCCCGCGAAATTATCGGTGAGGCGCCAGCTATGCAGGAGGTATTTCGCGCTATTGGTAGGCTTTCAAACTCCAATATTACGGTGTTGATCAACGGTGAGTCCGGCACTGGCAAAGAGTTGGTTGCTCAGGCTCTACACAGGCACAGCCCGCGGCGAAACAACAAATTTATTGCCCTCAATATGGCCGCAATACCCCATGATTTGATCGAGTCTGAATTGTTTGGTCACGAAAAAGGTGCATTTACCGGCGCTGCCCAGCGCCGTGAAGGACGATTTGAGCAGGCCGATGGCGGAACCCTTTTCCTGGATGAGATCGGTGATATGCCGGCCGAGGCGCAAACGCGATTGTTGCGAGTTCTTGCTGATGGTGAGTTCTATCGAGTGGGAGGACACACATCGGTCAAGGTGGATGTGAGAATTATTGCAGCTACTCACCAGAATTTGGAAAAGTTGGTGGATCAAAACCGGTTCCGCGAAGATCTCTACCATCGTCTAAATGTTATTCGCGTTCATCTTCCGCGCCTCGCTGATCGCCGCGAAGATATACCCGAGCTGATGAACCACTTTTTCCAGAAGGCGGCTAGGGAACTGGAAATGGAATCTAAGGTGTTGTCTCAAGAAGCTCAAGATTTCTTTTATAACTTGCCTTGGCCTGGCAATGTACGACAGTTGGAAAACACCTGCCGCTGGCTGACGGTGATGGCTGCCGGACGAGAGGTGTTGTTGTCGGATATACCGCCAGAACTTCGCGGTGAGGCATCAGAAAAGCAACCCAATCGCGATGGAGACTGGCATGTCTTCCTGTGTCGCTGGGCGGAGCGCCAGTTGCGGCTGGGACACCGAGAGATTCTGACCGAGGCCGTTCCACAGTTCGAGCGCGCTATGATCGGAGTGGCGTTAGAGTATACCGCCGGGCGCAAAAAAGATGCTGCAGAGCTTTTAGGTTGGGGGCGAAACACCTTGACACGCAAACTGCAAGAGTACAAGTTGGGGGAATAAATCCCCAGAGACAGACTGATGAGTTACCCCAAATCAGTACGCATTGTTGAAGTTGGTCCTCGCGATGGTCTACAAAATGAGCAGGCCACAGTAGCGGTGTCGACCAAGCTTGAGTTTATTCGTCAGCTCTCTGCATCTGGACTGCGCTATATCGAGGCGGGAAGTTTTGTCAGTCCAAAATGGGTGCCGCAAATGGCCGGCAGTGATCAGGTTCTGTCCCAGTTGCCACTGTCCGCCGACACCACCTATGCCGCCCTCACCCCCAATATGCAGGGTTTGGATCGAGCCCTTGAGAGTGGCGTAAAAGAAGTCGCAGTGTTTGCCGCCGCCTCTGAGACCTTTAGTCAAAAAAATATTAACTGTTCGATTGCCGAAAGCGTGGAGCGCTTCAAGCCGCTAGTAAAAAAGGCTGCCAGCTCGGGTGTCAGGGTGCGTGGCTATATCTCCTGTGTGCTGGGCTGTCCCTATGAGGGGGCTGTGCAGCCGCAATCTGTGGTTGCGGTAGCTGAACAGTTGCTGAATTTGGGCTGCTACGAGATCTCGTTGGGGGACACTATTGGCGTCGGCACTGCGGCCTCAACTGAAGTGCTTTTGGCGCACTTATTGCGACATATACCTTCACAGCAACTGGCGGTCCATATGCATGACACCTATGGCCAGGCGCTGGCCAATATACTGCGAGCCCTGCAAATGGGAATTGCAGTCATTGATAGTTCAGTTGCCGGGTTGGGAGGTTGCCCCTACGCTAAGGGAGCCTCTGGCAATGTGGCCACGGAAGATCTGGTCTACCTGCTCAACGGCTTGGGTATTGAGCATGGTGTAGATCTGCCCAAACTGATCGCCGCGGGAGACTATATCTGTGCCAGTCTCAACAGACCCAACCACTCGCGGGCTGCTACAGCACTGCAAAGGCGCTAGTGCTTAGTCTCACCTTCACCGCTCTCGGCACTGTTAGTCTCTTCAGCGGCCTGTTGCACGGCATTGGCAAATAGGGCGTCGAAATTAATTGGCGGCAACATCAGTGCGGGGAAGCTACCCTTGGTTACAATATTGTCGATGGTGTCTCGCAGGTAGGGGAACAGTATGCTCGGGCAAGTGGCATTGATCACCTGAGGTAGCTGCTGCTCGGCGAACCCTTTGATGGTGAATAAACCGGCCTGTTCAACCTCAATTAAATAGAGCGTACTGTCCTCATCAGCCATGGTGATAGTCACTCGCAACACTACCTCGTAGAGATCGTCACTGATTTTTTTGGATTTGGTGTTGAGGTCTTGGCTCACCTTGGGTTTCCATTGTTTTTGGAAGGCGGCGGCGCCCTGAGGTGTTTCGAAAGAAATATCCTTTACATAGATACGCTGAATGGAAAACTGTGGCTGTTGCGTTTCAGTGCTCGCAGTGGTTGCTTCGTCAGTCATAGAAAACCTTTAGTGCTTTGGGTTACTTAGTAATAATGCTTGGTGTCTTTTTATACGCTTGGTCATACGCCCGTTCACGTGCTTGAGTGCTCAGCGAGCAGTCGATCTAGATCGCCGCCCGATTCCAGCTTATAAAGGTCAGTATAGCCTCCAATATGCTGCTCCCCAAGCCAGATTTGTGGGACCGTGTGCTGACCGCTGCGCTCTGCTATCTGCGCGCGCAAAGCCCGATTATTGTCTACCGCTATATCATCAAATGCGATGCCTTTGGCATTCAGCAATGATCTTGCTGCAACACAATAGGGGCAGAATTTGGTGCCGTATAGAACAACCTTTGCCGTCATAGTGCTTAATCTGTTTAGTGCAATCTGTGATCTAGCTTCTGCTGCCTCTGACCAGAGGCAAATTATCCTGTTGCCAACCGCTGATGCCGCCAGCTAGGCGACGAACCTGGTAGCCCTGCTTGGAGAGCAACCCACCCACACTGCCGGCATGTTGTCCCATCTGATCGGTGACCACGATCAGAGTCTCACGGTATTTTTCCAGCTCGCTAACGCGAGTGGCAACCTTGGTGTGAGGAATATTGATTGATCCCTGAATATGTCCGGCACTGAAGTCACCGGTTGAGCGCACATCTAGCAGCATTGCCTGCTCAGCATTCATCAGTCTCACCAGCTCGCTTGAGGGCATTGGCAGCCCGCTGTCTTTGCGGCTGATAGTGATATACAGCGCAATGAGCGCGAAGAGAACGGTGATTAACAGCCACTCTTGACCAATAAAAGTAAACATATCCACGCTGTATATTCCTCGAGAAAAATTAGCGGGCGTCAGTATACACAGTAATTAGTAACTGGGGAATTGAGGGCTGTGGATCTTAGTGTTTTTGCTCTAGCCACCGCGACCAGACAGGTTTGCAGTTGCTCGGCAGTGCCGGCACTTTGCCGAGGGCAGCCCAGGGTTGTTCGGGACTGTGAAAATCTGAGCCACAGGATGCCAGCAGGCCAAATTGCTGACAGAGTGCAGCCATGGATTGGGTCACTGATGGTGACTGAGATCCAGAAATTACCTCCATCCCCTCGCCACCCAGTGCCACGAATTCCTCAAGTAACTCGGACAGTTTGGTTCTGGTCATATTATACTTAGTTGGATGGGCCAACACTGCTACACCACCGGCGCCGCGTATCCAGGCGATCACCTCCCCAAGCTCGGCCCACTGCTGTTTGATATCCCCTGCTTTGCCGGCCCCCAAATAGCGTTTAAAAGCCTGCTGCACGGTGGTCACAGCGCCAATTTCCACCAGATATCGGGCAAAGTGAGGGCGCCCGAGTTGACCGCCATCGGTATATTTCTCTGCCCCCTCTAGACAGTTTTCAAAGCCAAAACCTTGCAATTTTTCAGCAATTTTTTGCGCTCTCTCGGTGCGCGCGCTGGACTGTCGATTTACACCCTGTAACAGCGCGCTGTCCGCAAGGTCAAGATTGAGGCCGACAATATGAACTCCCCTATTGCGCCACGTGGTTGAGAACTCAATCCCGGTGATTATTTTGATGTTGCTAGTTGATGGAGTAATTTGCGCATAGCAAGCAATGCTGTCGTGATCGGTAATCGCCAGCATATCAACGCCTCTCTGAGCGGCCAGATCGACTAGCTGTTCGGGGCTCAGTGCGCCATCGGATAGATTGGTGTGGCAGTGGAGATCGACATTCATAGGGATGCAATTATACCCGCAAAGCAGAATCCCATAAAATATCTGAGATCAAAAGCCTAATGCCAGCCATCAAAGATCGAATTTAATAACCCATGGTAGCAAAAAGTCCTTGCTGCCAAGGTATAATTCCCGCAGTGGCAAATCAAAGGTGAATGACGGTGCCAATTGAACCGATTAGCGAATCACAAAAAGCTGAGGTAGTGGCGGCCACAGAGGATTGTATTAAAAAAGCGGGTCAGCTTTATGATCGACAGTTTTCTTCCCTGCCAGTGTTGTTTGACCTAAAAGGCAGCTGTGCTGGTATGTATCAGCGCCTTGATGCCAGTCGGCGTATTCGCTACAACCCCTGGTTATTTGCCAAGCACTATGCCTACAGTTTGCGGCAGACCGTCCCCCACGAAGTTGCCCACTTCATCGCCGACTGCCTATGGGGTATAAGGTGCATTAAGCCCCACGGTAAGGAGTGGCGATCGGTGATGACAGCCCTTGGTGCTGAGCCAGTGGCCACTGCCAAATACAGTCTAGAGGGAATTCCTGTCAGACAGTACCAGCGTTTTAGTTACCAATGTGAGTGCCAAGTTCACCAGCTGACCGCCATCAGGCATCGCCGAGTGTTGTTGCGTAAAGCAGTTTATCGCTGTCAACACTGTGGCGGCCCGCTGAGGGCAGTGGCGCAATGACTGCCAAGTTAGCATCAGAGTGGTTTGTCTATATCATCCGCGCCGACGATCAGAGCCTTTACACGGGCATAACTACTGATCTTGAACGCCGACTGAAACAGCATCAATCGGGCAATGGGGGCGCCAAGTTTTTTCGCGGTCGCAGAGCAATAGAATATGTCTACACCGAAGCGGGGCACAATCGTCGCAGTGCGGCCGTGCGGGAAGCGCAGATTAAAAAAATGTCACGCCAACAGAAACTTTTGCTATTCTGATTGAATTATCATATTGTATATACATATATAGGCTAATGTCGAAATTTATTAGGTTCCTATTGGATTTCTATTTTAATAGTATATACAATTAAATGTATATACAAATGAGTCTTTATGAGTAGCAAAGAACAATCGCGTCCTCTGCCACGCTTCGCACTGATCAAACAGTTTTTGCGTGACAAGGTAGAATCTGGAGACTGGCCACCGGGTACACGAATTCCACCGGAGCAGGCTCTGTGCGATACTTTTTCAGTCAGTCGGATGACTGCGCGGCGCGCGGTGAAAGAACTTGCCGATGAGGGTTTTTTTGATCGAACCCCAGGCTTGGGGTCCTTTGTCAAAGATCAGCCTGTAATTTCGCCGTCCCTTGATTTGATCGACGTGGTAGCTGAAGCGCGCACAGCAGGCACCCACAGCCACAAACTATTGGCACTGGACAGCGTGCCAGCAGATGCCGAGACAGCGTCCCTGATGCAATTACACCCAGGGGAGACAATCTATCGCTGCACGGTGCTGCATCTCAGTGGCCAGATGCCGATTCAATGGCAGCGTACCAGTGTCAATCCGACATTGGCGCCGGCACTGTTAAAGCAAAAATTTACCAAGGTTACCCCAGATGCCTACTTAAACTGGATTGCACCCGTCACTTCAAGCCAATTCCAACTGCAGGCTGTAATACCTAGCGCCAGTCAGCGTTTGGCATTGGAGCTCAGTGAACAGCGGGCGCCTCTGGGGCTACAGTTATCCCGCAGAGACTGGCAGCGAGATCAGGTGGTGAGCTTCTCAACCCTGTTGCACCCAGCTGATCAGTATCATTTGGGCACTGATTTTCAAGCTTAGCCCCCCTGGGGTCATTGTGAAGTAAACAGTTAATCGAGGTTTTTTAGAGACATTAACTGTCTAGGTTATAATTCCGCTTCCGCCGGGGCCATTGCCTGGTCCACCCTGTCCTGGAACCACAATCTTCGAGGCCTGTTCACGACGCATCCGCTCCAGTTCCCGTCCCGCCTCTTCAACTGCCAGCTGAGCCTTGTCTGCGAAGTCCTCTGCGGCTTCGCCGATGGTGGTACCATCCAAGGCAAAATTCAACGGCATGGCGCCCATTGGTGTCATCACCTGAGCCGAGCCGAAAAAGCTAATTTCGCGATCAGGATCCTCTGATCCGTCAGATTTGATAGGAATTAATTTGCGGATAGCGCCAGATTTTTGATCTGTGTAGTTCTCCTCGCGGTAGAGTCCGTTGGGATCCATCGCAATGTTGTTTTCATCACTCATGATGTTTTTTCGCCTTAGTTTCAGAGGGCGGCAATGTATCAGAGATTGTCGATGCTGAACAGGTTGAGACGCCTGTAAAGAGAAAAGATGACCTTAGATTTAGGTTGAAATACTTGCTTCAATCTGGAAGTTTAGCGGCAATCAGTGCGCTGAAAGCTACCATAATTGCCGAGCCCAACAGGCAGTGGATCAATCCATACTGCTGAAATATCATACCGGACAGCAGGGTGCCGGCAAGTCGTCCCGCGGCGTTGGCCATATAGTAAAAACCAACATCTGTAGCTACAGAGTCGCGCTCGGCGTAAGCGACAATAAGAAATGAATGGATACTGGCATTGATGGCAAAAACAGCGGCATAAATAATTAGACCGATAATAAGACTATAAGCGGGGTCCAAGTACAGCCACAGGCACAGCGCAATAGCTATTGGAATGACGCTCAACCAGACTCCCCACCACAGCAAGTTGAAACCACTGGGTGCCTGACCCCGACTACCCTCAGTGATACCAGGCGCCAATGCTTGGACTACACCATAGCCTATGATCCAGCTGGCCATAAATGTACCGACGCCGAGGTGAGTCCATTGCAGTTGGCTGTGCAAAAATACTGGCAGGGCAACCACAAACCAGATATCCCGAGAGCCAAACAGAAAAAATCTCGCCGCCGAAAGTAGGTTGATGGGTCTGCTCTTGGAGAGCAGCTGAGTGAACTTTGGTTTGTAGCTGGTGGTGCCCGATTCCAGCCGTCCCAAGCTGGCGATTAATGTGATGCTCAACAGCACAATCATAGCTATAAGCCCACCGCGAAATCCGACTGTGGCCATCAGGCCGCCACCGAGGAAAAACCCCAGGCCTTTCAATGTGTTTTTAGAGCCAGTCAGTCTGGCTACCCAGCGATAGAGCGCATTCTGTTGATCATCTGCCAACAGCAGCTTGATACTGCTCTTAGCGCTCATCTTGTTTAAGTCTTTGGCAATGCCCGATAGTGCCTGAGCCGCCATCACATAGACCACAGACAGTAGGGTCGAATCCACGGTCAGCATTGCCAGCGCCAAAATCTGCAGCAATAGGCCAATTTGCAGGGTTGAATTTAGACCGATACGGGTCGCCAACCAGCCCCCATAGAGGTTGGTGACCATGCCAAAAAATTCGTAGAGTAAAAACAGGCTAGCGATCTCAAGGGGCGAGTAACCCAGACCGTGAAAAAACAACAAAACCAGCATGCGCAGTGCACCATCAGTAAGGGTAAATGCCCAATAGCTGAGGGTGACAGTGATATATTGTTGGACTGCAGAACCTGGCATCATAGCGCTAGTAGGGAAGGTCGAAGGGCTAGATTATATCGACTTGGCAACTTTAGCCACTAACTCCATCATCCGATTGACATAGCCAATTTCATTGTCGTACCAAATCAATAGTTTGACTTGAGTCTTATTGATAACCCTGGTGCAGGGCCCGTCGACAATTCCTGAACGCTTGTCGTTGGTATAGTCCACTGATACCAGGGGTAGATCCTCATAGCCAAGGATGCCCTGTAAGCGCCCCTGGGCAGCGGCTTGCAATTCGCGGTTCACAGTGTCTGCGGTCACCTCTTGTTGGAGTTCAAACACAGCGTCAGTTAGAGAGGCGTTGGCTAGGGGTACGCGTACGGCAATACCGTCGATGCGCCCTTTGAGGTCTGGGAATATCTCGGTAATTGCCGTTGCCGACCCGGTACTAGTGGGGATAAGGGAGAGGCTGCTGGCCCGCGCACGACGCAGATCTCTGTGGTATTCATCGAGAATACTCTGGGTGTTGGTTATATCGTGAATGGTGGTAATCGAACCATGCGCTATACCAAAAGATTTGTGCAGCACATCCACTACAGGGGCTATACAGTTGGTGGTACAGGAAGCGGCGGTGACGATGTTTTGACTCTGATACTCGCTGTCATTTATGCCCATTACTACATTCAGCACCTGCTCTCGAGAATGGCCTTTAATCGGTGCCGATACCACTACTTTTTGGATGCCCTGATCAAAGAACGGTGCCAGTGCCTCCGGGGTTTTCAGGGTACCAGTGCACTCGACAACCAGATCAACTCCCCCTTGTTTCCAGGGGGTCTGATCTATTTGCTGTTGTTGGGAATAACTGATTTTATGGTTGTCGATAATCAGTGAGCCCTGACTAGCGGCAATATCGGCGTCCCACCGGCCGTGAACGGAATCAAACTGCAACAGATGAGCGGCGCTGTGGACATCCCCAGCGCACTCATTGATATGCACGATGTCAAAATCACTGCGACCCCAACACTCCCGCAGTGCCAGGCGACCGATGCGACCAAAGCCATTGATTCCAACCCGTATTGTCATGCTAGTGCCCCATGTATCAGCGACGATAGTTTAATCCCGTTGCATTACCAATTTATGAAACTTGCCCATGGTGTGGTGTTCAATTATCCCTGAGGTTGTCCAGCGGGTTGGTGAATATGGCCGTTGGCTATTTCATCTTCTGTGGCTTCACGGACATCTTCAATCGAGATATCGAAATTGAGATTAACGCCAGCTAGCGGATGATTGCCATCAACCGTGACCGTGTCATCAGTGACTGCGGTGACGCTGACTGGTACCGTGCCTCCCTGACTGGTCTGAGCTTCGAACTGCATGCCGACTTCAATAGTATCAACACCCTGAAATGAGGATTTCGGTACTTCTTGAATGAGTTCCTGTTGTACCTCGCCATAGCCTTCGGCGGCGACCACCGCAACTTCTAGGGAGTCCCCCACTGATTTGCCCTCAAGAGCGCTCTCCAATCCGGGAATAATACTGCCGGCGCCATGGAGATAGGCCAGTGGGTCCGTTCCGGCGGAGCTATCTAAGTTATTGCCATCATCATCGGTCAGTGTGTAGTGGAAGCTTACGGCACGGTTTTTTTGAATTTTCATGGTGGTTTCCATTGAGTTAACTGAGACGTCATTATGCATATTGCGTCATAAAATTCGACTTTCAGAGGTGAATTACAAAAGCTTTTCTGAAATCCTAGATATTTAATCCTGACATTGATGTCATAATTATGTCACACAGAGGTTTTTTAATGACTGATGAGTTGAAGTTACAAAAGGCGATTGTTATGCCCAAGCACACCATTCTAGTGGTCGACGACGAGTCGGCGATTAGAGATATGTTGTGCATTGCTCTTGAAGCAGCTGACTACAATGTGTTGCAAGCTGAAAGTGCACAGCAAGCTTATGCCACGGTCATTGACCGTCACCCCGATTTAATTCTGTTGGATTGGATGATGCCGGGCACCTCTGGATTGGAGCTGTTGCGGCGCCTTAAGCGCGAGGAATTAACCGAGAACATTCCGGTAATTATGCTCACCGCTAAGGCCGAGGAGGACAGTCGAGTTTTTGGTCTGGACGCCGGCGCCGATGACTATGTTGCCAAGCCATTTTCTCCTCGTGAGTTGGTCTCAAGAGTCAAAGCGGTAATGCGAAGAATTGGCCGTGAGGAGCTCAAAGAACCCATCGCTGTGGGGGAGATGATTTTCGATCCGATCAGTCACCGCGTCAGCATTTGTGAACAGCCGATTAACTTGGGGCCCACTGAGTACCGCCTGCTACAATTTTTTATCACCCATCAAGAGCGCGTCTACTCGAGGGATCAAATTCTCGATTATGTCTGGGGCAGCAATGTCTATCTAGATGAGCGGACAGTGGATGTTCATATCCGAAGGTTGCGCAAAGCAATTTCAGTTGCAGGTCACGAGAACTATGTGCAGACTGTGCGGGGAGCTGGCTATCGCTTCTCCACAAAGTTACCAAATGCATAGAAAAGGGTGTAAATTCGTTGCGACTGGGCATGCAAAACGAGATTTGGCGCGTTGTTTTAGTGGCGCTATTCTCATTGGCGGTGGGTTTAAATCTCGATAAACCCATTGAGGCTCTGCTGGCAGGGGCCTGTTTCTATGTGATCTGGGCATTTCGCATTATCTCTCGTCTGTTCTCTTGGATTGATAAGGGTATGCGCGGCATTCCACCCGACACCGACGGCGCTTGGGGAGAATTTGCCGATACGCTCAACCGGCAACGCCGCCGCCACAAACGCGCTCAAGAGAAAATGCGTCGCACCATTAGGCGAGTGACGCGAGTTACCGAAGCGGTAGACGAGGGCGTGTTGATCCTGTTGCCCGATCGCACCCTAGATTGGTGGAATAAATCGGCCAGCAGGTTGCTCGGCCTGCGTTCCAGTGATCGCGGTAGCGCCATCACCAATCTTATCCGCGATCCCAAATTCGTGAACTTTATCAATCGAGATGAGTTCCCAGAGCCCCTACAATTGCCTTCGCCAGCCCAGCAGGATCGAAAAATAGAATTTGCCGCCTCGGTTTTTGGTGAGGATGAAATTGTACTAGTAGTCACTGATATCACCAGGCTCAGTGATCTCGAGCAGGTGCGCAAGGAGTTTGTCGGCAATATTTCCCATGAGTTGCGCACACCGCTAACAGTAATGCGCGGCTATATAGACACATTGCGAGACCAAGAACACAACCGACCGCTGTTAGATAAGGCGCTGGGGCAGATGTCATCCCAAGTCGATCGCATGCAAACCCTTGCCGACGATATTATTTTGTTATCTCGCCTGGAGTCCAATCCGCCAAATGCAAGGCAACAGTCGATAAACCTTCTGGAGATGCTCACAGAGATTATGGTGGAGGCAGAGCATTTGAGTGGGGATATGCACAGCCTGACCCTCGACTGCGATGCGCAAATCAATGTGATGGCAGAGAGTCGCAGTCTTCGCAGTGCGCTCGGCAACATCGTCTTCAACGCAGTGCTGCACAATCCTCAGGGCGCGGATATTAGCATTGCAGTCACTTCGCTCACCGATGCTGTCGACGTGGTGGTGCAAGACAACGGTATCGGGATAGATGCCGATGAAATACCGCGGCTGACAGAGCGTTTTTATCGCGGCGATAGCAGTCGCAATTCCAATACCGGTGGCAGTGGTTTGGGGCTATCGATTGTAAAACACGCCCTCAACAGTTGTGGTGGGACACTGATTATCAAATCCAGTCTCAACGGTGGAGCAGAGTTTGTCTGTAGACTGCCAAAGTCTTTGTCTTGATTGGAAATTGGCCATTTTTCCCAGTTGAAACTAACAGGTTTCACCAATTGATAAAACCCAAGCATTGTCTTCCCCCAAATTGCTATCGCAAGATGCTGCTGTTACAGAGTGCTAATGAACTTGCACGGCACTCTTCTTTGCGCCTTCGGAAATCTATCCGTAAAACAAGGTGAAATCGACGGGTTTTGCTGACGAAATTACCTACTGCCAGGATCTAACTGGTTTAGGTTGGATGCCAAAATTCAAATAGAAATTTGCCACTCGAAATTAGAATCAGAACTTTCCAGCAAAAGACGCTGAGTATTTTTTCCTACAAACCGTTTCTTTTTGTCTATATTACTTAGTGGTAGCTTGTAAAACTGGTATATGCAGAGGCAAACAAAACGCTTTATATCCCCCTTCAATTACCGTCTGAATATATAAACGCAGGCAGTGATGTTCTCAAAAGCGTAGGCATTTAATAGCAGTAACTTTCAACAAATATCTATATCTGGGACGCAGTTCGTGGGTGCTGTGCAACTAGGCATGGGAGACAGATCCGGCGAGGTATAACTAGTGACCATGTTGCCTTTACGTTTACAGCCAAATCATTTTCCAACAGCTGATGATGAACTCAGAAAATCAATAGGAATCATAATTGCATGGTTAACATTGCTTGGGCAAATAGCATTTTTGTTGGCTATCCAATATACACAACCAGAGACCGATTTCCACGATAACATAATATTGAGGGTGCTATGCATCTCAACCTGCGTTTTGCTTGCCTGCAGCTACTACTGGCAAAAAAAATTCAAATGGTTGGTATGCTGGTCGCAACGCTGCTTTTCGCTATCTCATGGTGTGACGGCAGTCTATTTGTTTATGCATAATCTGCACAATCAACATAATACCTCCATATTGGCATGGGTCATTGGCACCAGCTTAGTGCTCGTAACCTGTGCTATTTTTTTTGCCCACATATTGGAATTTTTACTGTATGTTCTTTTGGTAAATGTAATTTCACAAGGCATATATTTTTGGGTTGAAGGGTTCCTTTTCAGCTACAGTTTTTCACAAGATCCGGAGTCAAGATTTTTACTGTACCTATTGTCCATGGGACTACCGTTTATTGGTGGCTATCAATGGGTAACCAAGCTGAATATGAATTACAGGAGCAAGTTATTGCGAGGGCTGGCAGCTTCAATAGCCCATGAAATGCGCAATCCGCTGGCGCAGTTGCATGGCAGTTTACAATTGATACAGCGGCAATTATCTCAAATTGACGGCGCAAAGCCGGTGGTCAGTTACCATGTCAACCACGCTCAGAAAGTAATTGATCAGGCGCTGCAGCAAATCGATATCACGTTGGATTCAATTAGAGATAAGCCTATTGACCCAGGTAGATTTCAGCGGCTCTCGGCACGGGCAGTGGTTGCGGAAGCGGTGGCAGAATACGCTTACGAAGAGATAGAGCAGGCTCAGTCCATATCGGTGACAGGTGAGGACTTCAAGCTGATGGCAGAGCCGGTAATGTTCAAATATGTGGTCTTTAATCTGTTGCAGAATGCACTGTGGTTTAGTAAAACTCTCCCCAATGGGCGTATTGATATTACCCTGAAGACTACTGTCGATAAGAATTTGATCGAAGTCCGTGATAATGGCCCGGGAATTGTCGCCACTGCTATTCCTCAGCTGTTTGATAATTTCTATACTGCAGGCAAGCAGGGCGGCACTGGCTTGGGCCTACCCTACTGTAAGCGGGCTATGCTTGCTTTTGGCGGGGATATCACCTGTGAATCAGAGTTGGATCAATACACAGTATTTACCCTGTCCTTTCCTGTTATATCCTCCCAGAAGCCCAAAGAGGATAAATACTTTATGAATGAACTAAAGACGTTTGTGCCCTGCAGTAGGGTATCTATTCAGCCCGAACTACTGTCAGAGAAAACGGTGTTAATCGCTGATGATGATCAGCTAAACCGGGCTCTAGTAAAAGAGGTATTGCGCGGCTGGGATATTGACTGTCTCGAAGCAGGCAATGGTCAAGAGGCATTGGCTACGCTTAGCGACAATCACTGTGATTTACTGATAACAGACATGCAAATGCCAATGATGGGTGGGTTAGAGCTAATACAAGCGATTCGCAGTCGTGAACGCAAAGCGGGTGGTGCTTCTATCCCGATCATCACGCTGACGGCGGAGAGGGATAGTGCTATTAAAGCGGCAATTCTGCTTGGCGCCAATGACCATCTGTCTAAGCCAATTACTGCTGAGAAAGTATTGCCCAAACTCGCGCAGTGGCTGTCAGATTAATGACAGAACAATACTCATAGCTTATACAGACACCTACTGCCAGCGTTCAAACAGTGCCGCTATGCCCTGACCGCCGCCAATGCACAGAGTAGCCACTGCATAACGCCCTCCGGTGCGCTGCAGCTCGTAAAGTGCCTTGACAGAGATTATTGCCCCCGTAGCGCCAATCGGATGTCCGAGGCTGATGCCCGAGCCATTGGGGTTGACCTTCTCCGGATCTAAACCTAACTCGTGGGTAACGGCTAGAGCCTGAGCGGCAAATGCCTCGTTGGCTTCCCATAAGTCGATTTGATCTATGGTCACCCCAGTTTTTTCCAGCAGTTGGCGCACCGCTGGCGCGGGGCCAATGCCCATAATCGCTGGATCAACAGCAGCTACAGCGTAACCCAACATACGTGCCATGGGTTGCAGTCCCCTGGCTTCGGCGACAGCGCGTTCCATCATCACTAGAGCGGCGGCACCATCATTAATTCCCGAGGCATTGCCAGCGGTAACACTGCCGTCAGGCTTAAAGGCGGGGCGCAGACCGCTCATGCTGGACGCATCACAATCAAAGCGCACGTGTTCGTCCTGGGCAAACACAGTGACGCCTTTGCGTGTTTTTATCTCTACGGGTAGGATCTGCTCTTGAAAACGCTTTTCCTCGATGGCGCGCTGGGCGCGGCGATGACTCTCGGCGGCCAGCGCATCCTGTTGTTCTCTGGTTATACTGTATTTTTCGGCTAGATTCTCTGCGGTGATGCCCATATGAGTATCACCGATTGGGCAGGTCAGCGCGCCCAACATAGGGTCCACAGTGCTACCATCACCCATTTTGCTGCCAAAGCGCGCATCGGGCAGCCAATAGGGTGTGCGGCTCATGGATTCGGCACCTGCGGCTACAACGGTTTCGGCGTCCCCCAGCAGGATCATTTGCGCGGCTGAGACCACTGCCTGAAGTCCGGAGCCACACAGGCGATTGACAGTCAGGGCTGGAGTTTCTATAGGCAGCCCTGCCTTGATTGAAGCAGTGCGCGCCATATACATATCGCGGCGATCACTGTGAATCACTGAGCCCACGACGCAGTGATCGACCTCGGCGGCTGATGTGCCCGAGCGCTCAACCGCTTCTGCGATTACTCTGGCTGCCAACTCAGTGGGAGGTAAATCTTTGAGGCCGCCACCAAAATCTGCCACCGCAGTACGCACGCCGCTTAAAATAACAACTTCTCTTTTACCCATGGGTGATTTCCTTCTTGTCACTTATTTGATTATCCACATTGTAGGGAGGTACTGGGAGGGTGATGCCAGTCTGCTTCAATCTAAGATTTACCTAGAATAAAAATCATAGTACAAAAGATGCGATTAACATGGCAATTCAGTTGAGTGTTTTACACCATTAAATTTTATTATGGGCTGGACAGCGTCAATTAATGCGGATGACCCTGACAACCTGATCTTTTTCACCGACCAAGGCGTAACTCTCAGGTAGGTGTGTCACACACAAAAATTTCAACCTTTTAAAAAAAGCAGACGCACCTATCTCGTTCCTACTACGGTGAGATAACTGCAATGAACATCAACCGACCATCTCTTTTAGCAGTAGTTTTGCTTTTGGCGGCCTGTGACACTAGACCCCCACTGGACACAGTTGACGCTGTTGATCTGCAGCGATTTATGGGTGATTGGTATGTGATTGCCAGCATACCCACCTTCTTTGAGAGAGAGGCGTACAACCCTATCGAGACTTATAGTCTGAATGCCGATGGTTCCATTGCCACCACCTTCACCTTTAATGCCGGTTCCACTGAGGGTGAGCCCAAGATTTTTCGCGCTACAGGTTTTGTACAAAATATCACATCCAATGCCCAGTGGGGTATGCAGTTTATTTGGCCGATCAAGGCAGACTACAGAATTGTTTATTTGGATGAAGACTATCAGTACACTGTTATTGCTCGACAAAAACGCGACTACGTATGGATTATGGCGCGCAGTCCGCAGATAACGGCTGAAAAGTTCGCTCAACTGCAGACACTAGTCGCCGACATTGGCTATGATACTCAGCTGTTACAGAGGGCGCATCATCGAGCCCCCTAAATTAAAGATAGATCGCAAAAACAAACAATAAGTTCAATCTTATGAAAGTAGCTATTGTAGGTACAGGCATTGCCGGCAATGTTGCCGCCTATCATCTCAACAGGGATCATCAAATAACCGTCTATGAAGCCAACGATTACCCGGGTGGCCACACCCATACCCATGATATCCAGATCAATGGTCAGCACTACGCAGTGGACACTGGGTTTATTGTCTTCAATCACAGGACCTACCCCAATTTTATTCAACTATTAAATGAGTTGGGTGTGGCTGAGCAGCTTTCCACCATGAGCTTTGGTGTTAAGTGTGAACGCACCGGCCTTGAGTATATGGGATCAACGCTCAACAGCCTGTTTGCCCAGCGCCGCAATCTACTGCGTCCAAGGTTTTGGAAAATGCTATCCGAGATTCTGCGCTTTAACCGTCAAGCCACGGCACTGCTCAGGGATGATGGGGACGATATAACCCTGGGAGACTATCTGCGTCAGGGCAACTACAGCGCCATGTTTATCGACTATTACCTGGTGCCTATGGCCGCCGCAGTATGGTCTGCCGACCTGCAGTTGATGTATCAGTTTCCGGCCCGCTACCTAATCCGCTTTTTTCACAACCACGGTCTTTTGAGTGTTGCGGATCGACCTCAGTGGTATGTGATCAAAGGTGGCTCCAAAACCTATGTCGAAGTGCTTACTAGGGGGTTTAGCGATAAAATCCGACTGAAATCACCGGTCACTAGTGTGGAGCGACGAGAGGATGGGGTATGGGTGACTAGTCGGCACGGTGAAGAGCGTTACGATGCGCTGTTTATGGCTTGCCACAGTGATCAGGCGCTGGCCCTACTGCAGGTGCCCACCGAGATGGAGCAACAGGTACTGGGGGCCATTCACTACCAGCCGAATGAGATACTACTGCACACTGACAGTAGTGTTTTGCCGCGTCGCAGACGCGCTTGGGCGGCTTGGAATTACCACCTTTTACAGGGCGATCAGGGCAGGGTGCCAGTGACCTACAATATGAACATACTGCAGGGCTTGGATTGTAAGGAGCAGCTCTGCGTCACCCTTAACAACAGTGACGCGGTGGACCCCAGTAAGATACTCAAGCGCATCCATTATCACCATCCGATCTACACCAGAGAGTCAGTTGCCGCTCAGGCCCGCCAGTCAGAGATCAACCGCGATGGCATTTACTACTGTGGTGCCTATTGGCGCTATGGTTTCCATGAGGATGGTGTGGTCAGCGCCCTTGCCGCACTTGAGCAGTTTTCACAGAATTCATGAATAGCCGCCTCTACAGTGGCACTCTGGGCCATTACCGGCATCTGCCAGTTAACAATGGCTTTCGCTATCAGGTGTTTATGCTCTATTTGGATCTGGATGAGTTGTCTTCGGTCTTTCACGGTCACTGGCTGTGGTCTACCAGTAGGGCCAACTTTGCTTGGTTTAGACGCGCGGATTATATGGGTTGTGCGGAGCAGTCTTTAAGTCAGTCGGTACGCGATCTGGTCGCTGAAAAGACTGGCAGCCGGCCCGCTGGCCCCATACGGCTACTGACCAATTTGCGCTATCTGTTCTACAAGTCCAATCCGGTGAGCTTCTACTATTGTTTTGAGCAAGATGGCGAGACCCTGCACAGTGTCGTGGCCGAGGTTACCAATACCCCTTGGGGCCAGTGCTATTGCTACGTATTAGCTGAGAAACACAACGGACAGCAGCGGAAATCTTCGGGTGAGGTAGTGACAGAACATCACTTTTATCAGACCGCCAAGCGGTTTACCGTCTCGCCCTTTATGCCGTTGGATATGGACTATCAGTTTGAGTTCTCACTGCCCGGAGAACAGTTACTGGTTAAAATGGAGAACCACCGTCAGGGGGAAAAAGTCTTCGACGTGGAATTGCTTCTGGAGTCCCAGGCAATTAATTCATCAAATCTCGCTAAACATCTATTGAAAATACCGCTGATGACTGCCAAGGTAACGGCTGCCATATACTGGCAAGCTGCAAAGATCTGGTTCAAAGGTGTTCCCTTTCTTGGTCATGCGGGCGAAAAACATCAATAATAAACCGTGAATACTGGAAATTTAGTATGAACAAACACAGTTCCACACAGCTAACGGCCACACAACCTCGCTGGATCGATCGCCTGGCTCGACGGGGAATAATGAGCCGTCTCCGACAGATAACCTGGGGACAGTTGTGCATTCAAGATGGCGATGGAAAATATAGCTTTGGCAATCAGCCAGTGGATGGCGCTCCAAGGGTTGAGATACAGGTGCTGGATCAGCGCTTTTACTCTGAGTTGGCATTTGGTGGCACACTAGCTGCTGGAGAGGCGTATATACAGGGTTATTGGACCTGCAGTCACCTGACTGATTTGGTGCGTTTGATGGTGCGCAATCGCCATATTTTAGATCGTGTCGAGGGCAGTTTAACCAAGTTTAAGTCACCCCTAAGACGTCTCGCCCACTGGCTAAACCGCAATACGCAGGTTGGCAGTAGGCGCAATATCGAAGCTCATTACGATCTGGGCAATGAAATGTTTGAAACCTTTCTCGATCCCAGCATGATGTACTCCAGTGGCTACTATCCGGCAGATGACGCAACATTGGATCAGGCAGCTGTGGCCAAGCTCAAGCGTATCTGCGACAAACTACAGCTGAGTAGTGAGGATCATGTGATTGAGATTGGCAGCGGGTGGGGCGGGTTTGCCGTCTACGCGGCTACACACTACGGCTGTAGGGTAACGACCACTACTATCTCCAAGCAGCAGCATGCCTTGGCGCAACAGCGGATCAGTGACGCCGGTCTGGAGGAAAAAATTACCCTGCTTTTGCAGGATTATCGGGATCTTCAGGGCCGTTACGACAAATTGGTGTCTATCGAAATGATCGAGGCGGTGGGGCACCAGTATCTAGATACTTACTTTGCCAAGTGCAGTTCACTCCTCAAGCCAGATGGGATTATGTTGATTCAGGCGATCACCATCGCCGATCAAAACTATGATCGCGCTATTAAGTCAGTGGATTTTATTCAGCGTTTTATCTTCCCCGGTGGTTTTATTCCCTCGGTCAGCGCGATTGCCGATTCAATTAAAAAGGCCACAGATATGCGCTTGTTTCATCTCGAAGATATAGGTCCCCACTATGCGACGACGTTAGAACATTGGCGCCAGCGATTCTTTGACAATATTGAGCAGATTAAGGCCCTGGGCTATTCGGAGCAGTTTGTCCGCATGTGGGAATTCTATCTGTGCTATAGCGAAGGGGGCTTTTTGGAGCGCGTCCTAGGTGATGCGCAGTTGGTATTTATCAAGCCGCAAAATCGTATCGATTGGCGCCGTTCAGCAAACGAGCTATAGCCTATTGACTCAATCTACAGCGAGTGAAATTGTTTCGACAACTACCCTCCTCTATAATCGCAAGTCTCGATAATAATAATCCACACTTATGAATAGACTACCCATAACAGCATGTTTCTGTGCGCTCTGCGT
Organism: Porticoccaceae bacterium; assembly: GCA_049612225.1. Lineage (GTDB taxonomy): Bacteria > Pseudomonadota > Gammaproteobacteria > Pseudomonadales > Porticoccaceae > HTCC2207. The sequence continues at coordinate 172,426 of JBMZBJ010000004.1, read as the reverse complement.
ACTGATGCTCAATGCCTGTGGTCGCGATCCGCTTCCAGAGGTCTGTCTGACGGCTGATGTGGCTGATCAAACTGTTCCTATCCAGGGCGGCCAGTTCAAGTTTGGCGATCAGCGCTTCTACAGCGATGAGGGGCCGGTCAAAGTTGTTCAGGTGGATGATTTTAATATGGATAAAACTGAGGTCACCAACCGCCAGTTTAGGGCTTTTATTGAAGCCACAGGTTATATTACCGATGCCGAACGCGGGTTGTCTGAAGCGGAATTCCCCAATGTACCGGCCGAATTTAGAGTGCCTGGATCCATGGTATTTATCGCACCGCAAGACGGAGTGGCCAGTTCTCCTGCAGCTTGGTGGCAGTTTGTGCCCGGGGCGAACTGGCGACATCCCCAGGGTCCCGAAAGTACAGTAGAAGGTAAAGACGCCCATCCTGTTGTGCAGGTTACCTATGCCGATGCCACAGCTTATGCCAAATGGCTGGGACGCAGGCTGCCCACTGAGGCGGAGTGGGAGTACGCCGCTCGCGGGGGATTGGACGGGGCATCCTATGCTTGGGGAGAGGAGAGTCCTCACGCTGGCAAGTCCAAGGCCAATACCTGGCAGGGACTATTCCCCTACCAAAATATGGCGCAGGACGGCTTTGCCGGCAGTGCGCCAGTGGGTTGCTATGCGCCCAATGGCTATGGGCTGTACGACACTACCGGTAATGTCTGGGAGTTGACTGATAGCCCCTATGGTCCAGATCGCAAGCGGGACTACGGTGAAGCTGGCTATGATCCTCAGCAACCGGGGGTCACAGTCAAGACCCTTAAAGGGGGTTCTTTTCTCTGTTCGGATAACTACTGTCAGCGGTTTAGACCCGCGGCGCGCCAAGCTCAGGATATCACCCTCGCTTCCTCCCATATTGGCTTTCGCACAGTGACTAACTGAATTCGCGTCGGCGAATTGGTAAACAGTCACCGCCCGTGAGTTTGTTTAGTAGGGCGATAGAAATATAGATCACTTCCCTCCAAAGAGTTAAAACCGGGCTAGGCCCAATGGGTTGATCCCTGCAGTGCTGATACCGCCAGTTGTTTCAAGAGCTATTCAGTTCGGTCGAGCAAATTATCTAAATCTGTATGTGCGCACTACCTAGATAATAAAAAAATGCCATTTTTGACAACTTAACTCAAGTTTAGCCCTAGTTGGTCGCAAAATGGGTTATTCATTCAGAGATTGGTTGGTGAAATTGGCTAAAATACCGACGTTTTTTTCGGCTGGTAGGTTTATCTATTTGGGAGCCTATCAATATTTGAATAATCAGATAGTGCCTTTGACTTAGTGCGCTTAAATCTCAACACTGCTGACAGTTTCAACTAGGCTATTCTATGAGTCCAAGACCTGTGCATATTGGCAAACAACTCAGACAGTCCGCTGATGTCGAGGTTAGTGGCCGTTATATCAAAATAGACAATGAAGTTTTCTATCAGATTGGTAACTGTGATCATATGGATGACTTCTTTATCAGTCTGGTCAGCGACTCTAACCATTGGATGTTTATCTCTACCCGTGGCGGCTTAACAGCCGGCAGAGTCAATTCAGAGAGCGCACTGTTTCCCTACTACTCGGACGATAAGATCAGTGATGGATCTTCCCACACCGGAAGTCGAACCCTGTTACTAGTGACAGTCGAAGACAGATGTTCTCTATGGGAACCTTTCTCTGAACAGTATGCGGGCCTTTACCGCACAACCCGCAATCTGTACAAAAATGTCTATGGCGACAAGCTTATTTTTGAAGAGATCAACCACGATCTTTCATTGACCTTCCGCTACACATGGCGCACTTCCGATCAATATGGATTCGTTAAGACCTCAACCCTGACCAACCATAGTGCAGCAGAGGTGGTGGTGGAAATCCTCGATGGTATTGAAAATCTGTTGCCCTATGGCGTTGAGTCGGCAGTTCAGAACTCTCTGAGCTGTCTGGTGGATGCCTACAAAAAAAACGAATTGGAGGTAGAGACCGGGCTGGGACTGTTCAGCATGAGCTCAATCCTGGTAGATCGTGCAGAGCCCAGTGAGGCGCTGTCGGTCACTACGGCATGGTCGGTAGGCCTGCCCGATGCCAAAAGACTTATCTCCTCAATCCAGCTGGAGCAGTTCCGAAGTGGCATGCAGGTGCAGCAGGAAGTTGATATCCGCGGGCGGCGCGGCGCCTATTTCATCAATGCTCAGATCCATATGGCCCCTCAGCAAGAGAGAACTTGGAGTATTGTCGCCGATGTCAATCAGGGACCGGCTCAGGTGCGAGATCTGATTCACTACCTGAAAACCGCCAAGAACATTGGCGATGATCTTGAAAATGATATAGCCATCGGATCACAAAATTTGGCGCGAATTGTCGGCATCGCCGATGGCTTGCAGGTCACCGAAGATAAGTTAAGTGCCAACCATCACTTCTCCAATGTGTTGTTTAATGTGATGCGCGGCGGCCTGTTTGTAGATAATTACACAGTCTGCAAAGAGGATCTAATTGGCTTTGTTAAGGGCTTTAACCGTAGTGTCTACCAGCGATTTGAAGGGTTTTTCCAAGGGCTTGATGACGCTATCCATTACGGCGATTTAATCCGTGCGGCATCTGCCACAGCAGATGCCGATCTGCAACGCCTGTGCTATGAGTATCTGCCGCTAACTTTTAGCCGCCGCCATGGTGACCCCTCACGACCTTGGAACAAATTCAATATCGAGGTCAAAAAACAGGATGGATCCCAGCTGCTGAATTTCGAGGGTAATTGGCGCGATATTTTTCAAAATTGGGAGGCCTTGAGTCTTTCGATCCCCAATTATGTTGAAAGTATTATCAGTAAATTTGTCAATGCCTCAACAGCGGATGGCTACAACCCCTACCGAATTACCAAGGCAGGTATAGACTGGGAAAAACCCGAACCCAATGATCCCTGGGCCAATATCGGCTACTGGGGCGATCATCAGATTATTTATCTGTTAAAGTTCCTGGAGCTGTCGAATAATTATCATCCAGGTATTTTGCGTCAGTTCCTGACCGCTGACCTGTTCTGCTATGCCAATGTGCCCTACCGAATCAAACCCTATCAACAGTTGCTCAAAGACCCCCATGACACGATTGTCTTTGATGAGAATGCAGAGCAATTGATCCAGCAGCGAGTCAGTGAGGTGGGTGCCGATGGACGATTGCTGTGGGATCAGAAAGGGGCTGTCTACCATGTCAATCTCACCGAGAAACTGTTGGCCGCGGTACTCAGTAAGCTGTCAAATTTTATCCCTGAAGCTGGTATTTGGATGAACACTCAGCGCCCAGAGTGGAACGATGCCAACAATGCTCTGGTTGGCTATGGCGTCTCCATGGTCACACTCTACTACACGCGCCGCTACCAGCAGTATTTGCTGGAACTGTTTTCTGGCGTTGAATTTGAGCAGCTAGAATTATCTCCTGAAATCGTTGATTTCCTTGAGGCGATCAACCAAACTTTTCAAGATAACCGCCAGTTGCTTGCCGGAAAATTTACCGATGCACAGCGCAAGTGCCTGTTGGATGATCTGGGTCAGGCCGGGTGTCAGTTCCGTCAATCCATCTACCAACATGGATTCTCTGGCAAGCGGCGGCTGCTTAAAACCGCAGATCTGCTGGCATTTTTGAATCTATCCCTAGAGTATATAGATCACAGCATCGACGCCAATCGCCGCGCGGATGGTCTCTATCACGCCTACAATCTGATGACTGCCACTGATAAGGGGGTTGAAATTACCCACCTGTATGAAATGTTAGAGGGACAGGTTGCAGTTCTCAGTTCTGGCTATTTAAGCCCAGAACAGGCCCTCGAGGTGTTGACTGCCCTAAAACAGTCGGATATCTACACCGCGCGCCAGCACTCTTACCTGCTTTATCCAGACCGTGAACTCACGCGGTTTATGGATAAAAATACTATACCCAAGTTGCAATTTGAGCGCTCGGAATTGCTGCAAGCATTGATATCCAATGGCGACTACTCTCTAGTGGAAGCCGATGCTCAAGGGGGGCACTATTTTAACGGTTCCCTAAACAATGTAGAGGGTGCTAAAGCGGTGCTGCGAACTCTGGCCGATAAGGGCTATGGAGATCTGGTGACACAGGAGCAAACGCTGATAGAAGAAATCTTTGAAGCGGTCTTCAATCACCATCAGTTTACCGGTCGCTCCGGTGGCATGTATGCCTACGAGGGACTGGGATCTATCTACTGGCACATGGTTTCTAAGTTATTACTAGCCGCGCTGGAGAACTTCCGCAAGGGTTTAGAGACCGGAACCGATCCGGTGATTATGGGTAAGTTAGCCGACTGTTACTTTGATATTCGCGCCGGCATTGGTTTCAATAAAACTCCAGATAATTACGGCGCTTTCCCCACTGATCCCTATTCCCATACCCCGGGATTTGCCGGTGCTAAACAGCCGGGCATGACTGGGCAGGTCAAAGAGGAAGTAATTACCCGCTTGATGGAATTGGGTGTGCTGGTTGATGCAGGCTGTATCAGCTTTAAACCGTTTATTTTGCGAAAATCAGAGTTTTTGTCACAACCGGATACGCTGACCTACTTTGCTGTTGATGGCACATCGCAGAGTCTGCCGCTGGACATTGATCAATTGGGCTTTACCTACTGCCAGGTTCCAGTCATTTACCACCTGGCAAAACAGACTTCGATTAAACTGAGTTTTGCCAATGGCGACACGACTGAAATCGCCGGCAATCAACTCGATCCAGAAATTTCTATGCAGATCTTTGATAAACAGGGCACTGTAGTGAAAATCGAGGTTGGTCTCGAGCCTGGATTGGAATAGCGATTAACTCTGAGATCCATAACGGACTGAGAGTGCCGCTACCTTAACAGGGGCCTTTTCTGGGTGGTATAAAACCGATCTAACTGGTCGGCAACTTACCGCGGCGCGCCTCTAGTTGGGCTCTGATTTCATTGGCGCGCTGTTCATCGAGATCGTAATTTCGCATCACCAAGATAGCGATCAGCGTGCCAATACTGGGAATGGCAATATAGCTGAGACGCAATAATTTCAGGGTCTCTTCACTCTGAACAGCGACGCTTTGATCGAATCCAATAAGGCTCAAAATCAATCCGCTGGCACCACCGGCAAAGGCGGCGCCAAACTTGACCATCCACCAGTAGATAGCACCAAAAGTGCCTTCGCGGCGCTCGCCGGTTTGCAGCTCATCGAGGTCGCAGATATCGGCAGTCATCGACATCATAATGGTGAACAGTCCGCCGATCCCGAAGGCAAACAGCGGTAGCGGCAATAGCATTAGCCAGGGGTGTTCGGGGGAGAAACCCCACCAAAACAGAATGTAGCCAAACAGCGAGACCGATTGGGTATACAGAAAGGTGGTCTTCTTGCCGTATTTCTGTGCGCAGTGATTGACTATGGGAATCACCAAAAAACAGGTGCAGAGTGCACCCACAGAACCAAATAGAGTCGGCCACACACCCGCTTGGGCGGTGTCGCCACCGTTCATATAGTAGACCACAATAAACCATGAAAAAGCGGCCACAGTTTGGAAGGCATTAAAAATTAAAAAGGTGGCTATACAGATTTTTTGAAAGGGCTTGTTGCGCAGAGTAATCAAAATGCCGCGTCCAAAGTCTGTCATGGTCTCGCGCAGGTTGCCAGTCTCCACCACTGATTGTTGGTCGCCGGTATTATTAAAAGTGCAAAACAGCGCAGGCACCAGTGCCAGCAGCATACAGATGCCCCCTACCCACAGTGATAGGGTTCTCGCGCCCTCCGCCGCTGAAGCGAACCACTCTGGATCATACAGGATAACCCAAAACCAGGGGGCGATAACCCAGGCCCACTGTCCTATCCATTGGGCCACAGCCATCAGCCGGGTGCGCTCGTGGTAGTCAGAGCTCATCTCATAGCCCATGGCGACATAGGGTACGCCAAAGATTGTCATTCCCAGCCAAAAGATACAGCACCAGGCGAGAAAGTAATAAAAGTTATACATCTCGGCGTTTTCTGCCGACAACTGCCACATCATTACAAATGACAGGCCGGCTATTATCGCGCCGATAAACACATAGGGTCTGCGTTTTCCCCAGCGCGAGCTGGTGTGATCCGAAATATAACCCATCAGCGGATCGGTGATGGCATCAATCACTTTGGGAATAAAGAAAATCAGCGACCAGAGAATCGGACTCATGCCCAGACCCTGTACCAGAACCACCATAAAGATACCCAGCGCCGCGGGAAACATCTGGTTGGCCAGCATGCCGATACCAAAGGCAATTTTTTGACTGAGGGGTATACTATTTTGTGTAGCGGTCGGTGCAGTAGTAGGATTCATGGGATTAATGTCGTGGTTATTATTATGCTCAACAACCTTCGAGGCAGACCCCTGCAGGAAGGCATGACTATATTCTAATAAGTATAGGCTAGTGCCCTTAGCCCGTCCTTCGGTATTCGATTAAAACGGGGATATTTGCGGTGGCCGAGCCGCCGTAGCAGTCATCAATATAGATAAAAAGGCGGTATTCGCCGGTATTTTCACTTTGGAAAAGATTTTGCGTGTACAAAGATAAAAGCATTATTTCATTGAGGGGTTGATCGCAAAACAAGCACCCTTGAACCTGTTATTGGTAGGCAACGCAATGATCGAGAAATATAATCGCTTCAACGCTATTTGCGCTTCGTGGGAGTATTATTGTGGTGAAAGTTAGACAGCTTTGTGTATTGGCTCTGCTGGCATTCCTGGTCGCAGCCTGTGGACAGTCATTGCAGGCGTCGGAGGCTAAATCAAGTCCATCGGCTGAGGAAATTTTTGGCAACCCGGCTTACCCAGCAATTGCCTATGGGGGCTATCGCGGTAGCAGTCGCGATCAGGTGCCTACGGTAGACCAATTAAAAGAAGATATGAAAATCTTGGACGCAATGGGTGTCAAGCTATTGCGAACCTACAATACCTCTCACTACCCCCATGCTGAACGACTCCTAGAGGCCATACAGCAGCTCAGGGATGAGAATCCAGACTTCGAGATGTATATCATGTTGGGTGCCTGGATAGAAGCCGAGAATGCCTGGACTGACAACGCCAATCATCACAGAGGTCACAAGAAAAATAATACCATTGAGGTGGAGACTGCCGTGGCTATGGCCAATCAGTACCCAGATATTGTCAAAGCTATTGCCGTGGGCAATGAAGCCATGGTTCAGTGGGCGGTGAAGTATTTTGTCTACCCGAAAATTATCCTTAAATGGGTAAATTATCTACAGAAGCTTAAAAGAGCCGGTAAATTGCCCAAAGGTGTTTGGATTACCAGTTCAGATAACTACGAATCATGGGGCGGCGGCTCCAAAATCTATCACACCCCCGAACTTGCAGCACTGGTGAAGGCGGTGGATTTTGTCTCACTGCACACCTACGGTTATCACGATTCCCACTACAACCCGGATTTTTGGCGCGTGCCCAGTGATCAGGAGTCGCTATCTGATCAAGAGATTATTGAAGCGGCTATGGATCGCGCGGTTGGTCATGCCAAATCTCAGTATCAGGCGGTGGTCGATTATATCCAAGGTCTCGGTCTCGACAGGCCGGCCCATATTGGCGAGAGCGGCTGGGCATCCATAGCGGCTATAGACTACGGTCCCACTGGGTCCAAGGCCTCCGATGAGCTCAAACAGCGATTGTTCCATAACAAAATGCGCGCCTGGACCGACACTGCCGGTATTTCTTTTTTCTTCTTTGAGGCCTTTGATGAGCGATGGAAGGATCCGAGTTCCGCCGGGGGTTCCGAGAATAATTTCGGTTTGATCAAACTGAATAATCAGGCCAAATATACGCTGTGGGATTTAGTCGATAAGGGGGCATTTGACGGATTAACCCGCGATGGTAAGCCAATTACCAAGACCTACGGTGGAGAGTTGAAAAATCTGATGGCCGATGTGGAACTGCCGCCCTTTAAGAGTGAGGCCGGCATGCGCAGCATTACCACCAGCAACCCACAGTTGGTTCCCGGCAAGCCGATTGCCGAAGATAACTATATTGTAGTGCATAAATCACTGAATCCCGACCGTAACGCTGGGATGACCTATCCGAGCAGCAGCCTAAAGTTGATTCCCTGGGAGGGAACATCGACCATTGAAATCAGCCCTCAGGGAGTCATTGAGGTGGTCACGCGATTGGGCAATTGGTGGGGCTGTGGTTTACAGTTGCAAAGTGATCGTGGCGATAATTTAAGCGGCTTTGAAGACGGTTATATCCACTTTGATATTCGCGGTGATTCCCAGGTTACCTTCAACATTGGTTTCCAAACGGGTTTCTTTTTAGCGGGCAACCTAGTTAACAACTTTGTCACCTTTGGGCCAAAGACCAAAAATAAACTGTCTCACAAATGGATGAGGTATTCATTCCCATTGTCTGCGCTCAATCGCGGTGCCGATCTAACCGATGTTACCAGTCCCCTGTATTTGTGGAGTGATGTACCATCCGATCTGCAGCATATCTACATAAAAAATATCTATTTTTCCAAGCACTGATGCACTGTGCAGCGGTTATCCGCTGCACGCTTTGCAGATAAGGCGAGGAATCTGAACAGTGAAGTACTCAGTAAATAGACTATGGCTATCAGCAATCGGCTTCTCAAGTACTTCAACCGCAAAAAATCGGCTTCCACCGACAAGCATCGCACGCGGTTCAGAAATGATATCTGCAATCATTGGGATTTAGACTACCTGTCCCTAGATGAGTTGGAGCAGCGTCTAAAAGATACACAGGTTGAGACCACTATCGTGCGCAAAAAGAAAGACCAGCAATAGCACCTTTTAGCCTGCGTACTTTTTTAACCTAAGCACTCTATGTGGCGCCTTGGTTCAATATGGCCTCCATCTCATCCATAATTTTATTCATACGGCTAACTAGCGCGCGGTAGGGAGCAGGGGTCGCCATATCAATACCGGCCCGTTTCATCAGCTGATAGGGATAGTCAGAGCCACCTGCCTTTAACAAATTGATAAAGTCCTGTTGTGCGCCGCTGTCACCGCTGCCGATTTTATCCGCCAGTTCCGTGGCCGCTGCAATTGAGGTGGCGTATTGAAAGACATAAAAATCGTAGTAAAAGTGGGGAATAAATGCCCATTCGATTCCATATAGATCATCAATAGTCACTACGCCCTGATCGTGGCCGTGGTAGCGTTTTAGCAGTTCCAAATAGATATTACTGAGTTTGGCGCCAGTCAGCACATTACCGGTTTCCACTTCTTCATTAATGGCCAGTTCAAACTCGGCGAACATGGTCTGTCTAAAGAAGGTCCCGCGCAGTGCCTCCAGACCGGTGCCCAGATAAAACAGCTTTTCCTCGGCGGTTTCGGCCTCACCAACAACCAGATCTTGCAACAGCATTTCATTCATAATTGATGCAGTTTCTGCGATAAAGGTGGCATAGCGCGCGGTCTCCCAGGGCTGGGCTTTATTGGCCAACACCGAGTGCACCGCATGGCCGTATTCATGGGCAAAGGTTGAGGCGCTCTGATAGTCATCGTTGTGATTTAACAGCACATAGGGGTGCACATCGTAGGCCCAGCCGGACATATAGGCCCCCGAACGCTTGCCCGGGGATGGGTAGACGTGCATCCAGCGGCCCTCAACACCCTGATCATAGGCCGCCAAATACTCCGCTCCCAGGGGTTTAAGTGCCCGCCGAGTGATGGCGATTGACTCCTCGATGCTGTAGGGTTTTTCTAAATTAACCAGCGGTGGATAGATATCGTAATAGCGCATCTCATCATCGATGCCCAGCATTCGCTTGCGCAATTTAAAGTAGCGGTGCAGGGTTGGCAGAGCGCGGTTCACCTCGGCAACCAGGGTGTGGTAGACCTCTGGTGGCATATGATCATCGAATAGGGCGCGACTCACCGAGCTCTCGTAGCTGCGCACCTCAGTTCGAAATACCAAGCCCTGGATATGGTTGTTGATAATCGCGCCCAGCGTGGCTTCAAAGTCCTTCCACACCGTCCAGAAGGTGTCGAAAACCATTTTTCGATCTTCTCGCACCGGTGCCTGACGGCCGGCTGAATAGCCAGCCTGACTGAGACGCAGGGTTTTACCATCGGATAGGGTGACCTCTGGCCAGGGCATATTGGCGTTGGCAAGAATTGAATAGATGGCGTCAGGGCCGCCGGTTAACTGTGCAGTCTTGGCCAGCACCGCCTCAATCTCGCCACTCAGGGTATGAGGTGCTTGGCGCAGCGTATTTTCGATGCCAAATCGATGCTTCTCAAGACCGGGTTCAGCAGTCAGGAACTGCTGAATTTTACGCTCGCCGATAGTCAGCAATTCGGGGCTATACCAGCTGACCGCCGAGCCGAAATCGGTAAACAGGCGCCGGGCTAACTGGCTGCGCTCTTCATTTTCGGCAACACGGGTGTCCTCATCCGCCATCAGGTTGGCGTAGACATAGATTCGAGCCACCATTTTATAGACCTGAGAGATTTGATCTGAGGCTTTGAGCAGGGACTGCGGCCCTTCCCCTAGGGTGCCCTGTAGAGACTTTAATCCTTCGATTTGCTTTGCCGCCTCTGATCTGGCTGCCTCCCAAGCATCTAGATTGGCAAATAGGTCGCTAAGGTCCCATAGGTATTTTTCTGCTACTTGGATATTGTCAGGTGCGGGATCCACGCTGGGCGAGTTGCCCGACTGCTCGCAGCTAAGGGTGAAACTCAGTATCCACACAAGGAAAAATAATTTAATTTTCATGGGCGATGTCTCTAATCTTGTCAACAATAGAAATGGTCAATGTCCCTATTTGGACACTGCCGGAACTGTGTAGCAGTATAAGCCATCCGTGAAAAGTATGTGATGCAAATCCTATTCAGACAAGGGTGCAGAAATTTGCTAGCTTTGAGGAGTTACAGTAGATTGTTCACAGCCGATAATTGGATTTTGCCAATGAAAGTGAATTTAATTGCTAGGGCTCTAATTTTGAGTCTGTTTACTTCCCCTGCCTTTGCCTGGTGGGATGATGAACATCGCACTATTGCTGTTATTGCTGAGAATCATCTCGCTACAGAAACGCGAAAACAGCTTGAGCAGTTGGTGGGAGACAGCAGTTTGGCAGAGCTTTCTCTGTGGGCAGACAGTATCAAATCCGACAAGCAATGGGCGCATACCAAACCCTGGCACTATATCAATTTGGACAGAATTAATTTCGACAGCATCGACGCTATCCAAACATTTAAACCCGCCGGTGGCGGTGATATTTTATGGGCGCTGGAGCATTTTTATGCGCAGCTTGCCAATCCCGAACTGCCCGGCGAGGTGCGCCGTCAAGCGCTGGGATTCTTTATGCATTTTGTCGCTGATATCCACCAGCCTCTGCATGTGGGCAGTCGCAAAGACCGCGGCGGCAACAGGGTGAGAGTGACCGTCAGTTGGTTCGGAGCAGCTACAAAATACAATTTACATCAGGTTTGGGATGGCCTGCTTACAGGTATCAGGGGTTCTCCCGATAAGTACGCCCAACAGTTAGATACGGCAACAGACAGTCAAATTCGCCGGTGGCAGCAGGCTAGCTTTAAAGACTGGATGGTGGAATCCCATCAACTGCTCGATCAGGTGTACAGTTTTGGTGCCGCCAATCAATATGCCAAGTCACCCGAGTTGGATGATCAGTATCTGCATACCAACAGACCCATTGCGGAGCGCCGCCTGCTACAGGCGGGGATTCGTCTGGCGCACTGCCTAGATAAGGCTTTCTCAAAGTGATTCAGGGGTTAAATCATCTAGTTTTTGGTCAGACCACAGAGAGTGTTCGATAGTCCTTTGAGATTCCCCAGATTTGTTGGGCCAACTGCGCTATATCACAGCGATTGGGGTTCAGTATCCAATCGGCCAGTGGTTGGGCCACCTGAGGGTAGTTTATAGGTGTCTGTGAGGGTAATTGAAGCCATTGCTCGAGAATTTTCTGGTCGAGTCTTTGCATAGACTGCGCTCTTCCCAGCTGTTTTAGGGCAACGACATTACACAGCTGTTCATACTGGCCCGCCAAGGGTTTTACCAAGAGTTTTTTACCCAGTTGCAGCGCCTCGCTAGAGAGTTCAAAACCAGCATTACTAATCACTCCAGCACAGCAGTTAAGTTGGTTATGAAACTCTTTATGGGACAGGGGATTGATCTGTATATGCCCCATGGAAATTTGTTTTTCCACTCTGGCGAAAATTTGAAATTGATAGTTTGTGAAAGGGGAGACAAACTGGATAATCTCGTTAAGATCTTCAAATCCCATATAGACGACAATGGTTTTATCATCGCTGGTTGGCTGTTCGGTACCGCTGATCAGCGGCGGCAGCACGGGTTGATTGAAGTGATGGTAGTGAAACCCCACGCTAATTTTACTGGGAGAAAATAGCTTCATAGCAAGCTTTGAAGCCCAATAGCCACTGGCTTTGGGTACTGCATATTCAAAGGCACTCTGATGACTTAAGCTGATACAGGGAACACCGCGAAGTTTTGCGCTCCAAGTGGTAACTGGCTCAAAGTCGGATATGACTAAATCATACTCACTGAGATCCAAGCGGTGGACATCACTTATAAAGCGCCAAAAATTATTTTTGGTTAGAGTCTTAAGCAATCGCAGGCGGCCTCGCTGATAAAACAGGGTCAGACCTTTGAACAGACGGTAGTCACCAAAGGAATGCATATCAAAAAATTCTTCTTGTCGGCGCCCCGAAAACACAAAGTCTATTTCAACACCGGTTCTTTTTAGCGCAGGCAGTAGTGCTCTGGTTCTCGACAGATGCCCATTGCCAGTTCCCTGTACGCCATAGAGGATCTTCATGCAGATGATCTAGGTTAGGATAGCCATAGATAGGCTAGTACAACTTGATCCCAGCAGTGCCCCCACCGCGATATCAGTGGGATAGTGTACACCGAGGAATACTCTTGAAAACCCAATTAGGCCAGCCCAAGCATAGGCCAGTATGGCTAAACTGGGAAAGAAGGTACTAATAGCTGCGGCCATAACAAAGGCGGCAGCGGTGTGGCCAGAGGGCATACTAAATTCATCTGACGGCTTGACAGCGCAGTGGCAAAAGGACAGCGCATCGAAGGGGCGGGTGCGTTTGAGAAATTGCTTGAGGCAGATAAAACTGGGTATCTCAAACAAAAATGCCAGCAAGACAATTTTCACAAACAACATACTCTGAGTATCAAACTGTAATAGCGCGACTAGGACTAGAGCCACATATAGATAGCCATCACCGGAGTGCGAGATAGCGCGAAACATTGCCGTGAGCGGTCGATAGCACTGAAGGCGGTTAAACCATAGCAGTGAATTTGCATCTAGGGCAGCCAGTGATTTCAACATAGCGCTTGATCTCGTTCTCTCACTATGCAGATATTAGGATTTCAATAAGACAGTAAATTGAAAAAATTATGGCATTTTGATGACAAATTCTGGTGTCCTGAGCGGTGAGTTACTAGCAGCGCTCCAGTGGCCATAGCTTTACGTTGTTGAGTTGAAGTTTATCTGGATCGAGCAGAAAGCGTATCAGGATAAAATAGATATCCAAATCGAAGTTTCCGTCTGAGCGCAACGGACTTGGGGTTGAGGTTGTCGACGTACCTGCAGGAGCGGCCAGTTGCAACCCGTGATCATAGATATCTTCCGCCAGCGCGAGTTTTGCAATATAGCGCCAGTTGTCGACCAGATGAAAAGCCACTAGATCTTTGTCCTGGGCGCTGCGCTCCTCCACCAGTATGGGGCCGGGATGTGGCCAGGCGTGAATCGGGTACTGTCTGATGGCTTCGTCAAGCCGTCGATTGTAGCTATCTGGTGGCTCTTTGCCGCAACAGGCACCCAGGCATTTTTTTAGCTGATATCTAAAGCAGGGCTGGTCACCATTGGCATTGCCACTGCTCTCCAGTCCCAGCAGGCGGTGACAGAGGGTAAACTCGTCCGCCAGTTGCTGCAGTTTGCTGAGTGCCTGACGCGGAGATCGAAACAGACCAAAATGCTCCTGGGAGGGCTCAGCTGCGGTGACCTGCTGTACATTCAGTCGTTGATAGCCATGGTTGTCGCTATCGACCCGATACTGAAACAATTTACGGCTTCTTCGCAATCGCCGGTTGTAGATCGGTGAGAGTTGCTTAATCTGATTGCTCTCCCTGAGCTGGGCGCCGAAGTCAGTGGGTGTCAGTTCAAAATCTATATGCGCTATTTTTCGGCTGATGCGCAGATCCTTGGGGTTGCTGTGGTCTGAGGAAAAATGGCTCAACACCCGATGGCGGATATTGATACTCTTGCCGACATACAGCAGAGCGCCTGCTTGGTCGTAAAAGTAATAAACGCCCGGCGCTTTGGGTAGTCTATCCGTGGCGCCCGGTTCTAGGAGTGGCGGTAATGATGTGTTTTTAAGCAGTTGGCTGCAGCAGGCCTGAATATCGTCCGCGGAAAATAGCGCCGAGCTTTTCAGAAAAAAATCGTAGATGACTCTGGCATCATCCAGTGCCCGATGACGGTTTTCAATGCTTATCTGGAAGCGCTGAATAATTGTCGACAGACTGTGGCGTTTAAACTGGGGGTAGAGGTTGCGACTGAATCTCACCGAGCACAGCGGTTTGGTACTGTAGTCTATACCAGTGCGCCGGAACTCGTGTTTGAGAAAGCTGTAGTCAAACCGAGCATTGTGGGCAACTAGGGTTCGGCCCTGCAGTTTTTCCAATAATTGCGCCGCGATATCAGAGAACAGCGGCGCCTGTGCAACCATCGCCGGCTGGATGCCGGTGAGGCGCTGTATAAATGGCGGCAGACTGGTCTCGGGATTGATAAAACTCTGCCAGGTCTCCACCAGTTGGCCGTCTTCCACCACCAACAGACCAATTTCAATAATGCGATGATAGTCGGCTCTACCGCCGGTGGTCTCGCAGTCCAAGAATACCATTTTTTCTGGAAATCCGGATGATAGGTGGTCGGGTAAGTCGGCGAGATTATTCAAAAAGTCTAGCTGCATAGTGGGCTATTTAAACTACAATCTTATGTAACTATACGGCTTCCAATGCGGGTCCTATCATCGCATCCGGATCAATAACTATTTTTTGCGATTGGCTCTGGCTCTTTTGCGCCGCGCGGCTGTTTTTTCAGCACGCAGTTTCTCTCGGGCCGCCTTTTCGGCCCTCAACTGGGCAACCAACGCCATCTCCCCTTCAATTACCTCAGGGGTTTCAAAGCTGACCGGGCCCAGAATGCCACTGCGTAGTTCGTTGATAAATATTGTTGAGATACGCTCTAGGTCCACTTGATTGCCAGCGCGCAGACAGCCCCGTTGAAGGCCAATAATCTCCAGGAAAGCTAACTCTGTGGCTGGCAATTGCTCGAGGCTGAAGCGCTGCTGAAGGCGTTCTGGGTAGTGCGTGAGAAAAAAATCAACAGCAAAAAAAGCCAGGTCAGCGTAATTAATGGCAGTATCTTTAATCGCGCCAGTGGTGGCCAATCGATAACTGCTGTTGGGGTTCTCTATTTTTGGCCACAGCACACCCGGCGTATCCAACAGCATAATGCCGTTGCGCAGATTAATGCGCTGTTGCCCCTTGGTGACAGCCGGTTCATCACCGGTTTTGGCGATATGGCGACCGGCGAGGGTATTGATCAAAGTCGACTTGCCGACATTGGGGATACCGGTCACCATCACCAGGGTATTGCGTTCCTCAGACTGAGGATAGAGCTTGTTAATCAGCTCGATAATCACTGAACTGGGATCGGCGTTGACCAGATCCACTGCCATAGACCGGGTATTGTTTTGGTGGGTGAAGTGCTGTTGCCACAGCGCAGTGACCTGATCGTCGGCGAGATCAGACTTGGTCAACAGCTTGATCTGCGGCTTGTCGGTACAGAGTTGTTGAATCAGCGGGTTTGAACTGCTGAAGGGAATGCGGGCATCCAGCAACTCAATCACTAGATTGACCTGGGGCAGAGCCTCGGTCATCTCTTTGCTGGCCTTGTGCATATGGCCTGGATACCAGTTGATAGGCAGGTTGGTAGACATGGTGCCGCTACTCAGTGATCAGTTTTCACAGGGGTTACAGTCTAAAATAACGGGCTCCACTGTGCCACTGTAATCAAAATCCGTGTTTGCAAAGTTTTAGAATGGGGCCCTGCTAGTGCAGATCGGCCAGTGGGTGAGTGTTTTTGTCCCAGGGGGAATCAAAGAAAGGAGCAACCATCTCGTTGGTCACCTGATCCCAGCGCTGAGGGTTCCAGTGCGGGGTTCGATCTTTGTCTATAACCAGAGCGCGAATGCCCTCCACCGCCTCGCTGTCTCTGGGACTGCGATTGAGATGACGCGGATTAAAGCAGTGATGCATAAGGTTGCGCTCCATGCGCAGATTGTCAGCCAATGACAGGCTGCGGCCAGCGCGTATCTGTTGCAGGGTAACATGCAACATCAGCGGTGAACGCTGACGTAAAATCTCGGCGGTGGCCGCTGCCCACTGGGATTTTGAGGTAGCTAGTGCCGCGAAAATTTCTCCAAGGCCGTGTTTTGAGAAACAGTGGTCGACCTCATCGCGGGGCCAAGACAATTTTATATCCGCCGCCGAGTGCGAAACTTGAGAGCGCAGATTCTGAATGCGTTGGGCAACCGATAAGTGTTTGTCCTCACGCAATTGATCCCATAATTCGGCCAGTTGCTGGCGCGGACAGTAGCCGTCGGCTAAGCCCACCGAAATCGCCTCGGGGCCTTTTAGCAACTGGCCGGTGAGGGCCAAATATTCTCCAATGGCACCCTTGCAGCGACTCAAAAAATAACCGCCACCCACATCGGGAAAAAGACCTATCTGGGTTTCCGGCATCGCCAGTTTGCTGTTTTCAGTCACTATGCGCAGTTGAGCGCCCTGAGAGATGCCCATGCCACCCCCCATAACCACGCCATCCATAAAGGCAATATAGGGTTTGGGGTAGGTAAAAACCAGATGGTTAAGTCGATATTCGGTACTGAAGAAATCCTCTAGCAGCGGATTGCCTTCGATCGCGGCACGGTGGAAGAAACGGATATCGCCGCCGGCACAGAAGGTGCCAAAAGGGCCATTGTGATTTGAGCCCCTAATAGCGACAGCTTCAACCTCGGCGTGGTTTTGCCAATCGCTAAGAATTTTAACTAGGCAGTGCACCATATCCAGAGACAGCGCGTTGAGTGCCTGAGGTCGAGATAGGGTAATCAACCCAACGCCATTGGTGATCTGGCTGTGGACAAGAGATTGTCGCTGCAAAAGTCCTCTCCGTGAGATGCTGGAAAACCCGTTTAAAGGGGGCTGAGAGTATGCTTTGCTGTCAGTATATTTGCCAGCTTTAACTGTTGCAGATTGGCGCTGCCAGTTAAAAATAGGGTCCAGCGCAACTGTTCTTGGAGAATTTCGATTTTGTCGATCACTGCTTGGGTGGAAACTGTGGCCGGTTGTAAGAACGGTTGGGCAACGGCAGTGATCTGCGCGCCCAGTCTAATACAGCGGGCAATATCCAGACCATTGCGAATACCACCGGAGCCAATCAGTTGCATCGATGGGCAATTTTGGGCAACAGAAACCAGCGCCTGCGCTGTGTTGAAACCCCAGTTTACAAAGGGTTGAGCAATTTGCTGACGGGTTTGACAGCTGTTGCGGGCAATCTCAATGGCCGCCCAGTTAGTGCCGCCGCGACCAGCCACCTCAAGCCAAGCGATACCGGCATCGGCTAATTGCTGCGCCCCCTGAGGACCAATACCGCAGCCCACTTCCTTGACGATCAGTGGTACTGGCAAGGTTTCAGCACAGTGCTGAATAACCTCTAAAACAGTATTCCAGTCGCGGTCGCCCTCTGGCTGTATCAGTTCCTGTAGGGGGTTTAAGTGAATCACCAGGGCATCGGCCTCTACCGACTCCACAGCGCGAATTGCCAGGTCCACACCCTGCTGTTTTAATTGGGTGGCGCCCAGATTGCCCAGCAGTATCCCATTGGGGATCCACTGGCGAGCATTCTGTGGCAGACCAAGTTCCAGTGCCGCGCGCTGGGATCCCAGTGCCATGGGAATTTGGCAGTGCTCAGCGGCCTCACAGAGATGCCGGTTTATCAGCTCAGCATTGTCGCATCCACCGGTCATAGCGCCGATCATCAGCGGGGCAGCAATCGATCGGTTGAGAAAAAGCCCACTGCAATCTATGTTCTCAAGAGCCAGTTCGGGCAGTGGGCTGGGCTCAAACTGATAATCGTCGAGACCACTGCCGTCGCCAGACTGATTCTGCGGCTGCAGTGCCAAATTGATATGGTCATTTTTTCGATCTGAGATTCCGCTCATCAGCTAAACCTACTCGTTAATCTTGAGCCACAATCCACCAACAGCATATGGGGCACAGTGAGTGCGGCGATACCAATCAGGCCGGTCTGTAGCAAGGTGGGGGTCAGTTGGGGGCTATTCTGCAGCCAAATTGCCGAGCCGACAATTGCGCCAATGGCGATGCCACTGTATATCATCGCCTCTACCAAACTGCGCCGGCGCTCCTCTGTGGATAGCTTACTCAGCGTGTAGAGCAGATGTCGCGGGCTGTGTAAGAGACAAAAATACACGGCGAAACTGACTAAGGGGGGCAGCAGGGCGGCGGCCAGAATTAAAACTATCAGCACCGACAGTGGCCTCTGCCAGTCAGCATTATCAATAGCTCGGTAGGCATACCAGAGCAGAATCAATCCCCAGGGGATAATCAGTAATTCAACTATTCCCAGGAGGGCCGTGGCATTGTTTGGACCCACCAAAAGCGCAAACAGTGCATGGGTTGGCTGACTTTGAAAAAAAGGGATGACAAGGGGAACCAGACCGCCATGGGCCAGCACTGGCAGCCAGTCTGAGCGGTGTTCTACAGCCTGATCGCTGCGACCGAAGTGAATGGCCGATAGAGCCAGAAACAGCGCTAAGCACAGTAGTGGTAACCACTGCCAAAGCACCACAATGGTTAGCGCTAAAGCGATGTAGACCAGATGAAAACCCACCCAGGCCGGCAGAGAAGTTGACCAGCCCACCCTGCGAGCTATAGCGCCGTCCAGCCCGCCATGGGGAATGCCCAGCAACAGAATTGCCGCCAGTGCTATCAGATCATAGCTATTCATGTGAGCCTCGCCTTCTGCAGCTGGTCAGCAATGCCTGCTTGAGAAAAGGTATTTTCGGCATGGCGGCGATAACTTTGCTCCAAATAGAGACACCGGCCTCACCCAACATAAAGCGCGCAAATTGATCGGCATCTAGCGCTCGCGCGGTGCGCATAAACAGGTCGATGGCCAACTGTGGATGTTGGATCAGCACGCCGTTAAAAATAGCGTCCATAGGATTGAGGAATTTGGCAAAGGGTCGGGGCACGTTGTACTGGCCTCGCTCTATGCCTCGGGCAAGTTGCCTCGACTGTTGTTGAATAGTGGAAAATCCGTAACCGGAACTGCGGCGCACCGCGCCGCCAGCTGCGCCGATTCGACCATTCTCCGATGATCTGGGTTCTAGGGAAATTACCCCAAACTCCTCTCGAACTTGTTGCTGGACAACTATACCCTGCGAGGACAGCCATTGATTAATCGCACTTCGATACCAGTTTTTATCCTGAAGTTGGGTGGATATCAAGGTTGACTCCACCAATAGATGCCGCTCTGAAAACGGCAGTACATACATAAAGTGTAGGCCCTGAGATTGGTCGACCCGAAAGTCCATCAGAGTGGCAATATCCGGTCGGGAGATTGGCTCTGCGCAGATAATCTCCCAGCCCAAAAAATGTTGTCGCAGATCATTGTTGCCGTGCTTTAGTGGTCTGCTGTCATAAATATGTTTGGCGTTAAAAGCGCACTGATCGGTGACCACCCTGCCGCCATTGTCACAGGCTTGGATAGTAGCCACCGACTCTCGGCGCAGAGACACTGGGCTTGCGAGCTGCGCCTCGCATTCAGATAAATAATCTGCGGCACTGAGACTCAGGTACTGATAGTCTTCAGCGCTGTGGACTATGGCGCTGTGATCATCCACTAGCTGCCACTGTGACCAGCTGCCCTTGATAGCCGAGGCATAGGGTTCTGCATTCACCGCTCTCGACCACAGCGCCCAACTGCAATCCCGCTGTGCAGGAGTTTTTGGCTCAATCACCACGGTTGATGGGGGGTTGGAAAGTGCACTCAGGTGGCGCGCTAGACTGATGCCAGCGCTGCCGCCGCCGATAATGGCGATATCGGTATCAATGACTGCTGACACCGGAGAGCCCTGTCAATGCGCGGTGTAATTCAGTGCGATGTTGTGGCACCTGGCGAGGCATTATATCCAGCAGTGCCATTGCAGTGAGGCGCACCTTTGTGCGTCGTTTCACCACGGTTCTACCCCGCCACCAACACAGATTGTTATGTCTTAACTGAACGCCAATCTGTCGGTAGATTCGAAGGGCCACCGCGATGGAAAATCGGGCGCGCCAGGGAATCATCGGAATGCCCTGCAGAGCGCTGGCGTAGTATTTATCTGCCAGATCTAGCAGTTTATCAATGGCTATACCGACACTGTGATGGTCGGCGTTTGCCGCTCGAGCAATTCGCTGGGCATCTACATTGATCCAACTGGCGGGCAGGTAGCGACGGCCCATCTGAGCATCCTCCAGCACATCTCGGGCAATATTGGTCAGCTGCATCGCGATTCCCAGATCCACGGCATAGGACTGTGCCCGCGGTTGATCACAGCCGAGCACCTTGCACATCATCACCCCGACAGTGCCTGCGGCGGCGTGACAGTAGCGCAAAAGTTGGTCTTGGTTCTCAATGGCAGCAGGCACCTGATCGCTGATCATTCCCGCCACCAATTCGCGGGCTGCCGATAGAGGGATATCAGCCTGCTGGGCAAGCCTGAGAAAATTCTCAAGCGCACTATCTGCTCCCGCTGATACTTTACCTTTTTCAAGGCCCTGATAAATCGCCTGCAGGCGCGATTCCCGCGACGTTAGGTTGCCATCGGCAAGATCATCGACATAGCGGCAAAATTGATAGAGTTGCGCCGCCCACTCAGCCTGTTTCCGACCCAAGAAAATGCTCGCCCAATAGAACGACTTGCCGTGATTTGCCAGAACTTGTTGCGCAGTGGACATCTTTAGCCACCAGAGCCCACTTCGACACCAGTCAATAGTTCTTCAACCACTTTGGCTGAGCTGACCACCCCGGGCAGTCCAGCACCTGGATGGGTTCCGGCACCGACAAAATACAGATTTTTGATCTGCTTGTCGCGATTGTGAAACCTGAACCAGGCAGATTGGGTAAGCCTGGGCTCGATGGAGAATCCGGCGCCATGCATGGACCGATAATCCTGTGCAAAATCTTCGGGCGTCATCCAAAATACCTCTTCGATCACCGATGACAGCTGAGGCAAGATGGTCTGCTCCAATGCCTCAACAATTCGATCTCGAAGTATTGGACCCTGAGTGCTCCAATCCACATTGCCTTGCAAATTGGGCACCGGGCAGAGCACATAGAACGACTCGCAATTTTCCGGGGCAAAGCTTTTGTCGGTGGCTGTAGGTCGATGCAGGTAGAGGGAGAAATCTTCACTCATCTCCTTGGTCTCAAAGATTTCATGTAACAATTCCTTGAATCGCGGAGCCAGCCAAATACTGTGATGGGCTATCTCTGGGTAGAGCTTTCGCGTTCCGAAATACAGCACATAGAGACCCATGGAGTAGTGTTTCTTCTGCAGCTCGAAGGCGGGTTTTCTGTCTGACATAAGCTTGCTGTAGCAGGTTTCAGGATCGCCGCCAAATACGACTAAATCAGCATTGAGCACTTCCCCAGAGGCTAGCTGAACACCACTGGCTGTATCGCCTCGAGTGATGATTTTGTCCACATCGGCGCCGGTTTTGACTGTGATTCCCTGCCGCTCCATCAGTGCACCCAATTCTGTCACTAGCTTGCCGGTGCCGCCCATGCAGAAAAATACGCCCCAACGCCGTTCCAGATAGTGGATAAGACTGTAGATAGCCGTGGTTTTAAACGGATTGCCGCCAACCAATAGCGGGTGGATGGAAAAGGCCTGGCGCAGTAAAGGGTGTTTAAGATGACTGTTAACCATCTGAGAAACAGTTTTGTAACACTGCAAGATAATCAGCGCGGGGACCTGTTTCAGCATATCCCAGACTCGCGTAAACGGGCGGTGCACTAATTTTTTAAAGCCGATATTGTAGACTCGTTTGGACTGCTCCAAGAGCTTTAGATACCCTTTGGCATCCTCGGGTTGAAAGCGCCTAATTTCAGACAGGGTATCCTCCACCGAGGCGCGGTAATCGAACTGACTGCCATCGGCAAAGTGAAATCGGTAGAATGGATCCAGTGGGACAAACTCCAGGTGATCCTGCAATTTCTCGTCGAACAGCGCAAACAGTTCCTCAAATAGAAAAGGTGCAGTGATAACCGTTGGGCCCGCATCATGTTTATAGCCGTTGCGCTGGAATACCTGAGCGCGACCGCCAATGCTATCCAGACGCTCTAACAGTGTAACCTCATAACCCAAGGCTCGCAGGCGCAGTGCCATGGCTATGCCGGCAAAGCCCGCGCCAATCACCAGTGCATGGCCCGGATTCAAGCGATATAGCCTTGATTTGCCAGAGGGTTAGTTTTGGGAGTGACGGTTTGAATTAACTGATTGACTACGCTGCGCAGAGGAGGTGACTGCAACTGATTGGCTCGATTGGCTTCTGCCAACCAGGCTTCAACCTGCTGGTGAGCCAACAGAATTGCTTCACTGGAGGCGATGCGTTGTTGCCACTGCGCCACACGGGAGCAGTCACCGGAATGGTACCAGTTGCTAAACTCACCACCGCTCGAAACGCTTTCAGCAAATAAGCTAATTACTAGGTTAGGTTTGCGTCCCCACAAATCTGCTGAACGATGACTTGAGGGGATAATATCGTCAATATCATTGAGGCCCTGATAGGCCAATCCGCACAGATCGATAATGTGGATTAATGCTTCACTGTTGCTGTCGCTTCCGGCGATAATCGCCGCACCGAGCACCGGCGCGATTAACAGTGGCGCAGTTTTATTTCGCGCGATATCCTGCCAGCAACTCACTGTGCTGAGCCTGCTGCGGTGTATATCAGCGGTCTGTCCTATGCAGGTATCCTGCATGGACTGCGCCAGCAGCGCCACCAGTTTGGATCCATGAAGGGGATGGCGTGCAGCCAGTTCAAAGGATTTGGCGATCATCCAGTCTCCCAGACAGAGTGCCATATCGTTGCCAAACTGGGCGCAAACACTTTTCTGTCCGCGGCGGTATTCGCTGGCATCGCTAATATCGTCGTGGATTAGCGATGCATTGTGCAACAGCTCACAGGCTGCAGCCCAATGTAAATTTTCTTTATCGTCTAGATTGAGAGCAGTGCCTGTTGATATAGCCAGTTGTGCTCTGAATAATTTTCCTGGATTCTTGAAGTGATAGTTAGCTGCAACAGCTAAACTATTATTTCCCCGGGGCATCTCTGCTTTGAGTAGTTCGTCCAACCGAGACAGCCATTCCTGTCTGTTATTTATTGTCGGGGCCATCGTTAGGTACCCTCGTCAGTCGTAACTTTTAATTTATTTTTAGTTTTTTAGTCACTGGCAATTTTGAATTTGGGGGAACCTGAGGGTTCCCCCAATTTCACAGCATCGACAGATTACTCTGAATCCGCTACCGCAGCTGACCAGATTACAATACCGAAACCAATTTTGTTCCAGAAATCAGCTAAGTTATAGATGATATTCATTGTTCCTGCATCTGCACCACCGCCTAGGTAACCTAGGAAATATCCCAGTGGGTAGATAGCCCAACCCACAGTGACCAGTAAAGTCATGGTTTTATAGGCTTTCTGCACATTGGCATTTGCTAGACTCGCATTAACCTGACTCGCTTCACCTTTAATGATGTACCAGATTACATAGAACCAAGCCGCCATTGACAGTGCGAAGGCTAAACCTACATCCATCATGCCGGTTTCCCCTGCATAACCTAGCAGTAGCATTAAAGTAGTACCGATAAGGAGATTCCAGAACACTCGGCCTGGAACCTTGCCTACCGCCGACATAATTAAGTAGAACTCAACCATTAGGAGTGGCACGGTAAGTAGCCAATCGATATAGCGGAATTCTGTCGGAGATGTTCCTGAGGCAACCCAGACGTCACGCATATAGAAGTAATGTACTGCAGCTATAAGCGTCACAAGACCTGAGACTGTCAATGAGGTTTTCCACTTGCCGGAAACGCGATCGCGCTCCAAGAAGAAGAAAGCCGTTGCAGCGACAAGTGCCATTGATATTAACCAAAAGGACATGCCGACATAATCGCCGGACTGTAAGTTGTTAGTCATTTATGTAAACCCCTGTTTTTTTCTAAGTTTTATGTGTCTGTCCGAAAAATTTTGACTTTCATTGGACACCCCTCTATGTGATCTTATTGAGATCACACCTTTGGGTTTGGGGCAGGGGCTGCAATTATTAGTATGTTAGAGCGCCGCCTCAAACCCTAAGCTTTATTCGCACACATTTGGCAAACGGATTCATTGTGTTAACCTTCTATTGCAATGTGCGCGTATATGAGATTACATCATTCTATAACTATTACACTGTGCTGACAGGTCAGATTGGCAATCCATTCAGAACCTGTGATTCAAAAATAAATGCTCTATCTGAGAATATTATGCGAAAAATTATCCGCTTCAACACCTTATTGTTCTTATCATTTCCCTTTTTTAGCACAGGTTTGCAAGCATTTCCAGCACAAGTTTGGTTGGAGAAGCCCCCTGAGGCCGTAAATATTGCGCCATCCAAAGTGAGCCGACTTGTCGATATGTCCTTTGAAGACCCCGCTACACAGGCTGTAGTGCTAATCAAAGATGGCGTGATTATCGGCGAGCGCTACGCTGAGGGTTTTGACAGCGATTCCCGCGCTACATCCTGGTCGATGGCTAAGAGTTTCTACGCCGCGCTGATCGGCATAAGTATTGAAAGGGGCGAGATAGACAGTTTGGATGACAGGGTGGGTAAGTACCTCAGTTACTTCAACGATGATCGCAGCCATATTAGCATTCGCCATCTACTCAATATGACCAGCGGTCTAGAGATGCCAAGCCATGAACACGAAGATATGTACTTCACTCAGGACCACCTTGGCTATGCTAAATCGGTGATGGCCGACAAATCTCCCGGATCATTGTTTGAGTACAACAATGTCAACTCAATGTTGCTGGCAGACATTCTGTATCAAGCTACTGGAATCGCTGCGGATCAGTTGTTGCGGGAGAGAATTTTTTCCCCCATTGGGATTGATGATGCCGTGCTGTGGCGCGATGCCGAAGGCATTCCGCTCACCTACTGCTGTGTAGACGCTACACCGCGCCAATATGCTCGCTTTGGTCTGTTATTTGCCCGCAGTGGCCGTTGGCAGGATCAGCAAATTATCCCTGGAGACTTTGTGGATGAGACCTTTAAAGTAGTTTGGGATAATCTTGAAAGCAGTACTATTCAGCAAAATCGCGGCTATTCACTGCACTGGTGGATTTCCCGCTACGATGACAACGATCAAATCTTTAATGCCAGTGGCAAGTTCGGGCAATATATCTTTGTCGATCGCGCTAATGACCTGGTGTTTGTCCGAGTGACCAAATACCATCCCATGGAGGGCGCGCAACAGGATTGGGGGCCATTGAAGTTTTTTAATAAGTTTGGAAGTGTTGGGTTTCGCGTAAAGCTAGCAACCTCTCTAGCCAGCATGGGATTGATCGAATTTGGAGGGGATGTGCGCACGCCAACGACACTTGAGGATGGGATATCTAACCAATTTTTTGTTAATTACAGCGCGATCATCGATGCTCTGGTAGATCTGACTCAGCCTTGATCAAATCTCCCCTATAGTCTCTAGGTAGATTTGGCCTCTCTGCAATATTGCGCTTTTAACCTCGCTGTCCATTTTATCCCAGCTGCGATAAGCCATGGCTGTCCGCGGATTATTGGCAAAGCGCTGTCGATGGCGGTCCATAAAGTGCCAGTAGAGACTGTTAAAGGGACAGGCTTTTTCGGTATTGCGCTGTTTGACATCATAGTGGCATTTTTGGCAGTAATCGCTCATCTTATTAATGTAACTCCCGCTGGCGGCGTAGGGCTTGGTTGCAATTAGGCCGCCATCGGCGAACTGGCTCATGCCTCGGGTGTTGGGCAATTCTACCCACTGAATAGCATCTATATAGATACCCAAATACCACTGGTCCAGTTGTTGTGGATCCAAACCCGCCAGCATGGCAAAGTTGCCGGTGATCATCAGTCGCTGAATATGGTGGGCATAGGCGTAGTCTAGAGACTGGTCCACCGCCTGCTTGATACAGGTCATCTTGGTGTTGCCCGTCCAAAAGTATTCGGGTAACGGGGTTGTCGCATCCAGCTGATTGAGCCTTTGGTAGTCGGGCATATTGACCCAGTAGACGCCCCGCACATATTCACGCCAGCCAATAATTTGACGGATAAACCCCTCGATTTGGGCCAGATCCACAGCAGAGTCAACTTTCTCAAATTGACTTAAAGCGGCCTCTACCACCTCCATGGGGTGGAGCATTTTACTGTTGAGGGCAAAGGATATTCTGGCGTGGTAGAGGCTCCAGCGGTGTTCAGATTTTTGAGTCATGGCATCCTGAAAGCGGCCAAACAGGGGCAGGCAGTACTGCAAAAAATAATCCAATAGTGCCAGCGACTGTTGGCGATTGACCGGCCAGATAAGGGTTGTCTCTCGCTTGCCGATGCTGTTGATATTATGGCCGTCAATGCGCTTCAAAAAGGCGCTGACATCATTGCTAAATAACAGTGGCTCGGGTATTTTTTCCAAATCTGCAGGTTTGAGTTTTTGACGGTTTTCAGTGTCAAAATTCCAGCGTCCACCGCGGGGTGAGTCGCCATCCATCAGGATATCGAAGCGCCTGCGCATCTTGCGATAAAAGCTCTCCATGCGATTGTGCTTGGATGGCTTGATATAGTCTTTCAGTTCCTCTTGGGACAATAGGAAGTGCTCGGTATCGCAACAGGTAAGGGTCGTCTGTTCACCCAGCTGGAGACGCTCAAGTTGTTCTGCCAAACGGTACTCATCCGGCTGCTGATACTCAAAACGCTGGATGTTATAGGTCTTGCCGAGAGCTATTAACAGTTGGCTGAGATCTGGATACTCACTGGTTTGGTCCAGTGTCAGGTGTAGCACCTGATGGCCTTCGGCCTTGAGATGTTCAGCAAATTCGGCCATGGCGGCGAAGAACCCACACAGCTTTTGAATATGGTGAACTACATAGGTGGATTCTTGATGCAGCTCGGCTATCAGGTAAACCACCGAGGGATCCGTTTGTCTGTACCAGCTATGCTGACTATTTAATTGATCACCGAGAATTAATCTCAGGGTTTTAATCTCAGCCATTGCTATACACGCCGCAGTCACTGGACCTGAATTGGCCAATCGGCGGCATCAACTGAATCCAGCCGATCTGCACCTTGAAAACCCTGCCAGCGACGAATAAAACTTTGATCGGGGTCGTAGAGTTGAGTTTGTTTATCCAGGTTAAAGTGACGCCGGCCCCTGGGATCGGCACCCACGCCGGCCAGGTACTGCCAATTTCCCCAATTGGAAGCGATATCGAAGTCTATCAGTTGCTGTTCCATATAGGATGCACCATAGCGCCAGTCCAACTCGAGCTCATTGACAAAGCAGCTGGCCACCAGTTGGCGCCCGCGGTTACTCATATAACCGGTTTCATTGAGTTGCCGCATACAGGCGTTAACTATAGGGAAAGGCGTTTTCCCTCGACACCACTTATTAAACCTTTCCGGGTAGAAACTGCTGGTGGGCGCAGCGCCATTGATGCCGGAGAATGCAAACAGTTGATCGCCATATTTCTTTGCGTACCACTGGAAGTACTCGCGCCATAGCAACTCAAAGAAAATCCAGTAAGTAGACTCATTGCTAACAACTTCCTGCTCATACTGTCGAAGACGATTGACAACTTGCCGCACCGATAGGCACCCATTGGCCAACCAAGGACTGAGTTGAGTCGACTCGACAGTGCCGTCGAGATGGTTGCGGGTCTGCTTGTAAGTGGTGGCGTACTCGCCGCAAAAATAGTCTTCCAGATGCTTCACACCTGCAGCTTCGCCACCTTTAAACAGGCTTCCATTGGTTGATGGCGGTAGCTCATTGAGTTCAGTAAATGCTGGGGATCTATCCGGTGGAGGTGGCAGTTGTTGTGGTGCTGGTATGCTGTTCTGAATCCCTATGTCCTCCACACGGCGGCGAAATTTGGAAAAGCTGTTCGGTAACTCTGATAGTGCAAACGGCAGCGAGGACGCAGCATAGAGTCGGTTATCGCCAACTGTAGAGATTTTAAGGTGCGGAAGCTCATCCCGCAGTGCCAGGCAGACGGATTGTCGATAGGGATCAAAGTCATCACTACAGAACAGGTGGCTGACCTGATGGTTTTTCACAAGGTCGATAATTGCCTTTCTGGGATCGCTCTCTAGTACCAGCAGGTGTTGTCCAAGTCTCTGCAGGTTGTGATCAAGTGCGACCAGACTTGGGCGCAGAAAATTGAGCCGGTTGCTGGAAATGTGCGATGACAGATTACTGGTGGATTGAGCACTGCCTCTGGGATAGAAGTAGAGGCATATCATTTCATCCAATGCGTCTGCTGCAGTTGTCAGACCCAGATTGTCATTGATACGTAGATCCGTTGAGAACCAATAGATCCCTATGTTTTTAGTAGTTTCCATCTAAGACTCTGGCAGTGGCTCTGGCGTTGTGGGTATTAAAAATTTACGCCCGAAACCTCAGTTTGGATTTGCCGTGGATCTACTGCCTTTGGACTGCCGTATACTGTTTGTGCGCACAATGCATCCACCGGTAACCGGGGAGTTAAAGATGAAATTACAGTCCACGCAGTCCATCAGTGATATGCCAAATCACACCGTACTGTGGCTGGGTGGTATGGGTCTAGTACCCTTTGCCATTCCTTTGCTAGCCATGATCAGCGCTGTGACTTCTGGTACCGGTTTACATAGTGCTGCGGTTGTCGGATTCTACGCGCCCTATGTATTTGTCGCCTACAGTGCCATTATTCTGAGTTTCTTAAGCGGTGTGTTATGGCACAGTGGTAGAACGTCGAACAGCCAGTCGATGGCAAATTTCGGCGTAATTGCCAGTAACATAATTGCGCTAACTGCTTGGTCCACCCTGTTGATCGTTCACCTCTCTTCAATGATGACGCTTCTCGCAGTCACTCTACTACTCTGTGGTTATGGCACTTTGTTATTGCTGGAGCGCACCCTGGATAGCCAGTTAGATTGCAATTTGGATGGTGCCTCGGCTAAGCAGGTAAGCTACTGGAGAATGCGACTACTGCTTACCACCGTGGTTATAGTGTTTCATTCCCTAGTTCTTGTTTTGTTGATCGGAGACTTCTAGTAGATGGCCCAGTTGACCCTGTTTTATGACGGCGGCTGTCCGCTATGTCTTGCCGAGATGCGCCACCTGCACCAACTGGATCAACAGCAATGCATTGAATTTGTGGATATCAACAGTCAAGAATTTGCCAGTCAGCACCCCACCATAGATCGCGATGAGGCAAATCGGATTCTCCATGGTCAGCTGCCCGGCGGTGAAATTATACTGGGCCTGGATGTCACTCACAGAGCTTGGACGCTGGTGGGCAAGGGCAGGTGGATTGCGCCACTGCGCTGGCCGCTGCTTAAGCCCGTTGCAGACTGGGCCTACCTGTTGTTTGCCAGGCATCGCAATCTAATTTCTAAATGGGTTACTGGTCAGCCACGCTGCCAGTCCTGCAGTCTGGATCGCAGCGAGTGAGCGCACCCTCTAGTGCACTGACCCGCAATGCACTGGTATTGGGTGCTGGGGGCGCTATGGGTCGCGCGCTTGTAGAGAAATTTAGCCAAGATCCACAGATAGATCAGGTTTTCGCTGTCAGCCGCAGGCCGTTCAACAGTGCTTCTTCTAAGGTCCACTCTATTACTACCGAATATACTGAAACCGCCATGGAGCAAGTGGTTGAGCAACTGGCGCCATACGCGGGCACCTTCACGCGCGTCTGTATCTGCCACGGGATCCTCCACAGTGAATCTGTCCATCCCGAAAAGCGCTGTGAAGATATAGACCCTGAATCCATGCAGGAAGTTTTATATGCCAACGCTCTGGTCCCCGCTCTGTGGTTGAAATTACTCCTACCACTCTGGGTGGGAACACAGCCCGCTGTGGTTGCCTGTTTTAGTGCCAGAGTGGGTAGCACGGGAGATAATCGCTTGGGAGGATGGTACAGTTATCGAGCATCCAAAGCAGCCCTCAACAGTCTGCTTAAAACCTATGCCATCGAATACCGTCGTCGCGCAAAGAATGTCAAACTACTGGCATTTCATCCCGGCACCGTGGACTCCCAGATGTCAAAGCCCTTTCAGGCTTCGGTTCCGCCGGGGAAATTATGTACTGCAGACTATGTGGCCGACTGTCTCGCCGAGCTGATGGATAATTTGCCCTGTGATGGGGAACTGTCCTATTTGGATTACGCGGGCAAACCTATTCCCTGGTAATCCCTATAAATGCCGAATGCAGTGATGACTTTTGCGTTGCTAAAATCAAATTTAGCGTTAAAGACAGTCACAAAAATTATTTTTATGCCCACCTAAAATCAGCTGATATCTATGTAAGAAATAGGTTGTTTGGGGTAGAATACATAGCTACTTTTAGCCTGCGAAAAACTATTTAGGAATCTTCATCACTATGTTCAATTCACAACAGACCATTGAAGCATTTGACCCCGAGCTATGGAGCGCTATGCAACGGGAGGACCAGCGTCAGGAACAGCATATTGAGCTTATCGCTTCGGAGAATTACACCAGCCCCGCGGTGATGGCGGCCCAGGGTAGCAAGATGACTAACAAATACGCCGAGGGTTATCCCAGCAAGCGTTACTATGGTGGATGTGAGCATGTAGATGTAGCCGAGGAGTTGGCTATCGAGCGCCTTAAAAGTCTCTACGGTGCAGCGTATGCCAATGTGCAACCTCATTCCGGCTCCCAGGCCAACAGCGCGGTGTTTCTCGCCCTGCTCAAGGGCGGGGATACAGTACTGGGTATGAGTCTTGCCGATGGCGGACATCTCACCCATGGTGCCAAACCAAACTTCTCCGGAAAACTCTACACCGCAGTACAGTATGGATTGAACCCAGACACGGGACTGATCGACTATGATCAAGTGGAAGCGCTAGCCCTAGAGCACAAGCCGGCTATGATTATTGCCGGGTTTTCCGCTTATTCGGGAATTATGGATTGGGCGCGATTTCGTCAGATCGCAGATAGTGTCGGTGCCTATCTATTGGTAGATATGGCCCATATTTCGGGGCTGGTGGCCGCGGGCGTCTACCCCAGTCCTGTGCCCCATGCTCATGTGGTGACCTCTACTACCCATAAGACATTGCGCGGGCCGCGCGGCGGCTTTGTGTTGACCAATGAAGAGGAAATAGCCAAGAAGGTCAACTCTGCAGTGTTTCCCGGCAGTCAGGGCGGCCCCCTGTGTCACGTTGTTGCCGCCAAGGCGGTAGCCTTTAAGGAAGCGGCCAGCCAGGAGTTTGTCACCTATCAGAAGCAGGTAGTCGCCAATGCTAAAGCAATGGCTGCCACCTTTATGGAGCGCGGCATCAATATTGTTTCCAATGGCACCGAAAATCATCTGATGCTGGTCAGCCTGATTGGCAAGGACTACACCGGAGCCGATGCTGATCGCGCCATGGGCGAGGCCTTTATTACCGTTAACAAAAATGCAGTGCCCAATGATCCTCGCTCTCCGTTTGTCACCTCGGGCCTGAGAGTGGGTACTCCGGCGATCACCACGCGAGGATTTGGTGTCGATGAAACTGTGCAGCTAACTCACTGGATGTGCGATATTCTGGATAGTTTGGAAAACGGCACCTCCGAGCAAGTGATACCAGAGGTCAAGGCCAAGGTGATTGAAGTCTGTCAGCGCTTCCCAGTTTATCAGTAGCGTAAGACCACTGCAGCGAGCGCTGTTGCCCTCTACAGGCTTAGGATAAGCCTAGAATACTGGTAAGACTCCACTGAGAAGCATAGCATCTGTGTTGCGCTTTGATTATCGGCCATAAATTTGCCCGAGCCACCAACGCTTGTTGTGCTAGAATAGCCCCCCTTTTTTGGTTGCAGTGCTATGTTTTGCCCATTTTGCAATGCAGATGATACAAAAGTCGTAGACTCACGTTTAGTGGCCAATGGCGGACAGGTTCGTCGCCGCCGCGAGTGTGTAGCCTGTAGTGAGCGCTTCACCACTTTTGAAATGCCTGAGTTGGTTATGCCTAGGGTGATTAAGACCGATGGTACTCGCCAGCCCTTTGATGAGGATAAACTGCGCGGCGGCTTGCAGCGAGCACTGGAAAAGCGCCCAGTATCCACCGAACAAATTGAGGTAGCCATCTCCCAAATTAAACATTTCTTGCAGGTCACTGGGGAGCGTGAGGTGGCCTCCCAGATTATAGGTGAAGAAGTGATGCGACGCTTGCGAGAGCTGGATGAAGTAGCCTACGTGCGCTTTGCATCAGTCTATCGCAGCTTTCAAGATATCAGCGAGTTTCAGGCCGAGCTCAATCGGCTGAGTGAAGCCAAGTCAAATCCGGCCGAATAATATGCAGTTCTCAACCCTTGATCATCAAATGATGAGCCGCGCCCTGCAACTGGCAGAGAAAGCGCGCTTCACGGTCGCCCCCAATCCGGCGGTCGGTGCAGTGTTGACGCTGGGTGAGACAGTGATAGCAGAGGGTTTCACGCGGCCTCCAGGAGGCAACCATGCCGAGATTGAAGCACTGCAGCAGGTGGCGGATGCCGGAAGCAAGGCGGGTGTCAGTGGCGCCACGCTGTATGTAACTCTTGAACCCTGTTGCCATCAGGGCAAAACGGGACCCTGTACCCAGGCCCTGATTGAGGCCAAAGTGTCACGCGTGGTAGTGGCCTGTGAAGATCCCAATCCCCAGGTGAGTGGTCTGGGTATCCAGCAACTCCAAGCTGCTGGTATTGAAGTGCAGATCGGCCTTCTGGAGGATCGGGCTAGAACCCTCAATCGGGGCTATTTTAAGCGTCACACCGAGGGAAGACCCTGGGTAACGGTCAAGATGGCTGCCAGCTTAGATGGTCGCACTGCCATGGCCAGTGGTCAAAGCCAGTGGATTACCTCACCTGCGGCGCGAACCGATGTGCAGCGTCTGAGAGCCGTCAGTTGTGCAGTGATTACTGGAATTGGCACCCAGTTAATGGATAATCCATCGCTGACACTGCGCCTTGCCGAGGCAGACTTGGGCGTTCAAGACCCACTGCAGCAGCCCCTGCGGGTAGTGGTTGACGCGCAGCTACTAATGTCGCCCGATGCACGGATACTACAACCTCAAAATCAGGGTGGCTGTCTGATAGCGACTTTGGATGAAGCCCCTCAGCGACAGCGGGCTCAGGCGCTTATCGAAGCTGGGGCTGAGGTGGTGTTTTTGCCGTCTGCCGGAGCCCATGTAGATCTGCGTGCCTTGCTTGCCAAGTTGGCCGAGCGCGGTTGTAATCAGGTGATGATCGAGGCCGGTGCCGGATTGGCCGGGGCATTTATCGCCGAAGGCCTGTTAGATGAATTGGTCTGCTATTGGGCCCCCAAGTTATTTGGTGACCGCGCCAGGCCTATGTTCGCGTTGCCCATAGATACCATTGATGCCCATCTCGCACTGTCGGTTCAGGATATTCGACAGGTGGGTGAGGATATCAGGATAACTCTGCAACCCGACAAAGACTATTAAAAATCATTTGTGCAAAGGTCTCAATTAGACAAAAAGCAGCATTTTCTAAGGTGAAATTATGTTTACAGGAATTATCGGTGCAATCGGTAAAATTACCGCGTTAGAGGATAGGCAGGGCGACAAGCGTCTGAGTATAGACACTGGCAGCCTGGGTCTTGATGATGTTCAACTCGGTGACAGTATCGCCTGCAATGGTGTCTGCCTGACGGCGGTGGAGTTGACAGCCACGGGTTTTATTGCCGATGTCTCAGTGGAGACCTTGGGACTCACCACTATTGGTGACTGGCAGGTGGGCAGTCGAATCAACTTGGAAAAAGCCATGCAGGCCAGCGATCGCTTTGGCGGTCATATTGTCTCAGGCCATATTGATGGTATGGGTGAAGTAGTGGATCTCCATGAGGATGCCAGATCTTGGCGGTTTCGCCTGCGCGCACCCCAGGAGTTATCGCGCTACATTGCCCGCAAGGGATCGATTGCCGTGGACGGTACCAGCCTTACCGTCAATGCGGTTGAGGGCAGTGAGTTTGAACTCAATATTGTGCCCCACACGCTGTTGCACACCATTATGAGTGACTATCAGCAGGGCACTCAGGTTAATTTGGAAGTGGATATGATCGCGCGCTATTTGGAGCGACTTACCGGTACAGACCAATAACCGGCCTATCCTGTTGGGATTATTTTTTACATAGAGAGAAGAGATGTTATTAAACAGTGTTGAAGAACTGATAGAAGATATCCGTCAGGGCAAGATGGTTATCTTAATGGACGACGAGGATCGAGAAAATGAGGGCGATTTGGTTATGGCAGCGCCGATGGTTAGGCCTGAAGATATCAACTTTATGGCCACTAATGCTCGGGGACTGATCTGCCTCCCGTTGAGTGAGCAGCGCTGCCGGCAGCTCAACCTGAGTATGATGGTCGATGATGAACGCAATAGTTCCAGCCACGGTACGCCATTTACGCTGTCCATCGAAGCCGCAGAAGGTGTAGCCACAGGTATCTCAGCGGCAGATCGGGCGCGCACGGTGCAGGCGGCAGTGGCCGCCAATGCTCGTCCCGAGGACATTGTTCAACCGGGGCATATATTCCCACTGAAAGCCCAACCCGGCGGCGTGTTGAGTCGTGCGGGGCACACCGAGGCCGGTTGCGATCTGGCGCGTCTGGCGGGCTTCGAGCCTGCGGCAGTGATTGTCGAGATTATGAACGAAGATGGCACTATGGCGCGACGCGATGATCTGGAGCGCTTTGCCAAAAAGCACGACTTAAAAATTGGCACCATTGCCGATCTTATTCACTATCGCTTGGTGACAGAGAAAACCACCAATTGTGTGAGTGAGCGTACAGTGAGTACTCACTATGGAGATTTCACGCTAAAAACTTACCTGGACAATGCACGCAATGAGAAGCATTTCGCCTTGGTTATGGGTGATGTCAGTGGAGATGAGCCGCCATTGGTTCGGGTGCATATCAATCGATCTGCCAGAGACCTGCTGGCGATTGAATCGGACAAAGGGTTTAAAACCTGGTCGATCCATACCGCACTGGAGGCGATCGCTAAAGAGGGTCGGGGTGTGCTGGTGTTACTCTACTACCCAGAGACCGCCGAGGATATCGACCAAACTGTCACCCAAATGCTCAGTTTAAATAGCGAGCGAACCCCGCCCGCCAATGAGGTTGTCTATATGCAAGTGGGCACCGGATCGCAAATATTGATGGATCTGGGGGTGCATAAAATGCGCCTGTTGAGTGCACCCTTTAAATTTAGTGGAATCTCCGGCTTCGATCTGGAAGTTGTTGAATATGTTGCCTATGAAGGCAGTTAAGGGATCTGTTTATGAGTGAATTTAGACCAGTAGAGAGCCGTTTTGAACTCGGTGAAGTTCGTATTGCAGTGATCACTGCGCGATGGAATGCCAAGGTCACCAATGGATTGCGCGATGGCGCACTGAGCGCCCTTGAGCGCCATGGCATCCATGGCGCTGCGGTGGAGGATTTTGCTGTACCCGGCGCTTTTGAGTTGCCACTGGCAGCCCAGCGTGCAGCGCGCAGTGGACGCTTTGATGCGGTTATTGCCCTCGGCTGTGTGATACGTGGGGATACGCCGCACTTTGACTATGTCTGTTCTGAAACTACCCGCGGTATTGGTGAGGTGAGTCTGAGAGAGAACCTCCCGGTGGCCTTCGGTCTGTTGACCACTGATAACTTACAACAGGCTTTGGATCGCGCTGCCGACAACCGGGAGAATAAGGGTGAAGAGGCCGCCCTTACAGTGCTCGAAATGCTCGATGTATTGAAACAGATTCAGGGTGATCTCTAGGTGTCTAAAACCAAGACTAGGCAAAAGGCTCGTCGCCTGTTGGTACAGGCCCTTTACTCCTGGGAGTTGAGCGGTACCGATCTGGCTTCCGTTGAGGCGATTTTCCATACCGACAACGATATGAGTAAAGTGGATTCGGCGCTATTTCACGATGTGCTGTTTGGCGTTGCCAAAAATCTGTCACAAATTGATGGCGCCTATCAGCCACACCTAGACCGCGAGCACCATCAGTTGGATCCGATATCGCGAGCAGTGTTGAGGATTTCCACCTACGAGCTGCTGCACAGCATCGAAGTTCCCTACAAAGTCGTTATCAATGAAGGGGTTAATTTGGCCAAGACCTTTGGGCCCACCGATGCCTACAAATTTATCAATGGGGTTTTAGATAGAGTGGCCGTGGCAGAGCGCAGTATTGAGGTTTCAGCTGCTCAAAACAGCGGTTGACCATGGCCCAGGCAAGCGACGAATTTGACTTTATCCAACGCTATTTTCGCGATTTAACTCAGCAGGATGGTGTAGTCATCGGCATTGGAGATGACGCGGCAGTGCTGGCAATCGATGCAATGCCACAGCTGGTAATGGCCTCCGATACGCTGTTGGTGTCCACCCACTTTCCGCGACATGCCAGCCCAGAACAAATTGCCACTAGGGCGCTGTGCGTCAATCTCAGCGATATGGCAGCCATGGGGGCGAAACCCAAATGGTTCACACTGGCCCTGACCCTGCCGCCGGAACTTGCCAGCCATAGTTGGTTGCAGGACTTTAGTCGCGGGCTGGCGCAAATAGCGGATCAATACAATGTAGCTCTGGTCGGAGGTGACACAACAGCCGGCCCTCTATCAGTGACTATCACTGTATTGGGTGAAGTGCCCAGTGGCGCTAGCTTGCTGCGCAGCGGTGCCGCTCCCGGAGAACATATATTTGTCAGCGGAACTCTGGGTGATGGGGCAGCGGCACTGGATTACTTAATCGCCGGCTCCGATGCTAGCGCCGAGGCAAATAAACGCTTGGAGCAGCATTTCTACTGTCCTCAGCCACAGATTGAACTGGGTCTTGGATTGCGAGATTTTGCCACTGCCTGTATCGATATATCCGATGGGCTGCTAGCTGATCTCGGACATATCTGTGAGGCCAGTCAGTTGCGGGCGCAAATTGATACCAAAGCGTTGCCTATTCACCCAGATTTGCGACAGTTTCCCGACAGTCAGGTCCTGCAATGGGCATTAACCGGTGGCGATGACTACCAACTCTGTTTTACCATTCCACAGCATCGGACTAGCGATTTTGTGCAATGGGCACAATCGCGAAAAATACTGGTTTCAGCCATAGGTAAGCTGGTTGAGCCGGATATTAAAAAACCTGCTGTCGAAATCGATGGCCAACCAGCGCCAGCTGAATGGAGGGGATATAACCATTTCTGCTAACAATCCTAAATTTTCTGATTTGCTGACATCGCCAACCCTATTTTTGGCCTTTGGCTTTGGCAGTGGGTTGTCTCCCAGAGCGCCGGGCACTGTTGGCACTTTAATGGCAGTGCCACTCTGGCTACTGCTGTCTCAGCTTTCCGCAATCCTCTATTGGTCAATTATTGTGGTCGCTGGGATCTTGGGTATCGCTATTTGTGGGGCTGCCGCGAAACAGTTACAGGTACATGACCACCCCGGCATTGTCTGGGATGAATTTGTGGGATTTTGGATTGTGATGCCCTTTCTGCCTCCAGGCTTAGGGTCGCTGGCACTGGGGTTTTTGCTATTTAGGTTTTTTGATGTGATAAAACCCTGGCCGATCAGACTCTTGGATAAAAATATTGGCGGCGGCTTGGGAATTATGCTCGATGATGTCATCGCTGGGATAGCTGCTGCGTTAGTGGCAGTGGCGCTCAATTATCTGGGCTATATTTAGCAGCGAATCGTATAGTTAAAGCACCAACGCGATAATGTAAACACAGGGGTATGTCATTGAAAAAGTTAGTTCCGGTAGCCATAGTCTTTGCTGCGGTGATTATTGCACTGCTAATGGCGCAGTTTAAACCCCGTGCTCAGCAATCCGAGGCGCAAGATAGGGCAGTCGCGGTTACCACAGAGGAATTGCAAATAACAGCGGTTGAGCTGCAAGTAAGGTCACAGGGTACCGTGGTGCCGCGGACTCGAACCAATCTGATCTCTGAGGTCTCTGGGGTTGTAGTCGAGGTGTCGCCAGCTTTTATTGTCGGCGGTACCTTTGCCGAGGGCGATGTTCTTATTAAATTGGATCCCACCGACTATCAAGTAGCCATACAGCGGGCTGAGGCCATGTTACTCAGTGCCGAAGCGCAGTTGCTATCCGAACAGGCCCGATCACAGCAGGCACAAAAAGAGTGGGAGATGACCGGGCGTCCTCTTGAAGAGGCACCGGTGCTCGCTCTGCGGACACCATTTTTAGCAGAGGCTCAGTCTCGACTATTACAGGCAAAAGCTGAGCTACGCCAAGCGGAGGTGAAATTACAGCGCACAGTAATCCGCGCGCCCTACCGGGGTATGGTGTCGGCAAAATCAGTTGATGTCGGCCAGTATGTGACCATTGGCAGTCGATTGGCAGAGTTATTTGCCATCGATTTTGCCGAGGTTCGGTTGCCTATGACCCAAAAAGACCTCTCAATGCTTGACGACCTGGCGCTGTTGGGTAGTGATGACAGCGGCAATACCAGGGTTGAATTGATTGGCTCTGTCAATGGTCAGCAGAGCCTATGGAAGGCGGACTTGGTGCGCTCAGAGGGCTCAATCAATGAGCGCAATCGGGTTCAGTATTTGGTGGCGCGAATAATTGACCCCTATAACTTGGAGGACAATTCACAACCTGTCCCCCTGTTGATGGGAACCTTTGTCGAAGCGCAGATTCGGGGTAAAACCATCGATCAGGTGTACCCGTTGCCTCGCCATGCACTGCGTTCGGGCAATCGGGTTGCCGTGGTAGATGCCAATCAAAGACTCGCACTAAAGCCGGTTGAATATGATTTCGAAGATCAATCCTACTATTACATTGACCAGGGGCTAGAGGGCGTGGTGGAAATTGTCACTAGCAGTATAGGAGTTATGGTCGAGGGAATGAGACTTAAGCCGGTCAATGAGCCGCAATTAGAGGCGTTGTGATGGACACACCCAACTCGGGTCTAATCGCTTGGTTTGCCAAAAATCCAGTGGCGGCCAATCTGATGATGATATTTATTATTGTTGCCGGCCTTATGTCGGTATTTTCCATCAGTAAGGAGATGTTTCCGAGAATAAAAATCAACACCATCCAGGTGACCGCGGTCTATCCAGGGGCAGCACCCGTTGAAGTTGAACAGGGTGTTATCCTGCCCATTGAGACAGCGCTGCAGGGCATTACTGGAGTCAAGGAAATACGCTCTACCGCCAGCCGTGAATTTGCCAGAATCGAATTGGATGTGGATGAGACTCAGGATATCAATGAGATGTTGGCGAGAGTGGAAAATCGTGTCAACGGCATCGTAAATTTTCCAGAGAGCATGGAAACGCCCAATATCAGCCGCAATGAATATCTGGGTTGGGTGACCGGTGTGTCAGTCTCTGGTCCCCTGGATGATTACGGCAGAAAGCTATTAGGTCAACAAATCAGAGATGAACTGCAAGAATTGCCAGAGGTTAAAAAGGTCATACTCTGGGGTGTCGATGACTACGAAATAGCCATCGAGGTCCGAGAGGATCGCCTTCAGGCACTTGACCTAACGCTCAGTGAGGTTGCTCAAGTACTGCGTGAATCCTCACTAGATTTACCCGCTGGTATGATCCGTTCCAATGATGGCAATATTTTGGTGCGAACTCAGGGCAAGGCCTATACGGGTCCTGAATTTGAGAACATCGTGCTGCGCAGCAACGCCGATGGAACCCAGCTGCGAGTTGCTGATGTGGCGGTGGTTAAAGATGCTTTCAGAGAGTCCAATGCTATGGGGCGTTTTGATCGCAGTTCGGCTGTTAGTGTGGGTGTATTTGCCCTCGAGGATCAAAATGTTTTAGAAATTGATCGGGCGGTCAAAGCTTATATAGACGCCAAGCGGCCCGCTTTGCCGGAAGGTTTGAAAATTGACCAATTTACCCCAGTCTCTCCCCATCTTATGGGCCGTTTGAATATGATGTTATCCAACCTTGCCATGGGGGCCGTCCTAGTGGCAGTAGTGTTGACATTATTCTTAAATATTCAAGTGGCATCTTGGGTAATGATAGGTATTCCGGTGAGTTTTCTGGGAGCATTTTGGTTGATGCCTATTAACCCCTACCCAGTGACGGTTAATGTGATTAGTCTGTTTGCCTTTATTATGGTGCTGGGCATCGTGGTTGACGATGCCATCGTGATTGGAGAGAGTATCTACACCGAGGTTCAGCAAGAGGCGCAAAAAACTTCTTTAGATAGGGATAATGGTCCCTTTATTGCCTCCATCGATACGGTAGTAGCTGGTGCTAAAAGAGTGGCTATTCCCTCTACCATCGGCGTTCTGACTACTATCGCAGCGTTTGCGCCGATGTTGTTTATCAGTGGCAGATTAGCTGGTTTCCAGGAGGCTATAGCCATGGTGGTGGTTCTCTGTCTGCTGTTCTCGCTGATTGAATCAAAATTAATTCTGCCCTCCCATCTGGTCGGATTTAAATACAACCGAGAGACTGCTTCGCGATTTGGTTTTGTGCAACGTTGGCAGCAACAGATAAATGCTGCACTGAAAGAATTTGTTGCCAATCAGTACCAACCTTTTTTGCGCCGCTGCTTACTTCGGCGCTACACAACCCTGGCATGTTTTTTGGCACTGCTAATTATTGCCGTTGGGACTCTGTACAGCGGCATTGCTAAATTTGAATTCTTCCCCAATGTGCCCAGTGATGACATTCGCGCCGAGATTGTCGCTCAAGATGGCACCTCGGCCGAGAGTTTGAAAATCCTATTGAAAACTGTCGAAGCAGCAGCCTACCTTGTCGATAAAGAATACCGCCAACGCTATCCAAAAAGTGATGGCTTGATAGAGCATGTATTGCTCTATACCGATGGAGATGTCAAAGGTACCTTTATCGTCTCACTGGTGCCTGCCCAGAACAGACAGATTTCCTCCATTGAGTTTGAGCAACTATGGCGGCAACAGGTTGGTAACTTGCCCAATATTCGCAAACAGCGCTACTTTGCCAGTACCAATGCTGGTGGCGGTGCCAAAATTAATATGCAACTGAGTAGTGCTGATGCCCAACAGTTGGCACTGGCTAGCACTGAGCTAGAGAGTAAACTGGCCCAATACAATGGGGTATTTGATATTCAAAATTCTCAGGGAACTGGAGCCAGAGAAATCCAAATCGGCTTAAAGCCCTATGCCAGCCAAATTGGCGTCACCCTCGCCGATGTTGCTCGTCAAGTGCGGCAGGCTTTCTATGGTGAAGAGGTGCAGCGGATACAGCGAGGTGTTGACACCGTTAAGGTAATGGTTCGCTATCCGCTGGCAGCGCGCAGCTCTCAGCAGAGTCTTGAGAACCTACTGATTCGAACTAAATCAGGGGAGGCAATTCGTATCGCTCAGGTTGCGGAAATCAGTATGGGTGAAGGGCCCTCGTCGATTTCCAGAACTGACCGCCGGCGTACCGTGAATGTGACTGCAGACACCGATCCTCTCAAGGTGCAGTCCGGGGTGGTGATTGAGGATGTAACTGAAAATTTTGTGCCACAACTGCTCGCCAAATACCCCGGTCTTAAATTTGATTTAGGCGGCTCTAGCAAGGAAGAGCAGACGCTTATGGTTCGCTTTGGATTGAGCTTTGCCGCAGCTGTATTTTTAATCTATGGGCTGTTAGCAGTTCCCCTGCGATCCTATGCCCAGCCGCTGGTAATTATGTCAGTGATTCCCTTTGGCTTTGTCGGTGCCCTTATCGGTCATATACTATTCGGCGTGACTATGAGCATGTTGTCGGTGATGGGGTTGGTTGCTCTCGCAGGGGTGGTGGTCAATGACAGCTTGATATTGGTTGAGTTTACCAATCGCAGACGGGCTGAGGGATTATCTGTGGAGGCTGCACTGAGTGCAGCTGGCGCTCAGCGTTTTCGAGCTATACTGTTGACCACATTGACCACCTTTGTCGGTCTGTTGCCTCTGTTGTTCGAAACCAGTATGCAGGCGCAACTGGTTATCCCTATGGCGCTATCCCTGAGCTTTGGGATAGTTTTTGCTACTACCATGACTTTGATCTTGGTGCCCTGTTGCTACGGTATTCTGGATGATCTTAAACACTTTATAACGGACCTCTGGCTTAGGGTGAAAGCACTGTAAAGTAATATAAGCAAAGTAGTTATAGGCATAACTGCAGGGCGTTGCACATTTTTCCCATAGCCACCACTGTACGCTGTACTAAGCGCCATATAAATCACAAACTCTCCTCTCTTTTCTTTATGCCATTTTGTAGTGCTCTCGCTCTAGAGCCCTCTGTAACATGACAAATCCCTGAAAAACCACTATAGGGATAGTCGTGCTAGAGGTTACAATAGCCTGCTGATATCTATTGCTCTGGGAGTAACCCTTGGTTCTACGTTTTATTGAATCCTCGATCCTGCCAACCCGCTGGGGCCGCTTTGATATTCATGGGTTTGAAGACCCCTTTAAAGGCAAAGAGCATATCGCCATCACCATGGGTGACTGCACGCTAGATGATCCCCTTTTAATCCGAATCCACTCCGAATGCTTAACAGGCGATGCCTTGGGTAGTTTGCGCTGTGACTGTGGTGAACAGCTACAGCGAGCTATGGAAACTATTGCTGAAAAAGGCCGCGGTGCTATTCTATATCTGCGTCAGGAGGGACGAGGAATAGGTCTGGTCAATAAGATTCGCGCTTACAACCTCCAAGATCAGGGAGCGGACACGGTTGAGGCTAATGAGCGTCTGGGCTTTGGCGCCGATATGCGCGACTATTCTATCTGCGCACCTATGCTTCAACATCTGGGTGCCAGTAGTGTGCGCCTGATGACCAATAATC
Organism: Porticoccaceae bacterium; assembly: GCA_049612225.1. Classification (GTDB taxonomy): domain Bacteria; phylum Pseudomonadota; class Gammaproteobacteria; order Pseudomonadales; family Porticoccaceae; genus HTCC2207. Next base: position 129,248 of record JBMZBJ010000004.1, on the reverse strand, counting down.
CGCGCAAGATAAAAGCGCTGAAAGAACTGGGTATCAATGTGGTCGATCGCGTGCCGATAGAGAGCGATAGCAATCCCCACAATGCCGCTTATCTGTCAACTAAGGCTGGCAAGTTGGGCCATATGTTTAAGGATGAAGGTTAATGAGCGAAGTGCAGTCAAAAGGGCTGGCAAAGAGAATTATCCCCTGCTTGGATGTAGACAAGGGTCGGGTCGTTAAAGGTGTACAATTTGTGGATATTCGCGATGCCGGTGACCCAGTTGAAGTAGCCCGACGCTACAATGAGCAGGGTGCTGACGAAATTACCTTTCTCGATATTACTGCAAGTCATGAAGATCGCGATACCACATTGCACACCGTAGAGCGGATGGCCGGTGAGGTGTTTATTCCCTTAACGGTCGGCGGCGGTGTCCGTGAATTAGAGGATATTCGCAATTTGCTCAACGCAGGTGCTGACAAGGTGTCGATTAACTCTGCAGCTATCTATAATCCCGAATTTGTCAGGGCCGCAGCCGAGAGGTTTGGCTCTCAATGCATCGTAGTTGCTCTGGATGCCAAGCAGACTGACCATTCAGAAAATCCGCGCTGGGAGATTTTTACCCATGGAGGACGCAAGCCAACCGGTATCGATGCAATCGCTTGGGCAGAGAAGATGACCGCCTATGGTGCCGGTGAGATTCTACTGACCAGCATGGACCGAGATGGCACCAAAAATGGTTTTGATCTAGATTTGACTGCGCTGATCAGTGCGGCCGTAGCGGTGCCAGTCATCGCCTCTGGCGGTGTGGGTAATTTGCAACACCTGGTAGATGGCGTGGTCCAGGGCGGTGCCGATGCAGTGTTGGCCGCCAGTATTTTTCATTTTGGTGAGCACAGCATACCGGAAGCTAAAAGGTACATGTCAGACAGGGGTGTCAGGGTTCGCCTTTAGCGAGCCGGCAACTCGGTGGAAAAAATCGCGTCCAAAAAAAACCGCGCATGAGTGCGCGGCAGCAAAGATCGGTACGATGCTAAGGGGAACAAGGTTTCACATGGGGTTGATGCGCAGCCACGGCTTGAGCAAGAAACCCAGAGGATTAGTCAATCTTATAGGAGCCTCAAGGGCAGAGAGGCAAATACATTCACCATTGTTGGCACCCATAGGCTGATGGACATCGCCGGGATTCCGAACGATAAAGTCACCCTCCGAATACACAGATTTCTCATCGGAAAAACTTCCCTTTAAAACTACGGTGTACTCAATGCCCTGATGGTCGTGCTGTGGAGTCTTTCCGCCAGCGTGAATTTTGTGTAACGCAACTTCAAATTTATTTTGACCACTGATAAGCCTCTGTATATCTAGCGACTTGGTAAGTCGACGCCATACAGGCGGTTTGGGGGCGGTGTTGATCATTTTTTCCACTGCATGAGGTAGATCCGAGGCTGCCATCTGTTTGACTTGAGGGGCCTCGACTTCAGGTAGTTCATCTATCTTCTTCATGACATTATCAAGCAGGCCATCTGAGTTGATGTCAGCGGGACTGCTTTGAGTCATTAGTTGCGCGCCAACCTCATTGAGGTTGAGCAATTCCGATCGGCAGTGACTACAGTAGTGCAAATGTGCAGACACACAGATAGACGCCGCGGGTTCTAATGTACCCGCTGAAAACTCCGTCAACATTTCAGGACTCGGACAGTGTTGTTTATTACTCATTACTCATCTCTTCACGGTAGTCAGATGCAACTAGCACCTGTAGTTTTTGTAATGCCAATCTCACTCTTGACTTTACAGTGCCAAGTGGGAGACCTAACTCTTGGGACGCTTCAGTGTGCGACTTCCCCTCGAGGTAAACCTTTCTCAAAATCTCGTCTTGCTCTTTTGGCAGTTGACTCAAACAAGATTTAATTTGTTCTTCATTGCGCCTTTGGCGCAGTGCCGACATCGGCGTTTCCTCGTCGGCCTCTTGCCATAAATCTTCATTCTCCAGCGGCAGGTGCTGAGTGTTAGATTTTCGGCGCAGCATGTCGATACGGCAGTTGCGCGCTACGGTATATATCCAAGTGGTAGCAGAAGCTTTGGACGGATCAAAGCCGGCGGCTTTTTGCCATACCTTGATCATCACTTCTTGAACCAACTCCTCACCAATGCCTGGAAACCACCCTTCGTGGCGACTGGCCTGAGCAAACCCTTTCAAAAGCGGAGCAAAATGTCTAAATAATTGTGCAAAAGCTTTACGGTCTCGATTAGTACCCACTTCTACAAGCAAAAGCGTCCACTGGTCGTCGCGTTTGTTAGTCCCCGACAACACTGCCACCTTAGATTTTGACACTGGTTCCTTATCCACAGATAGTATGTGTTCACTTCGCATTGATTGCTTCCTCAGCAGACTAACCCAAGATACGAGCAGTTACCACTTTAGGATCACTTCAGTTTGAGTTAATTTTTTCAATATCGACTGATTAAGGCCCTAACAGGTTTTCGGCATGTAGTTGCAACTGTTTAGATGATAATTTAACTTCAAGACAGCAAAGGCTGAGTGTTCATTTAGGAAATCATGCCTATATCTATGCTGTGTCGCCGCTTGCGAGTGCCCCAAGCTGGTGGTAAAAAAAGTGGTGGGCACGCATAATAAGTGCTTACAAAACAAGGAAGAAACTATGAATCTTACCCAGCGCATCGCTATTGCTATGGTATTGGGCCTGTTGATAGGCGGTCTTATCAATTATCTATCCAATAGCACACTTTTAATGCCTACTGTCGGACCTTGGCTTGATCAGTATTTGGTCAATGGTTTGTTTGACACTGTCGGCCAGATTTTTGTGCGATCACTCAAATTACTGGTAGTCCCCCTAGTATTTGTCTCCCTGGTCTGTGGCGTTTCCTCGCTGGGCAACAACGCCCGCATGGGAGCGGTGGCAGGTAAAACGGTTGGGCTTTATATGACCACAACCGCGATTGCCATTGCACTGGCCATGTCATTAGCATTGATGATACAGCCCGGTGTAGGGATTGATCTGGCCATGACCAGCGAGTTTGTCGCCAGGCAGGCGCCGCCATTCAAGGACACAATCATCAATATTTTTCCCAGCAATCCAGTGCAGTCTATGGCCAACGGCAGCATATTACAGGTCATCGTATTTGCTCTGCTGTTGGGTTTTGCCCTATCCCAAAGTGGCGATAAAGGGCAGCGAATCAGTGACTTTTTTAGCGACTTCAATGCCGTGATTATGAAAATGGTGATGATTCTGATGAAGTTGGCTCCCTACGGCGTTTTCTGTCTGCTGGCCAAGCTATTTGCCGCTATGGGCCTCGGCATGATTTTCAGTTTGGCTAAATATTTTTTCACTGTAGTGTTTGTACTGCTATTGCACAGTCTTGGTGTCTACTCTCTGATCCTGAAGTCTCTGACCGGTCAAAGTGTAAGGATCTTTTTGACTAAAATGCGCTCTGCGCTGGCATTGGCCTTTAGTACAGCTTCCAGTGGGGCCACTATGCCAGTCACCCTGCGCACCGTTGAACAGCGTTTGGGCGTCAACAATAGTGTCGCCTCATTTACAGTGCCCTTGGGTGCCACTATCAATATGGACGGCACTGCAATTATGCAGGGAGTAGCGACTGTGTTTATTGCACAGGCCTACAATATAGGCTTGGGTATAGAGGGTTACTTAACGGTAATTCTCACCGCAACGCTGGCCTCCATTGGTACTGCCGCAGTGCCTGGCGCCGGCCTGGTAATGCTGGTTATGGTGCTCAACCAAGTGGGATTACCCGTGGAAGGCATTGGCTTAATCATCGGCGTTGACCGGCTTTTGGATATGCTGCGGACCGCCACCAATGTAACTGGAGATGCCATGGTGACCACGGTAATTGCCAATAGTGAGGGCATGCTCAATAGAGAGATTTACAATGATGTTGAGGCCGGTATTCTCGACGAGGGTCAGGCTTGATAGCGCATTCCAATAGTTCCAGTCTGCCAACAGCGGCACTCTACGCTAAACACTGCAGCGAAAAAAACGCACGCTTTCAGACGATTCTTGAGGCCACAGGCTATGATCAAATAGTGCTTGGTTCTGGGGCAGCCAAGTTGCAATTTCAGGATGATATGGCTTACCCATTCAAGGCCAGCCCCTACTTTAGGGAGTGGGTGCCACTGGATAAGCGGGCCGACTGTTTTTTGCATATCAGTGCAGTTGGAGATAAGCCTGTACTCTATCTTCTGGCGGTTGAAGATATCTGGCACAGCGCCCCCCAGTCCCTGCCTGCAAACTTTGAACAGTGCTTTGAAATTATCGAATACCAAAGTTTGGAGCAGCTTAAAAAGCTGCTATCAGAGGCAAATAAAAGCGTGGCACTGATCAATGAGACCAATGATCTGGAGGTGCCGGCGCACAGTTTCAATCCACCTGCGGTTTTGAATCAAATCGACTTCCAGCGGCGCCGCAAAACGCAGTATGAGCAATCATGTGTGCGCCACGCCAATCTCCTGGCTGTACCCGCTCACCGCGCGGCTGAGGTGGCTTTTAGGGATGGTGGTTCAGAGCTGGAGGTGGCAGCTGCCTATCTTGCCGCCTGTAAGTGCAGTGAAACCGACATGCCCTACAGCATTATCGCCGGTATCAATGAGCACGCCGCGGTGTTGCATCACCATCAACTCGACAATCGAAGGGTCAGTCCGCGCAGTCTGCTTATTGACGCTGGGGTGACATGTTATGGCTATGCGTCGGATATCACCCGAACCTATGCCTTTGATCAAGGCAGTAATTTTGCCGCCATGATAGAACAACTGGACGGCGTCCAACGGGAGCTGGTTGCACTGGGTGGAATTGGCCAGTGCCCGGTTGAGCTGCATGTGCAGTCGCAGCATAAAATCGCGCAGCTAATGATTAATTTTAATCTACTAAACTATTCTGCCGAGCAGGCTGTTGAGGAGGGGGTGATCAATACCTTCTATCCCCATGGATTGGGTCATCACCTAGGTTGTAATGTTCACGATAAAGGCAGTCAGCTTGCCAATCCTCAAGGTGATCCCATTCCCGCCTCAAAGACTTACCCCAATTTAAGAGCCAGTGCTCCAATGGAGGCGAATCAAATCCATACGGTTGAACCAGGCGTGTATTTTATCCCTGCACTGTTGGATAGATTGCGAGCTTCGGATTTAGCAGATAGTGTTAACTGGTCGGAAATAACAGATTGGATACCCTTTGGTGGTATTCGTATTGAAGACAATATTATCGTGCATAGTGATAACAGGCTTGAAAATGTCACCAGAGCGGCCTTTGCGTCACTGCAACCACCCCAGTGAAATCAATGGTTTCAGGGCCGTGAGAGCAGAATAACTAATTACGTCTCTTGCCTAAGACCTCAAACTCGACCAAACAACTCCAGACTGCGACCAAAATCCCATTGCCTCTGTTGCATGACTATTAGAGGCAATCTAATCTCCTATAGTAAATAAGATAATGAATAATTAAAGGTAGTGGGAGGGGAGTAAAATGGCAGGCTCAATTCAAGGTGACACCACCTCGGTGGTCAGCGGTGGGCAACAGCAGACACAACGATTTGCCTTTTTGGCGATGACTTGTCTGTTTTTCTTCTGGGGCTTTATCACCGTCCTCAATGATATTTTAATTCCGTTTCTCAAAGAGTCCTTTGATTTAAATTACACCCAAGCTATGCTGGTGCAGTTCTGTTTTTTTCTGGCGTACTTTATTATCTCGCCCTTTGCAGGCAAGTTAATTGACGGTATAGGTTATCAGAATGGCATAGTGGCTGGACTGATTACTATGGCTGTTGGCTGCGTGCTGTTCTATCCCTCGGCAGAACTGCATGTCTATGAGCTTTTTCTATTGGCCTTCTTTGTCCTAGCCAGTGGTATTACTATTTTGCAAGTAGCTGCCAACCCCTATGTGGCTGCTCTGGGACCTGATAAGACTGCCGCCAGTCGCCTCAATCTAGCTCAAGCGGCCAACTCACTAGGAACAACTGTAGGGCCACTGATTGGTGCTGCCCTAATACTGGGCGTAGCCACTGCCGATGCCTCGGCTGTTCAAGGTCCTTACCTTATTTTGGCCGCGGTATTAACAGTGGCTGCACTGATTTTTAAATTTATCCGACTTCCGATAATTGCTAGTGTCGAGAGTGGGCATACTGAAACTGATGACAATGTCTGGGACCGTCGCCCGTTAATACTAGGTGCCCTAGCTATTTTTCTCTATGTTGGGGCTGAGGTTTCCATTGGAAGTTTTTTAGTTAACTACTTCGCCGAGAGCAGTATTGCCGGTCTAAGTCATGAAGACGCAGGCGAAATGGTTGCCTACTACTGGGGGGCAGCCATGATTGGTAGGCTAGTGGGTGCAGCGGCGATGAACTACGTGGCGCCGACCAAGTATCTCTGGCTGAATGCAGTGATTGCCATCGCTATGATCTTCACCAGTATCAATAGCACCGGGTCAGTGGCTATGTGGTCGATTTTGGCAGTGGGCTTCTTTAACTCAATTATGTTTCCAACGATTTTTACCCTTGCGGTCAAGGGTCTGGGCCCGCTGACTAGTAAGGGTTCAGGTCTAGTCTGTCAGGCGATTATCGGCGGTGCGCTGATCCCCTTGGTTCAGGGCGTTGCTGCAGACAACGTGGGTATCCAGATGAGCTTCTTTGTCCCTATGCTCTGCTATATTTACATTGGCTGGTACGCATTAAAGGGAACCCAGCAGAGCTAATTTCCCCACACAAAACCCTCTCAGTTTCTCCTGGAGTGGCGGCCCGTGTTGAAGGTGTCGCTGCTCATTGTGGGAGGGACATTTCGTTGTAAATGATGAAGTGCCCCAAGCCGTTTCTTTATAAGCAAAAAAATCTTAACTTTATGATTTTTTTTGCAAAATATTTTCCTTTTATAGGCTATAATGTCCGTCTGAGCGTAGTAACTCCCGTGGATTCTCTCACCATTATCGTTCTTCTAATGGTGGGGAGTCCTCCTAAATAAAAGACCTGCTTGCAGGGAATCGGGAGGGCAGTCCCACGGCTGTTACTACCACTCCCCGCCACCATCTCTCAAGCGGCGTCTAACAATTAACTGGCATGGTCATTTCTCGTCTTAATCCTCCTTGGCCTAACTCGTCACCTTTGGGCTTGCTTAGTGGGAATTAATGAAAAACCTCCCCACCACCCACATTCCGACCTCTCCAATTGTTTTTTGAAATTGAGCACCCTATTGCGGTGCAGGATTAGTTCAGGTGTTCGGACTAACCTTATATATTGACATGGTATATGCTAATATCTGGCAGCAATAAAGAAAACAGAAGAGTGACACGAGAATGTCCCAGAAATCGAAGATGCCTGTCTACACCCTCTATGGATCCTATGCCTCCTACGCAACAGCGAAGCCGCGCAGCTATTTAAGGAAAAAGGGCATTCCTTTCGTTGAACGAGTGCCGGGCACCCCAAGGTTTCGCGAGTATGTGCGGAAAACTAGCGACAACCATCGTATCCCCCAAATCGAAACACCCAACGGCCAGGTAGTACAGGACAGCATGGTAATCTTCGAATTGCTAGAGCAGCAATTTCCCGATCCCCCCGGTTACCCACCGGGTATCCGCCAGCAGTTGGTCGCTAGGCTATTTGAGTTTCTGATTGATGCCACACTGTTTCGTCCTGCTTGGCACTACCGCTGGAACTACAAGGACGATAATTACGACTTTGTCGGTCGAGAATTCGGTCGTTCATTCTCACCCCATGGTGCTGATGAACAACTCGCGCATTTCGGTGAGGTGATTGCCGAACGGATGAATGGGTTTCGAACAACACTTTTCGGCGATACCCCTGATGTATGGCCACTATTCGATGCTATATATTTGGATGTACTGGAAATTCTGGAGGAACATTTCCGGCAGTATCCCTATCTGTTTGGCGGTCTTCCCAGTATCGCAGACCATATATTGATGGGTCCGTTATTTGGTCACCTTGCCCGTGATCCTGTGCCCTCCAATATCATGAAGCTAAAGGCGCCGCGGGTATTCCGCTGGACAGAGCACATGAACACCCCTGACATTGTCTCTCCCGAGCACTATGATATTCCCGAAGCTTATCTGACTGATGATGAGATTCCCAAGGGTACATTGGCATTTTTGCGTCTCTGTCTCGAAACCTACGGCGACGTGATCGTTCAATCGGTGGAGCGCTATAACAACTGGGCGGCACTGCAATCCCACAAAGCGCCCGGTGATCTGCTATCTGACAAACCCAAGGACCACCAACCTGTGATCAGCCAATTCAAGGCGACGGTCCGCGGCACGCAATTTCTTCATTCAGTTTCGAGTTACGATATTTGGGTTATTCAGCGCGTGCTAGACTGGATAGGCGCGCGCTCCGACAATGAAAAAGAAGCGTGCCACAGACTGTTAGCAAGCTGTGGCGGAACGAATATCGCTGACTTGAAGCTGGAACGCCGCCTAACCCGGATTGGCACTTACATGGCATTCGAGTAGAGGCGTGGATCATGCGGGCGGTGAGTAAGACTATTACGGCTTAGCTTAGAATTTGAAGCCCAATCCGCAAGTTAATGATGCATTGGGTAAGCGTTATTGATTTAAATGGTAGCTACGGGTGGACTTAAACCACCGGCCCCAGCATTATGTTTGATCCAGTTGATAACAAGTAGTATGCAGCTCAATAACCAGCACTTTTTATCTAATAACATATATTTTTCTACAAGAATCTAAATAGCGGCAATTAATTGTCTATACTTAATTGCAATATTCCTCAATAATTGAATTGCTGCGGATAAAGTGAAGCAGTTTAGTTGTATCACATTGAAATTAATGATGTGGGAGACTATCAAAGCGAAGTGGTAGCAGTTGAGTCATTTGCCTGATTCTGAATTCTTGGTGTTTCCCCCCTAACGATTTTATTCGCCCCAACAAATGATGGCTTTATGACACTCTTCCGGATATATGAGGGTACGTAACAATTAAAAAAAGGAGCAAGAACCATGAATAGGGAAATTCAGGGCAATAGCGCAAAACTTACTGTTTTAATATTAATAGTTTTCATAATTCTTGCGGGATGTAAGGACGGATCAACAGACAAACAAGAAACCACCTACCAAAAACGCAATCAGACCCTTGCTATTGAACAAACTGAGCCAGCTTCTTTCCGAAAGTATGCCCTCGTCTCCAGTGACAATATCAATGTTGAGACAAATTTCACCAAAGATGTCCTCCTTGCAGATATTCATAGCAATGGCTTTATCAATGCGCGGAGCCTATCACTGGATATTTCGGGCAGAATCACTGCATCGAACAATCCCGATGGCGCTGTCATACGCGCATTCAATTACAGCAGTCCCCTTGATAATCAGGGCTTTATTGACATAAGAGCCTTAGTAGAGGTTATATGCGTTTTGATTCAAGATCTAATTATGGAAGATTAGGTTCGGTGACCTATGTCAAAGTCTATTAAATTATTAATGGTTATTGCGGCTCTATGCTTGGCTGCAGCTTGTTGTGGTTGTGGACCGCCGCTGTATCAAATTTACTTTGATCAATTATTTTATGACGATCAAGATGTTCTAGTGCTTGGTTACAGGGCGCATGAGGATAATCCAGATAATATTACAAAGTTTGCCAAGTTAAATACTGAAACTTACAAATGGCAAAGGTCTGAAGTTGCTAGAAAAGTGATAGCTGATGAAGAGATATCAACATCTGATGGCAAAACTATCATTATGGATGGAAATGGTGCTGTGGTATTTGAACAGGCTGTCCCTAGCATCTCGGATATTGAAAACCAAACAGGTATATTGCTGCCAGAACCGAAGGTTTTTTATGACTATTTCAGAGCAGGAGTCGATTATCGCTGGGATAGGAAAACTGTTATTGTCAACATAGGTATTAACACAAAAGTCGATGGGATGTCCTATAGCTTCACCAGCATCCACAGTTTTTTGGCCGAATACGATGAGATAAATAGCCTGTGGAACATACAGCATTTAAGAGAAATTATCCCCAGAGATGCCCGCTATTGGGATAATTCGAGCATCACTAGCATTTGGAGAGAAAAGCTTTTTGTAAATTCTAATATTTCGCTATGTCAAGGTTGGATGGAGCAAGATTATTACTTGAACAATTTTGATGACTCAATTAAGTGTTTGGTCAAGTATGAGGATGGTCAGGTTTCCCTGCAAAAACTCTATGGCGAAATAATACCTACTGAATATAGTGGGATCATCCAAAAATTATATAACTCAACAGATCATCCCAGAGTCTTTTTTGATGGAAAACAACGTCTGTATGCTTTTTACAACGCCACTAAAGAGGCGAAGGGTGAATACTTCTATTTTGAAATGTACAAACCTGATAACCCAACTGTAGCCCAACATAAACAGAAGATTTATTGGGAATAGTCCATGTTTCGACTTGCAAGCCTCCTTGCTCTTGCCATCGTTTCTCCTGTCCCCCTAGCGGAAGTTTACTCCTACAAGGGATAGGATATTTATTTAATCAAAGGGTCGGAGTCGTTGATTTGCATAATGGCGACTAGCACCAAAGTAGCTACACTGCCCTATTCATGCCAATCCTGTTGATGTAGCAGTTACCGTAATCAGCCTCATCCTAAAACGCGCGATCTTATAAAACGCACCACTCGCTCAGTGATTCCTCCCTTGGCGGACGAAGGGTTTTTATCAGCAAACTGTATGCGAGCATTGCTTTTCATCATATTGATATATAGGGCGGGAAGATAGCGCTTTATCCGCCAAATTGTTCTGTCGCTAAGGCGAGTACCAGCAAGTATATAGTGCTTACCCTTTCGGGACTCGTTGTAGACGGTTGTCGCAATACTGTCTGCGGTAATACCTGTTGCGGCATGGAGTCTGGCAGCTATTTTTGCTGCGTCGGGGTTGTCACTGCGTATACTCTTAGCCAGGTTACTTTGAAAGAACGTAGGACATACTACAGACACTTTTACCCCATAGGGATCAAGTTCACTTAGCAGCCCCTCCGATAGAGCTACTATGCCTGCTTTTGAGACGTTATAGGCAGACATCGAGCCCATATGTAATAGCCCGGCCATAGAAGCTATATTAATAAGCAGCCCTTTGCTCTCTTTCAACAGGGGCACGCAGGCATGGCAGCCCTTTACAGCACCCATTAAGTTGATATCCACAGCCCACTGAAAGTCTTTCAGCGGAAACGTATCAATATCCCCGCTGGCCCCCACGCCGGCATTATTGACTAAGGCATCCAGCCCTTGCCAGCGCTCGTTAATGATGCTGACCAGTTCCTGCCACTGGCTAGCACTGACGATATCCAGATGTTGAAAAAAACAATCGTTGCCATACGCTTGCTTCAGATTGGAGGCAATCTTGATTCCCTCCTCATCCTGAATATCAGCAATACAAACGGACCAGCCTTCACTGGCATACTTTTTCGCCAGGGCCAGACCTAGACCACTCGCGGCTCCTGTAATAAGAATGCGTTTCATTTCAAAGAGACTCCGATATTCGTCAATGTAGGTAAAGGGCTTAGTGAGGAGCCCGAATATACAATATCACGCCGGTTTTCAGCAGTAACAGATTGGCTGTTCTGTTCATAGGATGGGCGATATGAAATGACAGCAATGTTAATAAAGCAATTATTAGATTTATTAGTTTGATTGATAATTATAGGGTGGTGGAAGCGGCGCTATAGAGACATATTCGGTCAAAGTGCCTTGGTAGCATTGCCGCTTCGTCGGGTGGTTTCGTTACGACCAACCATGCTTTTAGCGGGTTCATTGCTAATCGGCAGTCAATTCGACCGCGGGCATCAGGTGCTATGTGATCTTCGAGGAATTAAATTCGACCATTTTCTGTTGGCGATACTTGATCGGAGACAAACCATTCCAGCGCATAAATGCTCGGCGAAAGCTCACCGTCTCGGCATAGTCCAGCAGGTGAGCTATGTCGGCGATGGTCAACTCGGTTTTGGTCAAATACTCTCTGGCAAGCAAATCCCTGATTTCGTCGAAGATAGATCTAAAATTGGTCGATTCAGTCGCTAGCCGGCGCCTCAGGGTACGTTCGCTTATGTGCAGACACTGGGCTACCTGTTCGATATCGAGGAAGTCGCTTGCAGATTCGATTAGCAACTGCCGCACCTCGGCGGTGGTTTTTTCGACAGCGTTTAAGCCGCGCAAAAATTGCTCACATTGTTGTTGAAAGACTATATGCTCAGTGCGATTTGCCGTTCGAACAGGTGTGTCTAAAATCTGCGCTGGTAGGAATAGCTGACTGTGCTCACAGTCAAATGTTACAGGCGTGTCAAATGCCTGGTGATAGCAAGCCGAGTGTGTAGGTTGGGAGTAATGCAGCTGTATCTCGGCACCCTGTGCGCGCTCTACCGTGCTTCCATAAAGCGATCTTCCTAAACTAACAACATTAGAGAAAACCAGCTCGGTTAACAGTTGCTGCTGTTTAGCCGTGCCAAAGGATATTCTCGTGCGCAACAATAAGCCGCCTTCATGTTCCTTTACTACCCAGCTGGGTCGGATCAAAGCCTGTCCATAGCGAAGCAGTAGTCGGACAGATTCGCGCACATTCGCACAGCTCATCAGGGCAAAACCAAAACTGCCGAAACTGGCAATGTCAATATGTTGCCCCAAACGGATCATCAGGCTTGGATCGCCTGAAAGATCGATCGCGGCTTCAAGCAAAATCATGCCGTCAACGCCTGGACCAACGGCTTGGATGTTAGGTGAAGCGGCGATGCCTCGCCGGGTGAGCTCAGCAAGCAATTGCTCAGAACTGACCCCAGCGTCCTTGAGCAGGTGTAGCAGCTCATTTAAAAAAGCATGATGCGCTTGATTTGCCTTCATCGAGTTCCATACGCCGCCGGCAGTACCAAGGCGCTCCAAAAAGATATAAAAACAAATAGTGATAGAAGTAGGTTGGCCGAATATGTTTCCAAGTAACAGCTGGCTAAAACGATAATAGATCTACCGTTTAATTAAATCAACGTTAAAAATATCAACCGATATTATTCAATAAGCGCAAGGTCATTCTCTCAACTGTGTTTTGTAATAGTTAAATAATTATTAAATTTATAGATCGCCAGCACCCGCTGCTAAGTTGGATTCCAGATGCCAGATCAGTGCCGCAGTATAAGAGAAATAGCATTTGGAAGAGTTTTGGTATTCAGACCTTTGCACAACTTCCACTAGCAAAAAGGTGTTTGATATTTGCCACACGTTTATTAATAACACCCATACTGGAGAAAGGGTCGTTTAGCATTCGCCTCTATATAGGGTTACAGCAAAACTGAAGGCGCTCTGCCTCAGGGGTGATTCCCTGAAGTTATTTTAAACCGAAGCTTTAAACCTAAAATTATGATTGAGGAAATTACTAAGTATGCATGAAAGTCAACGCTTAAAAATTGGAAAGATAATTGTATCTATTGTTTGGTTATTTATTGTGATCTCGGTGATAGAGCCTTCCCAAGTACCGTTTCCCCAAGTATTTCGGGGGATCGGTATTTTTCTAGTGGTTTCGCATATTATTGAGATTGTAGTATTTAAAAAGAGAATGCGCGGACCAAGGGATTACTTGTTAACTATGTTGTTTGGTGCGTTACAGTTGAAGACGATTAGGATTGCAGCATGAAAACACAGTAGATGATCTATGGCGCTAATGGCTACAGCGCTCAACTGGCTATTGAGAAAGCCGTTGAACAGGGCAAAAAGCCAATTTTGGCCGGTCGTAATCAAGTGGCGATTGAAGCGTTAGGTGTGAAGTTTGATTTGCCGGTGCACATTTTTGATCACACAGGCTGAAAATGCCATCGATCAGGCAGTTAACGATAGCGATATGACACAGGGCGATGCCGACTCATATAGGTTTGCTGCTGACGCATAGTTCCACCAGCCTAGCTGCGAGTGATTTAGTCAACACAGCTACTGCTTTGTACTCAGCCTGTGAGATGTTCGACTAAATCAAAGAAGTCGTAGTCATTGATTTAATTTTAAGATTGAAGGTGGTAGCTACGGGTGGACTTGAACCACCGACCCCAGCATTATGAATACAGTTATCCTTGCCTTTATATTCAAATAAAGTATTGTATATCAATTACTTATAGTAATACACTCAGATAAAAATCCTTAAATATCCATTCCCTTATTGTTCCCTTTTTTCTCTTAATAATCTACACTGGTGAGATGAGTAAATGGGAATCCAATCAAGAGACTTTCAAGCGTGATTATGGGGTAATCACTATTTACACCCGTTCTGACCATAAGGGTGGAAAATACTATTCACGGATAAAAATCAAAGGTTCAACGGGATACCGCAAGTTCTCAACTGGAGAAACAGAATCTAGATTGGCACTGAGGTTTGCTGAAGACAACCGATTCAATAGAGCGCAGATGTCTTCAATATTGTCCTTGGTTACACCTCTACTGAGTGACTCAACCGACCATCCTGCGTATACCAATTCATTGACCTTGGTGACCTCACTGATGATTGATTCTAATGAATCAGTTTGTTCTTCTATTGCCTTGTTCATAAATTATCTCTCCAGTCATGCTCGTCTGGTTCTATGGACTCGGGTTTGACCCAGACTCCTCTGTTGTCTTGCACCAGACCTGTCTGCTGTTGCGTTTCCTTTGCTCTTAGATAACGGACTAGGGATTGGTCTCTAGTTTCTTTGTGGATGTACGATTGGATTTGATGGATAACGACTTCACACATAGAAACCTTGTTGTATGTGCAGATGTCTTTGAACAGACTTTTGAGGTCTGATGGGATTCTGAACTGTGTAGTTGGAGTCATAGACATACCTTTTTTGTTATTGGTATATCTATATATAAGTTTGAAGATTTACAGGTGTATCACGTGATTGGAGGGGGTTGATATGTTGTACCTGTGAAGAATACAGTTTCTTTGCTATTTGAGATTATGACATATAGGTATATTTTGACTGACTTTCTTTAAGCGAAATTGCATTTCATGTCTTTCGAAAATAGGAGAAACCTAAGTTCAATTCATTGTGACTAGTTGTTTGCTCCGTATACTGTAAAACAAGTAATTAGTAATATAGATGGTTAAATTTATTCGAGAGATAAAGTGAATGACCTATTTTTTTGATAAGTCATTTTTATTCATTAAATCAATTATCTTCTGCTCTATGTCTTCAGCAACAAAACGATTATTATTGCCTATAACACGTTCGTGCTGACCCTTTTTAATTTCTTCAAACAACTTTTTACTTATACCTAAATCATTTGAAATTCGAGAAATCATCTCAATTTCGTCAAAAGATACCGTTCCATCCGCCTCTGCGATGTAAAAAAGATTTCCTATTAAATTTCGAACTAATAATTCATTGTTTTGTATATGCCCTCTTATGAGTTCCTTAAATACCCTATATACCTCATCATTTTTGTGTATCTGCTTTCCAATGAATTTCGCCTCATCAGAAATCTCAATTTTCTCATTCAGATACACTCTTTCATTTTTAGATTTTTCCCCGTCAGACATGGCAACATCTGTTAAAAATAAAAACTCTGCGATTGATAAAAATTCTCTACTCTCGAAGGCGATTTTAATAATTTCGGCATCCGAATATTCTGCAATATTTCTCTTCGAGCGTATTTCATTGTGCTTTGACACCAAGGTTACTGCACCAGTTTTAATTCCAACAATTGATGCTAAACCCACTTTCTGTAGAATCTTCAGAACAATTGGAAGAAGAATAATGCCAAACTGTGTTACTTTGGTCATTATCCATTTCAATAAAGCGATAATATTCTTTGATAAAAAAATGAAGGGTTTTACGTACAACCACTTAACAACAAAATACAAAAATTTGAATGGATACCCAATTAGTTGGAATGCATATCCAATGAGACTGCCGCCACTTGAAACACAGTCATCGCACAAATTAACCTCTTTAGTTCCAGATAACTTGCCTTTTCTATTAGAGGTATTAAACATCCATGACTCGAGGGCACCCTTTGCTTTTTTGCTACCTAGGAAAAACCCTAAAAAGGTAAGGGGAGTTACAGACTTCCGAGAATTATATGTCCCACTCCTTGGTACTCTCTTTTTATGCAGTTCGTTTGCGGGTTTTTTTTTCCCGCACCCATAACATGTTCTAATAGCAAACGTTTCCACAATTTTGACTTCTCCTATCCCGCCAATACCAAGACTTTCCATTTGAAAATCTATAACCGATATCATGTGATTCTAGCAAGTAGGAAGACAGTGTCAATTTTAGAGAAGAACCACATTAGTTGATGAAAGCAATACAGACATACCTTTGGTTGTTAGTGGTATATCTATTTATACAAATGGGGATATACAAGCATATCACGTGATAAGGGGTGGTGATAACAATGGTTGGGATGGAGTATTTTGAGGTATATATGTGCATACAAGGGAGTAATTAAAAGTTCCCTTTTTGTTCCCTTTATTTTTATACTTCGTCTATAAATAAAATAGACTTAGTAAGCAATTGATTTTAATGAAATTTTGGTAGCTACGGGTGGACTTGAACCACCGACCCCAGCATTATGAATGCTGTGCTCTAACCAGCTGAGCTACGTAGCCACATAGGTGTCATAAGATCCTCGAAAGCACTAGAACAGCACCTTGAGTGGGCGCGCATTTTCGCCATCGCGGCCCTATTTGTCAAGGGATTCGGTGACTCAAGTTAGGGTGGTACAGCGCTCTGGCAGGTCTGGCGGGATCAGGGTTAAACCCCAGCTGCTATAAAACCAACTTCCATAAATCCAACTCCCTGGGTTTTTTGTCCGCAGTAAGTTAGACATTGAAGCGGAAGTGGATAATATCGCCGTCCTGAACAATATAGTCCTTGCCCTCGAGACGCCATTTGCCGGCCTCTTTGGCACCCTGTTCGCCATTGCCTTGAATATAGTCCTGATAGGCGACAGTTTCGGCGCGGATAAAGCCCTTTTCGAAATCTGTGTGTATCTTGCCGGCGGCATTGGGTGCGGTGGCGCCTAGGGGGATGGTCCAGGCGCGGACTTCGTTGGGCCCGGCGGTAAAGTAGGTGTGCAGTCCCAGCAGTGAGTAGCCGGCGCGGATCACGCGATTGAGTCCCGGTTCTTCCATTCCCATGGCTTCGAGGAATTCAGCCCGCTCGTCGTCTTCCAATTCGCTTATTTCTGCCTCTAGCTTATTGCAGATCGGTACCACTAATGCACCCTCCTGATCGGCTATGGCTTGCACGGCATCCAGATAGGGATTGTTTTCAAAACCCTCTTCATCCACATTGGCTATATACATGGTGGGCTTTAGGGTCAGTGGATTGAGCGGTTTGAGCAGCTTTAGTTCGTCCTCGGTGAGTGCCAGAGAGCGCAGTGGCTGGGCCTCATTGAGGTGGGGCAGGATTTTTTCTAGTACCACCTGCAGTGCGATGGCATCTTTGTCTTTGCCCTTGGCGGCTTTACTGGCCCGCAGCATGGCTTTCTCGGCGCTCTCGAGATCGGCCAGGGCCAGTTCGGTATTGATCACCGCAATATCGTCAGTGGGGTTGATGGTGCCCTCGACATGGATAACATTTTCGTCATCAAAGCATCTGACCACATGGGCGATGGCATCGGTCTCGCGAATATTGGCGAGAAATTGGTTGCCCAGCCCTTCCCCCTTGGAGGCGCCGGCTACCAATCCGGCAATATCGACAAATTCCATGCTGGTGGGTATCAGTCGCTGGGGTTTGACTATGGCGGCGATATTGTCCAGTCGGGGATCGGGTATGGGCACTATACCGGTATTGGGCTCAATGGTGCAGAACGGGAAATTCTCCGCATCGATGCCCGCTTTGGTCAGGGCATTAAACAGTGTTGATTTGCCGACATTTGGCAGTCCCACGATGCCGCAATTAAAACCCATAATCTGTTCCTTTTAGTGTTGGTGCTAGTAGGGGTAGTGGTCCCAGTATTGCTAGAGCAGAAGCACTATAAAATGGCATAAAGAAAAGGGAGGAATTTTTGTGATTCACAAGGCGCTCATTGCAGCGCATAGTGGTGGCTATGGGCAAAATGAGCAACACAGTGAAGTGCGAAAATAACCGCTTTGATTGTGTCATTTTATAGTGCTTCTGCTCTATGCAGTCCGTTCATGGCCTTTTCCCATTGGCCATCGACCGCCTGTGGCAGGTAATCTAGTGCCTTTTGAATACTTGAATTAATCAGTTCCTGATCGTCGGGGGAGGGCTTTTTGAGTACATAGTCGGTGACTAGTGCCGCCGCCCCGGGATGACCAATGCCCAGGCGCAGACGGGCAAATTCAGCGCTGTTGCCGAGACTTTTAATAATATCTCGCAGTCCGTTATGACCGCCGTGGCCACCGGCCAGTTTAAACCGCGCTGTGCCGGGATCCAGATCCAACTCGTCGTGAACTACTAGAATGCCCTGTGGCGCAATTTGATAGAACTTGGCCATAGCTGCTACTGCCTGACCACTTTTGTTCATAAATGTGCTGGGTATCAGCAGGCGCACATCTCTGCCCCCCATAGTGATTCTGGTGGTCTCACCAAAGAACTTGCTCTCAGGTTTTAGAGGACTGTTCAAGGCTGATGCCAGAGTGCGCACCAATTCGGCACCGGCATTATGACGGGTCAGATGATACTTGGGACCGGGATTTCCCAGTCCCACGATCAGATCTACAGGGGTTTCCAAGGTTGGATGCCTGTGGGGCAAGCCGCAAGATTACTCTTCGCTGGCCTCACCCTCAGTAGCAGCACCATCAGTTTCCGCATCAGCATCAGCAGCAGCAGCCTCTACAGGTGCTTCTTCCTCTACTGCTCTGGGCTTGTTCACGGTGGCCACGGGTAGATCGTGGTCTTCACCCTGACTGAGCGCTACACTCTCCACGCCCTTGGGAAGCTTGATATCGGAGATATGTACGGTCTGCCCCAATTCAATCTCTGCCATATCCACTTCCAAGTACTCGGGAAGATCTTTGGGCAGACATTGGATATCCAGTTCGGTCATGCTGTGAGCGATCAGACCGCCACCCAGCTTGACACCCACACAGGTATCTTCATTGATAAAGTGCAGCGGTATCTTGGTGGTGAGTTTGGTGGTCTTGCTCACGCGCAAAAAGTCCATATGCAACACAATGGCTTTAGCGGGATGGCGCTGAATATCTTTGATGATCACATCTTCAGCCTTGCCATCAACATCCAGCGCGATGACCTGTGAGAAGAATCCCTCGTTCTCCAGCGCTTTGATGACATCTTTATGCGCCAGTGATATCTGGGCTGGTGCCTTTTTGCCACCATAGATAATGGCGGGTATTTCTCCGGCCAGACGACGCAGGCGGCGGCTCGCACCTTTCCCTGTATCCTCGCGACCTTTCGCATTTAAAGTAAAATCAGTAGACATGGTAGTCTCCTATTTTTAGCCACTCCAGACCGCGACCAGACCTGAAATGGGGGTTAATTGCCCCGGAGGGCGGTTTATCCAGCGCTTGTTGCTAGGGTCTGTGACCTATAGAAACATCGCACTGATGGATTCTTTATTGCTGAGTCGGCGCACCGACTCACCCAGAAGCTTGCCTAGGGTCAGAGTGCGAATCTTGCCGCACTTTTGCGCTTCTTCAGACAGCGGGATACTGTTGGTAACTACCAGATTATCCAGCTTGGAATTACTGATATTGGCTATGGCATTGCCCGACAGCACCGCGTGGGTGGCATAGGCAACTACTTTGTGGGCGCCATACTCTTTAAGCGCCTCAGCAGCTTTACAGAGTGTTCCCGCAGTATCGACAATATCATCGACTAGCACACAGGTGCGGCCCTCGACTTCACCGATTAGGTTCATCACCTCACTCTCGTTTGCCGAGGGGCGGCGCTTGTCGATAATTGCCAGATCGCAGCCTAAATGTTTAGCTACAGCGCGGGCCCTAACCACACCGCCGATATCTGGAGATACCACTTGCAGTTTTTTGTAATTCTGGCGCTCAATATCATCAAGCAGAACCGGGGCTCCGTAAATATTGTCCACTGTGCAGTTGAAAAACCCTTGAATCTGCTCAGCGTGAAGATCGACGGTAAGTACCCGATCTACGCCGGCATTGGAGAGCATATCGGCTACCACTTTGGCGCTAATTGGCACTCGCACCGATCGCACTCGCCGATCTTGGCGAGCGTAGCCAAAATAGGGTACTACCGCGGTAATGCGCTCAGCAGAGGCGCGCCGCAGGGCATCGATCATCAGCACCAATTCCATAATGTTTCTGTGAGTGGGTGCACAGGTAGGCTGAATTATAAATACATCATGCCCGCGCACATTGTCACGTATCTCGATATTGATTTCGCCATCAGAGAACAGTGAAACCAGTGAATCGCTGAGGGGAATTCCGAGAGACTTTGCGACTTCGCTGGCGAGTTCCGGATTGGCATTTCCGGCAAAGAGCATTAGTTTAGCCACATCTTTTTCCTGGTATTCCAAATTAGAGATGGCTGGGGCGGGAGGATTCGAACCTCCGAATGTCGGGATCAAAACCCGATGCCTTAACCACTTGGCCACGCCCCAGTATTAATTGTTTCCAATTGTTTATGTAGCGGTGAGCGATTAACTCCCGGTGCTACAAATGAACTCCATTTCTCTGGTACCTCAGTCTGGGCTTGCACCGCCTGTGATTTACTGTCAAAACGACAGAATACACTGGCCCCAGTCCCTGTCATCAGAGGATTTTCAAACTTCTGCAACCAACCTATTACCTGTTTTACCGGTGGATAGAGTTGTTCCACGATTGGCTGACAGTCGTTTCTGTATTGCGCCTCTGAAAGGGCGCGTATTTTGATGGGTGCAGAGTGCCTTGTCAATTCAGGATGGGAAAAAATTTGCGCTGTAGAGACCTCGATATTGGGGGTGACTACCAGATACCAAGATTCTGACAGGTCTACGGGTGTCAGTTGTTCACCAATGCCTTCGGCAAAGGCGGTTCGGCCGCGGATAAAAACCGGCACATCGGCCCCCAGTTGCCGACCCAACTCTTCGAGCTGGCTAGTCGATAACGCTGTTCCCCACAGTCGATTAAGTCCCAGTAGCGCAGTGGCCGCATTACTGCTTCCGCCGCCCAGTCCGGCGCCCATGGGCAGTGTTTTCTGCAGCTGAATCTGGCAGCCACTTTGGGTGTGGGTGGCCTGTTGCAACAGGCGGGCGGCGCGCACGATCAGATTGTCTTCCGAGGGTACGCCATCTAGTTGTGAGTCCAGGGTTAGGGTGGAGTCCTGGGTGGCGGTAAATGTTAGCTGGTCGCCGTAGTCCAGCAGTTGAAACAGGGTCTGTAAATTGTGGTAGCCATCGTCGCGGCGCCCGGTGATATGCAGAAACAGGTTTATTTTCGCTGGCGAGGGCAGGGTAATGGAGTGCATATTTAGCCTATAGTCGCCACTTGGAGATCACCAGCTTAAATGACAGGTCACCGGATTGACCAGAGATTTTGCGTGGCAGCAGGTAGTCTCCCACGGGTTCAAACCGGGCGAAGGTCAGTTGCCAGCCGTCCTGTTCAAAGCCCTGTGGTGTGCCATCCAACCGAGTGGTCAGGTTGCGGGCAGCGGACAGCTGGGGTGCGGGCAGTGCTCTCAGCCACCAGTTGATAGCATCTACTGGCAATGGTAGATCAAAAAGCTGCCTACCCAGATCTCTAGGTGAACCTCGGTAGGTCTTTGATCCCTGCTGCGCCTCAATGCTGTGATTGTCACCGTTGGCAACCACACTGCCGGCACCCAGCGGTCCGCTTAATCGAAGCTGGTACTGCTGCTGATTTTGCTGCCAGTGCAGTTGGGCACTTACTGCTTGTTGCGCTGAGCGCACGCCCAGTTTACCGGTCAGCTGCCATGTGCTGAGGGCTGCGGTATTTGGCGAATCAAACACCAACCCACTGATAGTCGATTCACTGTGATGCTGAATATTGCTGCAGGCGCTCAGCCACAGTAGGGGGATCAAAATTTTTAGGGGTGCCGGAATTTTCATGGGAGTATTCTCTTTGATATTGATCGGCAACACAATTGCGTTGTTGTGGTCACTGAGCAGTGCTCCCATTCTATTCGTGCAAAGATCTCAAATGATGCAATTGTCCAATATTGGTATCTATGCTCCTATTGCTGACCACGGTAGTGTAAAATCCGTTTCTCGAAGGGGCCAGTGACCCTGTAATTTAGTTGGGCAATTGTTGATATGCTTCGAAAATCAGTAAACCTGAGCAGTGTGGATAGAAACTGATGGCTATGGATATCCTGGTATTGGGTATTAATCACAAGGTTGCCTCGGTAGATCTGAGGAGCCGAGTTGCCTTCGCCCCAGAGACTGTGGTTAAAACGCTGCAGTCTGGCTTGGCGGAGCTGGGTGCGACGGAAATGGCATTGTTGTCCACCTGTAACAGAACGGAAATCTATGCCGTGGGTGAACTCTCCGATGAACAGTTGCTGTGCTGGTTGGCGGAAAACAGACAGCAACCACTAGAGACCCTGCGCGATTGTTATTACTGTCACCGCAATAATGACGCCATTCGCCATATGGTCAGTGTTGCCAGTGGTTTGGATTCATTGGTGGTGGGCGAGCCGCAAATTTTTGGTCAAATTAAATCCGCTTACTCAGTGGCGCAAAAGGCGGCCACTGTGGGCACAGTTTTAAATATGGCCTTCCAGTGGGCCTTTGCAGCGGCCAAGAGAGTGCGCTCTGAGACTGCCATCGGTCAGAATCCGATCTCGGTGGCCTACGCTTCAGTGAGTTTGGCGGAGCAAATTTTTTCCGATCTCAGTTCTGCCCATGCGCTGTTGATCGGTGCCGGTGAGACCATCGAATTGGTTGCCAAGCATTTGCGCGAGAGACAGATTGGACAGATTACTGTGGCCAACCGCACCCTGGAGCGGGCCCAGGAGTTGGCTGAGGACTTTTCTGCCCAGGCGATTTTGTTATCGGATATCCCAGACCACCTGCATGATGCGGATATAGTGATTTCATCCACTGCCAGTCAATTGCCTATTTTGGGCAAAGGCGCGGTGGAGGCCGCACTGAAGAAGCGCCTGCACAAACCCATGTTTATGGTGGATGTTGCTGTTCCCAGAGATATTGAACCTCAGGTAGAGGAGCTAGATGACATCTATCTATATACGGTTGATGACCTCGAAGAAGTTATTCGCGATAATATCAAAGCGCGTCAGAGTGCCGCAGATTTAGCCCGGGTAATTGTCGACCAAGAGACGGAGAGTTGGGCGGCTAAACAGCGCGAGCTGGCGGTAGTCGACACTATCAAGGCATTTCGTGACAGCGCTGAGAGTATTCGCGATGCTGAAATTGAAAGAGCGCTGGATGCTCTGGGTCGCGGTCAGGATGCCACTGAGGTTATCAATGCACTGGCCCGCAATCTGACCAATAAATTACTGCATAAACCGACCACCAAGCTCAAGCAGGTTAGTGAGGAAGGTCGCGAGGATGCTATCAATGTCACCCATGAGCTGTTTGGTTTAAATCAGGAAAAGTGATAACCATACCCAGTCGATCCCATTAACAGATGCGACAGATCTATGAAACCATCGATATTAGCTAAACTGGATACGCTCAATGAGCGCTACGAGGAAGTGGGCGCCTTGCTCAGTGACGGCGATACTATTGCCGATCAGAATAAGTTCCGCAGTCTATCCAAAGAATATGCGGAGTTGGAGCCAGTGGTAAAGTCGTTTGTCGATTATCAGACGGTTATCGATGATCTCAGTGAGGCCAAATTGCTGTTGCAGGATGCAGACGCGGATATACGCACTATGGCCGAGGAAGAAATTACCGATCGAGAGGCTCAGCTTGAGGTACTCGAGCTACAGTTGCAGAAACTACTGTTGCCCAAAGACCGCAATGATGACAAGAACGTATTTCTTGAGATTCGAGCGGGAACCGGTGGCGATGAGGCGGCAATTTTTTCTGGTGATCTATTTCGCATGTACAGCAAGTTTGCCGAAAGTCAGCGGTGGAAAGTGGAGGTGATCAGTGAGAGTGAGGGCGATCACGGTGGCTTTAAGGAAATTATCACGCGAATTGTCGGCACCGGGGTGTACTCTAAGCTCAAATTTGAGTCCGGAGCCCATCGGGTGCAACGGGTTCCGGAGACGGAATCTCAGGGCAGAATTCACACCTCGGCCTGCACGGTGGCGGTTATGCCTGAGGCCGACGAGCAGGATGCCATAGAAATCAACAAGGCCGATCTGCGGGTCGATACTTTCCGCGCCTCGGGCGCTGGCGGCCAGCATGTCAATAAGACCGACTCTGCAATCCGCATCACCCATCTGCCCTCTGGTATTGTTGTCGAGTGCCAAGATGAGCGCTCACAGCACAAGAATCGCGCCAAGGCGATGGCCGTGCTTCAAGCGCGTCTCAATAGCGCACAACAGGATGCGGCAGCTGAGGAGCAATCCCAGCAGCGCAAAAATCTGGTGGGCAGTGGCGACCGCTCGGAGCGTATTCGCACCTATAACTTTCCCCAGGGGCGAGTGACCGACCATCGCATTAACCTCACTCTGTACAAGTTGAGTGAGGTGATGGAGGGCACGCTGGAGGAGATTGTCCAACCACTGATCAATGAATTTCAGGCCGAGCAATTGGCCAGTCTCTCCGAGTAACTGTCGATTTTAACAGTGACCACCGTCTCCCAACTTCTGCAACGGGCCTCAGCGTTGCAAAATACTAGCGACACGGCGCAACTGGATTGTGAAATACTGCTGTGTCACCTGTTGGCGGTAGACCCCAGTTGGTTGCGCACCTGGCCCGATGCGGAGGTCAGCCCTCAGCAGGTAGCGCAGTTTGAAGCGCTGTTGGCCTCTCGAATACAGGGCGCGCCGATCGCCCATCTGATCGGCTCTCGAGGTTTTTGGACTCTCGATCTCAAAGTGACACCAGATACCCTGATCCCCCGTCCGGAAACTGAGCATCTAGTTGAGAAAGCACTGGCGCTACCCCTGCCAGCTGACAGTCGGGTTTTAGATCTGGGTACCGGCACTGGCGCCATTGCCCTGGCATTGGCTGCGGAGAGGCCGGACTGGCAATTGACGGCAGTGGACTGCCAGCCCGAGGCACTGGCAGTTGCCAGACATAATTGTCAGCGACATCAACTAGCCAATGTGCAGGTGATAGAGAGCAACTGGTTTTCAAATATCCCTATCAGAGCCCCAAAGTTCGATTTGATTGTCAGCAACCCTCCCTATATTCACAGTGAAGATCCCCATCTACAACAGGGGGATCTGCGCTTTGAGCCGATCACTGCGCTGGTATCTGGTGCGGAGGGTCTCGAGGATTTACGCACCATTGTCGATCAGAGTAGAGACTACCTGAAACCTAAGGGTTGGTTGTTGGTGGAGCACGGCTATCAGCAGGGGCGCGCAGTTCGCGAGCTGTTTGCCGCCGCCGGTTTTACCGAGGTGAGTACCCAGCGAGACTACAATCGACAGGAGCGTATTAGCTTCGGCCAGTGGCTCTAATAGCGCTGCTACTGACATGATGCCAGCGGTAGAGCAAGCTCAACGAGGCGATGAACGCCGCCAGCACCAAGCCCAACCAAAAGCCATAAATCCCCAGTGGAGGTCCGAGAAGATCGGTCAGGGCCAGACTGTAAGCCAGTGGGAACGCAATCACCCAAAATGCGGTGACTTGGATAGCCAGGGGGATTTTCGCATCCTTAAATCCTCTGAGGGCACAGCTACAGCTAATTAGCAGCGAGTCAAATAGCCCTAATGCGGCAGAAAACAAAAACAGCTGGGTGGCAATCAGGGTGATCTCGGGATCGGGGCTAAACAACCCTGCCAAGTGGCCGCCCAGAGATAATTTAATGGTGCTGAACAGCAGGGCGATTAACAATACCAACCTAAAGCCGGTGATGCAGATGCGTCTGGCTGTCAGCGGATCTCCGGCTCCCTGAGCATGGGCCACCCTGATGGTCAGCGCCTGTCCTATCCCCAGTGGTAACATATAGACTAGGGCATCCAAATTGATAGCAATGGCATGGGCGCCCAGCACTGCTGGCCCCAGATGGGCAATTAACAGAGGAATAATTACAAAGAAACCCATCTCCGCCGCCAGACTCATAGAGATCGGGATACCTAAATTCAATATTTTGCCAATGTCACTGGGGCTGGGGAGTGAGAATTTGCGGTAGAGTTTCAAGTCCCTCAGGTTGGTGGCATATCGCGAGTACAGCGCCATAGACACCAGTAAAAACACCATGACCACAAGGGTTGCCCAGCCGGCACCCACACCACCCATGGCTGGCATACCCAGCTTGCCAAAGATAAAGATGTAATCGAAAACGCCATTCAGCAGAAAGGCCAGGCAATTAAATATCATTGCCGGCTTGGTATCCCCTATGCCTTCGATACTGCTGCGAAAGGCGAAAAAGATTGGAAACATCAGGCCGGTCAGCAGGAATGGCTGTAGATAACCCTCAGCTATGGTATACACCGAGTGCGAGATATCCAGATTGTTGAGAAGGCCAATGCTCGCTGAGATGGCCAGACACATAAGAATGCCTATGGGCAAGGCCAGCCACAGTCCCTGCTGAAATTGGAAGCGCACACGATGTTTATTGCCAGCCCCCCAGTAGTTGCCGATCAGAGGACTGTTGCCGACCATTACGCCAATGACCAGCAGGCTGATAAAGGCCCAGATGGAACCGCCGAGTTGCAGGGCTGCCAGGGTATCCGAATCGATCTGTCCGGCCATATAGATATCGGTTACAGTCATGCCAACCACTGCCAGCTGACTCAACATCAGGGGCCCAGCCAGTCGCAGCAGTTCAATAGCATTCTTCACAGATAAACCCCTGGGGTATGGTAACTTCAGTATTTTTCAGTCGAACTTAGAAAAACCATGTCAGTAGAAGCAGTATCGAAAATCCGCTGTACTGCCAGACTGTATTCTATACTGCTTCCAGTTTAAAAGTCCGACTGTGGCGCTATTGAATTGATTTAGCAGATTATTTTCAGCGCGACGCACATATTTCTGCTAGAATCCGCGCATCCAGTTTTACTGCATTGCCAATGCCACAAGCTGTGCGCCAATAAAACTGACACAATACCAACCCACTTAATACCAACCAAAGATCCTAATTCATTGACTGATAACGCCGATAAGCCAGAAAAAATTGCCAGTGACACTGTAGTTGCCAACGATACTGCTGAGCCTTCAAAGCCTAAGAAGAGTACCAGACGCGGCAGAAATCGGCGGAGCAGGAGCCGTGATTGGGATCTCTCAGAGTTTGTTGTCGAGGCACAATCGGGAAAGACCAGATTTCATGATTTTGATCTGCCGTTGCCGCTGATGCGCGGTATTCATGAGGCTGGATTTCAGTACTGCACGCCCATTCAGGCGGCCTCGCTACCCCATACCCTGTGCGGCTATGATCTGGTGGGTAAAGCCCAGACCGGAACCGGTAAAACTGCTGCTTTTCTGGTTAGTATTATCAGTGATTTACTGCGCCACCCCATTGAGGATGAGCGCTATCTGGGTGAGGCGCGGGCAATGATTATGGCGCCGACCCGCGAGTTGGCGATACAGATTGCCGATGATGCTACAAGGTTGCTAAAGCACACCGACCTGCACGCCCACTGTCTGGTGGGTGGTATGGACTATGGCAGGCAGCTTAAAAAGCTGGAGAAATCTCACTGCGATATTCTTGTCGGCACCCCGGGTCGCCTTTTGGACTTTGCCAACAATCGCGATATCCATTTGGATCAGGTTGAGATATTGGTGATCGATGAAGCGGACCGCATGTTGGATATGGGCTTTATTCCCCAGGTGAGGCGCTTGGTGCGACTGACACCGCGCCGCGAAGATCGACAGACCCTGCTGTACTCGGCTACATTTACGCCGGAGATTGTGCGCCTCTCCCAGAGCTGGACCCATGAGCCGGTGAATGTGGAAATCGATGCCGAGCAGGTGGCAACCGATAGCGTCGAGCAAAAAATCTACATCACTACTGCCAGTGAAAAATTCACCCTGTTGCACAATATACTGCGCGCTGATGAGGTGGATTCGGTGATGGTATTCGCCAATCGCCGCGATATCTGTCGCAACCTCCATGAAAAACTCAAGAAAAAGGGTTTCAGTGCAGGATTGCTTTCTGGCGATGTGCCCCAGAACCGACGCATGAAGACCTTGGATGCTTTTAAATCAGGGCGTTTAAAAGTGATGGTGGCAACCGATGTCGCCGGTCGCGGTATCCATGTGGACGGCGTTAGCCATGTGGTCAACTTCACCTTGCCAGAGGAGCCGGAGGACTATGTTCATCGCATCGGCCGAACTGGGCGAGCGGGTAAGACCGGAACCTCGATCAGCTTTGCCTGTGAGGATGATGCTTTCCTGCTCGAGCCAATCGAGAAATTGCTCGAGAAGAAGTTGGATTGTGTGATGCCGGAGGCCAATCTGCTCGAGCCGATGGCTTAATTGGGGCAATAATCCCTCAGCTGTGGCGCAGTATCCGCTGCTTCTGTCGGTCCCAGTCCCGCTCCTTCAGGTCCATGCGCTTGTCGTAGGCCGCCTTACCCTTGGCCAAGGCTATTTCACACTTAACCAGATGCCCCTTCCAATAGAGAGCAGTGCACACGCAGGTGCGGCCCTTCTGCTTGATAGCGTCATCCAGTTTCTTTAATTCTCGGTAGTTGAGAAGCAGTTTTCGCGAGCGAGTGGGTTCGATAACATAGTGAGTAGAGACAGTATTCAACGGTGTTATATTGGTGCCTAGCAGCCAGGCCTGACGGTCCTTTACCATCACATAGGTATCGGTGAGGTTGATCCGACCGGCCCTTAAGCTTTTGACTTCCCAGCCTTTCAGGGCAATCCCCGCCTCAAATTTTTCTTCAATAAAGTAGTCGTGTCGCGCCTTTTTATTCAGCGCGATGGTATTGGATGATGGCTTGGGTTTTTTCTTTGTCATAGGGGTGGATTATACGACGGGAGTGGTCTTTGTCTAAACGATTGATTGATTTTTCGCCGATACTGCGCAGTTATTATCTTTACTACTAAGCTGAGACCTCAAGCACTAGGTTCAGCTGCAATATGGGGTTACAATTTGATAACCGTTTTAGGAGTTAATTATGGCAGTACAGCAGAAGGGTATGCACGGCACCTGGCCAAGTCGTTGGACCTTTATTATGGCAGCTACTGGATCTGCGGTGGGGTTGGGAAATATCTGGAAGTTTCCCTATGTAGCCGGCAGCAATGGCGGCGGTGCCTTCGTGCTGGTTTATCTGGCCTGTATCCTGCTGATTGGTGTCCCGGTGATGATGGCGGAAGTTTTGATCGGTCGCCATGGGCGCAAAAGTCCAGTGAATAGCATGCGCGATGCGGTGCTGGAGAGCAATGCTGACCACCGCTGGACCCATATTGGCTGGCTGAGTGTGTTAGCAGGCATGTTGATACTGTCTTTTTACGCAGTGATCGCCGGTTGGGCGCTGAGTTATATTGCTGAGGTTGGCTCAGGCCAGCTGCGGGGTATTAGTGGCGATGCCGCAGCTGAGGTCTTTGCCCGCCTGTTGGAAGATCCCGCGCGGCTAATCTTTTGGCAGACACTGTTCTTGGCACTCTGTGTCACCGTGGTCGTAGGTGGTGTCAAAAGGGGGCTGGGGATGGCGGTGGAGACTTTGATGCCGCTGTTGTTTGCCATGTTGCTGCTGCTATTGGGCTTTAGTTATTTCAAGGGCAATTTTGCAGCCGCGGCAGACTTCCTATTTAGCTTCGATTTTGATCAGCTTACTTGGCGCAGTGTACTTGAGGCTATGGGTCAGGCATTCTTTACGCTGAGTATTGGCATGGGCGCGATTATGGCCTACGGCGCCTATATGCCGCAGCGAGCGCATATTGGCAAAACTATCCTGGTAGTAGCCCTGTTTGACAGCTTGGTGGCCATCATCTCGGGATTGATTATTTTTTCAATCGTGTTTTCAACTCAGGGAATTGAGCCCAGTGCTGGCCCGGGATTGATGTTTATCAGCCTGCCGGTAGCCTTTGGCACCATGTCCGGCGGCTTGTTAATTGGCTGTCTATTCTTCGTGTTGGTGTCCATTGCGGCTTGGAGTTCTGCAATATCGCTGTTGGAGCCCTGTGTTGCCTGGCTAATTGAGGCGAAAAATATTGGCCGCCTGCGGGCCAACCTGTTGCTGGCGGGCTGTGCTTGGATATTGGGACTGGGAACCGTATTCTCATTCAATATTTGGTCGGACTACCAATTGTTGGGGATGACCTTTTTTGACTTATTGGATTTCCTAACCGCCAACATTATGTTGCCATTGGTAGGGTTGCTGATTGCCCTGTTTGTGGCCTTTGTGATCAATAGAGAGATTCTCGCTTCAGAGATGACCGGTGTAAGTGCCAAAGTGCAAAACTTATGGCAGTTGGCTATTCGCTCGATTGCGCCAATTGCTATTGGCACGGTTTTTATTATGGGTATCTATGATAAATTCTTCTCCTAGGAATTCTGATGGCGAGCATTAAGCGTTCAGCGCTAGTCAATCACTCGGCAGCAGCTATGTATCAACTGGTCAATGATGTTGCCAGCTATCCGCAGTTTATGGACGGCTGTCGGGGCGTGGATATTATTGAGCATACAGATCATCGAATGGTGGCTGAGTTGCAATTAAAAAAGGCGGGAGTGGAGGTAAAATTCACCACAGTGAATAGATTGATCCCCGATGCCAGTATTGAGATGCGTTTACAGGATGGTCCATTTAAGCACTTTAAGGGGCTGTGGCAGTTTTCAGCACTTACGGATAGCGCCAGTAAAGTAGCCCTGGATCTTGAATTTGAATTTAGTCATCGCGGCATGGGCGCTCTAGGTGCAGGGCTATTTTCCGGGATCGCCAATAACCTTGTTGACGCCCTGTGTAAGCGTGCAGATACTATCCTCGAGGAGGGCCAATAATGGAAACTGGAGAATCGCAAATTACTGTTGAGGTAGCCTATGCACTGCCGGAAAAACAGGCGCTTAAGCAGCTGAACGTTGCTTTGGGAACCACTGCGCTTGAGGCGGTGAACCAGTCTGGAATTCTAGAGCTTTTTGCCGAGATAGACATAGCCAATGCCCAAATGGGTATTTTCTCTCAGGTATTGGGCACTAAGGGGCTGGCCTCGCCGGCCGATTATCAGCTCAAACATCGCGACCGGATAGAGATTTATCGCCCTCTTATCGCCGACCCCAAAGAGGTGCGCAGACGGCGTGCCGAGCAGGCGAAGAAGGCAAAACTTCAGGACTGAGTAATCACTCAGTTGATGTCGGTAGGTAGTCACCCTCAGTGCGCAAAAGCTCGCCCTGATCGTTGAAAACCACGGTCAGCTGCTTCTCGCTGACTTGTCCGCTGGAGCTGACCCGGCTGTAAAAATAATCCCATCGCGACTGATCAAAAGAGTCTCTGACCAGAGGGGTTCCCAGTACAAATTGAACCTGGAGTTTGGTCATCCCCGGTTGTAGCTTATCAATCATCTCTTGATTAACTAGATTGCCCTGTTGAATATCGATTTTGTGGACACTGGGTAACTTAACCCAGCTGCAACCTGTGCCAAAGACAATGAGTACAAATAGGCTTAGACAAGTTAATCGCATGAGTGGGCTTCCAGTTAGTTGTAGGATTGGGGATAATAAACAATGATCGCATAATAGAGAAGTGAAAATTATGGCTCCAGAAGATAGCGAGTTAAAGAAAGCGGGACTCAAGGTTACCCTGCCCAGGCTTAAGATTTTAGAGATTTTAGAGAGGGACTCGCGGCATATGACCGCTGAGGATATCTATCAGTCTCTGCGAGATGCCAAAGAGGATGTGGGTATAGCCACAGTCTACCGAGTGTTAACCCAGTTTGAGGCGGCAGGTTTGGTGGAGAGGCATAATTTTGACTCGGGCCCTGCGGTCTACGAGTTGGATCGCGGCGACCACCACGACCATATGGTATGCACCGAGAGCGGCAGTGTGATTGAATTTCACAATTCCGAAATAGAGGCACTTCAGGAGCGGATAGCAGCTGAAAACGGCTACCAGTTGGTTGGTCACAGTCTGGTGCTTTACGTCAAACCCAAGTCTTGAAATCGCTTGATTTCGGTCATTTTTCGCGCTGACGGTGTTGCAAATCGTCGCAATAGAACCACTATGACTCCTCGTTGCACCTTGTCAGCACCAAAAATGACTCAAAATCATTGCCACTCAACTAATGGAGAACGCCCCTATAGCAGCTTCTCGATATCTGCAGCTATATCTGCTGGCTTGGTGATCGGTGCAAAACGCCTGGCCACCTGCCCCTCTCTATTGACTAAAAACTTGGTGAAGTTCCATTTGATGCTTTCGGTGATTAACCCTTTGGCACTGGCGGTAAGGTAGGCATAAAGGGGGTGGCGACTGCTCCCATTGACCTCAATTTTCCCCATGACTGGGAAGCTCAGACCATAGTTTAGCTGGCAGAATTCTTGGACTTCTGCATTGGAGCCGGGCTCCTGACCGCCAAATTGGTTACAGGGCATGGCGAGAATCACCAATCCGCGCTCTGCGTATTGGTCATACAGTGATTGCAGGCCCTGATACTGGGGAGTGAACCCGCACTTGCTGGCGGTATTGACGATCAACAGTACTTTGCCGCGATAATCTTCAAGGGCTTTTTCTTCCCCAGTGCTAGTGGGCACGCTAAATTCATATACAGAATTGGTTTCAGTCATTGCGGTGATGCTCCACTCGAAAATTTAATTAAAACAGTGCTCTGGTTGGGGAAAAGTACCGCTGCGAACCTCTTCAGCATAGGCGGTTAGGGCCTCTTGCACACTGTTGGTTTGTGCTAGATAGTTCTTTGAAAAAACCGGTAGTCTCTGGGAGATACCCAGCATATCGTAGAGCACTAAAACCTGGGCATCAGTGTGGGGCCCAGCGCCAATGCCAATCACTGGGATATCCAGTGACTCGGACAATTGCTGCCCCAGCGCGGCAGGGATACACTCGACTACAATGAGGTCAGCACCAGCCTGCTGCAGCGTTTTAGCGTCAGTGAGCATCTTATCAGCGGCTTGCTGATCTTTGCCCTGTACTTTGTAGCCCCCCAACTTAAATACCGACTGTGGGGTTAGGCCAATATGGCCGCACACCGGAATACCGCGCTCAGTTAAGGCATGCACTGTATCGGCCAGCCATTCCCCGCCTTCAAGCTTGACCATCTGAGCACCAGCTTGCATCAGTGTCGCAGCATTATCTAACGCCTGAGTTTGGTTGCTATAGGACATAAACGGCATATCGGCTACCAGTAGAGAACTTTCAGCACCACGGCGCACTGCGGCGGTGTGATAGGCCATTTGTTCAACGGTTACTGGCACGGTGGTTTTCTGCCCCTGGATAACATTGCCTAGCGAATCTCCGACAAGCATCACTTCGATACCCGCGGCCTCAATCAGTGACGCAAAAGTAAAGTCGTAAGCGGTGATCACAGCAAATTTTTTGCCATCGGCTTTGCTGGCTTTGAGTTTTTGAATGCTGGTGGTTTTCATGCTGGCTGGACCTCTATTCTCTAGTCGAGGTGGTTAATGATACCAAAGCAGGCAATTGTAACATTAAAAGTCAAAGCGACTGCTATTGAATTGGATGGGGATTGTAGTAGTGGCGGCCGGTAACACCGCTGAGGAGATACCTCACCAGATTATGGTAATCCTGATCGCCCTCAGCCAGGTTGATCTCCGCTGTGTTGACAATTAACAGTGGGGTGTCGTCGTAGTGATAAAAAAACTGGGTGTAGGCGTCATTCAGCTGTTGCAGGTAGTCGAGATCAATGGTTCGCTCCATCGGATTGCCACGCTTTTGCACCCGTTGGTAGAGAGTGTGAGTGGGTGCCTGCAGATAGACCACCAAATCAGGCTTTGGTAAATCCTCAATGATTTTGTCATAAACCGCCTGATAGAGGCGGTATTCATCATCGTCTAAGGTGACACGGGCAAACAGCGGGTCCTTTTCGATAAGGAAATCTGAGACGCGCACCTGTTGAAATAATTCACCCTGCATTAGATCTTTGAGTTTGCGCATGCGTTGAAATAAGAAAAACAACTGAGTGGGCAGTGCATTGCCGCGTCGATCTTGATAAAAACGCTCTAGAAAGGGATTTTCTTCAGCATCTTCCAGCAGGATCTCGTAGTTGAAAGTTTCAGCTAGCCGAGTCGCCAGCGTGGTCTTGCCAATGCCAATTGGGCCCTCAATGGCAATATAACTGGGAACAGAAATACGGCTGACATCAATATCTAAGTCATTAAAAATAGAGGATTGCACATGATTCTCCAGTTTGGGACCTATTTGCTCTGCCTAGGTATGAATTTTAACGATACCGTTCGAGGAACAGTTTGCCAATAGCTGAGCCACATTTTCTTGATTGGGAATCTGCAGTTGTGGATCTATATCCGCCAGTGGTGCCAATACAAAGGCTCGCTCATGCAGTCTGGGATGGGGGATGACAAGCCGATCGGTATCACAGACTAGTTGATCATAGGTCAGGATATCTAAATCCAGGGTTCGCGGGCCCCAGCGCTGGATGCGTTGCCTGCCCTGAGAGCATTCAATAGACTGTAAAAAATCCAATAGTTCGATGGCTGACAAACCGGTGCGGATTTTTGCCGCGGCATTGATATAGTTGGGTTGATCTCCCGGACCCACCGGCGTGGTTTCAAAGAATCTCGATACTTTGATCAGGGTTATCTGTGGGTGTTCGGCAATCTTGTCCAGCGCCTGTTGCAGTTGTGCGCGCCGATCTTGATAACCCCCCTGACTGTGGCTGCCAAGGTTGCTGCCCAAGCCGATGGTGACCTCGGCCATTAGTTATGCCGTGATTTGCGGCGGCGGTTGCGGCGCCTGGGGTTTCGCTGTGGAGGTAGATCCTCAACCATTTTAAGTTGCTGTTGCTCATCAACCTGTTGGTATCTGGTCCACCAATCTCCAAGTCCCTGAAGGTCCTCACCAACCTGTTCTCGCAGCAGCACAAAGTCGTAACCGGCACGGAATCGAGGGTGCTCAGCCAGTCGCTTGGCCCTGTTGCCGGCTCTGCGGCTGAGCATTAGCTGCAGGGACCAGATTTCGCGCATCGCCAGAGTGAAGCGTTTGGGTATGGCGGTGATTGCGACCTGATTGGTTATCACTTCGTTGCTGGCTTTATTGATCGCCACGGAGGGAGATTGACCACTATTTTGCAAGCTAGAGGCCAACTGTTGAACTGCCGGCCACAGCAGCGCGGCGTAGATAAATGCGGGGGTCACTCTTTTATTGTTTTGAATTCGCAGATCGGTGTTAATCAATGCCTGCTCTACCAGAGCTCGTGCGGCGCTGTTCCCCTGATTGATCAGGCGGTTGGTCTGGGGAAATATCTGTTCAAACAGCTGAAAATCCATCAGCAGTTCAAAAACCTTTTGACCCTGTCCGCTCATAAATAGTTTTATGGTTTCATCAAACAGTCGTGGTGCCGAGATATGGGAGAGATTGCGTGCTGTTTTGGCTATGGGTTTTAGGGTTTTGGGTTCTACGCGAAAATTGAGTTTGGCGGCAAACCTTGCCACTCGCAGTAATCTGACCGGGTCTTCGCGGTATCTGGTTGCCGGATCGCCAATCATGCGTATGGTACCCTTTTCCAGATCAACCAGTCCGCGACAAAAGTCATGTAGGCTGTTGTCGATGGGGTCGTAGTAGAGGGCATTAACAGTTAGATCCCGTCGATGGGCATCGTCCTTGATCGAGCCAAATACATTGTCTCGCGTGAGAACACCAGTTGCCGATTGCTGGAGACGGCGGCCATTTTTTGCCGAATTACCCTGCTTGGATGTATCGGATCGGAAGGTGGTGACCTCTATGATATCTCTGCCAAATTGGACATGGGCAATTTGAAAGCGCCGGCCGACAATCCGCGAGCGTCTAAATAGCTGTTTGACATCGTTCGGCGTGGCATCGGTAGCCACATCGAAGTCTTTTGGCTTGAGGCCCATCAGCAGGTCGCGTATACAGCCTCCCACCAGATAGGCCTGATAATTATTTTCTTTGAGGACACGCACCACTTCCAGCGCCTGGGGACAAATAAGCTCTGGAGAGAGCGGATGGTCCTCAGGTCCAATCACAAGGGAACCATCTTTGTCCCGCTTTAGAAATTTTCGCTCTAGGAGTTCGCTGAGGTGTTTTAGCACAATGCTTGCCATTAACTTTTTGAATAGACAGTTTAGCAGAGCAGGGGATGTCTGTTAATGCTGGTTAAAGCGATAGCTGCAGGTACACTTTGTGATGACAGAGAAAGTTTGTGGAGATTTACGGGCAAGAAAAAAGGGTTGCCTCTCGACAGCCCCCCTCAGTATCTATTCAATTTTTATTATTATTTATTGTTCTTTTTGTACGAGAATAAACTCGTAGGAGGATTTAAGCAGAAACTCGACGGTGCAACAAGCGTATTTTGCGGTTTTTTTTAGGGAATTTAAAAAAAATTAATGCTTTTAAAGTAAACCGCTGTAGATTTGGTTATAGCGACTGTTTGCGGTGATTATTTTTTTCGGGGAATCCCCAGTTTATTGCGTCGTTCCCACAGCGATTTTCGGCTGATTCCCAGCTTTTCGGCGAGCATGGTTTCGGACATCTCCGACTGATTCTGTTGCACAAAATGGGTGAAGTATTGATCGAGGGATAGGTGAGGCTGATTAGGATTTGTTGGAATACTAGCTGTGGCTGCAATGGGGTTATCCGCAGATTCTGTTGTCTGTCCTTCAGGGTTCTGTACTTTAGAGCTCTGTACTTTAGCCTTCTGTGCTTCAGATACCAGCCGATTTACAGTCGATAGCAGTTCACCCTGGTCAAAGGGCTTGGAGATATAATCAACAGCCCCGAGGCGCATAGTATCCACCGCTGAGCGCAGGCTGGCATAACTGGTCATAATTAAAACCGGCACTGGGTTCGCCAGGGCGATTAGCTCGCTGCCGACACCACCCGGGAGACGCATATCGCTGATAATCAAATCGAACTGTTGCAGGTTAAAAGCTTCCCTGGCAGTTTTTACACTCACTGCCTGGGCCGTGTGATAGCCGTGATGCTCCAGTAATTTACACAGGGAACAGCGGATGATCTCTTCATCTTCAACCACAAGGATTTTGGCTTGGTGCGCAGTACTCATCCTGTATCCTTCAAGTTGCCAAGGGCTTTTGATCGGTCACTGCAGAGGGAAAGTTAAGAACTGCAGAGGTGCCCTTGCTAGGTCCCTCAGTAGTGCTCTCAATACTGATCTTTGCACCTATCTTTTCAGCTAGGTTGAATACGATCCACAAGCCGAGACCGGCTCCCTCTCCGGGATCTTTGCTGCTGACAAAAGGCTCAAAGAGATGAGGCCTAATTTGCTCTGGGATGCCCTGTCCCCGATCCCTGACAATAACCTTGGCGCTGTGCTCCTCAACTTTGGTTTCAATTAGCACCGGATCACCCTCGGCGGATGCATCCCTGGCATTGCTCAGAAGGTTGACAAAAATCTGTACCAATTGGTGCTGATCTGCCCAAATAGAAAAATCCCTCTCTATGGCGCATCGGTAATCCACCGGCGTTTTTTCCCTGTCTAGTTGAAGGAGATCAATAGCTTCCTCTACAACTGCCGTGATGCTTACTTTCGAAGGGTTTGTCAAATCCATATCGCCGCCTTTGGTGAAACTGATTAGCGACTTGATAATCCGATTAATTCGATCCGTTTGCGACAAAATTTGGTCGGCATAGTTATCTGTCTGTGGCGTTTTGGATTCGCGTTTCAAATCTTGTGCCAGACAGGTAATACCAGTTAATGGATTGCCTATTTCATGGGCTACCCCGGCTGCCAGCCGACCCGCGGAGGCCAATCTCTGGTTATCGATTGAAGTTTTGGTCAACAGCATAGCTTCGGTATGATCCTCAAACAGTATGATGATCTCCTTAATCAAATCCTCACCTGTCTCTTCGCTTAGTTGCGCGTCAGACAATTCTACAATACTGGATGTCGACTTCTGTAAACCAAACCATCGGTTTTGCCCGGCGAGCTCGATTTTAATAACTTTGGATGCGTTCTGGTCGGCCGTCAAAAACAGCAGTATTTGACTGTGCCATGGATTGGGTAAATCAGTTATCAAACTACCTACCGCGGTCGATTCAGGGATGCCGGTGTAACTTTGGAGGGTCTGATTCCACTTCAAAATTTCTCCTCTTTCATCCACCGACATAACACCGATGGGCAGGTTGTCGAGAATTTCCCGATGATGAATTCGCAGTCTGTTTAATTCACTGGCAATACCGGTCAGTTGACTGCCCTGAATAGCTAAAATCGACTCGGTTAAATAGCTGTCGTCTGGACTTTTAGAAAATGGCGATACGGTTAACTGTGACTGCTGCATAATTTTTGTCGCCGCGAGGATGCCGTAGTGGTAATTGAGCGAGCCATTAATTTTATCGCGCAGTTTTCGCAGAGACGCGGGTCGGGTCTCCTGGGGATCTAATCCCAGAGCATGTAGTGCCTCAGCAATATGTTTATCGGCGGCATCGCCGAGAGGAAGTCTCAGGCTGTCCCGCAATTCTGATACGGTTTTTTGCGTTATCTCAGTGCGCGCTGGGAGATACAGATTATCGGCCATGCACAAATTGGCATAGGCGCGCTGTTCGCTGTCTCTAGGGGTATAAATTGAAAATAATGCGCTGAGCACCACATTGATCAGCAGCGCCTCGATCGCCCAGATGCCCCAATTTTGCATGCCTATTTGGATGTTTTTATCGGTGAATGGGATGGCCAGTTGCCAGTCGCCAAACAGTAGCGGCAGGGCGATAGTCGCCAACCAGATGCCCATGCCTGCAATTAAACCGGCAATAAAACCCCTGCGGTTCGCCTCGGGAAGATAAATCACTGCTAGTATCCCGGGTGCCAGTTGCGCCAGCCCAGCGAATCCAGCCAAATAGTAATCGGTAATACTCTGGCTTTTGCCGACTGCATTCAACAGCAGACAAAACAGCATAAACACCGCTGCAATGAGGATTTTTTGGCGCCTTATCCATAGGGGTAGGTCCGCTTGGCGGTTTAACGCTTTGCGGTCTAGTATAAAACTGTTGATGACAATGGTTGATGTCATTGCCACCAGAATACAAACCATCGACAGCGCAACCAGCGCAATGCCAACACTGGCGAGGGTGGTAATCACTGGATATCCGAGGGCGTCTGGCAGTGCGAAGCTATAGTTTTGCAGGGGTGAGTCCAACTGCTTGACTATGCCGCTCCAGAGCAGGGGAAATATGGGAATGGCCGCCAACAGCACTATCAGGGGGAAGGCCCAGGCGGACGTTTCAGTCTGTTCTGAGCTGACATTGTTAGCCATCAAGAAACTAAAATTAATCGGGCTGGCAAAGCTGGCGGCCATAAACACAATAAACAAACTCAGGGATGATTCGGCGCGTTGCACTACAACTTGTTGACCGCTGTCAATTACCCACTGATTCATCTCATTGAAGCTACCGAAAACCGACTGAACAGCTGCCCAGGCGCCGAAAAATAACGCGGGTAGTACCAGCAGTCCGGCTAAAGTGGTCAACCAGCCGAGATATGCCACACCTGTTTTCTGGGTATAGCCAAGAATACAAATTACGGTTACAGCGATCAGTATACTGGCTACTGGTGTTGCAATCGTAGAATCCAGAAAATGGCTTGCCAGGGATTCAACCGCCAAGAATTGCGCCAGAATAAGGGGTATGGATGTCAATATCAGGCTGCAACAGGCCAGCGCGGCGACTGCTCTGCCACGGTATCTAAAGGTCAGAAAGTCCACTGGCGTGGCAAATCTAATAAATTCGCTGAGGCGCCCAATCGGCGAAAAAATTAGTGGAGAAACCATAAACACAAGGGTTGCAGCGACTAGTGCTGTCACCAGCCCCAAACCATATCTTCCGGCCATCTCTGGAGAGCCCATGGTCATCAGTACACCAGTGCCAGAGAATAGCCCCATCACCAGTATTAAGTTTTGACTGCCGCCTGCAGACCTTAAGGATAGCCAGCGCCCTAGCAGGAATCCCAGAAGTAATAACGCGACCGTGGCGGCGACAGTATCAGGATTCATCGCGCACTCGGTGGCGATGAATAAGATAAGCGGCAAAAACTAGCATTGCCCAGACTATAAAAGGTCTAAACCAGCTGCCATCCGGCTGTGTTGACCAGCGGGTGGCAATTGGGAAAATCACGGCACCCAGTAGAAGTAGCGTTGCGACTAGACGAAAATTTGGCATGATTAGGCAACCTTGAGATAGCAGTGGATTATAGAACAGAGAATTTTACAGCTCCAGCGGTGCTGAAATTCCCTCTGTGGCAGCGGGGATTGCGGATAGATTCCAATTTTCCACGCCCCAGACAAGAATCTTATCCGGGCTGTTGGCCATCAATTCAGGGTGAGGATTCTGTCCAAGCCATCTGAGAGCGTGCCACAGGTTTTGACTCTCATGACCCTCTATCAGGGACTTGGCAAAATGTTGCTTGCTCAGTTTTTGGCCCTCTGAGTTTACTGCCAGTGGGATGTGCATATAAGTTGGTGTCCTGAATGCGAGACACTTTTGCAGCAGGATCTGTCTGGGAGTCGATGCGAGTAGATCAGCACCGCGCAGCACTTGCGTAATTCCCTGATATTCATCGTCCGCTACCACAGCCAATTGATAGGAAATCAGCCCATCGCGTCGACGCAAGATAAAGTCGCCAATATCCCGAAAAATATGCTGCTGGAAATCACCCATAATTTGATCCCTTACAGCTATTGTATCTCCAGTAGCCGAGGCAGTGGGCAGTGCTTCACTCACCGCCAATCTCAGGGCGTTTTGTTCAGCTGCAAGGCGCAGATTTGAACACCTGCCATCATAGATTCCCCCCAGGCTAATAAGTCTTTGGCGGTTGCATTCGCAGTTATAGACCAGTTGTCGCGCCTGAAGTTGTTGCACAATATCGCGGTATCGATCCAACTGGTCGCTCTGATAAAAAACCTGATCATCCCAGTACAGCTGGTGATCATCCAGTTGTTTCAATATACAGTCACTGGCTCCTGGCACCTCCCGTGGCGGATCTATATCTTCTATTCTCAAAAGCCATCGGCCGCCTTGGCTTTTGACCTGTAGATAACTGGCCAGTGCGGCAACTAGGGAGCCAAAATGTAGGGGACCGGAGGGCGACGGAGCAAAGCGGCCAGTCGCTAGAGTGCTGGACACAGGTGGGTTTGCCGACATAGAGAGGCGTAAAGGGGAGCGGACTGCAGTCTAGCCGCCGGTGATTTGTCGCTCTTTAATCTCATCGAGGGTTTTGCAGTCTACACAGAGATCGGCGGTAGGGCGGGCCTCCAAACGGCGGATACCCACTTCCACACCGCATTGATCGCAGTAACCGTAATCGTCCTCCTCCACACGAAGCAGGGTCTTATCGATCTTTTTGATCAGCTTGCGCTCGCGATCTCGAGTGCGCAGTTCTAGGCTAAATTCTTCCTCTTGGGTGGCGCGATCTGCAGGATCTGGAAAATTAGCGGCCTCATCTTTCATATGGCTCACTGTGCGATCCACTTCTTCCATCAGCTCGCTGCGCCAGGCATTGAGAATCTGCTTAAAGTGCTCCCGTTGGTTTTCATTCATATAATCTTCTTTGGCCTTTAGCTTGTAGGGCTCAAGACCGTGGAGCGTTGACGAATTATTAACTGCAGTGGGTTTGGTTTTAGCCTTAGCCGCAGGTTTCTTAGTTGCTGTTGCCATGCACAAAATCCGATAGTGAGTTAGCACTGAAAATCAAAACAGAGGGTTTATAGAGACTTTATCAGTATTTTTCAAGGGAAATTTATTCCTTAAATCGATAAATTTGCAAATGACCCTCATAGCAATAAGCCGAAATGGCCACTCAACTAATTGAGAACGCCCCCTAGTTCCCTATAATTGGTAGTCTATTTTTAACACAGATATGTTCAGAGATCACTGCCAATGCAAATCACGCCGCCTTTTTTGCCCGCTGTTTTCGAGACTAGATACAAACGTTTTTTTGCTGACCTAAGAGATGCCGATGGAAACAGGCTGACAGTGCATTGTCCCAACACTGGTTCAATGAAGAACTGTTTAGTCCCAGGTTCCAATTGCTTTTATTCGCTTTCAAATAACCCGAAGCGAAAATTGCCCGGAACCCTAGAATTGGTAACCACCAGCAAGGGTCAGTTAGCTGGTGTCAATACCGCGCGCGCGAATCATCTGGTGCATGAGGCTATTGAATCCGATCTGATCGATGAACTGCGTGGCTATGAGCAGATGCGCTCAGAAGTGCGCTACGGCAATGAAAAAAGCCGCATTGATTTGCTTTTGGAGGATCCACAGCGCGGCCAGTGCTATATCGAGGTTAAAAATGTCACTTTGGAGGAGGCTGGTGGCAGGGTGATGTTTCCGGATGCGGTGACTAGTCGCGGGACTAAACACCTGCGGGAATTGATGGCGATGTTACA
Organism: Porticoccaceae bacterium; assembly: GCA_049612225.1. GTDB lineage: Bacteria > Pseudomonadota > Gammaproteobacteria > Pseudomonadales > Porticoccaceae > HTCC2207. Next base: position 86,820 of record JBMZBJ010000004.1, on the reverse strand, counting down.
GCAGGGCCACAGGGCGGTGCTGTTCTTCTGTGTCCAGGTTAGCGATGCAAAATCTATGGAAATCGCCACTGCAATAGATCCAATCTACGCCCAAACACTATCTCGGGCAATCGAAATGGGTCTTGAGGTGATGGCTTGGCGCGCTAAACTCAGCCCTGAGGAAATTAGTTTGGACTGTGCAATTCCGTTTATTCAAGCTCGGCAAGTGCCTGAGCTCTCAGGTTGATCGGCGCTGGGGGGAGCGCCTGGCCGGCGGTGACAAAGTACTGGTCATGGTCAAAGTGTACAGCCACTGGGGTCAGTGAATCGCCTTGACAGGGTCCGGCGATACAGCGACCGCCGTCAATCTCAAACAGTGCGCCGTGGGAGGCGCACTGAATAAGTTCGCCGTCTCCATCGAGAAACTGGTTAGGCATCCAATTTAAGGGTATCCCGCGGTGGGGGCAGCTGTTCCAGTAGGCGTGAATTTGATTATCCAAGCGAACCGCAAATAGTTGACGCTCTTCAACCAAAAGCTCAATGGTCTGACGTTCTTCGAGGTCGCTGAGGGCGCAGAGTGGAACATCCCTCGCCAGGGTTACACTATCCACCGTACTTGAGCGCCTCAATTCTGGCCTCGAGAGGCGGGTGAGTTCGCAGTAATTTAGCGGCACTCTGTTTCCAGCCACTGGAGATAGCAAACGCGGTCATAGTGTCCGGCATCTGACTGGGTACCTGCGCCTGGGTTTCGGCCCTCAGTTTTTCAAGCGCGGCTATCATTGCGGTGCGTCCGGCCAATTGCGCAGCGGCGGCATCGGCGCGGAATTCTCTGTAGCGCGAGAACCACATCACAATCATCGATGCCAGAATGCCCAAAATAATCTCTGCCACAATAGTTGCCACCCAGTAACCCAAACCCAATCCGCGCTGATTTTTCAGCACCACGCGGTCGACAAAGAAGCCGACCACGCGAGCGGCAAACATTACAAAGGTGTTGACTATGCCCTGAACGAGACTCAGAGTGATCATATCGCCGTTGGCAACATGGCCGATCTCGTGAGCCAGAACGGCGCGTGCCTCGTCTTCACTAAAGCGCTCCAGCAACCCTGAGCTGACCGCCACCAGGGCGTTATTTCTATTCCAACCAGTGGCGAAGGCATTGGATTCTTGAGCGGGGAAGATGCCCACCTCCGGCATGCCGATGTCGGCTTTTTTGGCCAGGGCAGCCACAGTTTCCATCAGCCAGCGCTGCTGGGGGTTAGCTGGGGTCTCGATAATCTGGGTGCCGCTGGTTCGCTTGGCGATAAATTTGGACATCAACAGTGAGACAAATGATCCCAGGAATCCAAACACAGCGCAGAACACCAACAGTGATCCCAGATTCAGATCCATGCCGTTATCTGCAAGAATACTCTCAACGCCGAGAAGACGCAGTGAGATGCTGGCGACGATAATAATAGCCAGATTGGTCAGTAAGAACAGGCCAATTCTAAGCATTGGTAAACTCCTTTGTTAACTTGTATTAATATTGAGGGTTGAACCGAAAAAGTCAACTGCACCTGTTGCGTGAAATGGATATTTTTTGCTTATCCACTGCAGCAGCGGTATAACAGCAGTTTAGAACACCCTGAGAATAATTAGTGTATTAATTAAATGCGTATTGTAGATATTGTGACCGGCACCACAGAGGCTCATCTGGTCTATTTGGATCAGGGTTTACACAATGCGCCTCCAGTGCAGATTCACCAGCAGGTACTGGAGCCCCTGATTGAACTTCGTGAGGCCGCCGCTAGCTCTGGTTTTGGACTCTGCCTGTGCAGTGGATTTCGTTCTTTTCAACGACAACTGCAGATATGGAACGGCAAGGCTTCCGGTGAGCGACCGGTGGTAGATGACTCGGGAAAACTGATTGATATTCGGGGTCTCAGCCCCTGGGATCAGGTACAGGCCATAATGCGTTGGTCTGCGCTTCCCGGTGCATCCAGACATCATTGGGGCACGGACTTCGATATCTACGATGCCAGCGCGATGCCAGAGGGTTATCAATTACAGTTGACGCCAGAGGAAACCCAGGGCCAAGGTATTTTTGCACCCATGCACACTTGGTTGGATACCCACCTTCCCACTACAGGCTTCTATCGGCCCTATGCCATCGATAGGGGTGGTATAGCACCGGAGCGCTGGCATCTCAGTTACAGGTCCTTAGCTGATCAGTATGCTCAGGTTATAGATCGAGAGCTGCTAGAGGCGCGTCTGCGGCAATCAAATTTGCTGCTATTGGATGTGGTGATAGCGCATTGGGATGAAATACTGCAGCGTTACCTTCTGTTAAACTAGGACAACTATTGAGTCTGGTATTAGTTTATGAGTTCCAATGACCCCATCTGGCAAAGGATACGCGACGAGGCTACGCAGTCCCGCGCCAGGGAGCCGCATCTGGCCAGTTTTCTAGACAGTGCAGTGCTGGAGCACGCAGATCTAGACGCAGCACTGGGTTTCAACCTGGCCCGGCAGTTATGTTGCCCCTCTATCCCCGCCGTTGAAGTTGAGCAAATTATCGCAATGGCTTTGCGAGCCGATGCCAATATTGGGCGCAGTGTCAGGTTGGATATGCAGGCGGTGCTTGATCGAGATGCCGCCTGCGATAATTATCTTAGCCCCCTACTGTTTTTTAAGGGTTTTCAAGCCCTGCAACTGTATCGAATTGGCCACTGGCTTTGGACCCACAATAGACCAGAGTTGGCGCTGTATTTTCAAAATCAAATTTCCGAGAATTTTGCCGTGGATATCCACCCCGCGGCACAGATAGGTGCTGGAATCATGCTGGATCATGCCACCGGTCTGGTAATCGGAGAAACCGCCGTGATCGGAGATAATGTATCGATTCTGCACGCGGTGACCCTCGGCGGCAGTGGCGCACAGGCAGGCGACCGCCACCCCAAAATTGGCAATGGCGTTATGATTGCCGCCGGCGCCAAAATACTGGGTAATATCCTTATAGGCGCGGGTGTCAAAGTGGGTGCGGGCAGCCTGGTGCTCGAGTCGGTACCAGACCATGTAACTGTAGTGGGGGTGCCGGCAAAAATAGTCGGCGCGCCAACAGAGCGTGACCCAGCACTGGAGATGAATCAAGCAATAGACCAGGAGGGTTGAAACCTATGGCTGAAAAAAGATTGTCGGGGCTACTCTACAGGCGAATCGTAGCGGCATCGATACATTCATGGCGAGGTCTTGTGGACAGCGCAAGCCACGAAGAGGCGTTTCGCTGCCAACTCTTTTTAAGTTTTTTTCTAGTCCCACTGGCCTTTGTGCTGGCTATTGATCCCGTGCAGTTAATTTTGCTGATAGGTAGCGTTATTCTGGTGATGATTGTGGAGCTTCTAAACACTGGGTTAGAAATGGTTGTCGATCGCATTGGAATAGAATTTCATGAGCTGTCTGGGCGGGCAAAGGACGTGGGCTCGGCGGCTGTACTGTTCTCTATGCTAATCTTCTTGCTCACTTGGGTTACCATTGCCCTGAGCAATTATGGCCCGCTTTAACTGTAGCGGGAATATTCTATAGACAGAGACTAGCCAGGTGTTCCAGTTGTTTATCCAGCAGCTGCTGTCGGTCTTCTGGAAAACCTTGAAGACTAAAACACTCAGTGTCTAAGCTGGAAAAGTGGGCGATTGATGACAGCTGCTCGAGACTGTAATAGTCACAGTGGAGGGCGACCGATCCCGCTGTGAGTTGTGTTGCCAGCTTGGCATTTTGTCGCTTGAGACCCGTGATGCCCTGTTCGAAATAAAAACTGGGTGCGGTGGGGATATTTTGACTGCTCAGCGTCCAGTTGCTCTCTAGGCTTATTCCCTGCTCAATGGTTAAGCGCTCAATAAGTTGTCGCAGACTGTAAACTGCCATTAGGCATACCAAGAGATGCTGTTTCGAGCACTGGGTAGAGCGAATAGTGAAACAGATGCTCTCCAATCCGCCCTGAATGCGATTGCCGCCATACAGTTGTAGCGTTCTCAAAACACAGTAGTCTAATTTCTCGAATAGTCGGTCTAAATTCTCTCGATTAAGCTGATTGATCAGATGTTGACGGTTTTGAATGCTCAGCGTGATAACTGAGTAGAAGTAGGTATTACTGGTATCACCTTCAATATCCGCTGTATTGAACAACAGCGGCTGAACCTTGGTTTCCAGCGCTGTGAGCTCATCGGTTAGGGGTTCGATATTTCCCGGGAGTTTCTCACTGAGTCGGCGCAAGCGCATGGACAGTTGGTCGGCAAAACGGTAGCAGAGATAGGTGCCCAACAGGGTGAATGAAAGCCATAAAACAATCCAGTCGACAACCAGGTCGCGGTGTTTAGTGTAGACTGGCTGACTATTGACCACCAGAGAAACAACCCCGGCCTGGGTGTTTTGAATTTCTACAGTGCGCTTAAATTCTATGGCCTCAAATTGATTGGGTTTGGGCTTGCCACTTCGGGAAATCAGTTCGCCGTCTACGCTGAACAGGCTGGCACTGATAATATGTGGTTCCTCGGTAGCTTGTTTTAGCGCCACCTGGACGCTGATGGTATCGCCGTTAAACAGCGGTGTAAGAATCCCATCGTTTAAACGGTTTAAGATAGCATCGCCGTGGTCAAATACAGCCTGCTCTGCCAGATTTCGAGCTTGCACAGAGAGCAGCATCCAGCTGGCAAATCCAAATGCCAGGCTGGCGAAAAGAAAAATAGTTGGAATCTTTAGTGACATGTTAGAACGAAAAGACATGCTGTATCTCATGGTTATTTGGTTTTCTTATTCTTAAAGGTCTCTTAAAGATTAACGCTTAACAGATCCCCAGCTCGGCAAACTGACGCCTCGCCAACCGCATCCCATCATAACATTGAAAGCATCGGTGATGCTGAACTGCCTTTACAGTCACAGGTTATTTACTGTGCACGCGGTTAATCAATCCAGAGTTTATCCTACAAACCTGAGCTTGCGACTACAATTCAGCTGCGAAATTTAGGATAATAACGGTTAAATAATAAATCGCGGCCGGCACCATTGAAAAATATCCTACTGATCAACGTTTACGGGGGAGATAAACCTGGGATTACCAGTGCGGTAACGGGTGTGCTCGCCAGCTACAGCGCCACGGTGTTGGATATTGGCCAAGCGGTGATACACGAGCAGCTCAATTTAGGTATCTTAACTGCTGTGCCTGCCGAGATACAGATCGATGCCCTCATCTCTGAGGTGCAGACCTGTCTGCAACCCCTGCAGATGAAAGCTAAGTTTGAGTCAATTGCAGATCAACAGTATCAGAGTTGGGTGGAGCAGCAGGGCAAGCCGAGACATATAGTGACGCTGTTGGCCCGCAAAATAGAGGCACATCATCTGGCTGCGCTAACCGCTGTGGCCGCTAGTCATCAATTGAATATCGATAAAATTGTGCGCCTGTCGGGCCGCATCAACCTAGATGAAAGTGATCAGTTGGGTAGAGCCTGTGTCGAGTTTTCAGTGCGCGGTGAGGCCAAAAAACCGCAGTTATTCAAAAAGAGCTTGTTGGAATTAGCCCACAAATTTGACATCGATATTGCGTTTCAAGAGGACAATTTATACCGTCGAAACCGGCGTTTAGTGGTGTTTGATATGGACTCCACCCTGATAGATGCCGAGGTGATCGACGAGCTGGCCGTAGAGGCCGGCGTCGGCGACCAAGTGGCGGCAATCACTGAGGCGGCTATGCAGGGCGAGTTGGATTTTAAGCAGAGCTTTGAACGCCGATTGTCACTGTTGAAAGGATTGGACGCCTCAGTACTGCAGTCGGTTGCTGAGCGGCTGCGCCTCAGTGAGGGAGCTGAGCATCTGATTGCCACGCTAAAAAAGCTGGGTTATAAGACGGCGATTATCTCCGGTGGCTTTAGTTTTTTTGGCGACTACCTGCAAAATATCCTCGGGGTTGATTATGTCTATGCCAATCAGTTGGATATTGAAGATGGTAGAGTCACAGGTCGGGTCAAAGGTGAAGTTATTGACGGTCAGCGCAAGGCCCAGTTACTCCGTGAGCTGACTGCCCGTGAGGGGTTAATGCTACAGCAGGTCATTGCCGTGGGTGATGGCGCCAATGATCTTCCGATGTTGGATATAGCGGGGTTGGGGATTGCCTTTAGAGCTAAACCGCTGGTCAAAGCATCGGCCAAGCAGGCGATTTCAAATCTGGGGTTGGATGGCATCCTGTACCTTCTGGGTTACAGTGATAAAGACACTGGCGCCCTGTGAGTAGATAAAGTACTTTAGTTAGGGCTGTAGAGCCTTAATATACTGCCCGAGAACTTCCCACAGTTTTCAAGTGGCAATCATTGATCTAAAACAGTAGAGAAAATTGACATGGCAACATACGCAACCAACGAATTCCGCTCCGGCTTGAAAGTGATGTTAGACGGAGACCCCTGTTCGATTTTGGAAAACGAGTTTGTTAAACCGGGCAAGGGCCAAGCATTCAATCGAGTGAAACTGCGCAATCTTAAATCTGGCCGCGTGCTGGAAAAGACCTTCAAGTCTGGGGAGACGATTGAGGCCGCTGATGTCATGGATATGGATATGCAGTATCTCTATGAGGACGGTGATTTTTGGTACTTTATGGAACCTACCACCTTTGAGCAGCACCAGGCCACTGAGACTGCCGTGGGTGAGGCCAGACAGTGGCTCAAGGAACAGGACACCTGTGTGGTGACCCTCTACAATGGCTCGCCACTCTCGGTTACGCCGCCCAACCATGTGGAGTTGGAGATTGTGGAAACCGATCCCGGTTTGCGCGGAGACACCGCTCAGGGTGGAAATAAGCCGGCAAAACTGAGCACTGGTGCCACGGTTAAGGTTCCGTTGTTTCTCGACCAGGGGGATGTGGTTAGAGTTGATACCCGAACGGGAGAATACCAGGGGCGGGTCAAGGACTAATTAGCATACCCTAGAGAATTGTAGGGAGAATCTCTGATCGCTACTTGGAAGCCTAGCGCCGACCATCAAATGCTGGTATCCAGAGCTGCGCTACTGGCACAGATTCGGCATTTCTTTGCCGAGCGCACCGTTCTCGAAGTCGACCCCCCATTGCTGGCGACCACCTCGGTGACCGATATCAATATTGACAGCATTGTCGCAACGGTCGAAGGTGACAGCCACTACCTACAAACCTCACCAGAATTCTTTATGAAGCGCATGCTCGCCGCTGGCAGTGGCGATATCTATTATCTGGGTAGGGCGTTTCGCGATGCTGAACAGGGGTCGCGACACAATCCAGAGTTTACGCTGTTGGAGTGGTATCGCGACGGCTGGGATGAATTTCAGTTGATGACTGAGGTTGAAGACTTGGTCAGTGCGCTATTCCACAGTCAACATCAAGCCGAACTTCCCGTATCCAGACTGAGTTATGCCGACTGTTTTGCTGCGGTCTTTGATTTGGATCCCCACAGCTGTGAGTTGAGCCAGTTACAGAAATTAGCGGCTGAAAATGGCTCCCGTAGTTGGCGCAATGAGAGCAGAGCAAACTGTTTAGATTTGCTGTTTAGTACCCGGGTTGAGCCTCAGCTGCCCGAGGGTTTGGTATTTGTCTACCACTATCCCGCCTGTCAGGCAGCTCTGGCACAAATTGAATCCTGTGCAGAGGGCTATCCAGTCAGTCGTCGATTTGAGGTATTTCTTCAGGGTATGGAGCTGGCTAACGGTTATTTGGAGTTGACCGATGCGGATCAGCAGCGGCAGCGTTTTGAAGCCGATAACGCAGTGCGAGCAGCAGCTCAGAGAGCTGCAATGCCAATCGATAAAAATCTAGATCTGGCCATGCGTGCTGGCCTTCCCCCCTGCGCCGGCGTGGCTCTGGGTGTGGATAGATTGCTGATGCAGCTACAGGGCGCCACTTCCATAGACAGGGTTTTGCCCTTTGCCTGGCAGCGCTGTTAAGCGTTGAGTATTGGGATTTTTAGCAGGGCTGAAAGTAGTGATTCATCGCCTTGGATGGCTCCTTGGTTTGGCTCTCGCCAACCACAGTCGCCGGCACGCCTGCAACGATGGCCTTTGCCGGCACCGATTCCAACACGACACTGGAGGCCGCCACCATAGCGCCAGCCCCGACTTCAATATTGCCCAAGATTTTCGCGCCTGGTCCCAACAGTACCCCTTTTCTAATTTTGGGATGGCGGTCACCACCCTGCTTGCCGGTTCCGCCCAGGGTCACAGATTGCATAATCGAGACACAGTCATCCACCACAGCGGTTTCGCCGATGACTATCCCAGTGCCATGATCCATTAGAACCCCCGATCCAATCACCGCCGCGGGATGAATATCGACGCCAAACTTTGTGGAGATACTGTGTTGCAGCAACAGGGCAGTAGTCTTATTACCCGAATGCCACAGTGCATGGGCTATGCGATAGGCCTGTACGGCCAGGTATCCCTTGAAATACAGAAAAGGGGTACTGTAGGCATTGCATGCAGAATCTCGGTCTAGCGTAGCCTGAATATCCCGTGACGCGCTGTAGACGATCTGCTGGTCACTGAGTACATCGTCAACCAGCGTTTTTAACTGGGCTTTGGGCAGGCCACTGTGGCACAGCTTTGCGACCAGATGATGACCTAACCCCTGTGCCATGGTGCTGTGATCCAGTACCGCATCCTGTAAAAAATGTTTGAGAACAGGCTCTCTCTCCAGCATCGACTGGCTTTCACTGACAATGTTCTGCCATACAAAGGCAATTGATTTTTCTCTGTTCGGACGCATAGACAAGGCATCATTCAAGTTTCTATAGGGGTATTTTGATCGAGCTAGCACTATTATGCCAGCCCGTTCTGGCAATACACCAGATATCAACCGATTTGACCCCAGCCTCCAATAGGCTATGGGTTGCCGCAGTTGCTGTGGCACCCGTGGTAACCACATCATCCACTAGTGCCACTCGCGCTCCCACCAGATCGACACTGGGTCGGCAGGCAAAGGTATTGGGCATCGACCGCTGACGCTGAAGTTTAGATTGCAGATGCTGTGCCCTGCCGAAGCGCAGTCGCGTACACAGATCGGTGCGCACGGAGGTATTGGGCAGTTTACTTTGAACGGTAGCTGCAATTAACTGACTCTGATTAAAGCCTCTGCGCAGTAATTTAAGCCAGTGCAGGGGCATGGGAATAAGCATAGTGGGTAGGTTTAATCCTCGGTAGTGCTGCACAATAGCCTCTGTCAGTAGCCAACTCAGTTGTTTGAGTTCTGGGGCTAGGGCATCGCGTTTGATTTTGACTACCGCGGCATTCACTGGATTCTGATAGCGCAGTGGTGCAATGCAGCAGCGGAAGTTGGGCGGCTGTTTTTGACATTCAGGGCAGATGCCCGAGTCGATTAGGGGCACAGCACAGCGCTCACATTGATGATACAAGTGGGGCAATTGCTGTAAACAGTATTGACAGTAACAGGACTGATCTGCGCTGAGTGGTTCGCGACAGAGACGGCAGGCGCTGGGTGTCAGTGCGGCGCTGCGTTTAAATAGGGTTGATGGTTGAGATTTTGTCGTGCTGACAACAGACCTCCTGTCTAGTTGTTTCGCGCTACAGTGGCCTAGATTTTCTGAGTGGGATCCCCGTCATCTTCAAGAGTACCGTCATCCTCGCTATCTTCGCCGTCCACTGCGCCTTCATCGTTTAATCCATAATCTTCACTGAGCACGCCGCCGGGAACCTTGGGTGCATAGTCACGGGGCGGCTGGATATCCTCTGTGCTCAGCAGTGGATTTCCATCCTCATCAGTCAGGTTCAATTCAGTTCCGCTGGCCTTTAAAAGTTGTCTGCCGATTTCCGGGCTGGCCAATCTAATCGCACTAGTGGCCAGATGCTCGTGAATTTTTCGGTAGCTCTGTGTCATATTAGTGGTCAGGTGTGACACTTTCAGAAAGTGCTCAGTCACTTCCTGTTGATAGCGCCTTAACTGTTGTTCGGTTTTCGCAAGCTTCTTCTCCAAGTCCTGTGTTGAGCGATCACTCGGCTGATTTTTTCGCGAGTAAAGGTGTCCCAGTCCAGCACCGATAAGAAAACATGCTGCCGAAATAATAATTGTTGTTATGGAAATCATTCAGGGCCCCGACAGACTAACAATGATATTAATATAGTCACTATGTTAGTAAAAATACCCGCCAAAGAGAAGTTATCATTGATACTAAGGTCGATAATTGCTGAATTAAAACTGTTAAAAGAAAGCCCCAAGAGGGTGTTGTTTTAGTTGTCAGGCGCAAGATAGGTAGTTAAAGTTCGCCCTGCGATAAAGCTTCCCAAAACTAATGAATACACCAAAACTGCAATATCTCCAAGACTTAGAGCGCGAGAGCTTTGTCGAAGACAGAGCTCAACAACAAGCCGTGGAGCACTTGGAAGCGCTCTATCAGCGGCTGGTGAGACGCTACGCTGACGCCACCCCAAATATTGTTGACCGGCTATTAGGTGCAGTCCGTCGGCGGCGGATACAGCCTGAGCAGGGGCTGTATTTCTGGGGCGGTGTCGGTCGCGGCAAGACCTATCTAATGGATAATTTCTACGCAAGCCTGCCCTTTGAGCGCAAGATGCGTGTTCATTTTCATCGCTTTATGCGCCGTGTCCATGCAGATCTGGGAGAATTTGCAGGTCGAGCCAATCCCCTAGAGAATGTGGCTGATAAAATCGCTAGCGAAGCTGTGGTTATCTGCTTTGATGAGTTTTTTGTCAGTGATATCACCGATGCGATGTTACTGGGAGGACTGCTAAAGGCGCTGTTTGAACGCGGTCTGTGTCTGGTGGCCACTTCCAACATAATCCCAAGTCAGCTGTATCCCAATGGTCTGCAGCGCCAGCGATTTCTGCCGGCTATTGCACTGCTGGAACAGCACTGCAAGATTGTAAATGTCGATGGCGGAATGGATCATCGACTGCGCGCACTGGAGAAAACCGAGCTCTATCACTGGCCACTTGGCGAACAGTCCAGTGCTTCCATTGAAACGATTTTTAATAGTCTGATCACCGTGGATACCAGTGTACTAGTCGACACAAATCTGGAGATAGGCAATAGACTGGTGCCGGTGTGCAGGATGACCGCAGATGTTGTGTGGTTTGATTTTACCGCCCTGTGCGTCGGCCCTCGCAGCCAAAATGACTATATTGATATCGCCATGGAATTCCACGCGGTTGTGGTTTCAGATATGCCGCCCTTGGATGGCACCAACGACGATGCCGCACGGCGCTTTATCAACCTGGTCGATGAATTCTATGATCGCAATGTGAAACTGGTAATCTCTGCGGCACAGCCCCTGGATTCACTCTACAGTGGTGGCAAACTGGCCTTCGAGTTCGAGCGCACAAAAAGTCGTCTACTTGAAATGCAAAGTTATGAATATCTGGGTCGACCCCATCAGCCAAACTAACTGGCGTCAATCGACGCTTGGCCGCGATTGTCAAAATCCCAGTTGCCGGATTTAAAGCTTTCAAAAAAGTTGCGTTTTACGGCAATCAGGTCTTGTAATAGGTGGCAGGGATCATTACAATTCGCACCCTTTTTGGGACACCCCAAACACAGGCAGGAACTGATGAAGACATTTAGTGCAAAACCAGAATCAATTCAGCGCGACTGGTATGTGGTCGATGCTGAGGGTAAAACCCTGGGCCGTCTGGCGACCGAGGTTGCATCGCGGTTGCGTGGCAAGCACAAGCCGGAATATACCCCTCATGTCGATACCGGTGATTATATCGTTGTTGTCAATGCTGAAAAAGTTGCTGTGACCGGCAATAAAGCAGAGAAAAAAATCTATTATTCCCACACTGAATATCCCGGTGGGATCAAGGATATCAATTTCCAAGACCTGATACAGAAAGCCCCTCAGCGGGTTATTCAGTCTGCAGTCAAGGGCATGTTGCCCAGAGGTCCCCTTGGTCGAGAGATGTTCAGAAAGCTAAAAATCTATGCCGGCTCTGAGCACCCTCACGCCGCACAGCAACCCCAGACATTAGATCTGTAACAGGAAATAACTATGGCAGATACCCAATACTATGGCACCGGGCGCCGCAAAACCTCCGCTGCTCGTGTGTTCCTAAAATCGGGAACCGGTTCTATTACCGTCAATGATCGCACTCTGGATAGTTACTTCGGTAGAGAAGTAGCCAGAATGATTGTTCGTCAGCCCTTTGAGGTAGTGGATTTGTTGGAGAAATTTGATGCCAACATCTCTGTGTCTGGCGGTGGTAGTTTTGGTCAGGCTGGCGCCATCCGCCACGGTATCGCCCGCGCCCTGGTACAGTATGATGAAACCTTGCGTCCGTCGCTGCGTAAAGCGGGATTCCTAACCCGCGACGCCCGTCAGGTTGAGCGCAAAAAGATTGGATTGCACAAGGCGCGCAAGCGTCCACAGTTCTCCAAGCGTTAAATCTAGGCAGAATAGAGAGAGCCCGACCTGTGAGTCGGGCTTTTTTTTGCATAAAAATCAATAGCTTAAGTTTAAATATAGGGTTGTGCAGGTTGCGCAAAAAGCCCGTTTAGTGTATTATTCGCGCGCGTAAAAATTGATCTTCAGTTCAGCGTATTCCACATTCCATTTTCGTATTAGGGAGAGCGTCATGAGTGATGACGGTGTCAACCAAAGTCGCCGCAAATTTCTATTGGGTGCTACCGGTGTAGTCGGTGGTGCAGGTGTCATTGGGGCTGCAGTGCCCTTTGTCGCCTCCTGGCAACCCAGCGCCAAAGCCAAAGCTGCCGGTGCTCCGGTCAAAGTCAATATTGCCAAGTTGGAGACTGGAGGCAGAATCGTCGTAGAGTGGCGTGGCAAGCCAGTCTATATTGTTCGCCGCACGCCTGAATCCCTGGCCGACATCGATACTATAGAGGCCACTGACTTAAAAGATGCCGCATCTGAAAACGCCAATCAGCCCAGTTATGTTTCCGGCAGTGCCAGGACGCAAAAGGGCAGAGAGGATGTGCTAGTGTTGGTGGGGCTCTGTACTCATCTGGGCTGTGCGCCCATGTATCGTCCCGATGTTGGCGCTGCCGATCTGGGTGGCGATGAATGGTTGGGAGGTTTCTTCTGCCCCTGTCACGGATCAACTTTCGATCTCTCTGGGCGCGTTTTCGCTGGTGTACCGGCACCCACCAATCTGGAGATTCCCCCCCATACTTACGAATCAGACAATGTATTAGTTATCGGCGTTGACCCGGAGGTGGCGTAATGAGTAATGAAACTGGTTTTGCCGCTTGGCTGGACTCCCGTATGCCGACCCTCAAGCGCGAGTGGAATCGCCATATGGCGCAGTACTATGCGCCGAAAAACTTTAACTTCTGGTACTTCTTTGGTGTGCTATCCATGGTGGTACTGGTTATTCAGCTGGTGACCGGAATCTGGTTGCTGATGAGTTATGAAGGTTCTGCTGAGCGCGCCTTCGCCTCGGTCGAATATATTATGCGCGATGTGGAATTGGGGTGGATTATTCGCTATGCCCACTCCACCGGCGCCTCGGCATTCTTCGTGGTGGTCTACCTGCATATGTTCCGCGGTCTTATCTACGGCTCCTACAAAGCGCCTCGCGAGATGGTATGGATCTTTGGTATGACTATCTATGTGGCGCTGATGGCAGAGGCTTTCCTTGGCTATGTTCTGCCCTGGGGTCAGATGTCCTACTGGGGTGCACAGGTGATTATCTCCCTGTTTGGTGCCATTCCGGTGGTGGGGGAGGATATAGTTCAGTGGATACGCGGTGATTACCTGATCTCTGGAATTACCCTTAACCGCTTTATGTCCCTGCACGTGGTAGCCATGCCAATTATTCTATTGGCTCTCGTGGTGATGCATATTATTGCGCTGCACGATGTGGGATCGAATAATCCCGATGGTGTCAGCATCAAGAAATACAAAGACAGCAATGGCAATCCCATTGATGGCATTCCCTTCTATCCCTACTTTGTGATTCACGATCTAGTGCCGATTGTGGTGTTCCTATTTGTATTCTGCGCCATCCTGTTCTTTATGCCGGAAATGGGCGGTTACTTCCTCGAGCATGCGAATTTTGAAATCGCCAACTCGCTGAAAACGCCAGAACATATTGCACCTGTCTGGTACTTTACTCCGTTCTATTCGATGCTGCGCGCAGTGCCAGACAAATTGGGTGGCTTTATGGTGATGGCGGCTGCCATTGCGATTCTGTATGTGCTGCCCTGGTTAGATAGAAGTCCGGTGCGTTCGATGCGCTACAAAGGCATTATCAGTAGAGTGGCTATTCTGGTATTTGCCGCCAGCTTTATTATCCTCGGTTACCTGGGTGTCAAGGCACCTACCCCTGGACGCACGCTGTTGGCGCAAATTTGTACCGTCCTGTACTTCGGCTACTTTATTGGAATTTACTTCTGGACCCGCTACGAGACCACCAAGCCCGAACCCGATCGCATTACCATGGATGGCGGCATGGGCTTTTGGAAATCGATGGGCGCACTGCTGATTGTGTTGTTGATGGTGGTGGTACCCCTCAAAGCAGTGGGTGCCGAGAGCGGCAAGTCCTGTGGCACTATCGACTGCGACCCCTTTGAGCCTCAACTGACCAATTACGCCTCACTTCAGAGTGGGGCCAAATTGGCAGTGAATTACTGTATGGGTTGCCACTCGTTTAAATACTCGCGCTGGGAGCGAGTCGCCGATGACCTGAAAATTCCCCATGAGTTAATGATGGAAAATTTGGTGTTCAGCGGTCAGAAGATCGGTGAGTTGATGGAGATCGCGATGCCCGCCGATAAAGCCAAAGACTGGTTCGGCGCAACGCCTCCAGATTTGACGCTAGTGGCTCGATCGCGTTCTCCAGAGTGGCTTTACACCTATCTGCGGAATTTCTATGTGGATCCCAAGCGCCCCCTCGGCGTCAATAACAGAGTGTTCCAAGATGTGGGTATGCCCCACGCGCTGCTGGACCTACAGGGCTTGCAGGAATGTGCTCCCGGCTCGGTAATAGCTGCCAACGGTGGTGTTAAGCGCGATTTGCTCACCGGAGAGGACTTGCTCGAGGATCCCTGTGGACGCTTTAGTACTGTCAGTGCTGGTAGCATGGATCAGGCGGAGTATGACCAAGCAGTGTATGATCTAGTAAACTTTATGACCTATGTGGCAGAGCCAATGGCCGAGCAGCGCAAACATATTGGCAAGCTGGTGCTGTTATTTCTGCTATTGTTATTAGTGCCTGTGGTTCTGTTAAACCGTGAATACTGGAAGGGTATCCACTAAATAAAAGTGTTCGTCAGCAATGCAAAATAAAATTGGCGATAATAAAGACGCTAAGGCGTCATCAATAAACAATGTGAGGTTATTTTGCGAAGATCATCGATGACATTATTTTCCGATCCCAATTCTCATTACAGTCACAGAGTTCGAATTGTCTTGGCGGAGAAAGGGGTCACAGTGGATATAGAGGACATTGATTCAAAATCTGTGACCGAAGAAATCCTCGAGGCCAACCCCTACGGAACACTACCAACCCTGGTCGACCGCGATCTGGCTCTTTACGAATCCAAGGTGGTGATGGAGTATTTGGATGAGCGCTTTCCCCATCCGCCACTCTTACCAGTATATCCAGTGGCCAGAGCGCAGAGCCGATTGTGGATCTATCGCATTGAACGCGACTGGTGTACCCTGATCGATAGCATTATCGCCAATCCCGAGTCTAAAAAGGCCGAAGCGGCGCGCAAAGAATTTAGAGAATCACTAATCTCAATCGCGGATATCTTTACCGAAATGCCATTTTTTATGAGCGAGGAATACACGCTGGTCGATTGCTGTTTGGCGCCGGTGCTGTGGCGACTGCCTCAGATGGATATCAGCTTGCCAAACACGCGTCAGACCAAGCCGCTGATGGATTATATCGACCGGCTGTTTGAGCGCGAGGCATTTCAAGAGAGTCTTACTGAGCTCGAGCGTGAAATTCGCGCTTAGGACCCAGTTATAGCTATGCGGTCAAATCGACCCTATTTACTCCGCGCCTTCTATGAGTGGATAGTGGACAGTGATTGCACGCCGTATATTAGCGTCGATGCCCATTTTCCGGGTGTTGAAGTTCCCCAACAGTTTGTTGCCGATGGACAGATCGTCCTCAATATCGCCCCGCGAGCGGTAAGCGGCTTTGATATGAATGATCAGAACTTGCAGCTCTCTACTAGATTTGGCGGCATACCCATAGATATATTTATCCCTCTGGGTGCGATCATGGGCATCTATGCCCATGAGAATGGTCGCGGTATGGTATTCGAGCCAGAGGCCCCGGAGGACGACCCAACACCCCCGCCAAAGGGACCGTCAGTCGTACCCTCATCTGAGTCCGCCAAGAGCCTGACGAAACCCATATCCAAGGATCAAAACAAGCCCTCGCTGCGGGTGATTAAATAGTTCGGGCAGTCCTCTCTAGAAAATTGGTTTAATCTACATACTCGAAGGCTTTGACCACTGCACGCACCCCGCTACTGTTGCTGGCCACTTCAGCCGCTATACGACCATTTTCCTGGGTCGTGGTACCAATTAGAAACACAGTACTATCTGAGGTAACCACTGTGACCTGTGAAGAATCCACCCCGCCATTAAACAGTAGTTTGGTTCGAATTTGGGTAGATAGCAGAGAGTCATTGGATCTGGATACCATTGAGCTGTTGCTTCGCACTTGGAGTTCATTGTGAACTTTGCGCACTCCGGTATAATCCCTGGCAACTGTACCGGCAGTGACTTTGAGTTCTCGAGTGGGAACTTCACCGGTCAACAGCACAATCGAATTCACCACTGTCACCTTGATATTGGCGTCATCTAGGGCCGGATCCGCCTTTTTAATGTTAACCCCGATAAAAGTCTCCATTTTCATATCATTGATACTTGAGCCCACGCCCTGTTTGGTCGGGTCGGGCTGGATCGGCTCGCTGGTTAAGGTATTCACCACGGTGGTACAGCTAGCCAAAAAAACTGTGGCAGTGATAACTAGGGCTGAAAGTCGCATTTAATCTCCTCCAAAAATTTGCTGGTCAATAAGGCCACACAGGCACTGTAGTATTAATAACCCTGCAGCTATTGCATCGGGACCTCTGTCTGCAGTGATCACAATTTCAGTATCACTGTCGCTCAGTTGTGACGATAGTCGACGATCGTTGGCCGCGCTGAGCAGGATAATTGAGACTTCTTTATCACTGGCGGCAGCAACAATTTTTTCCAGTACCTGGGTGTGTTTGTCGAGGTCGAAAACCCAGAGTACATCACCTGCTTTCGCAAACAATTGCAGGGCTTTAGCATAGCACTCGGAATCTCGTTCCGTGGCCGCAATGGCCTCCAGGTCCATAGCTGGAAAACCCGGTCTCTCTATTTTGTAACCACCGGTCAGATGTTCGACAAACAGGCTTGATAAATTTAGAGAATGACCCTGTCCACAGCTGAAAATGCTACTCCCTGCAAGCAGGGCCTGGCTAAGCTTGTAAGCGGCATCTGAAAGGCTCTCTGTACAGCTCTCTCCAACCGCCATCGCTGTTTCTATATGGTTCTGAAAATGTTGAAAAATTGCTCGGTCCATAGTCGATCTCTGGCGATGCCAATACTAGGTTAGGATATTCTTAATCCAGTTGATAGTACAGCTTAAATGGCCTGCTGGTGGCGGTGTTATCAATATGGCATCCACTCGTGTTGGGGTATCACTTCCGTAGCCGTGACTGATCAAATATTCCTGAGCTGCAGCGATAATTTTTTGGCGTTTGGCCAGAGTAATTGAATCCCCTGGGCTACCGTATTGATTGCTGCTGCGGTAACGGACTTCGACGAAGATAATCGTATCCTTGGATTGCATCACCAGATCGATCTCGCCGCGGCGGGTGCGGTAATTCCGATCTTTTAATTTTAATCCCTGATTTTGCAGGTACTCACAGGCTGTGTCCTCAGCGCGTGCACCTAGCGCTATGCTTGAGGATGAAGGTGACTGAGCCGGCCGCGTGCGCCACAGATTGTTCAACATGCCTATCAATGATGAATTTCCATCACAGCGCCGCGCTCAAATTTTGCCCACTTTGCTTCTCTGACCACGATATTGCCGCGCAGAGACAGCAGTCCGGTAGCACCGTATATCGGCGGTGTTTGATCACTCTGGAGACGCTGTAAATTGCGGTAAAGTTGGAACGTGTCATAGCCCGTTGCAAATAGATGGCGGTAGGCAGTGTGCAGTTGGCTATCCAGGTTTAATTCACTGCTGAGATGTCCGGATAGTGTCCAGGGCATCGAGGTAAATTCAATCTCAGAGAGGTCGCGATCCAATTCCACCTGTGGGTCGCCATTGTATAAATGGGAGGTGGCCATTACCGGAACATCCCCAGCGTAAAGAAAATCTAAGGCGGGTTTTATCTGTCGTGCCTTGAGCGGATAGCCGAGCATAACTACCAGATCAATATCCTGTCTTCTGCGCGCTGTAAATGTGATACTACTGTTAATAAACCGCTTAATATATAGGCCCCGCTGTTCACTCTGATCTATATGCAGCGCCGGTTTGAGAAGTTGCGTAAAATCGTTATCCGAGGGTAAATACCTGACCGCTTCAATCGGATTGCCGCCCTTTTTCTGCCAATAGTCGCCAAAAAAATCCGCGGCGTGCAGACCCCATGCATTGTCGGGAGCGATTAGCAGGATGCTCTGCAAATCTCGATTCCAGGCGCGGTCGGCGATCTGCACCAGTTCATCGAGTGGAGACAGTCCAAACTGATAGAGATTTTCAGTGGCAGAGACTTGCTCTCGATCCAGTCGATTTAGGCTCAGGGTTGGTACGGGTAGCACCGGCACGCTTGCCAGAGCCTCCACTTCCGATTGGCGCATTGGGCCGATAATCAAATCGGCACCCTCACCAACTGCTCGGTTGTAGACATTCTGTATAGCTTGGTTCGAGGTGTCGTAGATGCGAATTTTCGCTGCCGAATTGTTGTGATCAGCAGTGTTGGGAAGCGCTTGGTAGTAGGCTTCCATAAAGCCATCAATCAGGGTGTAACTGGGTGTTTTATAGGCCTCCTGTAGGGGCAGTAGAAAGGCGACCTGTTGCGGGCTAAAAATGCGTCTGCTGCGATTGATACCAGTGGGAGACAGTTTTGCCGCTGGATGGGACCTCCAGTCCTGTCGCCACTCGGCATAGGCATAGGCCTGACCTGCGGGATCAGCCTGGGAATTGCGGATCGCTGCCCCCAGCTGTAGCCATCCGGCAAGAATACTATGCGGTTGATCGCCATAAGTTGCCAGATGCTGATAGGGAAGACGAGAAATCCTATCCCATATTTGGTTGTGGATAATGCGGATATCCACTCTGCGCCGGGCGATTTTAGCTGAATCAATCAATGCCTCAAGGCCTAAATTATAATTGCCCTGAGCAAAATGCACCTGAGATTGTAGATCTAATTCACGCAGACGCAGTGCGCTATTGGCACTGGCAATTAGCGATTTAAAGCGAGGTCGATTCAAGTAGACTGCCCCAGCGTTGGGGTCAAACAGCGCCAAAGCGTTTGCTGCCGCCAGCAAACTCCAATCAATAAATTGTGGATCGTTTAAGTTCTGATAATTGATAGCCTCAAGACTGTCTAGACTGTCTTGAAAGTCTCCGTGATCAGAAAATAACTGAGCCGCCTTAAGTCTTAGACTATCGGCTGTGGGATGCATAGGTTCAAGATCTAAGGCTGCCAAAATTTTTACAGCCCGGTCTCGAGCAGAGAGCTCAGTAGCAGAGAGTTCAGTCTCCAGGTGTTCTGAAAAATTGGGGTAAGTTGGTAGAGATTGCATTTTTGAAGTTGGCGCACAGCCACCAATTAAGGCTAAGATGCTCACTGAGAGAATATATGGCAGTGTAAGTTTACTCATGAAATCCAATCGAACCGGTACCTTATCTATTGTAGCAACACCCATAGGCAATCTTGATGATATGGTACCTCGGGCGGTGCAGACTCTCCAGTCCGCCAGTTTAATCGCCTGTGAAGATACGCGCCACAGTAAGAAATTACTTAACCGTTTTAGTATAGACAAGCCCTGTATCGCCTACCATGACCACGGTGATAAAAATGTTCTGCAAACGCTTTTACAACGGTTAATCGATGGCGATGATATTGCGCTAATCTCAGATGCTGGCACGCCGCTAATTGCCGATCCCGGCTATCGCATTGTTACTGAGGCTCGAGCTCGGGGGATTGACGTAGTGCCCATTCCCGGTGCCTGTGCGGCTATTGCAGCGCTGTGCGTCTCTGGCTTGCCCACTGATAGCTTTTATTTTGGTGGATTTTTGCCCGCCAAAAGCAGTCAGCGAAAAACTGCTTTAGCAGAGGTAAAGGACAATTCGGAAACTCTGGTTTTTTATGAAGCGCCGCACCGCATTGCCGACACCCTGGGGGATATGATCGAAATATTGGGGGATCAGCGAGCCGCCTTTATCGGCCGTGAAATCAGCAAGGCCTTTGAGACTTTTCTACAGGGTGATCTCGCCGAGTTGCAGCAACAGGTGCTCGCGGATAGCAACCAGCAGCGCGGCGAGATTGTGCTAGTGGTTGCTGGCGCAGATAAGAATGCCGACGCTATCTATGGGGATGCAGAAAAAATATTGGGGTTGCTAATCACAGAGTTGCCGCCATCAAAGGCCGCCAGTTTGACGGCGAAAATCTGCGGCGCTGACAAAAAGTTACTCTACCAAATGGCCCTGGCGTTGTTGGGAAAATAGACCGGCCTATTATTGGCTAGTTAGTCAGGGACTTATTGAGAGCAGGATAAAATCAAGCCAGCAATTATCAATTGCTGGCTATAAAAGGGCCTGCGCCGGTGGTCGGTATCACGCCTCAAATAGGTAGTCTTGGTTTTGGTAATTTACAGGTGTGTGCAGAGTGCTAAGGTGCACTGCGCACAGTATCAACAGAGCTCGCTAGCCCCAACCGCCTAGGGCTTTCCATTTATTGACAATGGTACAGAACAGCTCGGCGGTTTTGGTGGTATCGTAAAGGGCGCTGTGGGCACTGCGGTTGTCAAACTCAATCTCGGCAGCCTGACAGGCCCTGGCCAATACCGTCTGACCATAGGCCAGCCCCGACAGTCCCGCGGTATCAAAGCAAGAGAAGGGATGAAAGGGATTGCGTTTGATCTGGTTGCGCTCAACTGCAGCATTGACAAAACCGAGATCAAAATGGGCATTGTGAGCGACCATAATTGCCCGAGTGCAGCCGGTCTCGGTGACCTCTCGGCGGATAGGCTGAAATAAGCCTCTCAACGCCTCACCTTCCGGTTCAGCGCCGCGCTCGCTATCGTAGATATCGATGCCGGTAAACTCCAGTGCCGACTGCTCCACCACTGCGCCCTCGAAGGGTTCTATATGCTTGCTGAAGCTGTCCTTGATCTGCAGATTGCCCTGACTATCCATTTCTAGCGTCACAGCTGCGATCTCCAGTAGGGCATCGGTGCTGGCATTGAAACCGCCAGTTTCCACATCGACGACCACCGGCAGGAAACCCCGAAAACGCTGGGCCATCAGCGAGGGCTTGAGTAACTCTTCTGGCATTTCCATCACTGAACCAACTTCCAGTTGAGTTCGCTGCCCGCGGCCAGGGGAATAATCTGCGAGTCCTCAAACGGCAGCGCATCGGGTAGCTGCCAAGATTGGCGAACTAGGGAGATTGTCGCTTGATTGCGGGGCAGTCCGTAAAAGTCCGGTCCATTGGTGCTGGCAAATGCCTCCAGCTGATCCAGTGCGCCAGCCTGTTCAAAAACTTCAGTATATAGCTCGATGGCGCCGATATGACTAAAACATCCGGCACAGCCACAGGAGGACTCTTTGCTTCCCTGGGTGTGCGGGGCAGAGTCAGTGCCGAGAAAAAACTTTTTATTGCCGCTGGTCGCCGCATCGATCAGTGCATTCTGGTGAATATTGCGTTTGAGAACCGGCAGGCAAAATAGGTGTGGCCTGATACCGCCCACCAGCATATGGTTGCGGTTGTAGAGCAAGTGCTGCGGGGTGATCGTAGCGCCGATATTGTCTGCAGTCGAAGTCACAAATTCTACCGCCTGACGGGTGGTGATATGTTCGAAGATGATCTTCAATTCTGGGAAATCTCTGACCAGGCGCTCTAAATGTTGTTCAATAAACGCCGCCTCGCGATCATAAATATCAATCTCGCTATGGGTCACCTCACCATGTAATTGCAACACCATGCCCACCTCTTGGAGGGTTTCTAACACGTGGTCAATATTGGCTAAGTCAGTGACTCCCGAGTCGGAGTTGGTGGTAGCGCCGGCAGGATAATACTTACAGCCATGGATAAAACCGCAGTCAGCCGCCGCACGAATCTCGTCCACACTGGTGTTGTCGGTTAGATAGAGCACCATAAGCGGCTCCCAATCGCAGTCAGCGGGGACATGGGCCATTATTCTATCGCGATAGGCCCTCGCCCGTTCAACGGTGGTCACCGGCGGAGTCAAATTGGGCATAACGATGCCGCGTCTAAATCCTCTGGCAGCCGCGGGAACTGTGGTCGCCAGTGCGCTACCATCTCGCAGGTGCAGATGCCAGTCATCGGGTTGAATGATAGTCAGTTGATCCATGGGATAATTGTCCACAATTAGATTATAAGGTTACCGCAGTGGGGGCATTTCACTGCGTTTGACAACCAAGCCTCTAGCCCTGCAATGTCTTAGAGACAATGCTACCGTAAACAGCGGTTTCATAACAGGCTTTTAGGTCAAACAGACCCTTAGCAGCGGATCAATAGCGCTGAGATAACCCTAGCCTGGCGGCCACTCACTCAATCTGCGCGCTGTTGATCGGACAGCCCATTCAATTCACAACCCAAGACTCCATTAGCCTCAGAGAAACGCCACACATAGCGGTCAAATTAAGGTAGAATTCGCTTGCATTTTTAACAATGGGAATTGCCAACATGTCATCGGTCAATAAAGTGGTTCTGGCCTACTCTGGTGGATTGGACACCTCTGTTATCGTCAAATGGTTGCAGCAGGAGTACAACTGTGAAGTGGTTACTTTCACCGCCGATATAGGTCAGGGTGAAGAAGTCGAGCCGGCTCGCGCCAAGGCCCAGGCACTGGGTGTCAAGGAGATCTACATCGACGACCTCCGCGAGGAGTATGCCCGAGACTTTGTATTCCCAATGTTTCGCGCCAATACAATCTACGAGGGTGAATATCTGCTGGGCACCTCGATTGCGCGGCCACTGATTGCCAAACGATTGGTTGAAATTGCCAATCAAACCAATGCCGATGCCATTTCCCACGGTGCTACGGGTAAGGGCAATGATCAGGTGCGCTTTGAGTTGGGTGCCTATGCCCTAAAGCCAGGTATTCAGGTGATTGCCCCCTGGCGAGAGTGGGATTTGAATTCCCGAGATAAGCTGATGGCCTACTGTGAACAGCACAGTATCCCAGTGGAGATGAAACGCGGTAAAAAATCTCCCTACTCGATGGATGCGAATCTGCTGCATATCTCCTATGAGGGTGGCAACCTTGAAGATCCCTGGTCAGAGGCCGAGGAAGACATGTGGCGTTGGACGGTTTCGCCTGAACAGGCGCCAGATACACCCACCTACCTAACAATCAGCTATCGACAGGGTGATATTGTCGCTATTGACGGTGAGCCGATGTCGGCAGCCACGGTGATTGAATACCTCAACAAGGTGGCCGGTGCCAATGGCGTTGGGCGCTTGGATATAGTTGAAAACCGCTATGTGGGGATGAAATCTCGCGGCTGTTACGAGACACCGGCAGGCACAGTGATGCTCAAGGCACACCGCGCTATCGAATCCATTACTCTGGATCGCGAAGTGGCCCATCTCAAAGACGAACTGATGCCCAGATATGCCAAGCTGATCTACAACGGCTACTGGTGGGCGCCGGAGCGGCAGATGTTGCAGGCGGCTATTGATCAGAGTCAACAGGTGGTCAATGGCGAGGTGCGAGTAAAACTCTATAAAGGCAATGTCAGCGTGGTGGGTCGCCAATCCGATGACAGTCTATTTGATACCAATATAGCCACCTTTGATGATGATGGTGGCAGTTACAATCAGGCAGATGCTGAAGGCTTTATCAAGCTCAATGCGCTGCGCTTGCGAATCGCAGCTAACCGCGGTCGCAAGCTTTAGATAACAGCCTTTCGGTCACTGATCTAGATCGGGCAGGGATTTCTAAACAGCCTTTTGGTTTGTGCCATAGATTGTAAGGATGGTTGCTGGCTCGACCCTGTTTTTTTGGCCGTAATTCTGTGCTCAGGCAATATTACCGGTAGTTCTCACCCGTTTGGCGCCTTTCACCGGTGCCCGTTTTTGTGCATCGGTGCGTTTTTTGACAGCGGCATCGATCATATTCTTAATTGCAATCAGCAGACCCATTACCAGAAATGCGCCTGGGGGTAGAATGATCACCAGAAAGCTGTAGCTTTCACCAAATGGCCGGATCACCCAGTCCGCAGCCCCGGTGCCGAGTAGTAGCTGCATATCTGCCAATAGCGTGCCCTGTCCCAGCAGTTCGCGGGTAGCTCCCAGCGCCACTAGCACCAGTAGGAAGCCCAATCCCATCATCAGGCCGTCAAAGGCGGCTATGGCAAGTTTGTTTTTGCTGGCAAAGGCCTCGGCGCGACCAAGAATGGCACAGTTGGTGACGATCAGCGGGATAAATATCCCCAATATCTGGTAGAGCTCATAGGTGAAGGCTTTCATCAGCAGCTCGGTGCAGGTGACAAAAGTGGCGATAATAATGACAAACACCGGTAGTCTGACGGCATCGCTGATCTGATTGCGGCACAGCGAGACCATCATATTGGAGCCTATAAGAACCAGCAGCGTCGCCAGCCCCAATCCCAGGGCATTGACCACGGTGCCAGTAACCGCCAACAATGGGCATAGACCCAGCAGTTGCACTAGGGCCGGGTTGTTATGCCACAGCCCATTTTTGCTAATTTCTGTGAGTGTTACATCACTCATGGTATTTCCCTTTGCAGATTTTCCCCATCCGCGGTGGCAGTGTTCAGTGCCGCCAACAACCGCGCTCTATCAAGTTCAAAGTAACCTAGGGTCTGAGCGATCTGGTGAATGACCGCGCGCGGGGTGATGGTGGCCCCAGTAAACTGATCGAAGTCGCCATTGTTTTTTTTCACATCCCAGGCGGCGCGCTGGGGATTAGACAGGGATTTACCGTTAAAGCCCAGTATCCAATCACTTTTGTTCAAATCTACTTTATCGCCCAAGCCCGGCGTCTCTCGATGTTCAATGACTCGCACTCCAGCCAGCGTGCCATCGAAGTTAATACCAACAATCATAGCGATGTCTCCACTGTAACCTTTGGGGGTTACCGAGGGAATAACCGCCGCAACCGGTCGATTGTTATAGCGTGCTATATGTATGTCACCACCATCACTGAGCCCTAGTAGTGACCAGTACTGCTGGGGTATGGGTTGTACGTCCATCAATAGGTCATTGTTGTGACGGTCTAGGGGTACAATCTCAAGTAGCGCCCGCTGAGCAGCAATGCGCTCGGCATCGGCAATCCGATCCTTGGTGTAGTGATGGGTAGAAGCCAGAACCAGCGCAGTGATAGCGGCAAAGGCAGCCAACAGCACACTGTTTTTGCCCATAGACTGAAAGATCATCACACCTCTCCCTTTTCTGTCGCTCGTCGCCGATCGGTGTGGCCATAGGTGCGCGGCAGGGTGTAGTTGTCGATAAATGGCGCGGCGAAATTGGCTAACAATACTGCAAATGCAACTGCATCTGGGTAGTTGCCCCAGGCGCGGATCACATAAACCAAGAAACCGATTAACGCACCGTAAATCAACCGGCCGCGATTACTGACCGCAGAGGAGACCGGATCGGTGAGGATAAAGAATGCTCCCATCATGGTAGCTCCGCCCAGCAGGTGCATCAGTGGTGAACCCGGGCTTTGGGAACTGCCACCATCCCAAAAAATCGCGCTGAGTAGGGCCAGGGTGGCCAGCATGGCTACCGGACCGTGCCAGGTAAATAGTCCAAGGGCCAGCATAATGATGCCGCCGACAAGAAAACCCAGATTGACCCATTCCCAGCCGACGCCGGCCAACAGGCCTTGGCTTAGCAGTGGATCGCGCTGGTAGATCTGTTCGACAGTAAGCCCTTCGCTGTGTTTATAGCTGTCCAGTGGTGTGGCACCGGTCACCCCATCCGCGGGAGCAGTATTTGCAAACACTACATTCAGCGACTCTATAAAATTTGGATGACTCACCGCTTCAGGCAATAGTGCCAGCGGGGTTATCCAAGTGGTCATTTGAATCGGGAAGGAGATCAGCAATACCACGTAGCCGACCATCGCCGGATTAAATGGGTTGTAGCCAATACCACCGTACAGTTGTTTGGCGACAACAATGGAAAATAGGGTGCCGGTGACCACTAGCCACCAGGGGCTTAAAGGTGGCAGTGACAATCCCAGCAGGACCGCGGTCACCACCGCACTGTAGTCCTTGAGATAAAACAGGACAGAGCGTCCGCGCAGTGTAACCATCAGCGCTTCAGCGATCACTGCGGTGAAGGTCGCCAACAGCACATTGATTAGTGATCCCCAGCCGAAGTGCCAAGTCAATGCCAACAGACCGGGCAGAGTACACCACAGCACCATCTGCATCACCTTGCCGGTACTCTGTAGGGAATGGGTGTGGGGTGAGGTGATTTGCTTAAAGGCCATTATTGCAGTTGCTCCGCTAAACGGGCTTGTGCCTGTTCAAATTTTTGTTGTGTAGCGGTAACGGCCGCCTTGAGCGCGTTGATTTTTTCCTCAGATTCACTGTTTGCCACGGCACTATCGAGTTTTTCCTGTGCCACTTGAAGGCGCATCTCGGCACTGGCGACACTGCGCTCCAGTTTAGCTCGCTGCTGCTGGGGATCGGCTTTTTTTTCACTGGCCCGCGCCTTAGCCGCGGCGATAATATCCACTGCGGATCCGGAACTCGCCGAGGAGGCCTTGGCTTGCTGTGCAGCTTGGCGCCGCGCCGCGCGTTTGGCCTCTTTCTCCTGTTCCGCCAATTCGATACGCTGCTTGTGGAACTCAAAGCGCTCTCGGGCCTGGTCTGATTTCACTTTTTCCCGCTTAGCCTTGGTGATTTCACCTTTGCTGTTGCGGTAGTACTGCACCAGGGGAATATTGCTCGGGCAGACATAGGAACAGGCACCACATTCAATGCAGTCAAATAAATTATGCGCCTCGAGTCGCTCGTAATCTTTGGCTTGGGAGTACCATAGCAGTTGCTGGGGCAATAGCGAGGCGGGGCAGGCCTCGGCGCACATGCCGCAGCGAATACAGGGTTGCGCCGGTTGTTCAGCGGGGATTTCACTGTGGCTGGGGGCGAGAATGCAATTGGTGGTCTTTACGATGGGCACCTGATCACTGGTCAAGCTAAAGCCCATCATAGGACCGCCCATAATCACTCGGCTGCTGCGCTGCTGATCAAACTGGTTGTGCTGCAGCAAGTGACTGACCGGCGTGCCTATCAGCACCTGATAATTGCGATTGATGCCACAGGCCTCTCCAGTGACCGTGGTGACTCGAGATATCAGTGGCTCTCCGTCTATTACCGCACGCTTGATGGCGTATGCGGTCCCAATATTGACGCAGACCATACCTATATCTGCTGGAATCTGCCCACTGGGCAGCTCTTTGCCTGTGAGAATATAGATCAACTGTTTCTCGCCGCCAGACGGGTATTTGGTAGGAAAGGATACTAGGTTAATCCCCGTATCTTCTGTTTGTTGTTCCAGTTCGGCAATCGACTCGGGTTTATTGTCTTCGATGCCGATGATGATGTTGTCAGGATTGCCGAGTATATGACTCAGTATATGGATACCTTGAATAATCTCTTCAGTGCGCTCGCGGATAATGGCGTCATCCGCGGTGATATAGGGTTCGCACTCGGTGGCATTGACAATCAGGGTATCTATCGGGCGGCGAAAGCCGGGATCCAATTTGACCGCGGTGGGGAATCCGGCGCCGCCCATACCGGCAATTCCCGCTTGGGCAATAATATTTAACAGTGCAGACGGACTGGAATGCTGGAAGTCGTGGATGCCCTGACGATCGATCCATTGATCGCGACCGTCGCTAACAATTTCGATGCAGGGAGCATGCATTCCGGATGAGTGGGCAATAGGCCGCTCTTCGATTGCCGATACGATTCCGGAAGTGGGGGCGTGCAGTGCCACCGATAGAGGACCTGAGTGATCGGCAATCTTTTGACCTTTTAGCACGGGTTCCCCAACCGCCACGCAGGCAGTGGCAGGCACGCCTATATGCTGGCTCAGAGGCACCACCAGTTTTTCTGGCACCGGTAATTCGCCAATCGGCAGGGACAGGGACTGCTGTTTGTTCTCCGGTGGATGAATGCCGCCGGGAGTTACCCAAGTTTTGTTCATGCGGCGACATCCTCAGAAGTCACTGGGTTGGTTCTATCGGTTGCGATGATTCCATCGGGAATTGCTGGCGCAGGCCAGCGCCATTCGCCCACCCCTTCTTCTACGGGCAACATATCAATGCAGTCCACTGGGCAGGGTTCAACGCATAGATCACAGCCGGTGCACTCGTCGGCAATCACCGTGTGCATCAATTTTGCTGCGCCTAAGATGGCATCCACTGGGCAGGCTTGGATGCACTTGGTGCAACCGATGCATTCGTCCTCACGAATATAAGCCACGGTTTTGATATCCGAAGCCTCCCCGTGCTCCTCATCGAGATCCGGTGCCGGCACATCCAGCAAACTGGCAATCGCATTGATAGTAGATTGCCCTCCGGGAGGACATTTATTGATAGCATCGCCGCTGGCGATGGACTCTGCGTAGGGTCTGCATCCCGGAAAGCCACACTGCCCACACTGGGTTTGAGGTAGCAGTTCGTCGATTTGGTCGATCACCGGGTCGCCGTCGATCCTAAACTTTTCCGCAGCAAAGCCCAGTAGTGCGCCAAACAGCAGTGCCAAGCTGACCAGAGCGATCAGCGTAGCGAGCAGCGGCTGTTGAAGAAGGCTATCCAGCATCTAGACCAAACCACCAAAACCCATAAATGCCAGTGACATCAAACCGGCAGTGATCATGGCGATGGCGGCGCCCTCGAAGGGTTTTGGTATATCGGCGGCCGCCAGTCGTTCGCGCATAGCGGAAAAGAATATCAGCACTAGGGAAAAACCGGCACCGGCGCCAAAACCATACAGGGATGCCTGCGCAAAGTTTAGGTCTCTGCTAGCGTTTTGCAGTGCCACCCCCAATACCGCGCAGTTAGTGGTGATAAGTGGCAGAAAAACGCCTAACACGCGGTAGAGTAGAGGGCTGGTTTTTTCAATAAACATCTTGGTGAACTGCACCACCGCAGCGATCACCACAATAAAACTGATGGTGCGCAAGTACTCCAACTCAAGGGGAAGTAAGACTAACCTGTCCACTGCGTAGCTGGCCATGGCTGTCAATGTCAGCACAAAAGTGGTGGCGGCTGACATGCCAATAGCGGATTCCAATTTTTTGGATACGCCCATAAAGGGGCACAGTCCCAAAAACTGTACTAACACGTAGTTATTGATCAGCACTGAGCTGATCAAAATGATGGCTACTTCTTGCATGATTTACTCAGACTACTCTGACAATTGTCTATTATCATGGAATCATCTATCCCGATTCAATCTATAAAGCCCGCATTCTTAGTGCTTTTAGGTATAACAAATATACAGAAGTTTACTAATTTTAGTGGCCAATCCGCTTCGGGCAGTTAGCTAATCCGCAGTCCCGGTATCGCGCCGCTATCGGCTGACAGCAAGTAGATGCCATTGCCATCGGCGGCTGCCAGTACCATGCCCTCAGAAACGCCGAAGCGCATCTTGCGCGGTGCCAGATTGGCTACCAAAACGGTCAGTTTTCCCTCCAGGTCCTCGGGTGTATAGGAGGATTTAATGCCGGAAAACACTTGGCGGGTCTCACCGCCTAGATCTAGGGTTAGCGCGAGTAATTTATCAGCGCCCTCCACTGTCTCAGCCTTGAGGATCTTTGCCACCCGCAGATCCACTTTGATAAAGTCATCAAAGTTAATCTCATCGGCTATGGGCTCATCGATCAGCGGCCCTGTGCCACTTGCCGATTGGGCTATCTCGACTTCTTGTTTGCTAGCTTCTAACATCGCATCGACTCTCGCTTGTTCAACTCTGGTTAGCAGTGGCTTAAAGCTGTTAATTTTATGATTAGTCAGTGGCTTGGAGGTGCTCTCCCAAGTCAACGCATCATTTAAAAAATTCTCGCCGCCGGCCGCTGTTGCCGGTAGTACGGGTTTTAAGTACGCCAATATCACGCGGAACAGATTGATCCCCAGAGAACAGATGTCCTGAACCTGTTGGTGGTTGTCGGCATCTTTATTGAGTTTCCAGGGCTCTTTGGCAGCAATATATTCGTTGGCGGCATCGGCCTGAGCCATAATCTCGCGAATCGCCTTGCTGTACTCGCGGTTTTCATAGCAGTGGGCGATCTTTTCTGCCGCGCCGCTAACCTGCTCCCAGAGTGCCGGATTTTCGATATTTTTGGACAGCACCCCGCTGTTACCCCTGTCGATAAACTTGGCGCAGCGGCTGGCAATATTGACAACCTTGCCGACCAGATCACTGTTGACTTTATGCACAAAGTCCTCGAGATTGAGATCTATATCCTCCACTGAATCGGAGAGTTTGGAGGCGTAGTAATAGCGCAGGTACTCGGGATTGAGGTGATCCAGATAACAGCGGGCATTGATAAACGTACCCCGAGATTTGGACATTTTTTTGCCGTTGACGGTGACAAAGCCATGTACACAGACTCTGGTGGGCGTACGGAAATTGGCCCCGGTTAGCATTGCCGGCCAGAACAGTGCGTGAAAGTTGACGATATCCTTGCCGATAAAGTGGTAGAGCTCAGTCTCGCTGTCAGGCTGCCAAAATTGATCAAAATCCAACGAGTTTTTCTCACAGAGCTTTTTAAAGCTCGCCATATAGCCAATTGGTGCATCCAGCCACACGTAGAAATATTTACCTGGCGCATCGGGAATTTCAAAGCCAAAATACGGCGCATCACGACTGATATCCCATTCTTGCAGGCCACTGTCCAACCACTCGCGCAACTTGTTGGCCACTTCGTTCTGTACTGTGCCACTACTCAGCCAGGTTTCAAGAAACTGGGTAAACTCGGGCAGTTTGAAAAAGTAATGGGTGGATTGCTTTTCAATCGGTGTGGCCCCGGATAACACCGAGATGGGGTCGATAAGATCACTGGCTGCGTAGGTAGCACCGCATACTTCACAGTTGTCGCCGTACTGATCGGGCGTTTTGCACTTGGGGCAGGTGCCCTTGACATAGCGATCTGCCAAGAACAGATTTTTCTCTGGATCATAGGCCTGGACTATATCCCTTTGGGCGATATGACCAGCGTCCCTGAGGCGGTTATAGATCAACTCTGAGAGGATTTTATTTTCCTCTGAATGGGTGCTGTGGTAATGGTCTACGCTGATCAGGAAATCCTTGAAGTCGGCCTCATGAATGCTGCGCATCTCGGCAATATGTTGTTCTGCGCTGATGCCTTTTTCGTCGGCTTTCAGCATAATAGCCGTGCCGTGGGCATCATCCGCGGAAACATAGTAACATTCATGCTCGCGCATTCTCTGGAAGCGAACCCAAACATCGGTCTGGGTATACTCCAAAATATGGCCAAGGTGCAGAGCCGCATTGGCGTACGGCAATGCATTAGTGACCAGAATTTGGCGTTTTTCGGGCATGGTTGAATTCTTTTTGTCGGTGGCCATGAGAGACGGCAACTATAGCGATTTTAGAGAAATTTTTCATGTGCAATTGTTGGATTGTTACAACTAAATAGTAGGGAAGACCCCATTAACTGCTGTCGCGAGGAGTTTCAGTGTTAGATCAAATTAAATTCATTGTTGCAGTTGCCTCTGGCAAAGGCGGTGTCGGCAAGTCCACTACAGCGGTCAATTTGGCCCTGGCACTCAAAGCACTGGGCAACCGCGTAGGTCTGTTGGATGCCGATATCTATGGCCCCAGTATTGCCATGATGTTGGGGGTGTCGCCTGATCACAGGCCCGAGGTTGTCGACCAAAAGTATTTTAAACCGGTGATCGCTCAGGGTCTCGCCACTATGTCTATGGCCTTTTTGACCACTGAAAAGACTCCTATGGTATGGCGCGGTCCAATGGCCTCTGGTGCGCTTCAGCAATTATTGGACCAGACCCAATGGGGGGAGTTGGATGTGCTAGTGGTAGATATGCCCCCGGGTACCGGCGATATCCAGTTGACTCTGTCCCAGAGGGCGCAACTCTCTGGCGCTGTAATAGTGACTACACCGCAAAATATTGCCCTGTTAGATGCCGAGAAAGGCATTGAAATGTTCTTAAAAGTTAAGGTGCCGGTGCTGGGTGTTGTCGAGAATATGGCCACCCATATCTGCAGCCAATGTGGCCACGAGGAATCAATTTTCGGGGAGGGCGGCGGCGCTGAGGTCGCCGGCCGCTATGGCGCAGCGCTGTTGGGCAGTCTGCCGTTGGATAGCAGTATCCGCGAGCAGGGAGACAGTGGAGTGCCGCCGATGATCGCTCAGACTGATCCGAAAATCACCGAGCGGTATCTTCAAATAGCCCGGGCGGTATGGACACAGCTGGTTGATGGTGATGCCGATCCGGGACCGGAGATTATCTTTCAGTAGGGCGGTTTGCTGAACTGCCATAAGCAAGTATTATACTGCTACCTTTTCCCCTCACCATCAACTGATAATAGAGATAATTGGAGTCAACTTAGATGAGCATTAAGTCGGATAACTGGATCTGCCAGATGGCGGAGCAGCATAAAATGATTCAGCCCTACGAATCCCAGCAGGTGCGCTATGTTGGCGATCAGCGGGTAATTTCTTACGGAGTCTCCAGTTATGGCTACGATGTGCGCTGTGCTGATGAATTTAAAATCTTCACCAATATTCACTCCAAGACGGTAGATCCGAAAAAGTTTGATGACGATGCTTTTGTCGATGTCAAAGGCGACTACTGCATTATCCCGCCCAACTCCTTTGCGCTGGCGCGCACCGTTGAATACTTCCGTATCCCGCGGCAGGTGCTGACTATCTGTCTGGGTAAATCTACCTATGCCCGCTGTGGAATTATTGTCAATGTTACCCCCCTTGAGCCGGAGTGGGAGGGCCATGTGACCCTAGAATTCTCCAATACTACCAACCTGCCAGCCAAAATATATGCCAATGAGGGTGTGGCGCAGATGTTGTTTTTCGAGTCAGATCAGGTGTGCCAGACATCCTATGCCGACCGTGGCGGCAAGTACCAGGGTCAGACAGGGGTTACCCTGCCCAAGACCTGATTGGCAATTGCTACCGATCGGTTAGTTCAGGGATTGAGCAGGGCGTTCTTTAAGGCCAGGGCCTGTTTTTGCAGACGTCTGGTATTTTCTGGCCCGGCCCGCAATAACTGCTTTTGAATTGGCAGCAGGGCTTCCAGTTCGGGATCGGCAAATTGATAGGCCACCGACTCTCTGACCAACTGCAATGGTTCAACAATAACCGGAGTCGCTAAAATATTATCCAGCGACTGTAGAATCAGGCCATCCATCTGCCGTGGTCGATAGCCCAACTCGGCAAAGGCGCTCTCCAGCAGCGGCCTTATGCGATGAAAAAGCCCTGCTACCTGTTGCATATCCACTGACATCAAGATATCAATGGTTTTGTTATAGCGCTCGTAGTTGCCGGCATTGAGCCAGATTTGATCACCATTTTTATGGGTAGTAAATTTGCCATCGGGACTGGATAGAGGGAATACTTTCCCCAGTAATGATCCGCGGGCCATGCCGTCAATATAGCTGGCTGAGCGTCGAATTAAATCATCGGCCTGAAGCCATAATTTGAGGCCGGTATCCGGCGTTTCTGACAGCAGCTGATCGCGAAAAAAATCATCGCTTGCGTCTAGGGTAGGCAGGGATGGAGGATCCGGTTGTGATATTGCCGGTGTAGATTCGGATACTTCTGCAGGGGAAGACGGCTCGGAGGGTATCTCCGCGCTGGGAATTGGGGGTTCCTCAATAGTAGCCTGCTGCACCGGTTGTTGGGGAATGATGCCCATTATTTCCAGTTCGCTCTGCTGAGAGATATCCCTAGTTTGATAAACCGCCCAGAGAATAAACGCCAGGACCGCCGAGCTTCCCAGGGCCAGTACAAATTTGCCAGTGCTAGATTTTCTTACAGCCATGCTTAGGTCTCAGTAGTAGTGGTTAGGGGTAAAATGGGATTGTTGTTTAGTGTTCCGCGACGTATTTGCATCTGCTGTACCTCTCCCTGATCTCTCTTTTCCAATTTGACTAATAAATAGTCCCAATCGGTTGCCAACCAGATTTTGATTTGCTCCGATTGATCCTCAGTTAGCCGTTGAATGACTGTGGTATTCAGTGGCCCAATGGCGGTGGACAGAACTTCTGTACCTATCAACTTGAAGTGATATTGTTTCAGTTTTTCTCGGGAAAGAACAGGATAAGTTAAATCTTTATGTCCAGCAGCCAGATGTTGTCGCATCTGCTGTTTGTAGGTCATTTTATCCATATACCCAGGTTGAATTTCAACCTGTTGAGCTCTCTTGCCTTTAGTGAAGGTCATTTGCAGATTGGCCCAATCAAAGCGCTGTAGCTCTCTGCGTTTTAGGCCGATTATTGAGCGGTTGTAGCTGTATTCCCCGGGAATGATTTGCCCGTCGATTAAATCAAACGTTGCTTGCTCGGTGACTTTGCCCAGTGCCGCTTTGGCCTCCAGAACCTCGCTGTACTGACCATTGTCGAGCTGTCTCAGCTGATGGCGGGCCTCTACTGCCATGCCATTCAGCTGTGCCTTATAACTGACGTCATAAACACTTATTGCCGTGCTATGGGTCTCTGCAGAGCCGCCAGTTACCGCTAGGGCGGTGATACTCAGTGCCGTGGTAAAAGCCGCTAAAGTGTAGCCGAAAAAAGCGGATGTTGAACTGTTGTAGAGTCTGGTCATGCCGGTCTCCAATTTACCCATACAGTTTGGACTAGAAATCTCGGCTAAGGTTCTGTGCTGAGATCAAAAATAATCCCCCTGTCCGGCAAGGGCTGATTATCTAATAGCGCAACCCCTGCCTCCATGCGTAGACGGCCGCTACAAAACCAGCTCACCGCCCGTGGATATATTTGGTGTTCAAACTGCAATACTTTGGCGGCCAGGCTCTGTTCGCTGTCTTCAGGCGCAATATCAACTTGCGCTTGAATAATAGCCGGACCGCCATCCAGTTCGGCAGTCACAAAGTGCACTGTGGCACCAGCCATCTTGTCGCCGGCCTCTATTGCCCGCCGGTGAGTATGCAGTCCGGGATAAGCCGGAAGCAGCGAGGGATGTATATTGATCAGTCTACCCACAAAGCGATCTACAAATTCGGGAGTGAGGATGCGCATAAACCCCGCCAGAATTACCAAGTCTGGGGTAAAACTCTCAATCAGTTCGCCAAGGGCGCGATCAAAACTGTCTCTGTCAGCAAAGCTGCGGTGGTCAATAAGCAGGTTGGGAATGATTGCTGCCGCTGCGCGATTCAGTCCACCGGCATCGGGATTATTGCTGATCACTGCCACGATTTCAGCATCCAATTGGCCTGCCTCACAGGCGTCTATCAGGGATTGTAGATTAGAGCCACCACCGGAGATAAGCACCACCAGGCGCTTTTTTTTCAAGCGCTGATCGCCAGTTTCGATCATTGCTCCAAACCTGTCAGGCGCACCTGTTCCCCGTCCTCTTGGCCGGCTTCGATAGTGCCCAGAATAAACGCCTCTTCACCGCTCTTTCGCAGAAGGTCAAGGGCTGCTGTCGCCGTTTCAGAGGGTACACAGAGCACCATGCCCACGCCGCAGTTGAGGGTGCGATACATCTCGTGTTCACGGATATTGCCCATCTCCTGTAACCAGTTAAATACGGCCGGCCGCTGCCAGCTGTTGGTGTCTATAACCGCTGTGGCATTGTCTGGTAAAACTCGGGGTATATTTTCAAGAAGCCCGCCGCCGGTGATATGGGCCAGGGCGTTCACTGGGGATTGGGCTATTAGATTTAAGATGGATTTGACATAGATATTGGTGGGCGCCATCAACAGTTCGATCAATGGTTTGCCCTCCAGCATCAGCTGTGCTGGATCTATCTGATTGACTTCCAGAACCTTGCGAATCAGCGAGTAGCCGTTGGAGTGCGGGCCGCTAGAAGCCAGGCCAATCAGTGTATCGCCAACTTTTACACCACTGCCGTCAATAATCTCATCTCTCTCGACGATGCCGACACAGAAGCCGGCCAGGTCGTAGTCCTCACCCTCATACATGCCCGGCATTTCGGCGGTTTCGCCGCCAATTAGCGAACAGCCGGAGAGTTCACAGCCGTCGGCGATACCGTTGACCACCGCGGCGGCTACCTCGATATCCAGTTTGCCAGTGGCATAGTAGTCGAGGAAGAAAAGTGGCTCGGCGCCACAGACAATTAGATCATTGACACACATGGCCACTAAATCGATACCCACGGTGGCGTGATTGTTGTGATCTAGGGCCAGTCGCAGTTTGGTGCCAACCCCATCGGTGCCGGAGACCAAAACCGGCTTTTGATAACCGCTAGGCAATTCGAATAGAGCGCCAAAGCCACCCAACCCCGCCATCACTTCGGGGCGTCGCGTGCGCTGTGAAGCACCTTTGATCTTTTCAATCAGCGCGTTACCAGCATCAATATTGACGCCTGCATCTTTGTAGCTCAGGGATTGGGTTTCTCGGGTCATAAAAAATCCTAGGATGACTTGTAAAGTAGGGTATTTTATGTGGAGTTGGGCAAATTTTCATCAAGCACTGTTACAATGATGCAAATTAACTTGGAGGTTAATCGTTGAGAGCCCTGTTGCTGTGTTTTTTCACCTGTTTTAGTCTGCTTGCCCACTCGGAAGAGGTTGCGGATCTCTACCGTGCGCTGGTGTCTGTTCCAGATCAGACCGCTGAGTCCAGAGAGTTGGGAATAAGCGCGGCTTTTTCACAGGTGCTGGTCAAATTGACTGGCAATAGCGGTGTTTCCCAACTGCCGGCGCTTCAGCCCGCAATCGAAAATCCCAGAGACTTTTTAGACTCGGTCGGTTTTCGCGATCTTGCCGATAATCCGCAGCAGGGCAATGTGGCCACTGGCTTGGAAGTCAGCTTTGATCGTCAAGCGGTGGATAAAATGGTTCGCGATTTGCAGTTATCCATTCTTCCCAGCAACCGACCCAGATTGCTGATGTGGCTGGTGATTGATGACCTCCCACTGGGAAGAAGATTTGTCAGTCAAACTGCGCGACAGAGTGCGGTCAATGACAATGTTCCGCAGTTACTGACTGCCCTAGACCAGGCCATGAAACGCCGCGGCATACCCTATTTTTTCCCCAGTTATGACCTTGAAGATCAACTCTCTCTATCGCTTGAACAGGCGTGGTCACTAGATACAGATGCCCTTGATATTGCCTCCCAGCGCTATCCAGCAGATGGCTGGTTGGCGCTGCGACTGTATCGCGCCTCAAACCGTGAAATCCGCGGTGCCTGGGTCTACCAGAATCCTCAGGGAGAACAGTTAAATGATTTTCGCGGCGATCAAATTGGCGCAGTTATCGACACTGCAGTTGATGATATTGTCGATCGCTTTGCCAGTTTTTATACCTACAGACCCCAGTTGGTGACCAATCAACAGCTTGTCGAAATTACCGGTGTGAATTCTTTTAGTGCCTACCAGTCAGTGATTGAGCGATTGCAAAAGTTTGCCTCGGTGGGTTCTCTCCAGCTCCACACTGTAGCGGCAGACAGAATGGTTGTAGCCGTCGAAGTGGAGGGCGGTGTGGATCGTCTAGAAGCCGAGTTGGCACAGAGTGATTGGCTGGCAAAGGTGTCAGGGAGAGACAACCTGTCAGATGAGTCTTTGGTATATGCCCGAGTTTCTCAATGAGTAAATTTCAACAACTCAGTCTGGCTATCAAACTGGATGATCAGGCTACCTTTGAAAACTTCTATGCGCCCAGGGGCTCAACTCAGCACCTGGCTGCGCTAATCTTGCAGGACAGCCGCCAGTCGCTGGCCTATCTGGTTGGCAGTTCGGGCTGTGGATTATCCCATCTATTGCAGGCAGCCTGTCAAAAGTCCCCACTGCAGCGTACATCTGAAGCTATTTATCTGCCGATGGCAGAGTTGTCGGCGTATGAACCAGCAGAAGTGTTGGCGGGCCTGCAGGGTTTATCGCTAGTCTGTGTCGATGATCTGCACAGCGTGGCTGGTCAAGCCCAATGGCAACTGCCGCTTTTTAACTTCTTCAATCACTGTCGCGAGTCGGGTACGAGGCTGGTGTTTGCCAGTCACAAAATGCCGGAAAACTTGGGTGTTGAGCTGCCGGACTTGCTATCTAGATTGCACTCCGGTCTGATCCACAGACTGGTTGACTTTGGAGATGACGATTTGCGGCGGTTGCTACAATTTCGCGCCAATGGGCGCGGTCTCTATCTCTCCGATGAGGTGGCCAAGTATCTGTTGAGCCGACTGTCTCGGGATCCCAAGAACCTGATTGGCGCGTTGGAAACTCTCGATCAAAGCTCACTTCAGCAGCAGCGTCGGCTGACTGTGCCATTTGTCAAAGAGACTCTAGATCTGTGAGAATTTCCCTCAGA
The DNA here is from genome assembly GCA_049612225.1 of Porticoccaceae bacterium. Taxonomy (GTDB): domain Bacteria; phylum Pseudomonadota; class Gammaproteobacteria; order Pseudomonadales; family Porticoccaceae; genus HTCC2207. The sequence goes on along the minus strand of JBMZBJ010000004.1, from coordinate 48,133 downwards.
TCGGACAGCTGTCGCAATGTAAATAGATACCTCTCGGGTCATTAAACTCACCGAGTTTGGTCAGTGGACGCAGAGCCAACCGCGCCCTGGCGTAGAGTTCAGTGGGCAGATCGGTGGAAAACCACTCTGGTTGCAGACCCAATCCGGCTAGAGAGGCATTAATATTTTGGGTTAGCTGTTGTATTAACAGCTCTTGGGGCGACAACCTCCTGCCGGGATACTCAACCCTGTACTGGTCGATAGCTGCCAGTTCTGCCGCCACCTGAATGGCATCATTGAGATCTCCCAATCGATCCACCAAGCCCAGCTCCAGAGCCTGCTGACCGGTCCAAACTCGGCCCTGGGCAATTTGGTCTACGGCTTCGGGCGTAATTGAACGGCCGTTAGCCACCAGTGCGACAAACCGATCATAGATATGTTCGACGCTAGCTTGAAACAGAGTTTTAGTCTGCTGAGACAATGGTCGATCGAGGCGCATGTTTCCGGCAATATCCGTGGAGCCCACGCCATCTGTATAGATGCCCAGCGCCGCCAGAGAATCCTCCACCGTGGGTATCATCCCATAGACACCAATGGATCCGGTAATGGTGGTTGACATGGCCAGTATTGAATCGGCCTCAGCGGCGATCCAATAGCCCCCGGAAGCGGCGTAGCTGCCCATGGAGACCACTACGGGAATATCTCGTTCAGTTATTTTGCCGATCGCATCGCGAATGATCTCCGCGGCAAAGGCGCTGCCTCCCGGACTGTCGACCCGCAGAACCACTGCCTTGATTTGCGGGTCCCTATCCAGATCATTGAGAATATGAGATAGAGTATCACCGCCAATAGTTCCCTCCGGGTGATCGCCGTCTAAGATGGTGCCCTTGGCCATCACTACGGCAATCTTGTCTGATGGCGCAACAGCTGCCGCCGCCAATTCCTCGCGTTCAATATGCATTAGATAGGTGCCCATATCGACACTGTCAAATTCATCCAAAGTGCCGGGTATCTGCGCGTTGAGGTAGTCGATAATTTCACTTCGACTGGCCAGCTGATCCACCAGGCCCTGTTCTTTGGCCAGCTGAGATAGATCGCCGCCTAATGCCTGTGCACTTATATGCAGGTTATTGGCATACTCGTCTATTGACCCCTTATCCAAATTGCGCAGTGTTTCCACAGTGGCGCTATAGTAATTCCACAGGCGATTGACCCTATCCGAGGTCTCCTCCTTTGACTGCTCTGACATGGCATTTCCAGAGAATGGCTCGACGGCACTTTTATAGACGCCAGCGCGAAAAATGTGAATATTGACTTTCAGTTTATCTAGGGCATCTCGGTAGTAGTTGCGATAGGCGCCAAAGCCATTGAGCATCACCGAGCCCATGGGGTTGAGCATAATATGATCGGCGTGAGCGGCGAGGAAGTATTGCGCCTGAGTGAAGTTATCAGCGATAGCGATAATTGGCTTATCCGTGGCCTTGAAATTCACCAGGGCGGCACTAATTTCCTCCAGTTTGGCAATACCTGCACCCTCTAGGTAGTCGGTATCTAAAATCAAATGGGTAATGCGTGGATCTGTGCTGGCACTATTCACTGCCTTGATAATGTCGCGTACTACAGTTTCAGCGTACATTGCACTCTGGTTGGAGAGCAGTTGATCCAGGGGGGGTACATAGGCCCGCTGATCCACCAAGATGCCGCTGGGCGCCAAGTACAGGGCACCCCTTTCGGGCAGGGGCTCTAGTTTATCGGCAAACATACCGCCAATAAACACCAAGAACAGGATTACAAAACCTATGCTGATAAGGGTTCTGAGGCCATTGGCTAGCTTCCCCATGAAATTGAGTACCCGTTTGAACAGGCCAACTTTTTTATCACTCATAGCAATTTACTTTTCAACAATTTATAAGTCATTTACCTGTCTCAGTCGGGCGTAGATCATCGCTGAGCAAAACAGCACCACAGTCAACACTAATTCCGCGATGTCCAGTGTCTGAACCTCGGGATCAGCGACGCCATAGACCGACCCAGCAAAGTAGATTAGTAGCACAAAGCCCAACCAGATCAGGGTGCGAATACTGTCCATCAGCAGACCGGGGATAAAAATCAGCAGCGGGATCAGGACGATAAAATAAATGACTGGGGGTTGATTTTCTTGCCACAGGTTAGCGGCCAGCACCATCAGCAGCATAGCATAGCTGATGCGCACCACTTGGCGACCGATGGAGAGCTTAGTATCTGTATCCAATATTCAGTACCTACTTATCTAACTAGCTTCAATGCCAGCTCGGCAATTCTGCGTCCCTGAGCCTGACAGATCTGCCGTTCTTCGTCACTGAGTTGACCACTTTCTGTTTCAACATGACTGGCCCCATAGGGGGTGCCGCCACTCTGGGTACCGTTAAGCGCCGCTTCGGAATAGGGAACGCCAGCCACAATCATACCCTGATGTAGCAGTGGCAGCATCATGGACAGCAGTGTGGACTCCTGGCCGCCATGGAGCGAGGATGTCGAGGTAAATACCCCAGCGGGCTTATTGATTAGCGAGCCGTTTAGCCACAAATTGGCGGTACTATCGAGAAAGTACTTCAGTGGTGCCGCCATATTGCCAAATCTAGTGGGGCTACCCAACAACAGGCCGCCACATTCTGCAAGATCAGTTTCGGAACAGTAGATATCGCCGCTCTCAGGGATATCTGCAGCGGTCGATTCGCAGACGGTAGAGACCGCCGGAACGGTGCGCAACCGTCCCTCTAAGCCAGCCGCCTCAACGCCCTGAGCTATTTGTTCAGCCAGCAATTTCACATGGCCGTTGCGGCTGTAATAGAGTATTAAGATGTAGGGGTTTGGGGTTGGGCTCATGGGATTAGATCCAGCGCATTCTCGGGTGGCCGACCCAGCACAGCCCGTTCTCCAGCTTCAACAATCGGGCGTTGCATCAATTTTGGATAGTCGATCATCGCCTGTATACACGCGTTTTCTGTCAATTCGCGCTGCCCGAAGTTATCTTTGAACTCCGGTTCCGAGGCGCGTATCAACTCACGGGCACTGATATCCAACTTGGTCAGTAAACTTGTGATGGTAGATTGATCGAGTGGGTTTTTAAGGTAGAGAATAATCTCGGGTTCAATACCCTTTGACTGCAACAGCTCGAGGGTCTGCCTAGACTTAGAACAGCGAGGATTGTGGTATATGGTGATCATTTAATCTCCCTTGAAAATTCATTGTTCCTAGATTCAAATTACCCCTAGATTCAAAAAATACAAGATTCCAATATGAGCGTAACATTATAATGAGAAACCCCATACTGTGGTGGAAATTATTTTGGTAGGTAGAGGTGTCAAACTATGATTCGAAGATTTTTGCTAATCACTGCACTGTTGGTTAGCTGCTCCTCAGATAACAGTGATCCAAGCCAGCTCTACTCACTGACCGACGATAGAGTTATCGACCTTCAGGCGCCAGACAAACTAGTACTGATTAACTATTGGGCCATCTGGTGCGCCCCCTGTCGAAAAGAGGTTCCTGAGTTAAATGAATTAATGCATCTGCATGGTGATAAACTCCATGTAGTCGGTGTCAATTTTGATGGTTCTGCGGGTGAAAAATTGCGCAGTGAAGTCTCCAAGCTGGGTATAGAATTCCCTAACTTTATCCGAGATCCTCGTCAGCTCTGGGGTCTGGAGCCGGTCACAGTGCTACCCGAGACCCTTGTAGTTGATAGGAACGGAAACTTAGTACACCGGCTTGTGGGGCCTCAGGACCGAATTGCCCTGGAGGTGTTGATGGGGTTGCAGAATCCAGCTGATCCACTCTAGAGGCTAAGGGGCTAGCTCCCAGCTGAGAATTGCCTGCTTGCGAGTCTTTCCCCAGCGATATCCGCCAAATGCCCCCGACTGGCAGATAACCCGATGGCAGGGTATCAGCAGTGCAATGGGATTGGCAGCGATGGCGCTTCCCACAGCGCGAGCCGCACCGGGTCTACCAATAGCTTCGGCAATCTGTCCATAGCTGCTAAGAGATCCCTCGTTGATACCCAACAGCGCTCGCCAAACCTGAACTTGAAAGTTGGTGCCATGCACCAGTAGCGATAGCGGTTTTTCAATCAGCTGGTTGCGCTGAAAAAGCTGTTGCAGATCATCTAGCTGCGGTGGTGGTCTGTGCGCTAACTGGGCTTTCGGCCAATACTGTTGTAGATCTGCAGCCTCAGCGTTGAATTGCTGATCGGTATTGTTTTCAGAGAGGAACGCCATTCGACAGATACCGCGCTCAGTAGCGGCGATAAACAGGTTGCCAAAGGGGCTATCGACAGCACTGTAGTTGATAACCATGCCTGCCCCACAGTTTTTAAACTCCCCCGGGGTTACCGCTTCGATATTCACAAACTGGTCGTGCAATCGCGATCCGCTGCTCAGGCCAACCGCAGCAGATGTCTCCAGGGTGGGTTGGTGTTCAGCCAGCAACAGCTTTGCCCTTTCCACCGTAAGGATTTGCAGATATTTTTTTGGCGAAATTCCAGCCCAGTGACTAAACAGACGCTGGAAGTGAAATTCACTCAGGCATAGGTGATCAGCAACCTCAGTCAGGCAAGGCTGCCGGTCGCTATTGGCATTGAGGTAACGGATGGCCTTTTCAATTCTCGCGTAGTGGTTATTCATACCCAGATTATCGGCGACCTATTAAAGATTATCGACCCGAATCTTGCTCGTTGCAGGAATCATCAATTGCTTAGAAAAGGGTTTTGGCATAGACTCAGTCAAAATAATAATTTCTAATCTTAAAGTTCAAATAATAACCTAGGGTAAGCAGCTGCAACGCGGGGAACTGCAAATATCTCAAGCTAGCGTTTATTCTTTAAAACAGGTAATAGCCATAATGAGACTACTTTGTATCCTATTGATATTAATTTCTCCCGTGGTGGGGTTTGCTGAATCCAACTCGACGCCCGACTCGACCAGCTTGTACTTTGGCGATACCCATGTGCACACCAACTACTCATTTGATGCCTTTTTAAACAATAACCACAGCGCTGATCCGGACACTGCCTATCGCTGGGCAAAGGGGATGCCTGTTATCCATCCCTACAACCGCGCACGCGTGCAGCTCAATACTCCGCTGGATTTTCTAGTGGTCTCGGATCATGCTGAAATGTTGGGTGTTATGCGCGCCGTGTACGAGGAAAAAGCTGTTTTTGAGGATATGGGTCTGATCGACAACATCAAACGCTGGTTTGCCATACTGATGATGAATCGCGCCATAGACAATGACAACGGATTAGAGTTCTTCGGACAATTTTTGCCGCCGGCAACAGAAGTGGATCCCAACCATGGAAATCCGGTTGAAAGTGAAGCTAATAATATTGACGATGTGAATATCTTTGGCAATACGGATGCTATATCTCAAGCAGCTTGGGCAGATATTATCTCCACCGCAGACCGATATAATGAGCCGGGTAAATTTACTGCATTGATTGGCTGGGAGTGGAGCTCAATACCCTCTGGGGCAAATTTGCATCGGATAGTTGTCACGCCCGACGGTGCAGACAAAGCGGGACAGTTTTTACCTTTTGGTTCTGATGACAGTCAATATCCGGAAGATCTCTGGCAGTGGCTCGAGGAAACCCAAGCCATAACTGGCGCCAGGTTTATAGCCATTCCCCACAATTCTAATGTTTCTAAAGGCTATATGTTTGATACCACCAATTTGAAGGGTGTGCCCATTGATGCCGATTATGCCCGCCGCCGAATGCACTGGGAGCCAGTGGTTGAGGTCACTCAGATAAAGGGTGACAGTGAAACCAACAGCAAGCTATCACCAGAGGACGAATTTGCCGACTTTGAAAATTATGAGTTTTATATTCAGAGCAAGGATGTGCCCTTCGCCGGTGATGCCGCAGATTTTGTGCGCCCAGCCCTGAAGCGCGGTTTGGCTATTGGCCAGCAGATTGGTGTGAACCCCTATCAATTTGGCCTGATAGGGTCCACCGATTCTCACTCGGGATTGGCCTCTGCAGAGGAGCAAAACTTCTGGGGTAAGATGGCAAGGGATTCCACCCCAGAGACCAAAACCAGAGCGCGATCGGCCAGTGCTCGCAATGGATGGGATTTTTCCGCATCTGGGTTGGCGGCGGTTTGGGCCCATGAAAATACCCGCGATGCCATTTACGCGGCATTTAAGCGCAAAGAGGTCTATGCCACCTCCGGACCGCGGATTGGTGTACAACTCTTTGGTGCTTGGGAGTTCCCCAGAGACGCAGAGAGATCAGAGCAATTTGCCCAGCTTGGTTACCAGTACGGGGTACCCATGGGGAGTGACTTGATTGCTGTTGAGGACCCTGATAAGTCACCAAGCTTTATAGTCAGGGCAGTGAAAGATCCCAAGGGAGCCAATCTAGACCGCGTGCAGATGGTCAAAGGCTGGGTCGATGCCGCCGGTAATCAGTTTGAAAAGGTCTACAATATCGCCTGGTCCGATGACCGCACGCTTGACCAGCAGGGGCGACTACCTTCAGTGGGCAGCACCGTGGACCTGAAAGCCGCCACTTATACCAACAGTATTGGTGAGTCGGAGCTTTCAGTTCGCTGGACCGATCCCGACTTCGATCCCCAACAGCCAGCTTTCTATTATGTTAGGGTGCTGCAGATTCCCACCCCCAGACATTCCCTGTATGACAAAATCGCGCTGCAAAAAATGCAGTTGGAAAATGGGCCGGAAACTCTTCAGGAGCGGGCCTATACATCGCCCATATGGTATTTGCCCTAATAGTTGATGATGGCCTGAAAAATACAAACAGATGTAGGGGTTGTAAATGCTTAAAATAATTATGATTGCCGGCTCACTGGTATTCTCCAGTATGGCCGCCGCAGGCAGTGGCGAATTGCTAGACGATACCGAGGTTCCGGCTAGGTTGCTCTGGGGGGACACCCACCTCCACACCAAGTATTCCTTCGATTCGTTTTTCAACGAAAACCATACGGCGACACCAGATACCGCCTACCGCTGGGCAAAGGGGCTGCCAGTTATACACCCCTACAATCGCGCTAGAGTACAGATCCAAACGCCATTGGACTTTTTGGTCGTCTCAGATCATGCAGAGGAACTGGGCGTAATGACAGTGCTTTACCAACAGGGGCATGACCAACTGTCGCCAATGGGTCCCTGGGACAGTTTTTTGCGCTGGATTCAATTGCAGTTCGCCAACTATTTAATCAGCCGCGGAAACGGCGAGGCAGTGTTTAATAATGCACTGCCGGAGCAAGAGGTGACGCCGGGTGGCGATCCGGTGAGTGACCCCAATGGCGCACTTTATGAAGCGCCCTACGGCGATACTACGCAAATTCGCACTGGGGTTTGGCAAGAGATTATCGGGGCTGCTGAGCGGCATAATGAGCCGGGCAAATTTACTAGCCTGATCGGCTGGGAGTGGAGTTCAACCCCTGCAGGCGCTAACTTGCACCGCGTTGTTTTTACTCCAGACGGTGCCGATAAAGCCTCAAAGTTTCTCCCCTATGGTTCAGATATCAGCCAGTACCCCGAGGATCTGTGGGATTGGTTGCAAAAAACTAGCCAACGGACCGGTACGCGATTTATTGCCATCCCCCACAACTCTAATATTTCAAAGGGGTATATGTTTGCCGATACCGCGCTGGACGGTTCACCCATAACAGCCCAGTACGCTAAAACCAGAATGGCGTGGGAACCTGTGGTGGAGATGACGCAAGTCAAGGGTGATAGTGAGACCCACCCGCGGTTGTCACCAGAGGACCAGTTTGCCGATTTTGAAACCTATGGGTTCTTCCTGCAGCAACAGTATCAAGAGTACGATCCTCAGCCTGCTGATTATATTAGATCCGCTTTAAAAACCGGACTGGCTGTGGAACGGCAGACGGGCGTCAATCCCTATAAATTTGGTCTGATTGGCTCCACCGATTCCCACACCGCATTGGCAACTGCAGAGGAAGATAATTTCTGGGGCAAGTTTGCCAATGACTCCACGCCAGAAATCAAGGATCAAGATATCATCGGTGAAGCCAAAAATAGCGGTTGGGATCTGGCTGCAGCCGGGCTCACAGCGGTGTGGGCCAGAGACAATACCAGAGATGAAATCTATGCCGCCTTTAAACGCAAAGAGGTCTATGCCACTACCGGACCCCGCATCAGCCTGCAGTTTTTCGGCGGTTGGGATTGGCCAAAAGCAGCCGAACATGCGGAGAATCTTGCCGTGCTGGGACAGAGTTATGGTGTTCCCATGGGTGGAGATCTCACCGCTCAACCACATACGCAGTCGCCACAGTTTTTGATTCGCGCAGCTAAGGATCCGCTGGGCGCCAATCTAGACCGTATACAGGTGGTCAAGGGATGGGTTGACTGGAATGGCAGTCAATTTGAGCAAGTCTACAACGTCGCCTGGTCGGACAATCGATCGCTCTCAGCCGATGGCAAGTTGCCAGAGGTTGGCAATACTGTGGATCGCACTAATGCCACCTACAACAACAGCATCGGTGCTGCAGAGTTGGTGGCTCGTTGGACTGACCCGCAATTTGATCCGGCACAGCGCGCTTTTTACTACGTGAGAGTATTGCAAATCCCCACCCCAAGACATTCCCTGTATGACAAAATTGCCTTGAAAAACATGCAGTTGGAAAATGGGCCGGAGACGCTTCAAGAGCGAGCCTACAGTTCACCCATATGGTACACCCCCTAAAACAGATCGATGAAAGTATTTATTCAGCAAGCTGTCAGAGAGCCTCTGGCTCAATTTCTAGTGATCGCTCTAGTGCTGTTGGCAGCTGAGCGTTATATCAATCAGGATCAGTATCGAGATCCCTATCAAATACGGATAGATGATCAAGTGCTGTTGCAATACCTGCAAGTGAGGGCCAGAAGTTACAACGGTGCACAGGCAGAAGTTGCGCTCGATGGGCTCAGTCAGCAGGCGCGACAACAGCTGATAGAGGACTATGCTCGCGATGAGGTGCTGTATCGCGAGGCATTGGCGCGCAATCTCGATAACAATGATCAGCTGATTAGACGGCGACTTATACAAAAGATGGAGTACTTAGCTCAGGGCTTCTATGATGATATTGAGCCTCTCCAGCAAGCAGATCTGCTGAAGTTTTATACCGCCAATCAACAGCAGTACATTAAGCCAGCAGAGATCACTTTCACCCATGTGTATCTATCGGCGGCGGCAGGCGAGGCTTCGGAAAAAAAGCCAGCTGTTGCAAACTTACTGCAAAAACTCAACCGAGAGCAGATACCCTTTGAACAGGCTTCGCGTCATGGTGAACGCTTTCTCTACAACCGCAATTACGTGAATCGCGATATTGATGAGATAGGCAGTCACTTCGGTGAGGATTTTCAACAGCAGATTTTTGCACTGCAGGCCAGTGACAGCTGGCAGGGCCCTATCCGCTCTAATTACGGCTGGCATCTGGTGTTGATCAAAAATATCCGACCCAGTTATCTGCCGCCTTTTGAGCAGATAAGCAGCGCTGTATTGGCCGATGCCAAGCGTGAGCAACACCAGCTTCGCCTAGCTGAGGCCGTCGATCAATTGATTGCTCAGTACCAGATCAGTATTGAAACCACAGAATGAAAAAGCTGGCGTATTTGGTGACTGTAGTACTGACTGCTCTCTGGGCTGTCGATCTTGGCTGGGCCGATGAAGCCAGGCCAGTGTATGTGGAAGTCGTCCAGACCCAAAGTGACCCTCAAACCCAAAGTGACCCTCAAACCCAAGGTGATCATGCAAAGCATGCCGACTTTGTTTTGAAGTGGAAAATTCCACCGGTAATGGCAGCTGCCAGTGAACCATCAATTACCATGCATCACCCCGCCTGCATCCCGACCTATGGTGAAACTGCCACGGGCCTTTTAGGACGCAGACACTATCGCTGTGATCTCGAGCAACTGCAGGGCGAAGTGCTAAGCGTCAATATCGACTACCCCCAGACTAATCCGGGGCTAAACAGTCTAGTGGTTTTTAAACCGCAGACTGGAGACGCGATACAAATTTTCTCAGACCCTGTCAAAACTCTAATTCCTATCCCGATGACCGCCTCAGCCACTGCGGTGGCATACCAATACACAGTGGTTGGCATTGAGCATATTCTTATAGGCACAGATCATCTGTTGTTTGTGCTCTGTTTAATGATTATTGCAGGGGGCTACAGACGACTGTTAATCACGGTGACCGGCTTCACATTGGCACATTCCATAACCCTGGGTTTGGCCATACTGGAAATCGTGCGCCTGCCAACTCCGCTGGTGGAATGGCTGATTGCTCTGAGTATTGTGTTGTTGGCAGTTGAGATAGTGAAACACAACCGCAATCCCCAACAGCGAACACAGAGCTTTACCTGGCGTTATCCAGTGGCCGCCGCCAGTCTGCTGGGTCTATTGCATGGTTTTGGTTTTGCCGTGGTACTTCAGGAGTTGGGCTTGCCCACCGCGATGAAACTCAATGCCCTGCTGTTCTTTAATTTGGGTGTAGAGTTGGGGCAGATACTGTTTATCGTTATGGTTTCACTATTGATAGCGGCGGCAAGATTAGTCATTACTCGCACGCCCAATCGCACTGTTGGTGTCGAGATCGCCGGTTATGCCATAGGTATCTGCGGCAGCTACTGGCTGTTGGAGCGGAGCCAGTTTCTATTTCAGGTGTCCTAGATGCTTGGACACCACTTTTAAGCTGGGTTTAAACAGTTTTGGGGTGCAGGCCAAAATATGACCCGTCTCCAGGAATGACTCACCGCCATTGAAGTCGCTGACCATGCCCCCCGCCTCGCGCACGAGAAGTACCCCAGCTGCTATATCCCAGGGTTTGAGGTACATCTCCCAGAATCCGTCCATACGTCCCGCCGCCACATAAGCCAGATCCAGGGATGCCACGCCGAGGCGCCGAATTCCAGCGGAGTTTTCTGCTAACTCTTGCATACAGTGCAGGTAGTTTTGCATATGGTCAAATGAGGGGGTGCTGAAGGGGATGCCGGTTGCCAGCAGGGCGCCAGCGGTTTTTTGCGGGCTGGACACGCGAATTCGCCGGCCATTGAGATGGGCTCCAGCACCTCGACTGGCAGTAAATTCCTCATGCTTAAAGGGTTCAACCACCACTCCATGCTGCAGCTTTCCCTTGATGCGACAGGCGATAGAGACTGCTACATGAGGGATGCCGCGGACGAAATTGGTAGTGCCGTCCAGGGGATCGATAATCCACTGAACCTCACTGTCGGGATTGCCACTTTGGCCGGACTCCTCACCGAAAAAGCCGTGATCGGGATAGGCTTTTTTGATGTGATAGATAATGGTCTCCTCACAGCGCCTGTCGACCTCAGTCACAAAATCATGGCGACCCTTTTCGTCGACCTTGATCAGATCCAGATTGTCGGCAGATTTGATGATAAGTTCGCCAGCGGCACGGGCTGCGCGCAGGGCAATGTTGACCATGGGTTGCATAGTGGCAGATTCCAAGTGAGTTAAAGAGCGCGCGCATTGTACCAGATTGTCTAGAGCGTTGAAGTCCATCAGTCACCACGTGCAAAATTTACACTAATTCACCGCAGAACTCTGGTAAACTGCCGCCGCCCTGACTTAGCCCTTATTGGACAACACTGTGAACACTGAAAATCCCCAGGCAAATATCAAAATCGTATTGGTCAACTCGGCACATCCGGGCAATATAGGCGGTGCTGCGCGGGCGATGAAAAACATGGGGTTGACTGAACTCTGTTTGGTTGAGCCCAGGGAGTACCCGGCGCCCAGAGCGGTGTGGCGCGCCGCCGGTGCCGCTGATTTGCTTGCTAAAACGGTGGTAGTGAACTCTGTAGATGAAGCTATTGCCGACTGCTCCCTAGTGATTGGTACCAGTGCGCGGGAGCGCCGCATTCCCTGGCCGCTGATTAACCCCCGTGAGTGCGGAGAGCGAATTTGGCGTGAAGCACAGCATCACAGAGTGGCACTGCTGTTTGGTCGCGAAGATCGCGGTCTCACCAATGATGAACTGCAAAAGTGCAATTACCATGTGCATATTCCTTCCAATCCCGACTACAGTTCACTCAACCTAGCGGCCGCCGTACAGGTGCTGAGTTATGAAATTCGCATGGCTGGCCTTGCCGACAGCGAGGGGCAGCTACCGGACCTAGGCCAATGGGATCAGCCCTCAGCAACCGCCGAGGATTTAGAGAATTTCCACAGCCATCTCGCCGAGACCATGGCAGACCTGGAATTCTATGATCCAGAAAATCCTAAACAGTTGCTAACTCGTATGCGGCGGCTGTTTAACCGTCAGCGCATGGACCAGATGGAAGTTTCCATACTTCGTGGTCTGCTTTCCGCAGTCCAGCGTAAGATCAAATAATAACCTACTATCTGTGTCAGGTATTTAATTGACTAAAATAGTCGGGTATTAGATAATTGAGGTTATTAAAAACCCCTTGTTTAATGACTTTTGCGGTGACAGGTTATGCGCTTAACTACTCGTGGACGCTATGCGGTGACAGCGATGCTCGACCTGACTCTGCACGCCCAGAGCGGCCCGATATCCCTGGCGGATATCGCCGATCGACAGTCTATCTCGCTGTCCTACTTGGAGCAGCTATTCGCAAGACTGCGACAGGCCGAGCTGGTGGCAAGCGTGCGTGGTCCGGGGGGCGGTTACTATCTGTGCAGAGCCAGCGATGATATTTTTGTGGCACAGATTATTGACGCGGTCGATGAGTCTATAGACACCACAAATTGCCAGGGCAAGGGTGACTGTCAGGGTGGTGAGATCTGCTTGACCCATGGTTTGTGGCACGAATTGAGTCAGCAAATACACAATTTCTTAAACGGCATCTCGCTGGCCGATCTGGTGGCGAAGAGAGATGTACAAAATATTGCCCAGCGGCAGATTGAACAGCTGTTGGTACTGGATGATAACCTGCAGGCAGAGGCCTGCTGATTTTGGAGAAACAAATGAGTCTTCCCATTTATCTGGACTATGCATCAACCACGCCGGTAGACCCGGCTGTAGCTGATCAGATGGTACAGTTCTTGACCCCATCGGGTCAGTTCGGCAATCCGGCATCCCGCTCCCATATGTTCGGCTGGCAGGCGGAGGCCGCGGTCGAAGATGCCCGCAACCAAGTGGCCGACCTGATTGGCGCCGATCCCAGAGAAATAGTCTGGACCTCCGGCGCAACTGAGGCCAATAATCTGGCGATCAAGGGCTGTGCCCACTTCAATACCCGCAAGGGTAAACACATTATCACTTCGAGAATTGAGCACAAAGCGGTTCTCGATACCTGCCGTCAGCTGGAGCGCGAGGGATTTGAGGTCACCTATCTGGATCCTGACAGCAATGGCCTGATTCAGCCTCAGGCAGTGGCAGATGCACTGCGCGATGACACCACGGTAGTATCTATTATGCATGTGAACAATGAGCTGGGAACCCTTAACGATATCGCGGCTATTGGTAAGATTTGCCGTGAGCGCAAGGTTTTCTTCCATGTAGATGCGGCCCAGAGTGCCGGTAAAACTGCGATTGATGTCGAGGCTATGCAAGTGGATATGATGTCCTTCTCAGCCCACAAACTCTACGGTCCCAAAGGCATAGGGGCGCTGTATGTCAGGCGCAAGCCCCGGGTACGAATTGAGGCGCAGATGCATGGCGGCGGTCACGAGCGGGGCATGCGCTCCGGAACCCTGCCCACTCATCAAATTGTCGGTATGGGCGAGGCCTTCAAGTTGGGTATGGAAAATCTCGCCAGCGAATCGGCGCGCATTCAGAAGTTGCGCAACCGCCTGTGGGATGGTGTCTCGAACATGCAAGAGGTTCATCTAAACGGCTCGCATGATCAGCATGTGCCGGGAATTGTGAATATCAGCTTTGCCTTTGTCGAAGGGGAATCACTGATTATGGCGCTGCGCGATCTGGCGGTGTCCTCCGGTTCAGCCTGTACCTCCGCCAGTCTTGAGCCCTCCTACGTATTGCGCGCACTGGGTCTAAATGACGAGATGGCCCACAGTTCAATCCGCTTTAGTATAGGTCGCTTTACCACTGAGGAGGATGTTGACAATGCCATCGCCAAAGTCAGACATGCGGTGGAGAAATTACGCGAGTTATCACCACTGTGGGATATGTTCCAAGACGGTGTCGACCTCGATCAGGTAGAATGGGCTGCACACTAGCACTAATTTAGGTGTCCAGGGTCGTTAACAAATAATTTAACAGGGTTACCAATATGGCTTACAGCGAAAAAGTAATTGATCACTACGAGAATCCGCGCAATGTCGGCAAGCTGGATGACAACTCCAAAAATGTCGGCACTGGCATGGTGGGTGCTCCCGCCTGTGGCGATGTGATGCGTTTGCAAATACAGGTCAACGATCAGGGTATTATTGAAGACGCCAAATTCAAAACCTATGGCTGCGGCTCGGCGATCGCCTCCAGCTCATTGCTGACTGAGTGGGTCAAAGGTAAAAATATCGACGAGGCAGAGCAGATTAAAAACACGGCAATTGCCGAGGAACTGGCGCTGCCACCGGTGAAAATCCACTGCTCAGTGTTGGCCGAAGATGCTATCAAGGCGGCGGTTCGCGACGTGCGAGAAAAACAGGACAAATAAGTATGGCAGTGACCATGACAGCGGCGGCGGAACAGCATGTAGTTCGCCATCTCCAACATCGCAACAAGGGCATAGGTGTGCGCCTGGGTGTTCGTACTACTGGCTGTTCTGGGCTCTCCTATGTGCTGGAATTTGTCGATGAAGCTAGCACAGATGACCATGTGTTCGATTGCGGTGATATCAAGCTGGTGGTCGATCCCAAAAGCTTTGTGTATCTGGATGGCACCCAGCTTGACTATGTCAAAGAGGGAATCAACGAGGGGTTTGAATTTAAAAACCCCAACGTTAAAGACGAGTGTGGTTGCGGAGAGAGCTTCCATATATAGCGCGTCTGCTCTAATTGCCCTCGGCAATCAATCCTGTGTCTGACAGAGGTCCTCTCAATTGAATACCGCCAGCGATTACTTTGCGATATTTTCACTGCCTCAGAGTTGGGAGATCGATGCCAATCAGTTGGAGATAAGATTTCGAAGGCTACAACAGCAATTCCACCCCGATCGCTTTGCCAGCAACAGTGAGATTGAAAAGCGCCGTGCCATGGAAATGGCGGCCACTATCAACCAAGCACACCAGACATTAAAAGATCCTCTCAACAGAGCGCAGTATCTTTTGGAGCTACAGGGTTGTGATGTCAATCAGGACAGTCAAATCACCTCCGATGGCCAGTTTTTGATGGCACAGATGATGCAGCGCGAGACACTGGCGGAGATTAGGGAGTCAGCCACTAGCGATCCTGATAAATCCCGACAGGCGTTACAGTCCCTGAGCGGTGAGGCACAGCGGGACTACCTATCACTGCAACAGCAATTTTCGCAGCAATTTCAGGCGGAAGATTATTCCCAAGCCCTAGATACCCTGGCAAAGATGCAGTTTGCAGCCAAGTTTGCGAATGAGATAATCGAATTTAAAAACCAATTAGAGGATCAGTAAACCTTGGCACTTCTGCAAATCTCCGAGCCCGGTCAATCGCCCCAGCCCCATCAGCGCAAATACGCGGTGGGCATTGATCTGGGGACTACCAACTCGCTAGTGGCCACAGTCAGAAGTGGAACAGCCGAGGTGCTGGCCGATGAACAGGGCCGTGCGCTGCTGCCCTCGGTGGTGCACTACACCGCTGAGGGTCCCAGTTGTGTCGGCTATGAGGCGGCAGAGCACAGCAGTAGTGATGCCCTTAACACCCTGTCTTCGGTCAAGCGGTTACTGGGCCGAGGTATAGAGGATATCAAGACGCTGGGCGGCAATCTTCCCTACCAATTCTCGCCTGATCAGGGGGGTATGCCGAAGATCGAAACCGCCTACGGCGCACTCAGCCCGATACAGGTATCGGCAGAAATACTCAGCAAACTGGTGGATCGCGCCCAGTTGGCCTTTGACAGCCAGTTGGATGGCGCAGTGATCACCGTGCCCGCCTACTTTGACGATGCCCAGCGACAGGCCACCAAAGATGCGGCGACCCTAGCGGGTATCAAGGTATTGCGTCTACTCAGCGAGCCCACTGCCGCCGCCATCGCCTATGGTCTCGACCAGCCGCAAGCGCAGCAGGATACTGAGCGCACCATCGCGGTCTACGATCTGGGTGGTGGCACCTTTGATATCAGCCTACTGCGCCTCTCACGGGGGGTGTTTCAGGTCTTGGCAACCGGCGGTGATTCGGCGCTGGGCGGTGATGATCTGGATCGCGCCATCGCCGACTGGCTGCGCCGTGAATTGCAGATGGGTGACGAACTCAGCCCAGTGGAGCAGCGAGTGTTGATGCAGGCCGCCAAAGGTGCCAAGGAAGAGCTCAGCGAGGTCTCCGAGGTCAGGTTAGAAATTCTCGACAGTACCATTCTATTGAGCAGGGACCAGATGCATCAACTGGTAGATCAGCTGATTGATCAGACTCTGCGCGCCTGCAAACGCGCCCTGCGCGATGCCAATATGGACCATACCGAAATTGACGATGTGGTATTAGTGGGTGGCTCCACCAGAATGCCCAGAGTGCGGGAAAAGGTTGCTGAACTGTTTGGCTGTGAACCTCAATGTTATCTGGACCCCGATCAGGTGGTGGCCCTGGGTGCTGCCAAACAAGCGGATCTTCTGATCGGTAATCAGTCAGCCGACGATATGCTATTGCTGGACGTGATTCCCCTGTCTCTGGGTATAGAGACTATGGGGGGGCTCACCGAGAAAATCATTCACCGCAATACCACCATTCCAGTGGCCAAAGCGCAGGAGTTCACCACCTTCAAAGATGGTCAGACCGCTATGAGTATCCATGTGCTCCAAGGTGAGCGGGAATTGGTGACCGACTGTCGATCTCTGGCGCGCTTTGAGCTGCGCGGCATACCGCCGATGGTGGCCGGTAGTGCAAAGATTGAGGTCACCTATCAGGTGGACGCCGATGGGTTGCTCAGCGTCTCCGCTCGCGAACAGACCAGTGGCGTAGAGTCCAGAATAGAGGTCAAGCCCTCCTATGGTTTGGGCGATGCCGAGATCACTCAGATGCTTCAGGATTCCTTTGCTCACGCGCAGGAGGATATGCAGGTGCGAGCACTGCGCGAGCAACAGGTGGAGGCCGACCGTATGATCGAAGATTTACAGGCGGCTATGGATCAGGATGCCGCAGATCTACTGGACGAATCAGAGTTACAATGCCTGCAGGTGGCGCTGGCAGAACTGGCGCAGCTGCGCCAGACCAGTGATGACCACCGGCAGTTGGCCAGACAGATCGAGGTGGTCGGCAAGACCAGTGAAGATTTTGCCGCCAAGCGTATGGATGCCAGTATCAAGCGCGCCCTGGCGGGGCTCAGTCTCGATGACGCACTAAAATAAATTCTCGAGGAAACATAAGTTATGCCACAGATTGTATTTTTACCTCATCATGAGATATGCCCAGAGGGTACTGTCGTAGAGGCCAAAAAGGGCGAGACTGTCTGTGAAGCCGCCCTGAGAAATGGACTGGATATTGAGCACGCCTGCGAAATGTCCTGTGCCTGCACCACCTGTCATGTGCATATTCGCGAGGGCTTTGACAGCCTCCCAGAGGCCGATGAGTTGGAGGAGGACTATCTGGATAAAGCCTGGGGTGTAGATCCCGATTCGCGCCTGAGCTGTCAGGTGGTCGTCAAAGACGATGATCTGGTGGTAGAAATTCCCAAATACACCATTAATATGGTGTCTGAGCGGCACTGACAAAACATACGGGAGACAGCCATGATCAAGTGGACAGATATTCAAGAGATTGCCATCGAGCTGGCGGACAACCATGGGGATATTGACCCCCAGTACATTAACTTTGTCGATCTGCGCAATCTGGTACTGTCAATTGAAGGGTTTTCCGATGACCCTGATCGCTGCGGTGAAAAAATTCTCGAAGCCATCCAAATGGCGTGGATGGATGAATTAGACTAATCAACTCTGAAATGGGCAACTCTCAAGAGCACCCAATAACAATTCAGGGTCAACAAACCACAGTTAACAGCCCACAGTCAATAATCCACGGTCAATGGCTTCTCACCACCAGCATCTGCTTGGCGCCGCGCTGGAATTCATAGCTGACATCCGCTAGTTGAGCTGATAATCCCGATTGCTCCAAGGCGGTAATTGTCGCAGATAGGTGGGGCGATGGTTGGCCATCAAGGGCTAACAGAGGATAGACTCTAACTTGTTTAGCCATACGACACAGCGCTTGTAACGACGCAATATGCGCCTGCAGGCTGACCTGTTGACTGTAGAGAAATAGATAGTGGGAACAGAGAGCTAAGTCAAACTGATTATCGGCAAAGTCTAGTTGAGGCAACGAGCCTTCAATATATCGGCCCTGTTTTTTCCCCAGATCATAATCCTCGAGAAACTTCTCCATTGCCGCCAGTCGGATGTTGCCAAGAGCCTCAACCGAACCCAGACTATCCCAGACATAGAGATCTTTATTGCGTTCCAGTTGAGCCATAATCTCATCGTATACCTCAGAGATTCGGCTTCTCAGTTGCTCGGTGCTCAAGCAGTAGATTGGGTCCACAGAGACCACAGTGCCACCTGTTGCAGACAGCTCTGCATTGAATGAGGCCGGCCCATCACCACAGCCAAGGATAGACTTTTGCAGATCATCCGCGGTCAGTGCAAACATCTCACGGTATTCTTTGAGTGAACGCCCCCAGGGGACGACATCGGCTAGTTTCATTTAACACTCCCTTGACAAAACCATTGAATTACTAGAAATCATTTTCCCTTTCTTGTCGCAATTATACTAACCCGAATAGATAAAAAGTTCTAAACAAAAAAAAAGCCCCTGCCTACTAGACGGGGGCTTTGTTTTTAGTTGAGCCGTTCCATGACTACCAATTCTACATCCAGTTATTGCCTTAATCTGAGATTTAGAACTTATGCTCTAAGCCGAGGCCAAAGCTGGTTTCATCCTTATCCGCGCCACTGACAATCGAGTCCGAGTTGTCCGTGTAGAAAACAAAGGCTTTGGTCTTTTTGCCCAGTTTGTAATCAGCGCCCAGCGAGAAGGTCTGCTCCTCGTCACCGGTTACATCATTTTCAACCGTACCAAATTGAGCCTTGTAGGTAAGCTCGTCAACCTTGTAGGCCGCGCTAATAAAGTAACCAGACTCATCCAGAGAACCATCGTTCTTTTCGTTTTGTTGGTACATAAAACCCAGTTTCAATGCATCCATTTTATACTGGGAGACAATTCGCAGCAGGTCTTGGCTATCAATATCCTGATCGCCAGCGATTGCAATATAGAGATCATCGGCGCTGTAGCTCAGGGAGTAGGAGAGGCCGTCGGCCAGCCCATTATCTGTCGCTTCATCTTCGCCGGGGATCATAGCCAGAGTAGCCTGTAGTCCAGATACCTTAGGTGTGCTGTAGGCGACTATATTGGAGAGGCGGTTTTCACCCTCAAAGGTATTTTTAATATCCCCTTCGAGGTCGTTAAACAGATCGATTTTTTTCTGTGCCAGTTTAGTTGGGCTATCGTGCTTGCCGGCCAACACCGAACCAAAGCCACCTCTAATACCGCCCATTATATTGCGCTGCTTAAGTGTTACTTTATCTGTATCAATATCTTGCTCGGTACCTTTCGTCTTGTTACTGAAACTGCCATCATCAACTGCGATTTCAAACTCAGCTTGATAAAAAACCTCAAGACCATCGGAGATTTCGGTAGTGCCCTTGAAGCCGATGCGCGAGGCATTGCTATTGAGTTCCCACATATCGCCGGAGTTAGTATCTGTATTAACTACGGATACATTGACTTTACCGTAAACTTTACCGTCGATGGGACCCTTGGCAAAGGCTGCGGGTGATAGTGCTAGCAGACTTGCAACTGTGGTTGAGAGTAATAAATTTTTCATATTCAATCCCCAAAATAATGGTTGTAAAGGCCATTGGCCCGGTGCAGTTGAACACCACTGAAGATGACAACTAGATGATGATTATGTGAAGGAAATATGACATTAATATGACAATTATGAAATTAATATGACAATAATGAGTTTGCATAGAAAGTTGGCTGCAGTCTTAACCTTGGCTGAGAGTTATACCACAGGGACCCTATGGCTAATAAGAGCAACTGTTCCCGATGGCTTCCGCTGTAGTTGTTTTTAGTGGCGGAAAGCTAAAATCCAAAGCCATTGCCCACTGTCATATTTCTGTCATAAAACTTCAATACAGTGATTAACCGTTAGTGCCACTAGTTAAAACTACCCTATAATTACGTACCAGTTTAGGAGCTCGCTATGAAACCAGTATCCCTTTTATCTGTCCTGATGTTACCGCTTTTATCCCTCGCTATAGCGCCACTCACTGCGGCTCGTGAGTCGGTTGAAGTGGTGGGTTCATCCACGGTTTATCCCTTTGCCACCGTAGTGGCTGAGCGCTTTGGTCGTGCCAGCGGCATGCCTACCCCAAAAATTGAATCAACCGGCTCCGGCGGCGGCATGAAGCTGTTTTGCTCCGGTGTGGGTACCAATTATCCCGATATTACCAATGCCTCGCGACGCATGAAAAAGTCAGAATTTAAAAAGTGCCAGGCCAATGGCGTTAAAGATGTTGTTGAAGTGCATATTGGCTATGACGGCATTGTGATTGCCAACTCAGTGGATACTGAGGTAATGGCCCTGAGTCGCAAAGATATCTTTTTGGCACTGGCGGCTAAAGTGCCCGGTGCCGCTGAGGGTGAGCTGATTGAAAACCCCTACCAAACTTGGAAACAGGTCAACCCGGCGCTGCCCGATGCGGCGATTGAAGTTCTGGGTCCTCCGCCCACTTCGGGAACCCGCGATGCCTTCGCCGAGTTGGCACTAGAGGGTGGCTGTAAAAAATTCGCCTGGATTAAAGCTATGAAAAAGACCGATAAAAGTGCCTATAAAGCCATCTGTCACACCATTCGCGAAGACGGCCGCTATATTGAAGCCGGTGAAAACGACAACTTGATTGTGCAAAAATTACAAGCCAATCCTGCAGCATTGGGCGTGTTTGGCTTTAGCTTTCTCGATCAAAATGCCGACAAGGTTCAGGGTGCTACCATAGAGTCAATTGAACCCAACTTCGATTCGATTGCCGATAAATCCTATCCGATCTCGCGGCCACTGTACTTCTATGTCAAGAAAGCCCATGTGGATGTGGTTCCGGGAATTATGGGTTTCCTCAATGAATTCACTAGCGAGCGAGCCTGGGGCGATGATGGCTATCTGGCGGAAAAGGGCATGATACCCCTGCCGCTGACAGAGCGCAGAGCCATGGCGAAAAATACTAGGTCATTAACGCCAATGAGTGGCAATGAACCATTGAAATAATCGCAATTATTGTCACAATACAACCCGGCTCGGTGAGCTGGGTTGTTTTGTTTTGGTCAAAACGATTTGCGGCACGATTATTTTTACAAAACCATAAGGCACCATGGAATTTTCTAACATATTGCTATTGATTTTGGGCTTGGGGGCACTCGCATTTTATGTCGGGCGCGGACGCTCACTGGCGGTTGCCGAGCCATTGGGCGGCATTCGTCATCTGAAGGCTCTCCCCAATTACTACGGTCTCAACGCCCTGCTGTGGTGCGCGCTACCTGCGCTGGCTATTTTAATTCTGTGGGTGATCTTAGATGAGCCAATTATCAATAGCTTGGTGATCAGTGGCTTGTCAGAAGAGCTGAGGCCCACTAATACGGCAGCGCACAATTTATTGCTTAATAAGATCGCCAACCTATCGCAGGGTATGGCGTCCTTCGGTGGGCAGGATGCCGAGCTTATAGCTGCCGCAGAGCAGATGGCTCAGTATAAAGTTATCTCTGGCTGGTCGCTGATGGCATTGTGCCTGAGCTTGGCGTTAGTGGGCCTATATTTTGCTTGGCGCAAAGTGGGCGCAGACTTTAATGCGCGACAGGGCGTTGAACAGGTGATGGAGTATCTACTGCTGGCCTGTGCCTGTCTGGCGATCTTTACCACTGTGGGTATTGTGTTCTCGGTGCTGTTTGAGTCGGTGCAGTTCTTTAGATCGGTGCCATTTTTTGACTTTGTATTCGGTCTGGAGTGGAGTCCGCAGACCGCGATCCGCGAAGATCAGGTGGGATCCTCGGGCAGTTTTGGCGCAGTGCCGCTGTTTACCGGCACCCTGATGGTATCCGCAGTGGCCATGCTGGTCGCTGTACCCATTGGACTGATGTCCGCCATCTATTTGGCCGAGTACTCCAGTACTGCGGTGCGCACCTATGCCAAGCCAGCACTGGAAGTGTTGGCGGGGATACCCACGGTGGTCTACGGCTTCTTTGCCGCGCTCACCGTAGCGCCCTTTTTGAGGGACTTAGGCGCAGATTTCGGTCTTTCGGTATCCTCGGAGAGTGCGCTGGCGGCAGGTATGGTGATGGGGGTGATGATTATTCCCTTTATTTCATCGCTGGCAGATGATGTGATTACCGCAGTGCCTCAAGCGATGCGCGACGGTTCGCTGGCGATGGGTGCCACTCACTCTGAGACGGTGCGCCGCGTGGTGATACCCGCAGCGCTTCCCGGTATTGTCGGCGGCATTATGTTGGCTATCTCCCGGGCTATCGGCGAGACCATGATTGTGGTGATGGCGGCGGGTCTGGCGGCTAAATTGACTGCCAACCCTCTGGACTCGGTGACCACTGTCACAGTACAGATAGTAACCCTGCTGACCGGCGATCAGGAGTTTGATAGTCCCAAGACACTGGCCGCCTTTGCCCTCGGATTGATGCTGTTTACCGTCACCCTGCTGTTAAATATCTTTGCCCTGCATATAGTTAAAAAGTACCGCGAGCAATACGAGTAACGCCATGGATAATCTGCAAAAAATTAGAAACTCCCTAAAGCGGCGCAGTCGCTCAGAATTGCGGTTTCGCTGGTATGGCCGGCTGGCGATACTGGTTGGTCTGATGGCAGTGCTGTTGCTGTTTGTGGATATTGTCGGCAAGGGACACGGTGCTTTTAGAACCACCCATATCCAGCTTGAGATTGATTATGACCGCGATCTGCTGGGCATCAATAATCTCGCCGACAAGGTTGAGCTGGGCATGGCCAACTGGGATGCGCTGCTTAAATCGTCGCTGCGCAATCAGTTTCCCGAGGTCTCAAGTCGCCGCGATAAGCGCAAGCTCTACGGGTTGGTGAGCAATGGCGCTGGCTTTGATCTCAAGGATCGCCTTTTAGAAAAACCGCTTCTGTTGGATCAGAGGGAAACCCTGTGGATCCTCGCCGACGACGATATAGATACCTATTACAAGTCTTGGTTGGATGGCGAACCCTATGCCGCGAGACTTTCTGATAAGCAAGTTCAATGGATTCAGCAGCTCCATCAGCAGGGCCAGATTGAACTGCAGTTTAACCGCAATCTGTTTACTCGCGGAGATTCCAGAGAGCCGGAGCAGGCAGGTATTCGCGGTGCGGTAATCGGCTCACTGCTGACATTGCTGTTGACCCTGATACTGTCCTTCCCGATCGGGGTTGCCGCGGCAATCTATCTGGAGGAGTTTGCCCCGAAAAATAGATTTACCGACTTTATCGAGGTCAATATCAATAATCTGGCGGCAGTGCCCTCGATTATCTTCGGTCTTTTGGGTTTGGCTATTTTTATTAATTTCTTCCATGTACCCAGATCTGTGCCCCTGGTTGGCGGTCTGGTGCTGACCCTGATGACCCTGCCAACCATTATTATCACCAGCCGCGCATCGATTAAATCGGTGCCGCCATCGATCCGCGAGGCGGCGCTGGGTATGGGTGCTTCAAAGTATCAGGTGGTACTGCATCATGTGTTGCCACTGGCGTTGCCCGGTATGTTGACTGGGGCGATTATCGGTATGGCCCAGGCGCTGGGCGAGACCGCGCCGCTATTGATGATCGGTATGGTGGCCTTTATTGTCGATATCCCCCAGGGGTTCACCGACCCGGCCACCGTGTTGCCGGTACAAATTTTCCTGTGGGCGGACAGCCCCGAGCGAGCCTTTGTGGAAAAGACTTCAGCCGCTATTATGGTACTGTTAACTTTTCTATTGATTATGAATATATCAGCCGTGTGGCTGCGAAAGCGTTTAGAGCGCCGTTGGTAGAAGGATACAAACTATGAATCAACCCGCTTCAGCATCGGCCCAAAAAGCAGATGGCACATTGAAGACCGCGACCCCAGACAATCTGGAAATTGATCAGGGTCAAACCACAGTGGGCGTTAGCTTTTGCGACAATGCCAAGATGACCATGCGCAATGTCAATGTGTTCTACGGTGATAAACAGGCTATACACAATATCAGTGTCGATATTGCCAAAAATGAAGTGATTGCTATGATCGGCCCCTCGGGCTGTGGCAAGTCAACTTTTTTGCGCGCTCTCAACCGTATGAATGATACGGTAGATGGATGCCGTGTCGAAGGAGAGGTCTGCTTGGATGGCGACAATATCTACGCCCCTAACTTAGATGTGGTTGAACTGCGAGCGCGGGTCGGTATGGTATTCCAGAAACCCAACCCATTTCCCAAGTCGATCTACGAAAATGTCGCCTATGGCCCGAAGATCCACGGACTGGCAGATACCCGAGTGGATCTAGATGAGATTGTCGAGAACAGCCTGCGCCGCGCTGGCCTCTGGGAAGAGGTTAAAGATCGCCTGTTTCAACCCGGCACCGGTCTGTCGGGAGGGCAGCAACAGAGGCTCTGTATAGCCCGGGCTATAGCGGTGAGTCCGGAGGTGATTCTGATGGACGAGCCCTGTTCGGCACTGGACCCCATTGCCACCGCAAAAATTGAGGAATTGATCGAGGAACTCAGTCAAAACTTTACCATTGCCATCGTTACCCACAGCATGCAACAGGCGGCGCGGGTGTCCCATCGCACTGCCTATTTCCATCTGGGTCAGCTGATAGAGGTCAATCCTACCGAGCAGGTGTTTACAATGCCGCAACACCAGCTCACCGAAGCCTACATTACCGGACGCTTTGGATAACTGATGCAATAGAGGTTACAGTAGAGCCTCAACGGAGAAAAATATGCCAGAAATGTCATTTGAAAACCATATTATGAAGCAGTTCGACGAGGAGCTGGAGGAAATTCGCACCCGTCTGATGGAGATGGGCGGCAAGGTAGAGCAGCAGCTGCAGTCTGCAGTGCGTGCCGTGACTGAGGCTGATAGTGCCCTGGCCGAGCAGGTGATCAAAGAAGAGAAGCTGGTGGATGAGATGGAAGTGGATATCGACGAGGCCTGCATCCTGATTATTGCCCGACGCCAGCCAGCGGCCAGTGATCTGCGGCTAATTATGATGGTCACCAAGGCCATCAACGATCTCGAGCGGATCGGCGATGAGGCCAAGAAGATTGCCAATCATGCGGTGATTCTCTCTGAGCAGGACAGCTCGTCCCAAGGCTATAAAGAGGTGCGCCACCTCGGCAAGTCGGTTACTGGTATGTTGGCCAATGCGCTGGACGCCTTTGCCCGCTTTGATGTGGAAGCGGCGATGAAAACCATGCAAGAGGACAACCAGATAGACCTGGACTACAAAACAGCCCTGCGCGAGCTGGTGACCTATATGATGGAAGATCCCAGAAGTATCAGCCGTGCTATCAATATCCTTTGGGTGGTCCGTTCTCTAGAGCGCATTGGCGATCACGCGAAAAATCTCTGTGAGCAAATTGTCTATGTGGTTAAGGGTAAGGATATAAGACACCAGTAACCCGTACTGCTAGAGCTATCAAAAAAGGAAGCCTGGGCTTCCTTTTTTTTTGGCTTTTTTAAAACCGTCTTACCTGTCATCAATCTGTAATCAAATATTCATCCTACAGTCATTAACCGCTGATAACTTACCCGAAGTTTGCAAAATTCGCTGCTTAATAACCACTAGTATTCGCAAAATCGGTGAGGAGTCATATGAAGATGACCAAAAAATGGTTTGGCCTATTAACCTTATTAACTTTCTTCATGGTTCCCAAAGCATTTTCTGAAGATGCTTTCGTGTTGGTCTTTCTCGAAGATTCGCCTCTCCGCCATATCAAGGTCGCGGTTGACGGCGAAATTGTCGGCGTTACAGATGGTAAAGGCTTGGTTAAAGCCTCTATTGAGCCTGGACCGCACAAGCTCTATTTGATTACAGATGATGATGCAATTCCGGTAAGGTTCGATCTGCCCAAAGATAGTCAAATAGAGGTTTCAGCGGTTTTTTACCGGGATGAAGCATTAGCACCCGTTGTCAAAAAGCAGATCTTTGAAAGCGGTAGTACAGCCACTGGTTATATTGCTGGTGTAGTCACTTCCCCGTCGGGCTTGCCAGTTAAAGGTGCCACCGTTGAAGTTACCGATTTGGGTATTTATGCTGAGACAGACGAGGAGGGAATTTACAGTCTCGAACTGCCTCGTGGTATGCATGATCTTCAAGTTAGTCGATCGGGTTATCAACCATCCGCTATCACTCCAGTGAGGGTATTTGCCGATTTGGGGGTGAATGCACGGTTCAAGCTAATCAAAAAGCCTTCTTCTGGTATCGAGATTGCTCCGCCATCCTTTAGTATGGAAGAGGTCGTTACAGTGGGTGTATTTAATCCCACAGAGGGAGCCGAAAACATTGAGCGTTACGCGACTTCAATTGTCAGTGCAATCGATGCTGAACAGCTAGATCGGTTCGGTGATAGTGATGTCGCAGCTGTCCTGGGGCGTATTGTGGGACTTACCGTGACTGAAGATAAATTCGCTAATGTGCGTGGTCTAGATGGGCGGTATATTTCCACTAACTTTAACGGCATTATTATGCCAAGCACCGACCCTCTGCGTCGGGATGTCCAGTTGGATCTCTTTCCTGCCAATATAGTTGATAGTATTGAGGTTCAAAAATCTTTCTCCGCAGATCAATTAGCCACTACTACCGGTGGTTCAATTCGCGTAAACACCAAAGGCCTACCCGATGGCAGAGTGGGTAAAGTATCAGTTTCTACAGGAGTTAATGCTGACTTTACCGGCGACGATGTTCAAGGCTATCGAGATAGCAATACCGAGTGGCTTGGTTACGATAACGGTTTGCGTGATATTCACTCCGGTGTTTTGGAGGCAACTGAAGGGGCCACAAGCTTGACTATATGTGACCCAAGAGTTGCCGACATTTGTACGCGTCCCGAAGTCGCTATGGCCTATGCACTTACCTTCAAGCCAGATTATGACGTAGAGCCAATCACTGCTGATCCAGATGTGGGTCTTGATGTCAATTTTGGTGATCGTTTTGAATACGCTAATGGCGAGGTTGGCTACTATATAGCCGGCACCTATGGGCGCTCTACTAGTTCTCGAGGCGACGCTGTACTAAGCAATCCCAATGGGTTAAACGGGGTCTACAATCGAACCAAAGACAACGTGGCCGTATCGGGATATGGAGTTGTGGGATACGAGTTCGATAGCGGCGAGATTATTTCCAAAACTACCCTGCTCCGTTCCACTGACGATGTAACGCGACAGTCTCTTGTAACCAATGTTGAAGGCAATGACCTCGACGCGGTTATTCTAGAGTATGTTCAGCGGCAACTGTTTTCGCAAAATCTTACTGGTCTGTATGAGTTTCAAACCGCTGGCCTTGATAGTAGCTTAGATTATCGACTGGGTTATTCCGAGACCGATCGTTTAGAGCCAGACCGCCGTCAGTACTATTCATCAAATGACAGTCTTGCTATTTCATCTGTTGAGCGCCGTTGGTCAGATCTCAATGAGGTTAGTGAGGACTTTGCTTTTGATTACAGTGTTTCGTCGGAATGGGGTGATAGCAGCTACCTCACCCTGAGTGCGGGGGCGATGAGTTCCAATAAGGAAAGAACCGTAGACCTATACCGTTTTGGATTCAGAATCGGTGATGATCCAATTAGTCTCAATACAGCCGCTGGTGTGGATGCGCTACTATCTGTGCCCAACCTAGCAGCGGACGCATTTAGGCTCAGGACAGCCACTGCTGCGACAGATTCCTATGCATCCATTGAGGAGACGCTTGCCTACTATGTGAAAGTAGAAAATGAATTTGGTGAGGACTGGACGGCTGAAGTAGGCGCTCGATTTGAGGACTTTAGTCAAGAGATTCTCTATCCCGGTGTCCCGGAAAATAACGGTCTTCTTGAAACTGATGGCTGGTATCCTGCTATAAATATCTCATGGCGAGCAACAGAAGAATTACAGTTTCGTTTGGGCTACAGTCAGACGGTCTCTTACCCCGGCTTAATTGAACGCTCTGATTCACAGTCCTATGATCCATCGACTGATGATCCTATCTTTGGTAAAGCCGATCTGCAGGTCTCTGAAATTGATAACTTAGATCTGCGTCTAGAGTATTACTTTGGTGAAAGTAGCCGCGCCTCTTTGGCAATCTTCAAAAAAGACATTGACAAACCTATAGAGCGGGCAATTCCCGATGCCTCGGGATCTGCTGCAGCCGGTATAACCTTTAGAAACCAAAATTCTGCCCAGTTAGATGGTATCGAAATCGATTTTAATACCCTGATTGTTGACACTGATGTTCATGGCTTGTTTCTCAATGGCAACCTCTCCTACATCGATTCGTCGGTTGTTCTAGGGCCAAGGTCACTCCAGTTGGAAGGAGAAACCTCTAACGGGAGGCCATTGCAGGGTCAATCTGAGTATTTGGCCAATCTGCAGATCGGATATGACCACTATCCAACAGAGCAAAAACTAACACTCTTATTCAATTATTTCGATGACCGCATCTTCCGCGTTGCCAGAGGCGCGGCCATTGGTCCGTTGATGGAGGGGGGTAGATTATTGGTGGATCTAAATTATGAAAATATTCTTTCCGATGCTTGGATATTTAAAGTCAAGGTAAAGAATTTAACGAATGAGCCAATTTCATACTCGCAAAACGAGCGTGAAATAGAGGCTTATAAAACAGGGACGACAATCAGTGCATCACTCAGCTATGAGTTTTGATACTAAATACGGGCAGGAGCCTAACAGGCTGAGATTGGGACGCTCAAAAGACCTAAGCATTAAAACTACTTACGAACGATAGGAAGGTAATTATGAAACTTAATATGTACGCAGTCGGTCTGTTAGCGTCTCTGGTGCTTGCAGGTTGTGACGGCAATAGTGAAAGTGCTGGAGACATTACCGTTAATGTCGAAGGCGACAACATTGATAACAGTGTGACCAACAACAACACTGATGACAATACGCCTGATCCTGTGGCCCCGACGCCTACAGGACTCTGTGCGCAGGTTGTGGAAGCATCTTTCGTCGACTTTAACGATAACTGCTCCACCGGCACGGTTTCCGGCACCATAGATTCAGACTACACCTTTATTGAAGAAGTGCAGTATATTCTTAGTGGGGTAGTTAAAGTGGGTAACGGTAATGTTGAAATTACCTCAGCTGCACAGATGCAGGCCATTCAGGATGCGGGAGTAACTCTCACTGTTGAGCCAGGTTCAGATGTCAAGGCAACTGATGATGGCGTTCTACTGGTTACTCGGGGTTCAAAACTGGTTGCTGATGCTTATCCTGCCAACCCAATTACATTTAGTAGTTTAGATGATAACTACGACGGCATGGGTGAATGGGGCGGTGTAGTTATTCAAGGCTTTGCTCCACAGTATGGACAGGGCGGCACCGGCGCATGTTGGGCCGCGGGTGAAGACTGGTGTAATGTTTTAGGTGAAGGCGGTGACTTCGTTCAGGAGTACGGTGGCAACCTACCCGGTGACGACAGCGGTATAATCCGCTATGTGCGCATTGCTGAGGGCGGCCTAATCGCCGGTCCCAACAATGAAATCAATGGTCTGACACTCCAGGGTGTAGGCTACGGTACACTGATTGACTACGTTCAGGTTCAAGGTAACCAAGACGATGGTATCGAGTGGTTTGGTGGTACAGCCAACGTTAAGCATGCTGTTCTGACCAACAACGACGATGACGACATTGATTTCGATGAGGGTTATCAGGGTAATATCCAGTATGCGTTAATCATCAAAAACCAAACCGCCAATGCGACACCTGTTGGTTCAAACGATCCACGGGGTATTGAGCTAAACTCGTCTGATGATGACTACACGCCTCAGACTGCGGGTGTTATCGCCAATGTGACGGTTATCGGTGGTGATGCAGCCAATAGTGCAGAGGAGTTCGGCATGCGTTTACGCGGCTCGGTTACTGTCGCTATCCACAACAGTGCAGTGACTGGTTACGATGTCACCTGTGCGCGAATCGATGATTCTGATCACGATGGCGATGCTGCAACTGCTAAGATAGATACCCCTGTCACGATGAATAACTTCCTCTGTGATACAGTCGGTGTTGCCTTCAACAAGGAGGATCCTGTAGCTGGTTCCACTGTAATCGAAGAGGGGATTAGCTTCGATGCCAATATGGCTATTGTTAACACCTCTGCAGTTGTCGGTGAAACCACTATTGCTGCTTATGATAATGGTTCAGGGTTTACCTTTGACCAGACCGACTTTATCGGTGCAGTTGATCCCAGCCTAGCTACCCCCTGGTGGGCTGACTGGACGCTTCCCGGCACTGTTGCTATTCAAGAAGCAGCACAAGAAGCTAGCTTCGCCTCCTGTAATGACTCTAAAACAGTTTGCACCCTAAGTGGCACTATCGATAAAGATTACACCATGGTCGCTGGCGTTGAATATCGCTTAGATGGTGTAGTGACTGTAGGTGCGGGCAATGTTGAAATTACCTCAGCGGCGCAGATGCAAGCTATCCAAGATGCAGGTGTGACATTGGTTGTTCGTCCTGGCGTCGATGTCAAAGCGTTTGATGACGGTGTGTTACTGGTTACTCGCGGATCCAAACTTATCGCCAATGGCTCATCTACTAGCCCTATCACTTTCAGCAGCATTGATCCAGGCTACGACGGTATGGGTGAATGGGGCGGTGTGGTTATCCAAGGTTTTGCTCCACAATACGGACAGGGCGGCACCGGCGCATGTTGGGCCACCGGTGAAGACTGGTGTAATGTTTTGGGTGAAGGTGGTGACTTCGTTCAGGAATACGGTGGTAATGTACCTGCTGATAACAGTGGTGTTATCCGCTACGTGCGTATCGCTGAAGGCGGTCTGATCGCTGGCCCTAACAACGAAATCAATGGTCTGACCCTGCAAGGTGTAGGTCACAGCACGCTGATCGACTACGTTCAGGTTCACGGTAACCAAGATGATGGTATCGAGTGGTTTGGTGGTACAGCCAACGTTAAGCATGCTGTTCTGACCAACAACGACGATGACGACATTGATTTCGATGAGGGTTATCAGGGTAATATCCAGTATGCGTTAATCATCAAAAACCAAACCGCCAATGCGACACCTGTTGGTTCAAACGATCCACGGGGTATTGAGCTAAACTCGTCTGATGATGACTACACGCCTCAGACTGCGGGTGTTATCGCCAATGTGACGGTTATCGGTGGTGATGCAGCCAATAGTGCAGAGGAGTTCGGCATGCGTTTACGCGGCTCGGTTACTGTCGCTATCCACAACAGTGCAGTGACTGGTTACGATGTCACCTGTGCGCGAATCGATGATTCTGATCACGATGGTGTTGCTGCAACTGCTAAGATAGATACCCCTGTCACTATGAACAACTTCCTCTGTGATACAGTTGGTGTTGCCTTCAACAAAGAGGATCCTGTAGCTGGATCCACGGTAATTGAAGAGACGGTTGTCTTTGATAGCAACTTAGCCATCACTAATGCATCAGCCAGTGTAAGTGCGACCACTATCACAGCTCATGACAATGGTTCAGACTTTGTGTTTGACTCAACCGACTTTATCGGAGCGGTCAAGCCGGGAACCACACCTTGGTGGGCTGAGTGGGCAATTCCGGGCTCAGTGGCAATAGCAGACTAATTTGGAATTGTAGTTATACCAAAAGGCCCCAATATTGGGGCCTTTTTTTATTAAGAGCATTCAACGCAAAGCGGTTACCGCTCACCGAATTTTTACTCGCAAAAGTATACTAATAAGGTATTGTTGCGCGTAACTATAAAAACATAAATAGCGAGCTTACTTATGTCCTTACGTCTATCTTGGCCAGTCTGTTTCTTAATTTTTTTACAAGCCTGTGGCGGTGGAGGCGGTGGTGCTAGCCAACCCACACCGGATACCACAAAGCCGGTTATTACATTAAATGGGCAGGCACAGATATCGCTTAATGTGGGTGATACATTTACCGATCCCGGTGCCACTGCGACGGACAATGTTGATGGAACTGTCGCTGCCACTCCCTCGGGCTCGGTAGATACCTCAGCCGCTGGCCAGTACACCATTACTTACACAGCTACCGATAAAGCAGGCAATATCGCGACTCAAACCAGAACAGTGATCGTTGAAGAATCAGCTCCGCCCGCTGATACCACAGAGCCGGTTATTACATTAAATGGACTGGCACAGATATCGCTGAATGTGGGTGATACATTTACTGATCCCGGTGCCACTGCGACGGACAATGTTGATGGAAACGTCTCTGTCTCTCCATCCGGTTCGGTGAATACTTCGATCGCTGGCCAATATACCATTACCTACACAGCTACCGATAAAGCAGGCAACACCGCTAGCGAACAGCGTACTGTCACTGTATCTAATACTACGCCACCCTCATCTGATGGTGATGAGTTATCAGTGCTCAAAGATGGTTTAGTCGCCGATATCTGGGGTGGTCCGACAAAATTTGCCGCTTTTGATTCCGAAAGTACACCTGCTTGGCAGAACTGCATTGTAAATGGGGTGACTGATAACTGCCCAAGTATTGATTGGCAAGTTGTTAATGACACACAACATGGGGATGTTCTTCAGGTTAGCTACACGGCTAATGCTGGTCATGCTGGGTTGGTAATTGGCCCCACTACCGCGGTTGACCTTGGGGATTATGCACAGGGCAATTTGGAGTTTGATCTAAAAGTAATCAACGCTGGAAGTGACAATCTCTCCAGTGGCTTTTTTATTAAAACCGAAACCACTCAGGCAGATAACTCGGGTGAGCTTCAGGTTGCCAGCATCGATGTTAATAGCAGTGCCTGGCAGTCAATAAGTTTTCCCGTGTCCTCGCTTACCGCTAGTGGTGCTGTAAACCTGTCCAGTATTACCGTGCCCCTGGTATTTTTTCCTGCTGATGGAACAGGCGCAGGCTTGGTTTATCAAATCGACAATATACGCTTTACGGGTATTACTGATGGCGCTACACCGCCCACTGAACCCGGTGGCGAGAATGGTAATGGCAATCCCAGCAACTATACATTGAAAAATTATGGTGCCGGTAGTGTAGCGGATACCATCTATACAGCCAGTCATCGATGCAAAGACGATTATGGTTATTGGGTTGAAAATGCTGGGGTTATTTCTACTCAACACGATATACAGAAAAGAGGTTGTGATCAGGCCACAGGAACACCCACTGGGGATATCACTAAACTGTACCCACATTTGACCGGCCCCGCCGCAGAGAAGCCCACCCAAACCCATAAATGGTGGGGTTCTGTCTCATTTCTCGGTGAGATGGCTGTGGGTGATTATACTGATGCGGCTTATATTACGCCAGATCCTATTTCAGCGCGTATCACTGACAAGGGTGTAAGAGTAAGCAGCATTCCTGCTGGACTTCAGCTCGCTAATGAAAAGCTGTTTAGGTACCAACCTTCAGATCACGCAGCTGAGGTATATGAAGGTATTGCAATTGCTAATTCCAATTATTCCAATTTGGATGCCTACGTCAAAGATCACAGTGCTGGCTCGGTCACAGTGATGTGGAAAAGCGGTGATACTGACGTAATGGAAGCGACTTTTGCCCACGGCTCGCCCTATATCTATTTTAAAGCCTACCAGGGTAATTTAGTGATTCGCACATTGCGCGCAAACGGTGGCGAGAAGGGTATTTTCTACAATCAAAATAATAGCTTGGGTGTTTGGACTAGCGTTTCCGGATATGCTAATAATTTCTTAATTGTCGGAGAGGGTGCAACCAGCTTTGCCAATACCGAAAGCAATGAGATTGCAGTCACCAACGCGACAAAGGAATTAACCCTAGCCTATCTGCCTGAACCTGCAGCGGGGTCGGTCTCTTCGGCCATGATTAGTGCCTTTGCCAGTCGTGCACGTAATGTGGTTGCCGCTGTTGATATTGATTATTCCGTGAATACCAGCACCAATGAAGTCACAGTCAGCCATCAGTATTTGGATAGTCAGGGTAACCCGGTGCAGACCCTCGCTGGCATGCACCCACTTCACTGGAAGCATTCCTCCCAGTCGACCACCGATTACAAGACTCGCAGTGCCCGCGGAATAATTAAATTTGCCGATACCAATCAGTTTAGTTACCAACTGCCGTTTATTGGCGTGTTGCCAACCCTGCCCTACATTGCCAATAGCCTTGATCAGCAGAAACTTGAGGGCCTAGTGACGGAATTTATTGATCAGGGTACAGCAGCGTGGAACACGGCAACTGATACCTACTGGACAGGAAAAAGTTATGGCAAGGCCGCAGAGCTAGCTGCAATTGCTCGCTCTATCGGGATGCAAACTGAGGCAGATCAACTGATCAATTGGCTAAAAGCCGAGCTGGCCGATTGGTTTACTGCGGAAACAAACGGTGAACTCGATACTAAAAAATATTTTGTCTATGACGACGACTGGAATACCCTGTTTGGCTTCGATGAGTCTTTTGGCTCTCATCAGCGTCTGGCTGATCATCACTTCCACTACGGTTATTTCGTGCGCGCCGCTGCGGAGATCTGCCGTGTTGATCTTACTTGGTGTGGTCAAGATCAATACGGTCCAATGATAGAGCTATTGATTCGCGACTATGCTGCCGATGAAGATGACGAAATGTTCCCCCATATACGTAATTTTGATCCGGCCAATGGTTTTTCCTGGGCTGATGGGCAAGCCAATTTTGGTTTGGGCAATAACAATGAGTCTACCTCTGAAGCGGCTTCAGCCTATGGTGCTATCGTGCTCTATGGATTGGCCACTAATAATACGGAACTCACGGAAAAGGGCATGTATCTGCACGCCTCAACCGGTGCTGCCTATTGGGAATACTGGAATAATATTGATGGCTACAACAATGTCAGTCCCGATCACGATAACTTCCCGCCAGGATATAACTTCATCACCACCTCAATCATATGGGGAGCTGGTGCCGACCTTTCTTCTTGGTTTAGTTGTACTAAAGAGCATATTTTAGGTATTCAAGGTTTGCCCTCTAGCCCACTTATGCTTCATGTGGGTCTATACCCAGACTATATGAAAAGCTATGTTGAATTGGGGTTAAGCGAATCAACCAATGGCAAGCCGTCCGGGTTGGCTGTTCCTGATTGTGTTACAGGGGCGGAAAACCGCAGTAATTATGAGCCATGGCGCGATATCTGGTGGAATCTATGGGCTATGACTGATGCCGATGCGGCAGTTGCCGATTACAATTCAATGGCCAGTTATGATGCCGAGACAGGTGAATCCAAAGCCCACACCTACCACTGGATTCATACCCTTAAAGCCCTGGGGCAGATGCAAATCGGTACGGGCCAACTGACGGCCGATTATCCCGCTGCTATGGTGTTTGACAAGGGCGGGGTGAGAACCTATGTGGTCTATAACTACAGCAGTCAAACTAAGGCGGTATCGTTTAGCGACGGTAAAACGGTAAACGCCGCTGCCAATGGCTTTACCATGGTTACTGGCGATTAAACTGACTGAGAGTTAGGCCTTGCTACTTGGCCGGGCATCAACCTGATTAAACCATCTCTGCAAATTAGTGCACTGCGCAGGGATGGTTTTCTTCACCCAGCGAGCAAAACCCACAGTGGTGTAAGCGCCGATATCGGCCACTGAAAAATAGTCGCCCACCAGATACTGGCTGTCAGCCAGATGAGCATCCATATCCTCAAACCAGTGATCCAAGCGCTGCAGACCGCGGGCGGCCAGCTCGGGGATCTGGGCATAGCTATGGGGGCCGGTGAGGGCGCGGTTGGCAAACCCCGGCGTGGAATTTCTAAACGCCTCAGCCGCGGCCATACCGCCATTTAATTGCACCAGATGATGCTGTGACTCCACCATTGCCCGCTCCACTGGGTCGCGGCCAAATAGCGGATTTTCAGGAAAGACCTCCTCCAGATAGCGACAGATGCTGTGTACCTGACTGATATGGCTGCCATCGTCCAGCTCTAGTACCGGCACATCGCACAGGGGATTAATTTTCGTAAATGCCTCTGAGAACTGTTCGCGCTTGGCTAGATCAATCTGAACTGTCTCCATCTCCACCCCCTTTTCCGCCAGAAAAATCCGCACTCGGCGGGGGTTCGGGGCGGAGGTATAGTCATAGAGTTTCATTGGAAGCCTCCCTGTATCAATTTAATTGCTTCAGTCGTTGCTGTATGCGATCCAATATCTGCGAGCTGTCTAGGCCCACCTGGCTCAACTGTTGGCCATGGTTGCCATGATCGATAAATTGGTCTGGCAGACCCAGATGCATCAGTGGTAGAACAACGCCCTCGGCAGCCAAAAACTCGCTGACACCAGAGCCGGCACCCCCAGCTACAGCCCCCTCCTCGAGAGTGACCAGCAGCTGATGATCGGCGGCCAACTGGCGGATTAACTCGGTATCCAGGGGTTTAACGAAGCGCATATCCACCACGGTGGCATCCAGCTTTTCACCCGCTTCCAGTGCAGACTGGAGTAGGGTGCCAAAATTTAGTAGCGCCACCTTGGAACCCTGACGGCGCACTACTGACTTGCCCAGGGGCAGGGCGGTCATGGTTTTCTCAATCGTAGCACCAGGGCCAGTGCCTCGGGGATACCGCACTGCCGCCGGCCCCTGATGCTGGTAGCCGGTGTACAGCAACTGGCGGGTCTCATTCTCATCCGAGGGCGCCATAATCAGCATATTGGGAATACAGCGCAGATAACTAAGGTCGTAAGCGCCGGCATGAGTGGCACCATCCTCACCCACCAACCCCGCGCGATCCATAGCAAATAGCACATCCAAGTTCTGCAGTGCCACATCGTGAATTAACTGGTCGTAGCCGCGCTGTAAAAAGGTCGAATAGATCGCCACCACTGGCTTGGCCCCTTCGCAGGCCATCCCCGCGGCCAGGGTTACCGCATGTTGCTCGGCGATTGCCACATCCTCAAAGCGCTCGGGAAAGCGCTCGGCAAATTCCACCATTCCCGAGCCCTCACACATGGCGGGGGTGATGCCTACTAACAGCGGATCCTGCTCCGCCATATCACAGAGCCAATCGCCAAATACCCTCTGATACTTGGGTTTGGCTACCTTAGTCTGGTTGCTGGCAGCTGCAGGTTTCGGCTCAATCTTATTGAGTGCATGGTAGCCCACCGGATCATTTTCCGCCGGTGCAAAGCCTTTGCCCTTCACCGTGATGGTATGCAGCAGCACCGGCCCATTGATCTGTTTAAGTTTGCTCAGGGTGTCGACTAACAGTGGCAGGTCATGGCCGTCGATAGGACCAATATAATTAAAGCCCAACTCCTCAAAGATGGTGGCCGGAGAGACCATGCCCTTCATATACTCTTCAGTCAGCTTGACGAAATTT
Organism: Porticoccaceae bacterium; assembly: GCA_049612225.1. Lineage (GTDB taxonomy): Bacteria > Pseudomonadota > Gammaproteobacteria > Pseudomonadales > Porticoccaceae > HTCC2207. Next base: position 10,529 of record JBMZBJ010000004.1, on the reverse strand, counting down.
GCCGCATGGGGCAGAGCCTTGAGAGCCTTTTTGCCACTCTCGCGCAGCTGGTTGTAGAACTTACTGGCCCACAGCTTGGAGAAATAGGTAGACAGACCGCCGACATTTTTGGAGATCGACATCTGGTTGTCGTTGAGCACCACCAGCAGATTTTTATCCACATGGGAGGCGTGATTAATCGCCTCAAACGCCATGCCGGCGGTCATAGCGCCGTCGCCAATAATTGCCACCGTCTTGCGGTCTTCGCCAAGTTGGGCAGAGGCCATGGCCATACCCAGAGCGGCGCTAATAGAGGTGCTGGAATGACCGACGCCAAAGGTGTCATAGTCGCTCTCAGCGCGCTTGGGGAAACCCGACAAGCCGCCCTGATGGCGCATACTGTGCATCGACTCGCGGCGACCGGTGAGAATTTTGTGGGGATAGGTCTGATGGCCCACATCCCACACCAGACGATCATCGGGCGTGTTAAATGCTTTGTGCAGGGCGATAGTAAGCTCAACCACGCCCAAGCCAGCACCAAAATGACCGCCGCTCTGGCCCACTGAAAACAACATAAACGCACGCAACTCATCGGCCAATTGCAATAACTGGTCCTCAGAGAAATCCCGCAGTTGGGCCGGCGCATCCACTTGATCGAGTAGTGGCGTCGAGGGGCGGGTAGCGGGGATTTGGTTAAATGTGGTTGCCATGCAGTTACTTGGAGTGGCCTATTGGATTTGGTTATTGCTTACGATGGCGCAGTATAACAACACATGGGACCAGTGGATAACAGTTTGCATTCACTAATAGTTGCGGTGAACAATAAACTCGGCCAATGCCCGCAGCGGTTCGGCGCGATCGCCAAATAGATTCAGGGATTCAAGACTCTGCTGGTACAGTCGATCGGTCTCGGCTTGCGCTCTGTCCATACCCAAGATTGAAACATAGGTAGACTTTTGATTGGCGCTATCGGACCCTTGGGTCTTACCCAGCTCCTCAGTGGAGCTCTGCACATCCAAGATATCGTCCCTGATTTGAAAGGCCAGACCAATGGCCTGTGCATAACCGCTAAGTGCCTCTAGCTGTTCGTAACTGGTGGCGTCCGTGGCCATAGCCCCCATTACCACACTGGCCTCGATCAGCGCCCCGGTCTTGTGACTGTGCATCGAACTCAACTGTTCGAAGGACAGCGGCACACCCGTGGCTGCCAGATCTATCGCCTGACCGGTGACCATGCCGCCGCAGCCGCTGAAATTAGCCAGCGCGGATACCAGAGCCACTGTGGTTTCAGCCCGCACTCCCTGCAGTTCAGTGAGCTGCTGAAAAGCTAGAGATTGCAGCGCATCCCCCGCCAAAATAGCCGTGGCCTCATCAAATTGAATATGACAGGTGGGTACCCCGCGGCGCAGATCGTCGTCATCCATCGCCGGTAAATCATCGTGAATTAGCGAATAGGCATGAATCATTTCCACAGCTGCCGCCACCTTAGCCGTATTACCATCGCTATCTGCCACCGCTTCAGCGGCGGCAAAGCACAGCGCTGGCCGCAAGCGCTTACCGCCATTAAAGACTGAATAGCGCATCGCCGCATACAGGTGCTCCGCCGGGCCAACCTCATTAGGGAGAATTTGCTCGAGCTGTTTATTTACTTGCTCGGTATAGCCGGCAATAAGCTGCTTTAAATCAACTGACATAGAGATAACGGCTACTGCTCAGAATCAAAAGGCTGGCTAATTAATTGATCGCCCTGTTTGGTCAACACCTCGACCTTCTGCTCGGCATCTTTCAGGGCTGCCTGGCATTCTCGCGCCACTTTAATACCCTGTTCAAAAGCTTTTAGGGATTCCTCCAAACTCAACTCGCCACTTTCAAGGGACTCTACCAAATCCTCCAGAGAGGCCAGTTGCTGTTCAAAATCGATGGCTTTTTTTTCCTTTGACACATCTTTAGACAAAATAAAATACCTTTACAAATATGCTGTCTCAATCAATTGCCACCCTAGCGGACAAAGGGTTCTTGGTCAATCAACAAAAGCCAGTAAGGATGTTTTAAATCATCAATTCCAATTGACAGCAATGGCGATGCTGTTCAAAATAAAGTAGTGTTTTTTTGGAGGTGCGGTCTTCAGAGTTAGACACCAAAGACTACTAAGCAAATATCCATGTCAGCCCACTCTCTCGCTGGCAGGACATCTCTCCCGCAGCAAAAAACCGCCACTACCCACTGACAGACTACCATCGCCAAAATTTTCAAAGCCCTGTTGTTCACCGCATCAGGGCTTTTTTACATCCGCTGCAATTCCCCAACGCCACTCAGGAGCCTAATGCCATGCAGACAAGAATCCTCAGACTCAACCTAGCCGGACAGCCCATCGATTGGCTCAACTGGGAAGAGGCGGCCTGCCTCTATGCCCGGGAACTGGTGGTTTGGACGCTGGGTGATGTGGTGCGCACTGTCCACGGCGGGATTAGCCGCTTAACTGGTTGCCAATCCAAATTGGAACTGCCGAGCATTATCGCCTGCGGTGGCGATCAGATGGCGCGACCGCGCACCAACTCGCCGCTAAACAATCCCACATTATTTGCCCGGGACGGATACCTCTGCCTGTACTGCGCCAACCATTTTGCCCAGAGCGAGTTGACCCGAGATCATGTGCACCCCACCTCCAGAGGCGGTGCAGATCGCTGGGAAAATGTGGTCTCCGCCTGCCGTCGCTGTAACCAACACAAGGCCAACCGAACCCCAGAGGAAGCCAATATGCAGCTGGTGGCACTGCCGTTTAAGCCCAACAATGCCGAATACCTCGCGCTACTCAACAGCCGCCGAATTAGAGGGGATCAAATGGAATTTCTGCGCGGGCAGTTCTCAAAAAATAGCCGCTTGCTCTAGCTAAAACGACCCGCCATCGCGAAGTTAGTACTTACAAGCGCCGAGCGAACTACAACCCTTGAGCGAATTACAGCCCCTGAGTAATAGTCACAACAATCAAAAGCGGACAGATCAACTTGACATAAAAGGGCCAGATTTTCCAAAACAGCCCAGCCTCAACATCCGGATTACCCTGTTTTAACTCCGCCAAAATCCGATCGCGGTAAAACACCCAGCCAGCAAACAGACACAGCAGCATACTCAACAGCGGTTGAGCCCACTCCGTAGTGAGGGTAATCACCCAGTCAAAGCTCCAAGCAAAAGTTAGGCAAACCCCGACACTCAGGGCAAAAATCACTGCAATGGTTACCCAAGTGGCGCTGGATCGATTCAGTCCATGGCTCTCCACCGCATAGGATACCGGTACCTCCAACATCGAAATCGAAGAGGTCAGGGCGGCAATCGACATCAGCACAAAAAACCCAAAACCAATTCCCAGCCCCACCGAGCCCATCGACTCAAATAGCGCCGGTAGCACCTGAAAAATCAAATCCGGCCCGGCAATCAAACCACCAGCTTCGCCGTAGATCGCCACCCCCAAGTTCTGCGCCACAAACATCGCCGGCAACACCAATAAACCCGCCAAAAAGGCAATCCCGGTATCGGTCAGGGTCACCAGTGTGCCCACCCGCGGCAAGTTTTCCTGAGGGCCAATATAAGAGCCATAAATCAGCATAGTGCCAACCCCCAGCGACATAGAGAAAAATGCCTGACCCAGTGCGCTTGCGATTAAGTCTGGATTCGTTATCTGAGAAAAATCTGGCACCAGATAATGCTTAAGCCCGGCCACCGCACCCTCCTGGGCAAGCACATAAATAATCAGGCTCACCAACAAAATCAGCAGTGAAGGCATCAACCGCCGCGACCACTTCTCAATACCGTTTTCCACCCCAGCACTGATGACCAGCGCGGTCAAAACCATAAACAGTGCGGCTAAACTAATATTGCGCGCCAACCCAAACTCCGTCAGCCAAGCGCCCACTGTCGGCAGACCAACAAGTTCAGCAACCGGCTCGATCATCGCACCCATCATCCAGCCGGCAACAATGCTATAAAAACACAGAATCAAACTGGCGGTGGCCATCCCCGCAAAGCCGGTCAAGCGCCCGATCTGCCGCGCCCGATCGCCCTCGGCAATCCCGCTCAGGGCATCCACCATATTGGATCTAGTGTGGCGGCCAATAATCAGCTCGGCCATTAGCGCCGGATAGGCCAGCAAAAACGCCAACACCAAGTACATCAACAAAAACGCCGCGCCGCCATTCTCCGCTGCCCGGGTGGGAAAGCCCCAGATATTACCCAGGCCAACCGCTGAACCCGCCGCCGCCAGAACAAAGGTGAAACTGGAAGAAAACTGACCGCGCTGCATACCGTACTCGCAATAAATTATTTAAACGGCTTAATTCTAGGGCATCTGCAGGGTAAATTCGAATAGTGCTTGCGCACTAAACGCTTAGCAATTGTAGACACAGCCCATAACTACCGAGCGTAGACACAGACCCAGATTGTGCTAAACTCGCCCGCCTCTGGGGGCGTTTTGGATTCGACGACGGTTACAAAACCTCCGGTGCATGCCGAGATGGTGACCAATCTCGTTAATCCAAAGTCGCAAACTTATAGTTGCCAACGACGACAACTACGCACTCGCTGCTTAATACCCAGTAGGGTGCCGTCTGACTGGAGCCGTGCTTATGCGTCCAGCGTCCCTCGGGACACTCAGGCGTCATATCTCATAAGATCGTGATGAAGCTTGTTCGGGGTGGATTCATTAAACACTTACCGAAATCGTTTGTTATGCGCCCTGACAGTCGGGTTGTAACGGATTAAATTCAAAGACTGATCTAAGCATGTAGAGCCGCAGGCAGCGGACTGGCGGACGCGGGTTCAAATCCCGCCGCCTCCACCAATTGAAGAAGGTGAACTGATCTCAGTTCACCTTTTTTTATGCCTACGCCCCGCGCTACAGGCCTTATGTGGCAAAGGTTTACGGACTTCGCACCATTCTTAATCTCAGGCTATCCAAGGCGAATATTCTCTAAATTGCCGAATACTCTCTGTGGTTCTCCCCATCCCTCAGACCCCAAGTCCATGACCAGAGAACAGAGAACCCTTTAAAATCAGTAGCTTATTATCGGACTAATCAAAAGGTTTGTTGGGTGAATTGGTTAACCAATTCAAATAAGCTGTTTATTTAAACAGTATTTTTATTGGATTCTAATGTATTGTAGTGTACTCTACCGTCATCAAGTGTACTCGGCGCAATCGACCCATGGAACAAGCATTAACCGTCAAACAAGTAGCAGAACTTCTGAATGTCAACGAAAGAACTATCTATCGCATGGCAGTATCCGGAAAACTTCCTGGATTTAAAGTTGCTGATAGCTGGAGGTTTCTCCCGAACGATATTGAGCAATGGATTGACGAACAAAAAGCTCAAAGTGTAGTCAAGAGTGATAACCAATGAATCATTTAGAAGTTTTAAGAGACACTTCACCAGCATCTTTAACAGAAGAGTTTCGAAAGAAGGCTACGGGTTGTTATTACACCCATAAATCTATTGCCACTCAAATGTTTGAGCCTCTGATTTCAGAAACCGAATTTGTTAAAGCTGGAAGATTAAAAGTTTTTGATCCATTTGCTGGGGACGGGCGGTTAGTAATTTGGCTTATTGAATTCTGCCTTTCCAATAACTTACCAAAAGAGTGGGATGTTTACCTTTTTGATATTAATGAATCAGGCCTGCAGGAGGCAGAAAGAAGTATCAAACGACTAGAAGACAAAGGTGTGTCCATAACGTACACAATCAAGTCTGGTGATGCATTTAAATTTGCAAGTATGTATAGAGACAAAGCAGACCTTGTTGTCACAAACCCTCCGTGGGAACTTCTTAAGCCTGACTCCAGAGAATTAAAGCAGTTGGATGAAGATTCAAAGAATCTATATATATCCTCAATGAAAGACTACGATAATTTTTTGTCTGACAATTATCCAGATTCGCAACCGAAAAGAAAGTTTGCAGGATGGGGAACAAATCTCTCAAGGGTGGGAGCAGAACTAAGCCATCTACTCTTAAGGAACAATGGCTATTGCTGCATCGTTTTACCTGCGTCTTTTTTTGCTGATGACCAATCAGGAAGAATAAGAAAAAAGATCATAGCTACCTCTGATTTAATCGAGTTATCTTACTACCCAGCAGAAGCAAAGTTGTTCGGAAAAGCTGATGTTGCATCTTCATCATTAACCTATAAAAAAAGTGATTCAGCCAGATGCACAACTAAGCTAACAATATTTGATAAGAACTTAGAGGAAAAGTCATCGGGCGATTTTTCTCTTGAAGAAGGTAATCAAGATGAGTACATGATACCGATAACTTTAGGTTCAGAGTCTATAAAAGTTTTACAGAAACTGAAAAGAGACTTCCCAACCTGGGAGGTTCTTGAGAAGGAAAAAATGGAATTATGGGCAGGCAGAGAGCTTGATGAAACCGGCAGTAAAAATTGGCTATCTAACGAGAAGTCAGGACTGTCCTTTGTTAAAGGCAGAATGGTAAATCGTTTCAAGCTAGATGACCAAGAAAAACTCTATGCCCAAAAGCCAGGATATTCCCCTCCAGAAAGCATTTCACACCAAAGGATTGCCTGGCGAGATATTTCTCGTCCTAGCCAGAAAAGGAGAGTCATTGCCACCATAGTCCCAAGAGGAGCCATAACAGGGAATTCATTAGGCGTTACGTTTTATAGAAATAGTGATGAAACTAGCTTGCTATCACTACTAGGAATCATCAATTCGCTATGCTTTGAATTTCAACTTCGTTTTTATCTTGCCACGGGACATGTATCTCTTTCAGCAATAAGAAAGGTACACATACCATCACAGAAAATCACATCCAAGCTAACAGAGCTTGCAAATTTATGTAAAAGAAAGGTCAACGGTGAAAATGTATCTTCAGAAAAGCTAGAAGCCATTGTGGCCCGCCAAGTATACGGGCTCAATAGGAAAGAGTTCGAACTAATTATCGACTCTTTCGAAAAAATAACCAAAGAAGAAAAACAAAAGATTCTATTAGAGTTTGAAGATACGTCTATGAATAAAGCAGAAACATTTCACTTAATTCCAAATCATCTTAGTTCAAAGTTAAGTGATCTTGATATGAAAATTGTTCATTCAGTTCCACCCGGAGGGAACTGGAAAAACATTCCTGAAGATATACCCTCAAAAAGAATTGCTCAAATACGAGAGAGCTATATTCAAGGAAAAGGAAGCCGTTCGACATATTATGGTAGGTTACGGGCAGAAATGCCTTCATATACGATCAACACCTATTTCAACAGGCCTGGAAATGGATGCCACATTCACTACTCTCAAGATCGTGTTCTTTCACAACGAGAAGCTGCGAGATTACAGTCGTTTCCGGACAACTTCGAGTTTTCAGGACCTCAAACAGCGGTCAATACTCAAATAGGGAATGCAGTACCCCCTCTTTTATCATTTCAGATTGCAAATCAAATCAAACAAAGTATTGGATCAACGGGCGTTTTTATTGACCTATTCTCTGGCGCAGGAGGAATGGGCCTTGGATTTAAATGGGCTGGCTGGCAACCGCTGTTAGCGAATGACATTGAGTCTCGATTCCTAGACACTTACGCCAAAAATGTTCATGGCAATACCCTGTGTGGAAGTATCTCGGATGATGATTTTTTCACAACTTTAGTTCAGGAGTGTATAAAAATACGAGCCAAGTACCCTTCTACTCCATTTTGGGTTTTAGGCGGCCCACCTTGCCAAGGGTTTTCAACTGCTGGAAACAAACGCTCGATGGACGACCAGAGAAACTCATTGTTTGTTCATTATAAAAAACTACTAGAAGAAGTTTCACCAGATGGCTTTGTGTTTGAAAATGTTGCGGGCCTATTGAGCATGGAAAAAGGAAAAGTATTTGAGAGAGTTAAATCTGAATTTAGCAGTGTAATGACAAACTTAACCGGCTGGGTTTTAAATAGTGAGGACTATGCAATACCGCAGAGAAGGAAAAGAGTCATATTGGTAGGTTCAAAAGAAGCTAAATTCAAGGTCTTTCCACCAGCACCAAAAACAAGCAACAATAAAAATGATCTTTTTTCAGATCTAAAAAGCTGGATAACAGTTGATGAAGCTATTTCGGATTTGCCTCCAATTTCTCAGGGCGAGAACGGCTCACATTTGAACTACATATCAGAGCCAAAGAGTGACTATCAGCGGCTCATGAGAGGGGAAATATCTCCCGAAACCTACCTCTCTTACTTCTCGAACTGAATATTGCTCTGCAAAGAAAAGGCTAGCCTACAACTATTAGGCTAGCCTCATATACAAACAGACATCAGCATAGATATTTTATTCCGGCATCGAAAAAACTAGCTTACATCCTCAAACTCTTCTCTAACGTAACGATCACTTTCCCACATTTCGTTAATCGATTTACCTACGACAGACATAGCCGAATTTAAACTCTCCTTAGCTTTATCAAAAGACTCTATTTTCTCTATAGGAAAAGATTGGGCCCATTCTCGCAAAGCAAATTCTGACCTCCCGCCATCTTCAGAAAAAAGAATACCTTTTACTTGAGCATCTAATTCAAGTATTTCCTGACTCGAATTATTTAAAATATTAACTGCATCTTCGACTAGTACGGACACAGCATCAACTTCAACCTCAAATGTATGTCGATTATTTTTCTCTATATAGGTTCTTAGAGCCTCAAACCCAATTCGAATTCGCCGAGCCTTCTGTTCGCTGGAGTACTTGGTTGTCCTAGGTTCTTCTACTAACTGATCAAATGTCGTAAAGAAGTCTTCCGCTCTTAGATTTTCAAATTCGACTTTTCGATCGGCAAAATGAAGTTCAAGCAAGTATACAAGAAATGCATATTTCTCACTCTCATACATCGAGCATAATATTTTCATCGCGTTTCTTTGATTATCCCTAAGCATTTTAGATAATCTGAGTGCCTTTTCGTCACTATTCACACTTAGTTTACGTAGATCCCACAAAGGTTTTGCATACCAAGATGCGACATTGATGCCTTTCCTTTCACATTCTATTAAGTAATAAACATCCTCCAAAGACATTCTATTATTTTTTGCAGAATTAGCAGCCTTACTTAATAGTTTAAATTCAGGACGATGGCAAAATCCGAGCGATAATGGACCAATATGGTCGGCTGTAGGAGGGCCTTCTCCCCCATCTGCATTTGCTTCATTTCTAAGTACTGTTTTAACTAGACCCATTAAACGATCCGCAGCGATCCAATCACCCTCAGACCAAAACTCAAAGACCCGCCTATCCGTAGTATAGCTCCGCAAGTTGGCAGCATGCCTTCCAGTATCTGCCTTCCCCCTGCAACACCTATTAAATGAATGAAACCCATCAAATCTGTCCGGGGCATTCGACATCACACCGGGACTCAAAATAGAAGGTTCATTAGGGATGTATTCATCATCAAGCCAGCTAAATATTTCGTCTATGTTATCTCCAATCTCAGGGACAACAGAATCCTTTGTAGCAAAAAGCTTTTTAAAAGATGATAGAAACTTTTCCGGCAATAAATCATAGGCCCGTTGAACTACATCATGGATTGGCTCCATTGTAGAAATTTCAAAGTCTTCACCCAGATGCTTTTTAAACCGCTTAACAAGGTTTGCCTGTGGATAAACATAAGCAATTTTCATAATCTCTCCGCACCTTTTGCAAGGTTTCTCCCCTGTGGGGTGAATCTGCTTTGCTGTTTTGCTTATCCATTGATCCTTCGTAGTATCAATTCCAAGGCTCTCAGCTTTGGCTTTCCACCAATCCCTCCTTTTATTGTGCGTAAATTGATATTGACCACTTGAACGATTTGATGGAGCCTCCCATTGAATTTTCCCATCATCTTTTATCGCGTCAGGCATTCCGTTGTAAGTTGGATGGGTTACTATCGCCTTCATGTAGGCAACAAACTCACTTGCCCAAGATTGGCCTTTGCTTCCATACTGAGAAGGATCATCAATGATTTCACTGTGTTCCATACTAATTGCACCAAAAAGTCAATATAATCATTAGATTATATCAGCACGATCAATGGGGGGATCAATGGGGTCGGGATCAATGGGGTCGGAGTCGTTTGATTTCAATAAAACCCGGGATCAATGGGGTCGGAGTCGTTTGATTTCAATAAAACCCCACCAATAGCATCTTGAGGGATCAATGGGGTCGGAGTCGTTTGATTTCAATAAAACCCCACCAATAGCATCTTGAGATTGTAATACCAACTCAATCTAATCTGCTCTTATAAGTCCCGCCCTGAACCAAATGGTGTGACATAGCCCATTAAAATATCATTTCCATCCTCAGTTGGCCGTTTAATAGCAATGCAGCGATTTAATTTGATATTTTCCAGAAGCTCATCGTCATTGACAGATTGGTAGACCTCTTTGTCACAATTTGATAGCACTACCTTGCTCAGACTGGGCTAGCCTCCCAATCCATTTTACGGGATCAATGGGGTCGGAGTCGTTTGATTTCAATAAAACCCCACCAATAGCATCTTGAGGGATCAATGGGGTCGGAGTCGTTTGATTTCAATAAAACCCCACCAATAGCATCTTGAG